>JBEGOM010000106.1:0-3008 GCA_041181985.1 Pseudomonadota bacterium | reverse complement strand
CGTTTGTGCCCGGCCGTGGCCCTGAGTTCAATCAAAAAGCAGCTTCAACCACACCCCTGCGTCGCGTGGGCGAGGCCGAAGATGTGGCGCAAGCCATTGTGGCGTTGACCACCAGTTTGGCGTTCGCCACCGGCACCACATTGGTGGTGGACGGTGGCCGCCATTTGGTGGCTTGAGGCTTTGGTTTCACTTGATGATTTAACTTGATCGCTCGATTCATCGGTTTCAAACATTTTCAAACATGAACCCATTCACCATCCTCACCTGTGCCGTCACTGGCAACTTAACGCAGCCCAGTCAAACGCCGCATTTGCCGGTCACGCCTGAGCAAATTGCCGACGCGTGTTTGAGCGCCGCCGAAGCCGGCGCCGCTGCAGCGCACATCCATGTGCGCGACCCTGAATCCGGCAAACCTTCTATGTCGCTCGACTTGTATGCCGATGTGGTGCGCCGCATTCGAGCGCAAAACCGCGACCTCATCATCAACCTCACCACAGGCCCTGGTGGTCGCTTCATTCCCTCGGCAGATGACCCACAAAAAGCCGCACCCGGCAGCACCTTGTGTTTGCCAGAAGTGCGCGTGGCACATGTGGCCGCGTTGAAGCCTGATGTGTGTTCGCTCGACTTGAACACCATGAACTCTGGTGACCAAGTGGTGATCAACACGCCCAACTCTGTGCGACAGATGGCGCACATCATTCGCGATGCAGGCACCTTGCCCGAGTTGGAATGTTTTGATTCAGGCGATTTGGTTTTGGCACAAACTTTGTTGAACGAAGGCGTGTTACCCAAAAACAGCATTTACACCTTGGTCACTGGCGTGCGTTATGCCTTGCCCTCTAGCCCTGAAGCCTTGATGTTTGGCAAAAGCCTCATCCCATCGGGCATGCATTGGTCGGCATTTGGCATTGGGCGCATGGCGTTTCCTGTGGTCGCTCAAGCTTGGTTGCTGGGTGGTCATGTGCGAATTGGTTTAGAAGACACCATCTACTTCGACAAAGGCGTGTTGGCACCGAGCAATGCGGCATTGGTGGCGCGTGCCAAAGAAATCATTCAACACTTGGGCGGCACCTTGGCCACTTCCAAACAAGCGCGCGAGCTGTGGGGCTTGCGTTCACACAACGGATAAAAAACATGAAAGCACTACAACTCGCACAACCCAGCGCTTCACCCGAAGCCATTCAAGTCAATGTCATCACGCAACAAACACCGAACTGTGGACCCACCGAGGCCGTGGTGCGTGTGCTGATGGCGGCCATCAACCCGTCTGATGTGAAGGCCAGTTTGGGCCACATGCCACAAGCGGTTTTTCCGCGCACACCGGGGCGTGACTATGTGGGCATCGTCGAACATGGCCCCAAAGAGTGGGTCGGTAAAACTGTGTTTGGTTCGGGTGGCGATGTGGGCATCACCCGCGATGGTAGCCATGCCACATGGCTGGTGTTGCCCCAGCGTGCCTTGTTAGAAAAACCAGCGGCACTCACGCTGACACAAGCAGCATGCATGGGCGTGCCTTATGTGACCGCACTCGATGGCTTTGCCAAAGCAGGCTATCCACAACCTGGTGAAACCATTCTGATTGGTGGCGCCATGGGCAAGGTGGGCTTGGCCGCAGCGGCCATTGCCAAGGTGTACGGCGCGCGCGTGATTGGCATCAAACGCAAAAGCACTGCAGCGGTGCCAGGACACGCCTGCGATGTGTTGTTCGATTTAGAAGACCCAGAGCTCTCCGCCAAATTGATGGCTGAAACACAGCAACGCGGCTTCCCTTTGTTTTTCAACACCGTGGGCAGTCCTTACTTGGCCTTGTCACTCGATGTGTTGGCGCAGAAAGGTCGACAAATTTTGATCTCCACATTGGCACGCGATTGCCCGTTTGATATTTTCAAATTCTTCCGCAAAGAAATGACCTTCTATGGTGTGGACACCTTGAAGAAAGACACCGTGGCCAGCAACCAGATGTTGGCTCAACTGGTGCCGCACATTGCCAGCGGACGCTTGCGTTTGCCGCAAGAAGACATGCCCAAGGTTTACGCTTTCGAGCAAGCCGCGCGAGCTTTTGAACAGACCTTTGCACAGGGTGGCGTGGGGCTCTTGAACATCAGCGCACCTTAAATTACACAGAGCATCGACATGTACATCACACACGCCAAAGACGCCAAGCCTTACCAAGCCCCCGGTCATCAACACATGGCCATGCACCGCATTCAGGGGCAAGATGTGACGCCACTCAATGGTGTGTGGTCCGCGCGTTTGTCCATGGGGCCAGGCGGTCATGTGGAAGCGAAGGCGTCACCCGCAGGCAAGTTGTACATCGTGATCGAAGGTCGCGTGAAGTTTCGCGGCGGCGACACCACAGTCGACTTGCAAGCAGGCGATTCGGTGTTTGTGTTGCCTAACGAAGAGCGTGAATTCAGCGAGTCAGCAGGGGGCAATGCACTGCTGTATTTGGTCATGCTTGAAACATATGTTGATTCAAAGTGATGGTTCGATTTTTTAACTGTTTTTGCAGGAGTAACCCATGAAGACATTGCGTTCGTTCAAAGTTTTGAAATCCACGGTGGCCATGTGTTGCATGTCCTTCGGCATCGCGACATCAGCTTTTGCACAAGCATGGCCCAACAAACAAATCACTTTTGTTGTGCCCTTCACTGCAGGCAGTGCCACTGACATCATGGCGCGTGTGATTGGCGAAAAACTTGGACCTCGCCTCGGGCAAACTGTGCTGGTGGACAACCGTGTTGGTGCAGGTGGCACGATTGGTACATCGATGGTTGCCAAATCAGCACCCGATGGCTACACCTTTGTGGTGGTGTCCACAGGCCATGTGGTCAACCCCGTGCTCTACAGCAAACTCAACTACCAACTCAAAGACTTGGCAGGCGTGAGTCCTTTGGGTAGTCTGCCCAGCGCATTGGTGGCCGCACCTGGTTTGGGTGTGAAAACGGTCAAAGAGTTGGTCGATAAAAATCGCGCCGCTCCCAATGGTTTGAACTACGCGAGTGCTG
>JBEGOM010000105.1:0-3392 GCA_041181985.1 Pseudomonadota bacterium | reverse complement strand
AAGAGTCATCGCAACGGGTGCGCCCTGGTTGTCCCAATTTCGGTTTGCATGCCGGTGCATGTGGTGGCTGCAAGATGCAGCACCTCGAACCCACCGCGCAAGTGGCCATCAAACAACGCGCACTCGAAGACAACTTGTGGCACCTTGGCAAGGTCAAGTCAGAAACTTTGTTGCGGCCCATCCAAGGACCCACATGGGGCTACCGCTACCGTGCGCGTTTGTCGGTGCGTTATGTGGTCAAAAAAGGCGAAGTGCTGATCGGTTTTCACGAACGCAAAAGCCGCTATGTGGCCGACATGCGTCAATGCCCCATCTTGCCGCCCCATGTCGACGCCTTGTTGTTGCCCTTGCGTGCACTGATCGCCAATTTGCAAGCGCGTGACACCTGTCCGCAAATCGAAGTGGCCTGTGGTGACAATGTCACGGCGTTGGTGTTGCGTCACCTAGAACCTCTGAGTGACAGCGACTTGCAGCAACTCAGAACTTTTGCAACGACACACCATGTGCAATGGTGGTTGCAATCGAAGGGCCCAGACACCGTGCGTTTGATGGACGCCAACGACCCTCAGCAACTGGCGTATGACTTGCCCGACTTTGGCATTCACATGCCCTTCAAGCCAACTGACTTCACACAAGTCAACCCCTACATCAACCGCGTGTTGGTCTCGCGTGCGTTGCGCTTGCTCGATGTGCAATCGCATGAGCGTGTGATCGATTGGTTTTGCGGTTTGGGCAATTTCACTTTGCCACTGGCCACCCAAGCGCGTGAGGTGTTGGGCATTGAGGGCAGCGACACTTTGGTGGCGCGTTCCAAAGAAAACTATGTGCGCAACCAACAAGGCCGAGACAAACCGCTGGCACCCACGCAATTTGTCGCACGAAATTTGTTTGACATGACGCCAGAGTTATTGGTGCAAGACGGCTCAGCGGATAAATGGTTGATCGACCCACCGCGTGAAGGTGCTTTTGCGCTTGCCAAGACCGTGGCCGACCTCATGCAAAACCCAGACTTGCGCCAAGGCTGGAAACCTCCCCAGCGCATCGTGTATGTGAGCTGCAACCCAGCCACTTTGGCGCGCGATGCAGGCTTGCTGGTCAATGTGGCAGGTTACCGTTGCACATCAGCCGGTGCAGTCAATATGTTTCCGCACACAGCGCATGTCGAGAGCATGGCGGTGTTTGATTTGGCCTGATTCAAATCACATAGCGCGCATTTGCCGCGCCCATGAAAAAGGGACCTTTGCAGGTCCCTTTTTGTTGGCAGCCAAGAACGCGTTTAGTCGCGCTCACCACCCATGATGCCCAACAAAGCCAACAAGCTTTGGAACACATTGATCACATCCAAATACAGGGTGAGGGTGGCGCTGATGTAGTTGGTTTCCCCGCCGTCCATGATTTGTTTCAGGTCATACAGCATGAAAGCGCTGAAGATCACGATGGACAACATCGAAATCACCATCATGCCCACCGATGAACCGACAAACACATTGATGATGCTGCCCACCATCAACATGATCGCGCCCACCATCAACCACTTGCCCAAGCCCGACAAATCGCGCTTGATGACGGTGGCCATGCTGGCCATCACAAAGAACACACCGGCTGTGCCACCAAAAGCGGTCATCACCAATTCGGCGCCGTTTTTGAAGCCCAGCACCATGGCGATCATGCGCGAGAGTACCAAGCCCATGAAGAAGGTGAAACCTAGCAGCACATACACGCCAGTGGCGCTTTCTTTGGTGCGCTCAATCGCATAGATGAAACCGAAGGCGCCGGCCATCATCAAAATCATGCCCATCACGCCAGAGAAAGCTTGGCCAATGCCGGTGGCCACACCCAGCCATGCACCCAACACGGTGGGCAACATGCTCACGGCCAACAGCCAATAGGTGTTGCGCACCACGCGGTTGCGCTCTTCGGCGGGTAGAACGTAATAGTCGATGGTTTGTACTTGGTCGTTCATGTCACGATCTCCAGATAGACCTGCATATGCAGGCAGGGCGCATTTTACGGCCATTGCGGGGTGACTCCTAATTGCCAACTTTTAGTGAGGTTACTTTTGCGTTGGGTGAAGTCATTGAAGCAAATTTGTCGGGTTATGCTCACATTTTTGCAATTGAATTGACACAAACCATGAAAACCAAGCACTTCCTCGAGTCCGCAGACATCAAAGCCATTGCCGCCGCCGCTGAGGCTGAGGCCTTGAAAAACCATTGGGCGGTGACCATCGCCATCGTGGACGATGGCGGCCATTTGTTGCACCTGCAACGCTTGGACGGTGCGCCTCCCGTGTCGTCGCACATTGCGCCTGCCAAGGCCAACACTGCCGCCTTGGGCCGTCGCGAAAGCAAGATTTACGAAGATGTGATCAATAACGGCCGCATGTCGTTTTTGAGTGCGCCCGCCATTCAAGGCATGCTCGAAGGTGGCGTGCCCATCGTCAAAGACGGTCAAGTCATTGGGGCGGTGGGTGTGAGTGGCGTCAAGTCGAACGAAGACGCGCAAATTGCCAAGGCCGGCATCGCAGCCATTGGCCTTTGATCGTACGCCTCAGTAAATCAGCCTCTCGGGGCTGATTTCTTGCAAGATGGTGGTGGCGATTTCTTCAATGCTTTTGTGCGTGGTCGACAGCCAGCGAATGCCCGCGCGGCGCATCATGGCCTCTGCCTCGGCCACTTCGTGGCGGCAGTTGAGCAAACTGGCGTATTTCGAGTCGGGGCGGCGCTCGTTGCGAATTTCGCTCAGGCGCTCGGGCTGAATCGTCAAGCCAAAAATTTTCTTTTTGTGAGGCAGCAATGCGGGTGGCAGTTGTTTGCGTTCAAAGTCTTCGGGAATCAGCGGGTAGTTGGCAGCTTTCAAGCCGTGCTGCATGGCCAGGTACAAGCTGGTCGGGGTTTTGCCGCTGCGGCTCACGCCCACCAAAATCACATCTGACAACTCGAGGTCGCGGTTGAGTTGGCCATCGTCGTGCGACAAGCTGAAGTTGATGGCTTCAATGCGGTCGTGGTACTCCTTGCTCTTGCTAGCGTCTGAAAAGCGGCCAATGCGGTGGTTGGACTTCACACCCAGCTCGGCCTCTAAGGGGTGCACAAAGGTGCCAAACATGTCCATCAGCATGCCCTTGCAGCCCTCTTGAATGACCGCCAACACCTCTTCATTCACCAATGTGGTGAACACAATCGGGCGTCGCCCCTCGACCTCGGCGGTGTGGTTGATTTGGCGCACGGCTTGGTGCGCTTTGTCGACCGAGTCGACAAAAGGCAGCCGAATGTGGCGGAACTTGAATTCGAACTGGGCAAGAATGGCGTTGCCAAAGGTTTCGGCAGTGATGCCGGTGCCGTCTGAGACAAAGAAAACGGTGGGGTTGGGCATGAAAAACTTTCTACAATCAC
>JBEGOM010000104.1:0-3451 GCA_041181985.1 Pseudomonadota bacterium | reverse complement strand
CGCTCGAACAAGTCACCGCCGCAGACTTTCCCGCCGATTGGAAAAAAATCGCTGCGGTGCTCGATGTGTCCACCGAAAAGTTGAGTCGCGCATGGGGCGCCATCAGCCATTTGCATTCTGTTGCTGACACACCCGAGTTGCGTGCGGCCTACACCGAAGCGCTGCCACGCGTGACCGAGTTTTACACGCGCTTGGGTGCAGACGAACGCTTGTACGCCAAATACAAAGCCATACCCGTGGCTTCGTTGAACGCCGAACAAAAGCATGCCCACACCTTGGCCATGCGCAACTTTGTGTTGTCAGGTGCTGAGTTGGTGGGTGCTGCCAAAGAACGCTTTGCCGCCATTCAAGAGCGTCAAGCCGAAGTGAGCCAAAAGTTCAGCGAAAACGTTTTAGACGCCACCGACCAGTGGTCTCACTATGTCAGCGCCGAAGAGCTCGCCGGTGTGCCCGACGATGTGCTGCAAGCCACACGCAGCGCTGCACAAGCCGATGGCAAAGAGGGTCACAAACTGAATTTGAAAATGCCGTGCTATTTGCCCGTCATGCAATTTGCACACAGCTCGGCATTGCGCGAAACCTTGTACCGCGCCTATGTCACCCGTGCTTCTGACCAATCAGAAGCTGTCAAAGCAGGTAAAACTGAGCAAGACAACACGCCATGGGTGAAAGAAATTTTGGCCTTGCGCCAAGAAGAAGCTGCTTTGCTTGGCTACAACAATTTCGCCGAAGTGTCACTTGCCAGCAAGATGGCGCAGTCACCCGCCGAAGTCACAAGCTTTTTGCGTGACTTGGCCAAACGCGCGCGTCCTTTCGCAGAAAAAGATGTGTCTGAAATGCGCGAATTCGCAGCGCAACAACTGAACATGCACAACCCACAAGCGTGGGACTGGCCCTACATTGGCGAAAAACTCAAAGAAGCGCGCTATGCCTTCAGTGAGCAAGAAGTCAAACCCTATTTCACAGCCCCAAAAGTGTTGGCCGGTTTGTTCAAAATTGTGGAAACACTTTTTGAAGTGACCATCCGCCGCGACAGCGCACCTGTATGGCACCCGACAGTTGAGTTTTACCGCATAGAGCGACACACCGAGCGCACGCGTCAACAAGGTTCAGCGCCAGAGTTGGTGGGTCAGTTCTACCTCGACCCCGGTGCGCGCGCAGGCAAACGCGGTGGCGCTTGGATGGACGATGTGCGTGCACGCTGGTTGCGCCCCGACAACCACCAATTGCAAACGCCCGTGGCGCATTTGGTGTGTAACTTTGCTGAAGGCGTGGGTGGCAAACCACCCTTGCTCACGCATGACGATGTGATCACCCTGTTTCACGAATGCGGCCATGGTTTGCACCACATGCTCACGCAAATCAACGAGCGTGATGTGTCAGGCATCAGCGGCGTGGAATGGGATGCGGTGGAGTTGCCCAGCCAGTTCATGGAAAACTTTTGTTGGGAATGGTCGGTGCTGCGCCATATGACGGCACATGTCGACACCGGTGAACCTTTGCCACGTGAATTGTTCGACAAAATGCTGGCCGCTAAAAATTTCCAGAGTGGTTTGCAAACCTTGCGGCAAATTGAGTTTTCGTTGTTCGACATGCGCTTGCACACCGACCACGCACAAGCACAAGACTTCATGCAAGTGTTGCGCGAGGTGCGCCAAGAAGTGGCGGTGCTGCCATCACCCGAATGGGGCCGCACACCGCACACCTTCAGCCACATTTTTGCGGGCGGTTATGCAGCGGGTTACTACAGCTACAAATGGGCTGAGGTGTTGAGTGCGGATGCGTATGCCGCGTTTGAAGAAACCGCAGGCCAAGACGGCGAACCCAGCATCGAAACAGGCAGACGCTATCGCCAAGAAATTTTGGAGGCCGGTGGTAGTCGCCCTGCGATGGAATCTTTCAAAGCCTTCCGTGGTCGCGAACCCAAGCTGGATGCCTTGCTGCGCCACCAAGGCATGGCTTAATTCAGCGTTGGGCAGACTTAAGCCGTTGATCGGCTGATACAAAGCGCTGATTTAAAAAGTCAGCGTCTTCACACCTGTAGATGTGCCCAGCAAACACACCTGTGCTTTTTGAAATGCAAACACACCGACGGTCACCACACCGGGCCATTGGCTGACCTGTGTTTCAAACGCCAGTGGGTCGGTGATGTTCAAACCTGTCACATCCACAATTTGCTGACCGTTGTCGGTCACCAAGGGGTGACCGTCTTTCATTCGCACAGAGGCTTTACCGCCCATGGCTGCAAACTGGCGCATCACACGCGCTGCGGCCATCGGTATGACTTCAACCGGCAATGGAAACGCACCCAAGGCGTTCACCAATTTGCTCTCATCGGCAATGCACACAAATTGCTTCGATTGCGCTGCCACAATTTTTTCACGCGTCAAAGCAGCGCCCCCACCTTTGACCATGAAACCGCTGTGATCGATTTCATCCGCACCGTCGATGTAAACCGACAAACTTTCCACATCCGCGGCTTCAAACACTGTTATGCCATGCGCCTTCAAACGCTCGGTCGAGGCCACAGAGCTTGACACCGCGCCTTTGATTTGGTGTTTCATGGTCGCCAAAGCGTCGATGAATTTGTTCACCGTCGAACCCGTGCCCACGCCCACAATTTCGCCCGGCACCACATATTGCAAGGCGGCTTGTCCCACCAAGGTTTTCAATTCGTCTTGCGTCAATGCGGAGTGCGAAGCAGTTGAACCAGAGGCGTTGGTGCTAGAAAAATTGGCAGGCGTGCTCATCGGCGAAAATCCACGGTTGAAGTTGAAAACATCACAAACATCGAGATTATCCATGTCGTTACTGCCCTACTCTCTCGCCCGTCCGTTTTTGTTTGCCATGGACGCGGAAACCGCGCACGAACACACGCTCGACTTGCTGGCCAAAACCCAAAACACGCCGCTGCAATGGGGCTACTGCCAACACCGTGTGAGCGACCCACTCACGTTGGCAGGCCTGACATTTCCCAACCGCGTGGGCTTGGCCGCAGGGCTAGATAAAAACGCGCGCTGCATAGACGGCTTGGCGGCCATGGGCTTTGGTTTTGTAGAGGTGGGCACCGTCACCCCAAAAGGTCAACCGGGTAACCCCAAGCCACGCATGTTCCGCTTGCCACAAGCCAACGCCCTCATCAACCGCTTGGGTTTTAACAACGATGGCCTAGACGCTTTTTTGCACAATGTGCAGCAGACCAAGTTCAGAAGCCGTGGCAGCAAGAACCCCATGCTCTTGGGTTTGAACATTGGCAAAAATGCAGCCACCCCGATTGAAAACGCGGTGGACGATTACCTCATTTGCTTAGACGGTGTGTATCCACATGCCGACTATGTGACGGTCAACATCTCCAGCCCGAACACCAAAAATTTACGCGAACTTCAAAGCGATGAAGCGCTCGACGCATTGGTGAGCGCCTTGGCCAAACGCCGTGGCGAATTAGCACAAC
>JBEGOM010000103.1:0-3482 GCA_041181985.1 Pseudomonadota bacterium | reverse complement strand
GTCAGCGCCATGCCCTTGAACAACTCAAGCAACATGAAGCTCGACAAAAAGTCGCGCAGAGAAAAAGGAACAGATTGTGTCGTTGTTGTCATGATCAGCCCCAGATGTTCCAAGGTGTTTGCATCCAAACACCGACCACCAGCAACCAAACCAAGGTCACGGGAATGAAAATTTTCCAACCCAAACGCATGATCTGGTCATAGCGATAGCGTGGGAAGGTGGCGCGCACCCACAAGAACATGGTCACCACCACAAAGGTTTTGATGCCAAGCCAAATCCAACCTGGCACCATGTTGAACAGCGCGTTGTCGATGGGTGACAACCAGCCGCCCAAGAACATCACCACGGTCAACACCGACACCAAAATCATGTTGGCATATTCAGCCAAGAAGAACATGGCAAACGACATGCCAGAGTATTCGATCATGTGACCGGCCACAATTTCAGATTCGCCTTCCACCACGTCAAAGGGGTGACGGTTGGTTTCAGCCAAGCCAGAAATGAAATACACCAAGAAGATGGGCAACAAAGGCAACCAATTCCATGACAAGAAGTTCAAGCCTTGGTCAGCCATCACGCCTTTGGCTTGACCCATCACGATGTCGGTCATGTTCAAACTGGCCGAGACCATCAACACAATCACAAAGCAAAAGCCCATCGCGATTTCGTAGCTCACCATTTGTGCAGACGCACGCATGGCACCCAAGAAAGCGTATTTCGAGTTAGAAGCCCAGCCCGCAATGATCACGCCATACACCTCAAGCGACGTGATGGCCATCAAAAACAACAAGCCTGCATTGACATTGGCCAACGCCACATCAGGGCCAAACGGCACCACCGCCCATGCAGCCAGCGCGGGCATGATGGTCATGATCGGACCCAACAAAAACAAGCTGGTGGTGGCTTTGGTTGGGATGATGATTTCTTTGGTCAGCAACTTCAACGCATCAGCGATGGGCTGCAACAAACCACCGGGGCCAGTGCGGTTGGGGCCTTTGCGAATTTGGGTGTAACCAATGGCCTTGCGTTCCCACAAGGTGAGGTACGCCACGCAACCGAGCAAAGGCAACAACACCGCCACAATTTTGATCAACGCCCACAACACTGGCCACGCATAAAGCGACCACCAGGCGTCGGGCAACAGGTGCAAACCTGCATTGAAAAGGTTTTCAACCATCACAGGCCTCCTTGCAACTGTGCTGTTGTTCGGGCGTCACCCGCAGGGTGCTTTGCGTCACCCGAAGGGTGCTTGGCATCAGCCGTCAGTTGCAGCGATGGTGCGCGACGCACCAAGCTATCGAGTTGGTAAATAGACGCCACCGCAGGTTGCACTGCCGCAGGCGTCACATCCACAGCCGCGCTGCTTGCGTTTGACAACATCGCACTCACATTGGCTGGAATCGCTTTGGCGCGAACTTCTTCGATGGTCTCAAACTCAAACCCAGGAATGTTGAGCATCGAGCCCAACACGCGCAACACTTTCCATGCGGGACGTGTGTCGCCCAAGGCTTTCACCACACCGTGGAAGCTTTGCACGCGACCTTCGGTGTTGATGAATGTGCCTGCGGTTTCTGTGAAAGGCGAAATGGGCAACAACACATCGCTGATGTCCATATTGGCTTTGAAGGGCGACATGGTCACCACCATCTCGGCTTTGCCAATCGCTTGCGCAGCGGCTGCACCATTGGCAGCGTCAAAAGCAGGTTCGGTGTTGAGCAACACCACCGCCTTCAAACCACCGGCCAACATTTGGCCTGCGTTTTGTCCACCGGCTGATGGCAATGCGCCGACCACTTGCGCGCCCACGGTGTTGGCCGCTTCACCCAAGTAACCCACGGTGGCACCAGTTTGTGCGCCAATCCAATTGGCCAACGACAACAAGCTCGATGCTTTCGCATGGTGCGCTGCTGCATTGCCAAACAAAATCGCTTTGCGCTCACCGCCTGTCAACGACTTGGCAATGGCTTGTGCCGTGGCGTTGTTGGCATCGCCTGCCACCGGTGCTGCGGCACCGGTGATGGCACCAACAGCAGCAGCAATGTCTGCCAACGCTTGCACCCAATGGGCCGCATCGGCCACCAAGGTGTTGGTCACAGGCATGGCCCAGTCGTACGCTTGTGCATTCAATGCATTGATCTTGCCGCCATTGCGCGCCGCTTGACGCAAACGTTGCGCAAGCAAAGGCTGGTCTTTGCGAATGTTCGAGCCGACCACCAACACGCGTTGCAAAGTGGTGAGTGATGCCACCGTTGTGCCCAACCAATGCGCTTTGCCTTCGTGCGCAAAATCTGCGGCACGCAAACGTGTGTCGATGTTTTGGCTACCCAAACCGCGTGTCAACGCAGCGGCCAAATACAACTCTTCAGCCGTGCTGTGTGGGCTGGCCAAGGTGCCAATGGCTTGTGCACCGTGTTGTGTTTTCACGCCTTGCAAACCATTCGCCACATATTCGAGCGCGGTTTGCCAATCGACTTCTTTCCACTCGCCGCCTTGCTTCAACATGGGCTTGGTCAAACGTTGGTCGCTGTCCAAAGCTTCGTAGCTGAAACGGTCGCGGTCAGCGATCCAGCATTCGTTGACCTCTTCGTTTTCCAAAGGCACCACGCGCATGACTTTGTTGTTTTTCACTTGCACGATCAAGTTGGCGCCGGTGGCGTCGTGTGGGCTGACCGATTTGCGACGGCTCAATTCCCAAGTGCGTGCGCTGTAACGGAAAGGCTTGCTGGTCAACGCGCCCACAGGGCAAATGTCAATCATGTTGCCTGACAACTCAGAGTCGACCGACTGACCCACAAAGGTTTCGATCTCAGCATGTTCACCGCGGTGCGACATACCGAGCTCCATGATGCCGGCCACTTCTTGGCCAAAGCGAACGCAACGTGTGCAGTGAATGCAACGGCTCATCTCTTCCATGCTGATGAGCGGGCCCACATCTTTGTGGAAGGTCACGCGTTTTTCTTCTTCGTAGCGTGAGGTGCTGCCACCATAGCCCACGGCCAAATCTTGCAACTGGCATTCACCGCCTTGGTCGCAAATGGGGCAATCGAGTGGGTGGTTGATGAGCAAAAACTCCATCACCGACTTTTGCGCCTTGATGGCTTTGTCGCTCTTGGTGCGCACCACCATGCCTTGCGTCACCGGTGTGGCGCAAGCAGGCATGGGCTTGGGTGCTTTTTCCACATCAACCAAACACATGCGGCAGTTGGCCGCAATGCTCAGTTTCTTGTGATAACAAAAATGCGGAATGTAGGTGCCCGCTTTTTCAGCCGCATGCATGACCATGCAGCCTTCTTGGACCTCTACTTTTTTACCGTCTAGTTCGATTTCAACCATGGTACTTATCCGTGTCAAACGTACGCGGGGACCATGCAGGTCTTGTGCGTGATGTGGTGTTCAAATTCGTGGCGGAAGTGTTTCAACATGCCGCGCACTGGCATGGCTGCTGCGTCACCCAAGGCGCAAATCGTGCGACCCATGATGTT
>JBEGOM010000102.1:0-3673 GCA_041181985.1 Pseudomonadota bacterium | reverse complement strand
TCAGCAACAGAATGCAAATGGCTGATGGCGCCCCATGCGCGACTCAACTTTTCGGTGGACACATCGAGCACCGCAGCGATTTTTTTCCAATCGGCGGGAAAGTCTGCGGCGGTGACTTGTTCGAGCGCTTCATTTGCCTGTGACAACAATGGGTCGAGCGCTGTGGCAATGTGTTCAGGCGCGATGGCATCGAACAGAGGCAGGTCGTTGAAGTCGAGCAGTGGATTTTTATGGGTGGTCATAGAGGGTTCATTCATGTTTAGCTGCATGTTCCAACAACATGACATGTCTTAGCAAATATGGGGAAATCAGCGCTTCATCTCAGATAAGGCCCGTTGCGCCGATTCCAAGGTGTTGACCAACAACATGGTGATGGTCATCGGCCCCACGCCACCGGGCACGGGGGTGATGTAGCTGGCGACTTGTTTGACGCCTTCAAAGTCGACATCGCCACACAGTTTGCCTTCATCGTTGCGGTTCATGCCCACATCGAGCACCACCGCACCAGGTTTGACCATGTCAGCCGTCAGCACATTGCGTTTGCCCACCGCGGCAACGATCACATCGGCTTGCAGCGTTTGCGCTTTCAAGTCTTGTGTGGCGCTGTGACAAATGGTGACCGTCGCGTTTTGTTGCAACAACATGAGCGCCATGGGTTTGCCCACAATGTTGCTGCGCCCGATGACCACCGCGTGTTTGCCTTTGAGCTTGTAGCCAATGCTCTCGAGCATCTTCATGCAACCATAAGGTGTGCAAGGCCAAAAGCCGGGCATGCCAGTCATCAACGCACCAGCGCTGGCGATGTGAAAACCATCGACATCTTTGGCGGGGCTGATGGCTTCGATCACTTTTTGCGCATCGATGTGCGCAGGCAAGGGCAGTTGCACCAAGATGCCATGAATGCTGACGTCGTTGTTGAGTGCCTCCACACGCGCCAACAATTCGGCCTCTGTCATCGTGGCTTCGTATTTTTCCAGCACCGAGTGCAAGCCGGCATCGTGACACGCTTTCACTTTGTTGCGCACATACACCTGACTCGCGGGGTTGTCGCCCACCAACACCACGGCCAAACCGGGGGTGAGGCCTTGGGCTTTGAGCGCTTGTGTGTCAGCGGCTACTTGCGCGCGCAGTTGTTGTGAAAGGGCGTTGCCGTCAATGAGTTGAGCAGTCATGGCTGTGTGTGGGTTGGCAGTTGAATTGAAAACGCCCGTGAGGAACGGGCGTTGTGTGTGTGAATGGTTGTGTTTGCTTCAAGCAGTTTTGGGAGCGTTTTGTCCGAGGGCTGTTTTGAGCAAATCGGCCACGGTGTTGGCATTGAGCTTTTCCATGATGTTGGCGCGATGCGCTTCCACGGTTTTGATGCTGATGCCCAAATCGTCTGCGATTTGTTTGTTCAAACGGCCAGCGACGATGCGCTCTAACACTTGTGATTCACGGGTGGTGAGCTTGGCCATCAACGCGTCGCGGCTGGCGGCTTGTTGGTAATCGGCAAACGCTTCTTTGGCGCTTTCCAACATGCGCTCGACCAAGCTCAACAACTCGTCTTCTTTGAAAGGCTTTTGGATGAAGTCCATCGCGCCTTTTTTCATGGTGTTGACGGCCATGGGCACATCGCCGTGACCTGTGATGAACACCACGGGCAGGGGAGACTTGCGTTCGATGAGTTTGTCTTGCAATTCCAGGCCGCTCATGCCGCCCATGCGGATGTCGACAATCAAACAAGCAACTTCGCGGGCGTCGTAGCGGCTGAGAAAAGTTTCAGCAGAATCAAAGCAGCGAACGCGGTAGTCTTTGCCTTCTAGCAACCACTGCAGTGAGTCGCGAACGGCTTCGTCGTCGTCCACCACATAGATCGTGCCTTTTTTCGGAATCAAACTCATTTTCTTCTCTCCACTTCAACGGGCCGGTATCCAGAAGGAAAAACGGCAGCCCTTGATTTGCTCGCCATTGTAGAGGTTCTCCGCCCGCATCCTGCCTTGGTGGGATTCGACAATGCTGCGGCACAAATTGAGGCCAATGCCCATGCCCTCGCTCTTGGTGGAGTAAAAAGCTTCAAACAAATGGTCTAACACCTCAGGCGCCAAGCCCGGACCGCTGTCGCTGACAGAAAACTCGATCACATTTTGACCTTCTTCTTGCCGTTGCTGCACGCGCAACTCCACTTGCCGTTGGGTCGAAGGCCGTTGCGCGTTGTCGATCGATTCGGCGGCGTTCTTCATGAGGTTGACCAACACCTGTTCAATCAAAATGGGATCGACATTCACCTTGGGCATGCGTGCGGGCACCACTTGACTCAAACGCACTTGTCTGCGGCGCAATTCAATGCCGGCGAGTTCAACCGCTTCAGCCACCATGGTGACAATATCGGCTTGCGTGCGGTTGGGTTCGCTGCGTTTCACAAAGCTGCGAATGCGCTGAATGATTTGACCTGCGCGTTGTGCTTGGTGTGCTGTTTTTTCTAAAGCGCTTAACAAGTCTTCTTGACTCAAGTTGTTGGACTTGATGCGCGAGACCATGCCATTGCAATAGTTGTTGATGGCAGTCAGCGGTTGGTTCAATTCATGCGCCACGCTCGAGGCCATTTCGCCCATGGTGATCAAACGGCTGGCCGATTGCGCACGCTCGGCTTGCATTTGCGCTTGCTCTTCGGCTTGTCGACGCGGGGTGATGTCGGTGGCAATCACCATTTGCGCCAGGCGACCGTCTACCCAATTGAGGTAGCGCGAGCGCACCTCCAACCACTTGCCGAGTTCAGGAATAAAAATTTCAGCGTTCTCGGCTTGTACTTCTGTTAGTTGGTTGGTGGGAAAGCCTGCCAACGGGTCGTCTTGCTCGGTGTTGCTGGTGCGTTCGACCGGTGTCATTTGTCCTGCTTGCGCCACCAACGCCAAGTGACCTTGGCTGGTCACATCAAACCATTGACGGTACAACTTGTTGGCAAACAACAATTCTTGACTGCCCAACGGCGTGACAGACACCGATGCGTCTAAACCTTCCAGCACCGTGGTGAATCGGTCGTGCGATGCAGAGAGCTGTTCGCGAATGCGATTGGGCTCGGTGATGTCGGTCATCGATGTCATCCAACCAGTTTGCTGGCCCCGCGCATCAACCAATGGCGACACATACAAGCGTGCATCAAACAAGGAACCGTCTTTGCGCTTCACCCGCACTTGAAAGCCAGCTGAGGTGGTTTGACCTTGCAGCTCCAGTTGCAGTTTGGCTTGTAAAGCGATGCGGTCTTCTTCCGGCCAATAGGGAAAGGGCGGTGTGCGCCCCACCAATTCAGACTCGTTCCAACCGGTCATTTGACAAAACGCAGCATTCACATAAGTGATTTGGCCTTTCATGTCCATCGCACGCATGCCAGTCAGGATGGAGTTTTCCATCGCGCGACGGAAGTTGGTTTCAGCCACCAAAGCCTGTTGCGCTTGCACCCGCCGGCGCGTGTGTCGCCAGGTGCCAATCAACATCCATGCGGTCATGGCACTCAAGACGGTGACCAACCAAAAAATGCCATTGCCAATGAAGCTTTGCGAGGTGCGATAAGTTTGCGCATGCAAGGTCAGGGCATAACCAATCGGTGTGATGGGCACTTCGTAGTCATTGCGTTGCGACAGCCAAGGCAGAACTTCTGATACTTTGGGGCGCGATTTGTTGGCTTGCCCCGCGAGCA
>JBEGOM010000101.1:0-3728 GCA_041181985.1 Pseudomonadota bacterium | reverse complement strand
GTTTGCGCATGCAAGGTCAGGGCATAACCAATCGGTGTGATGGGCACTTCGTAGTCATTGCGTTGCGACAGCCAAGGCAGAACTTCTGATACTTTGGGGCGCGATTTGTTGGCTTGCCCCGCGAGCACGTTGTTGCCCGAATCACGCAACGACACGGCGTATTTGCGCGACACCTCATCGGGCACTGCGTAACGCAAGATGCCTTCGAGCGACATTTCTGCCATCACCACGCCCTCAAATTTGCTGTGGTTGACGATGGGCACTTGCAATTGCAACAAAGTGTGTGTGTTGTTCTTGTTGGTTTGGTAGGACAGCGGTTGCGAGTACACCGGTTGCTTCAGATCACGCGTCAGGGTGAAGGTGCTTTTCGTTTCCGGATGCGTGAGCCATTCATTTTTAAGGTGAATTTCAGCTGGAGCGGCACTGCCACTGTTGTAAGTGGCGCGCACGCGTTGTTGAGTGTCGAGCCAGCTGATGTTGGTGATCTCTGGCGTTTGGTTCAACAAGCTCGCTGCTTCAGCTGGAAACTCACCGACCGTTGTGTCCCCCGTGGCGATGTCGCGTGCCATGCGCAACAGTTGTTCTTGGCGCTCGATCAAACGCAAGCGCAGGCGCTGCTGGGCGTACTCCACATCGCGACGCACCAGTTCTTGCTCGCGTTCCAATTCCTCCGACTTCAAATACCAAAAGGCGGTGGTGATGGCGGTCAAAAACAGCACCACGGCAATCAGCGGGCCCATCAAGGCATAACGGTCCTGGTGGCTGGGGCTTTGTTTGCGCCACCACTGGCGCCAAACCTGCGCCATGGCGCTGATGGGGGAGGGAAAAGACGAGCTGGTCATGTACTGCAAGTTTATGCTGAGCCGGTCTTTTTGCTTTCATCAAATTTCATAATAAGAAATCAATGCGCGCTATTTGAAATTTTGGATTTTTGTGCGACACTTCGGTACATTCGAGTCATAACAAGTGCATCTATAAGGAGACAAGCATGTCAGCACAGCCGAATGATCTGCGCACATTTGCCGCAAATGACGTGGACAGCCAAGAAACCCGCGAGTGGATGGACGCCTTGTCCGCCGTCATCAACGCCGAAGGCCCTGACCGCGCCCACTTTTTGATAGAGCAGTTGCTCGAACATGCGCGCGAGAACAGCATCGATATGCCGTTTTCTGCCAACACCGGCTATGTCAACACGATTGAGCCCACACAAGAAGCGCGTTGCCCCGGCAACATTGAAATTGAAGAACGTTTGCGTGCTTACATGCGCTGGAACGCGATGGCCATGGTGGTCAAGGCCAACCGCCACAACCCCGAAGACGGCGGTGACTTGGGTGGCCACATTGGTTCGTTTGCTTCATTGGCCCACATGTTTGGTGCTGGCTTTAACCACTTCTGGCACGCTGAGAGCGAAAACCATGGTGGCGATTGTTTGTACATCCAAGGCCACGTGTCACCTGGTGTGTATGCCCGTGCGTACCTAGAAGGCCGTTTGACCGAAGAACAGTTGCTCAACTTCCGTCAAGAAGTAGATGGCAAAGGTTTGTCGAGCTACCCACACCCCAAACTCATGCCTGAGTTTTGGCAGTTCCCTACTGTGTCGATGGGCTTGGGCCCCTTGATGGCGATTTACCAAGCGCGCTTTTTGAAATATTTGCACGCACGCGGCATTGCCAACACCGAAAACCGCAAAGTGTGGGTGTTCTGTGGTGACGGTGAGATGGACGAAGTCGAATCGTTGGGCGCCATCGGTTTGGCCGCGCGTGAAAACCTCGACAACCTGATTTTCGTGATCAACTGCAACTTGCAACGTTTGGACGGTCCTGTGCGTGGCAACGGCAAGATCGTGCAAGAACTCGAGAGCGAGTTCCGCGGAGCCGGTTGGAATGTGATCAAACTCTTGTGGGGCAGCGAGTGGGACCCACTCTTGGCCCGCGACAAAGACGGCGCGTTGCGCAAGTTGATGATGGACACCTTGGATGGTGACTACCAAGCCTTCAAAGCCAACGACGGCGCGTATGTGCGCAAACATTTCTTCGGTCGCGATCCACGCACCCTTGAGATGGTCGCGCACATGACCGACGACGAAATTTGGAACTTGAAGCGTGGCGGTCATGACCCACAAAAAGTGTATGCGGCCTATCACAACGCGGTGAACCACAAAGGTCAACCGACCGTGTTGCTCATCAAGACCGTCAAAGGTTTTGGCATGGGCAAGGCCGGTGAAGGCAAAAACACCGTGCACCAAACCAAGAAGCTGACCGACGAAGACATCAAGTACTTCCGCGATCGCTTTAACTTGCCGATTCCTGATAGCGAGTTGTCAAAGATTCCGTTTTACAAACCCGCGGATGACACGCCTGAAATGAAGTACCTGCACGAGCGTCGCAAGGCCTTGGGTGGTTACTTGCCACACCGTCGCACCAAGGCCGAAGAAAACTTCACTGTGCCTTCGTTGGAAACCTTCAAAGCCGTGATGGAGCCTACTGCAGAAGGTCGCGAAATTTCGACTACACAAGCGTATGTGCGCTTCCTCACGCAGTTGTTGCGTGACCAAGCTTTGGGCCCACGCGTGGTGCCTATTTTGGTGGACGAAGCGCGTACCTTTGGTATGGAAGGCTTGTTCCGCCAGGTCGGTATTTACAACCCTGCAGGTCAGCAGTACACACCGGTCGACAAAGACCAAGTGATGTATTACAAAGAAGACAAAGCTGGTCAAATTTTGCAAGAGGGCATCAACGAAGCCGGTGGTATGTCGAGCTGGATTGCAGCAGCGACAAGCTACTCCACCAGCAACCGCATCATGGTGCCGTTCTATGTGTACTACTCGATGTTTGGTTTCCAACGCATCGGCGATTTGGCATGGGCGGCAGGCGACATGCAAGCGCGTGGTTTCTTGTTGGGCGGCACATCGGGTCGCACCACATTGAACGGCGAAGGCTTGCAGCACGAAGACGGTCACAGCCACATCATGGCCAACACCATTCCCAACTGCGTGTCGTATGACCCCACCTTCGCACACGAAGTGGGCGTGATCTTGCACCATGGTTTGAAACGCATGGTGGAGAAACAAGACAATGTTTTCTACTACCTCACGCTGTTGAACGAAAACTACGCGATGCCTGGTTTGAAAGCGGGCACCGAAGAGCAAATCATCAAAGGCATGTACTTGTTGCAACAAGGCGAGGGCGCGAAGAAAGCGCCACGCGTGAACTTGTTGGGCTCGGGCACCATCTTGCGCGAGTCGATCGCTGCACGCGATTTGCTCGCCAACGACTGGGGCGTGGCCGCGAATGTTTGGAGCTGCCCAAGCTTTAACGAACTGACACGCGACGGCCAAGACGCCGAGCGCCACAATTTGTTGCACCCCACAGGCACACAAAAAGTGCCGTTTGTGACGCAACAACTCGACCCTTATGTGGGCCCTGTGGTGGCATCGACCGACTACATGAAAGCCTATGCCGAGCAGATTCGTCCATTCATTCCAAAAGGCCGCACCTACAAAGTGTTGGGCACCGATGGTTTCGGTCGCTCAGACTTCCGCAGCAAATTGCGTGAGCACTTCGAGGTGAACCGTCACTACATCGTGGTGGCTGCTTTGAAAGCTTTGAGCGAAGAAGGTGCGGTGCCCGTTGAGAAGGTGGCTGAGGCCATCAAGAAATACGGCATCAAGACCGACAAAGTCAATCCGCTTTACGCTTAATTCTTAAATAACTTTGCGAGACAACGCG
>JBEGOM010000100.1:0-3761 GCA_041181985.1 Pseudomonadota bacterium | reverse complement strand
AAAGATGTGAAGTGCTTTCACCCAATGATCTCAACTTGATCTAGGAGAACGTAATGGCAACTGCAAAAAAAACGGCCGCAAAAAAGAAGGCCCCAGCAAAAAAAGCGGCAGCTAAAAAGCCCGCAGCTAAGAAAGTGGTAGCGAAGAAAAAACCAGCAGCAAAAAAAGTGGCCGCCAAGAAGCCCGCTGCGAAGAAAGTAGCCGCTAAGAAACCCGCAGCCAAGAAGGTTGCAAAAAAGGCCGTCGCTAAAAAACCAGCTGCAAAAAAAGCAGCAGCGAAGAAGCCAGCAGCTAAAAAAGCTGTCAAAAAAGTGGTGAAAAAGGTTGCGGCCAAAAAGCCAGTAGCCAAGAAACCAGCCGCTAAGAAGGTTGCAAAAAAGGCCGTCGCTAAAAAACCTGTCACCAAGAAACCGGCGGCACCCAAAGTGTCCAAGCCTGCTGTGCAAGCGCAAACCATGCTCAACCCACAAGCTGCTTGGCCGTTTCCAACGGCCAGCCGCCCTTGATCACCCGCTGATCAAGACGTCGGTTGAACGTCACCTCAAGCCCGATGTCGCAAGACCTCGGGCTTTTTATATGCAACTCCCAGCTGTTTCGTATTTGCGTTTAGAAAAAGATGGCTCGGTCATCGTGGACATCCATGTGATCCCCAATGCCGCTCGCACCCAAGCTGATGGCATGCATGACGGTGCTTTGCGTGTGCGCCTTCACGCGCCACCGGTCGATGGCAAAGCCAACATCGCACTCGGCGCTTGGTTGGCCAACACGCTGGGCATTGCCAAAAGCCATGTGGTATTGGTGCGCGGGCAAACCTCTAAGCGCAAACAATGGCGTGTTGCGGCCAGCGCGTGCGCCACTGCACAGTGGCAGGCATTGGTGCAGGCATAAAAAAACGCTGAGGCTTTGCTCAGCGTTTTTGTGTGGTTGATTGACGCGATTGATTAAGCGATTTTCAAACCGTCAACATTGTAGTTTTGTGGCCCGCGTTGCGCGATTTTCAAAGCGCCCACTTGGTTGCCCAAGGCCGCACATTTCGCAAGCGACCAGCCTTGCTCCAAACCAAACAACAAAGCACCGCGCCATGCATCGCCACAGCCTGTGGGATCGACCACCGCAGCGGCTTTCACAGGGGGGACCAAGGTTTTTTGGCCGTCCACCCACACTTCACAACCTTCTGCGCCCAAGGTCACGATGAGGCCTTGCACGCGCTTGGAAATCTCGGCATGGCTCAAACCTGTGCGATCGCTCAGCATCTTGCCTTCGTAATCGTTGACGGTGACCCATGTGGCTTGGTCGATGAAACGGTTCAGGTCAGCACCATCGAACATGGGCAAACCTTGACCGGGGTCGAACACAAACGGAATGTCTGCTGCTTTGAATTGCTCGGCGTGTTGCAACATGGCATCACGGCCATCGGGCGAGATGATGCCCAGTTTGATGTCAGCGCGTTTCTCGATGCGCGTGGTGTGCGCTTGCATCATCGCGCCGGGGTGAAACGCGGTGATTTGGTTGTTGTCACGGTCGGTCATGATCATGGCTTGGGCGGTGTAACTGTTGGCCACTTCACGCACAAACTCGGTCGAAATGCCCAAGGTTTTCAGACGCTGCAAATACTCTGCACCATCGGTGCCCACCGTGGCCATGGGCACGGGGGTACCGCCCAAAATTTTCAAGCTGTAGGCGATGTTGCCCGCGCAACCACCAAAGTCACGGCGCAAGGCTGGTACCAAAAAAGACACATTCAAGATGTGCAATTGGTCGGGCAAGATTTGCTCAGCAAACCGACCTTCAAAGGTCATGATCGAATCAAACGCAAGCGAACCACAAATGAGCGAAGCCATACATTACTTTCTTGTTCAAGGATAAAAAATCAGCGCACGAAAACCCATCACGCGTGGTTTGAGGTTGTCGTCCAAATCAAAGTTCAGCGTGCTGCGCGCATCGCGCAAGGCAGGCATGTGGTCTTTCAAACCCAACTCTTGGGGTTGAAACACGCGGCGCAACACCACCTCATCACGCTCGTCGGTCAAGGTGAGTTCAAGCAAGGGCATGGCCACTGCATGGTGCTGGGTGTTTTTGAGGCGCAATTGCAAACGGTAGGTGCCATCTGCGTTTTCGGTGAAGCTGCTGTTTTCAATTTGCACCGCCTCGAGGGTTTGCGGCCAATGCCATTCGCAACCTATTGGCGCGCACAAACCTTCGATCAAACCTTGCAACGCTGGCTCTTGCGCCACCAACACATGGCGGTTCCACAACACCAATTGCAACAGACCCGTCAGTGTCAAAAGAGCAGCCAATACCCACAACCACACAGGCTGTGCACTGACTTGTTCTGACGCCTTGGCAGCAGTGGCCGCTGCATTCGCATGGCCATTTGCTTGGTCATTTACATCGCTAGCCGAAGATTTGCTTGCGCGCATGCCGCCCGGCACAAAAGACAACAAACTGTCATGAAACGCATCGATGTCACTGGCGGCGGGTTGAGATGGCGATGGCGCTGCTGCGTTTGCAACGACCGCATTTTGGTCATGCCCGTTGGCGGCTTGTGCCTCTTGCGTGTCTTCACTTTCCAAATGCAACAGCGCTTCAAACACACCACCACAGCGTCCACAACGCACCCAGCCATTGGCCACCGCCAAATGCTCAGACGACACCTTGAAGGCGGTGTGACATTCAGGACATTGTGTGATTTGCATGAAACAACTGGGGCACGAAACTTATCTCAACCACGCGCTTAGGCTTGGGCGGTCATCAAAATCCAACCGTCTTCACGGTCACTCACTTGCAAAGTGCAATACGGGGCGTAGGCGTCTTTCAGCTCTTGTTCTTGGCGCTCCAAAATACCCGCCAACACCAAGTTGCCACCTTGCGCCACATGTTGGCGCAACAGCGGTGCCAACACTTTCAAAGGTGTGGCCAAAATATTGGCCAACACCGTTTGGTACTGACCTGTCGCTTTTTCTGGCAAGCCGGCATTCAAGCGCACACCGTTGGCCTCGGCATTCAACAGCGTGGACGACACCGCGGCTTCATCAATGTCCACCGCATCTATGTCAGTCGCGCCATGCAAAGCGGCACCAATCGCCAAGATGCCAGAGCCACAACCGTAGTCAAGCACGCGTTGATCTGACACATCGTGGGTGGCAATCCAGCGCAAACACATGCGCGTGGTCGGATGCGTGCCCGTGCCAAAGGCCAAGCCCGGATCAAGACGGATGATTTTTTGCGCTTGTGCGGGTGGTTCATGCCATGTCGGCACAATCCAAAAACTGGGAGTGATGTCCACCGGTGCAAACTGCGATTGCGTCAAGCGCACCCAGTCTTGTTCAGCCACCGCTTGTATGCCCAGCAATTCACAACCTTGAAAGAAATCTTGCAAGGCCAAAAGCTTGCCCGTTTCCTGCGCTGTCTCTTGCGAGGCAAACAAGGCCACCACTCGCGAACGCTGCCAACCTTCTTTGGGGGGCGGCATGCCGGGCTCACCAAACAAGGCTTGCTCGGCATCGGTTTGCGCATCGGCGTCTTCGACCGACACGCTGAGTGCGTCTAAGGCATCGAGCGCTTCACACAGCGTTTCCACCCGCGCCTCGGGGCACATCAGACGCAGTTCAACCATCAGCGTTTGTGAGCGGCAAGCCACTCTTCTAAATAATGAATGTTGGTACCACCCGCCATGAACTTGGCGTCGACCATCAATTCGCGGTGCAGCGGAATGTTGGTGTTGATGCCTTCGACCAAGGTTTCATCCAAGGCGGTGCGCA
>JBEGOM010000099.1:0-3859 GCA_041181985.1 Pseudomonadota bacterium | reverse complement strand
GGTGCAGAAGCGGCTTCCACAGGAGCGGGAGCAGCAGGAGCGGCAGCAGGAGCTTCTTTTTTACCGCAAGCAACGAGAGCAGCAGCAGCGAAGAGGGTCGCCAACAGGAGCGATTTTTTCATGTCAATTTTCCTTATAGGGGATGAAAACAATTTCCGGAAATTGCCGCAGCTTGCGCTGCGACCGAGCTGAAGGACGCGCGCCCGACTGCTCAGCCACTGATTATAGGGTAATTACCGAAACTTTATAGCAACGATGTCAGCTAGGCGTCAACGATTACTTAAGCACTCACCTTGAGCCAACCGTCCTCGCACCAGTCTGTGAGCAAGGCCAAAGCTTGTGTGCTCGCACCTTTGAGGTCCTCACTTGTCAGCATTCTTTGGTCTGCCAACAAGCGCATCAGCCGTGCATCGGCGCCTGCCGCACGCCAACTTTCGCCATTGAAAAAAATGTGGTGTTTGTCGTACATCATGCGACTGCGCCTGTCCAATGACACTGCTTTGATTTTTCTCGGCGCTTCGCCCCCTTCAAACCACACATTCGCCTTGGGTTCGGTCAAATATTCGCCCAAGGCACGCGCCAAAGCTTGGGGGTCTTTCAAGGCACGCAGCAAGGCTGATTTTGCAAAGTCTGCCAAACCCTCGGGTATGGCAGCCGCGTTTTGTACGGCTGGTTGTTTGGCATCTTGGTAGAGGTCGGTGCCCACCGCGTCTTCCGCCTCTTCGCTCATGCGTACCAACAACTCACGCGTCAAATCACCCATTTGCGGCACGCGAAAACCGATCGAGTAAGTCATGCATTCGCCAAGCGCCACACCATCGTGTGCATAGCGCGGCGGCAGGTACAACATGTCGCCGGGGTTCAACACCCAGTCGTGCTCGGGTTTGAAGTTGGCCAAAATTTTCAAAGGCAAATCAGGTTGAAGCGACAAATCTTTTTGTCTGCCAATGCGCCAGCGTCGCTGTCCGTGCGCTTGCAATAAAAACACATCGTAGCTGTCAAAGTGCGGACCCACGCCACCGCCGTCCGAGGCGTAGCTGATCATCACATCGTCAATGCGTGCATCGGGAATGAAGCGAAATTGCTGCATCAAGGCTGATACGCTGTCGTCGTGTAGATCGACGCCTTGCACCAACAAGGTCCAGTCGCGTTCGGTGAGTTTCGGAATGGCTTTGCGTTTGAAAGGGCCGCGTTGCATTTGCCACGCGCGTTGACCCTTGTTTTCGCCCATCACCAAGCGCGATTCCACATCTGGCTGGGCCGCCAAGTCAAACAACTCTGAGCGTGAGAGCAAAGGCGAGAAATTTGGGATGGCCTGTCGCACCAACAAAGGTTTGCGTTGCCAATAATTTTTCATGAAATCAGCGGGGCTGATGTCACCAAGAAGGGTCAAAGGGTGTTTCACATGCATCGTGCGACAATTTTGCCTTATGGAAATAACCCAACAATGCGTGGTCGGCTTAACTTGGACCTTGAAAGACACCCTGGGCGAAGTGCTTGACGAACTAGACGAGCCCGTCGAGTTTTTGCTCGGCGGCGATGACTTACTGCAAAAGATTGAAGAAGCCTTGCAAGGCCACAATGTCGGTGCGCAAATTGACTTACACCTAGAGCCCGAAGAAGCCTTTGGCGACTACGACGAAAACAAAGTGTTTTTAGAAGACCGCGCGCGTTTTCCAAAAGAGCTGGAAGAAGGTCACACGATTGAAGGTCACGCCCTGCCCTCGGGATGCAATCCCGACGCGCCGCAAAACCTGCTCTACACCGTGACCGAGATTTACCCTGAACATGTGGTGCTTGATGGCAACCACCCTCTAGCAGGCATCGCCATTCGCATTCGCATCGAAGTGAAATCGGTGCGCGAAGCCACCGAAGAAGAAGTGGCCCGCGGCAGTGCGGGCACAGGGTTTTTCAAAGTCGAACCGCAAGCGCCCGGTGGCGGACTGCTGCACTGAACTTATTTTTTACCGGTTGAGCCGTAGCCGCCTTCGCCTCGCTCTGTGGCTGCGGCAAATTCATTCACCACATTGAACTGTGCTTGCACGACCGGCACGATCACCAATTGCGCCAAGCGTTCCATCGGCTCCAAGGTGAATGCCACATCGCTGCGGTTCCACGCACTGACCATCAACTGGCCTTGGTAATCACTGTCAATCAGCCCCACCAAATTGCCCAACACAATGCCGTGCTTGTGCCCCAAACCAGAGCGGGGCAAGATCAGCGCAGCATACGCAGGGTCGGCCAAATGAATGGCAATGCCCGTGGGTACCAATTGCCAGGCGTTGGGCTCTAAAACAATCGGTGCGTCCAAGCAAGCGCGCAAATCCAAACCTGCGCTACCAGGCGTGGCGTATTGCGGTAGTTGGTCTGCCATTCGGGGATCGAGAATTTTGACGTCGAGTTTCATGGTGATGTGAATGTTGTAAATGTTGACGAATGGTTGTGAAGGTGGTTGTCACCGCACATAACATCAATGACTGGGTGACGACAACCGTGAAGCAATCTCTTGCACAAGTTGCCTTGCCAATGTGAGCTTGTTCGCATGCGGCAACTCTTTTGTGCCTTTGGCATCCACCAACAGCAGCGCGTTGTCATCCATGCCAAAAGTTGCAGGGCCAATGTTGCCCACCAACAAAGGCACGCCTTTGCGTTCGCGTTTGGCTTTGGCGTGATTGAGCAAATCGTGGCTTTCTGCTGCAAAGCCCACGCAATACAAAGCGCCGCTTTTCGCGCGTGCTGATTGCGCCACACCCGCCAAGATGTCGGGGTTCTCCACAAACTGCAAAGCGGGCGGTTGGCCAGAACCGTCTTTTTTCATTTTTTGTTCTGACGCATGAGCCACACGCCAATCGGCCACAGCAGCGGTGGCCACAAACACATCCGCTTGGTCTACAAAGCGATGCACGGCCGCTTGCATGTCTAGGGCAGAACGCACATCCACCCGTTGTACGCCGCGTGGTGTTGGCAATTGCACAGGGCCTGCCACCAAAGTCACTTGGGCCCCTGCTTCGCGTGCCGCGCGCGCCACCGCAAAACCCATTTTGCCGCTCGACAAATTGGTGATGCCACGCACCGGGTCGATCGCTTCAAAGGTCGGCCCTGCGGTCACCAACACCTGCTTGCCTTGCAACACCTTGGGTTGAAAGTGCGCGATCAGGTCTTCCAAAATTTCATCGGGCTCTAGCATGCGACCGTCGCCGGTTTCACCGCAAGCTTGTTCGCCCTGCCCCACATCCAACACCACCGCACCGTCTTGTTGCAACTGGGCCATGTTGCGCTGTGTGGCGGGGTGGGTCCACATTTCGCGGTTCATCGCGGGGGCCAACAGCAAGGGCACGCGGTCGATGGGACGGGCCAAACACATCAGGCTCAGCAAATCGTCGGCGCGGCCATGCAACAGCTTGGCCATGAAATCGGCGCTGGCCGGGGCGATGAGGATGGCGTCAGCCTCGCGGCTCAGGTTGATGTGCGCCATGTTGTTGGGTTCGCGCGCGTCCCATTGCGACACATACACCGGCCGGTTCGAGAGCGCCTGCAAGGTGACGGGCGTAATGAACTGGGCTGCGGCCTCGGTCATCACCACCTGCACCGTGGCGCCGGCTTTCACCAAGGCACGACACAGTTCAGCGGCCTTGTAGCAAGCGATGCCGCCGGTCAGGCCCAACACGATGTGTTTCTTAGACAAATCAGACATAAATCGCAATGTAGCAGAGCCACGCGACCTGAGCTTTGGGCGAGCGCCTATAATTGGAATTTCCACCTAACGGGAGACTTGAGCTCCCGCTCTGGCATGACCCAATTTGTATTCGTCACCGGCGGTGTAGTGTCTTCCCTAGGCAAGGGAATTGCAGCCGCCTCC
>JBEGOM010000098.1:0-3943 GCA_041181985.1 Pseudomonadota bacterium | reverse complement strand
GGCCAGTCGCGCGTGCCCTCCAAAATCAGCTCAGCAGCGGCTTTGGGGGAGGGCGGCAACTGCGGGCACCACCAATGCACCTGCCCAAATTGCGCAGCCATGACCGACGCCATATGTTGCGCCTTGGTCGATTTCGGCGACGACCGAAACCCGTGCAAGTACAACAAATGGGTGATGGGAGAAAAAGCAGCCATGCGCCATGCTAGCAGCGCCGCTGACTTAGAGATAATCAGCGCTTATGTCCACCGTCATCCACAAGCCCAGTCCCTTGTCGCGTTTGATGCCTTTGCTCAAAGGTTTTGACGGCCCACTCGCGTTTGGCATTTTCATTTTGTGTTGCATGGGCCTCATCACCATGTACTCGTCTGGCTTTGCCAATGGTGCGCGCTTTGTCGATCATGGGCGCAATATTTTGCTCGCTGGCTTCATCATGTTTGTGGTCGCGCAAATTCCACCGCAGCGTTTGATGGCCTTTGCCGTGCCGCTTTACACCGTGGGTGTGGCCTTGTTGATTGCGGTGGCACTGTTTGGTTTGACCAAAAAAGGGGCGCGCCGTTGGCTCAACATTGGCGTGGTGATTCAACCCAGCGAGATCATGAAAATTGCCATGCCCTTGATGTTGGCGTGGTGGTTTCAAAAACGCGAAGGTCAACTACGCCCCCTCGATTTTTTGGTGGCCGGTGTGTTGCTTTTTGTGCCCGTGGGTTTGATCGTCAAGCAACCCGATTTGGGCACCGCCATCTTGGTGTTGTCTGCGGGCATGGCGGTATTGTTCTTTGCGGGCTTGAGTTGGTTTTTGATCGTGCCACCCATTGTGTTGGGGCTGATCGGCGTTGGCCTGGTGGTGTGGTTTGAACCTGTGTTGTGTGCCGACGGTTTTCGTTGGCCCATCTTGCACGATTACCAACAGCAGCGCATCTGTACCTTGCTAGACCCAACGCGAGACCCGTTGGGCAAAGGCTTTCACATCATCCAAGGCATGATCGCGATTGGATCGGGTGGTTTCTGGGGCAAGGGTTTCATGCAAGGCACGCAAACCCATTTGGATTTCATTCCCGAGCGCACCACCGACTTTGTGTTTGCTGCTTTCAGCGAAGAGTTTGGTTTGGTGGGCAACTTGATGCTCATAGGCAGCTTTGCATTTTTGATTTTGCGCGGCTTGGCCATTGCGGTTGAAGGTCCCACTTTGTTTGCGCGTTTGCTCGCGGGCAGCGTCACCTTGAGTTTCTTCATCTATGCCTTTGTCAACATGGGCATGGTCAGCGGCATGTTGCCGGTGGTGGGTGTGCCTTTGCCTTTCATCAGCTACGGTGGTACCGCCATGGTCACCCTCGGTTTGGGTTTGGGCATTTTGATGTCGGTGGCCAAAGCCAAACAATTGGTGCAGTCATGACCTCGCCTGCCATGCCCCAAAGCGTGGGCATCATTGGCGTGGGCAACATGGGTGGCGGCATGGCCAAGCGCTTGTTGTCGCAAGGTTGGGCGGTGCATGTGTGCGACATCGATGCGCACAAAACCAAGGCACTGCAAACATTAGGCGCCACCGTGCACGAGACACCACACGCCTTGGCGCATCAGGTGCACACCCTCATTGTTTGCGTGGTGAACGCGCAAGATGTGCAAGATGTGTTGTCGGGCACCACCGATGCATCACACGGTTTGCTCAGCGCATTGCAAGCGCACCACACCGTCATGCTGTGTCCCACCTTGTCACCTGAAGATGTCGAAAACACCGCTGCGCAATTGATGGCCCACCAAGTGCACACCATCGACGCCCCCATGTCAGGTGGACCGTTGCGTGCCGAGCAAGGCACCATGAGTTTGATGGTGGCGTGTGAAGACGCCGTGTTTGCAGCGCACGAAAATTTGCTCAACACGCTCTCCAGCCAAGTGTTTCGCATCAGCCAACGCGTGGGCGATGGCGCGCGCACCAAGTTGGTCAACAATTTGTTGGCAGGCATCAATTTGGTCGGCGCTGCTGAAGTGATGGCCTTGGCCGAACGCTTAGGGTTATCGTTGCCCACCACCTTGTCGGTCATTGCGCAGTCAAGCGGTCAAAGTTGGATTGGCAGCGATCGCATGCAACGTGCTTTGCAAAACGATTGGGCACCTCGCGCGCACATGACCTTGCTCACCAAAGACACCGCATTGGCGCAACAAGCCGCACACAGCGTAGGGTTTCAGGGCGTGTTGGGTCAACAAGCCGCCCAAGCCTTTGCCGACGCCAGTGCTGCAGGTTTGGCCGACCTCGACGATGCGGCCATGTTGCAATGGTTGCGCCAAAAATAACGGCGCAACCTACAATCGGCCACATGATTTCACGCGAACCCACCCTCGAACGTTTGGCCATTGCGCGCCGCTTGTTGTTAGAGCCTTTCGGTTTAGACGAATCGCACCTCACACGCACCTTGGCCGAAATCAAAGCCCACCGCGTGGACGAAGCCGATTTGTATTTTCAATACACACGCTCTGAAGGTTGGAGTTTGGAAGAGGGTATTGTCAAAACCGGTTCTTTCAGCATCGACCAAGGTGTGGGCGTGCGCGCAGTGAGTGGTGAAAAAACCGCCTTTGCCTATTCAGACGATATTTCAGAACACTCATTGTTAGATGCGGCACGCACTGTGCGCACCATTGCAGCGGCTGCCAAAAGTGCGCAGGTCAAAGTGCCCGCGCACAAAGTGGCCTCGAGCCGTTCGTTGTATCTCGACCTCGACCCCATTGCCAGCTTGGACAGCACACAAAAAGTGGCCTTGTTGGGCAAAGTTGAACAGATGGCCCGAGCCAAAGACCCACGCGTGTCACAAGTCATGGCCGGTTTGGCCAGTGAATACGACGTGGTCATGGTCGCGCGTGCCGACGGCACCTTGGCTGCCGATGTACGCCCCTTGGTGCGTTTGAGTGTGACCGTCATTGCCGAGCAAAACGGTCGCCGTGAAATGGGCTCTGCCGGGGGTGGTGGCCGTTTTGGTTTAGACCACTTCGACGACGCTCTGGTGCAAGACTATGTGAACGAGGCGGTGTCATCTGCTTTGACCAACTTAGAAGCGCGTCCTGCACCCGCCGGTGAAATGAGCGTGGTGTTGGGTTCGGGTTGGCCAGGCATTTTGTTGCACGAAGCGATTGGTCACGGTTTAGAAGGCGACTTCAACCGCAAAGGCTCAAGCGCTTTCAGTGGTCGCATTGGTCAGCGCGTCGCTGCCAAAGGGGTGACGGTGTTAGACGACGGTACTTTGCAAGACCGCCGTGGTTCGCTCAACATCGACGACGAAGGCAACCCCAGCCAACGCAATGTGCTGATCGAAGACGGCATTTTGAAAGGCTACATTCAAGACGCGATGAACGCGCGCTTGATGGGCGTCAAACCCACAGGCAATGGCCGCCGTGAAAGCTATGCGCATGTGCCCATGCCACGCATGACCAACACCTACATGTTGGCGGGTGACAAATCGCCAGAAGAAATTGTGGCGAGTTTGAAAAAAGGTTTGTACGCCGTCAACTTCGGTGGCGGACAAGTCGACATCACTTCAGGCAAATTTGTGTTCTCTGCATCGCAAGCGTTTTGGGTCGAGAACGGCAAAATTCAATACCCCGTCAAAGGCGCCACCTTGGTGGGCAACGGCCCCGACGCACTCACCCGTGTCAGCATGATTGGCAACGACATGGCGCTCGACCCCGGTGTGGGCACCTGCGGCAAAGAGGGTCAAAGCGTGCCAGTGGGTGTGGGACAACCCACGCTGCGTATTGATGGGCTCACCGTGGGTGGCACCGCCTGACGCGGTGTCAGCCAAGCACCCCATTTCTTGTGCTACATTTCAGCCCATGAGTTCAGCCCGTTTTTATTTTGCTTACTTTTTTATCTCACGCCCCCACGGCGGTCGAGAGATCTGAACGTACGCAAAACGCTCTGAACTCCCAAACCAACCGCCGGACCCCCGGCGGTTTT
>JBEGOM010000097.1:0-3954 GCA_041181985.1 Pseudomonadota bacterium | reverse complement strand
GGATCGATGAACTCGGTGATGATTTTTTCGGGCGTGCTGTGCGCCACTTCTTCGATGTCCATGCCGCCTTCGCTAGACGCAATGAACGCCACTTTTTGTGTGGCACGGTCGGTCACCACCGACACGTAATATTCCTTTTGAATGTCAGCGCCGTCTTCGATGTAGAGGCGACGCACTTTTTGACCTTCGGGACCGGTCTGATGCGTTTTGAGCTGCATGCCCAAGATCTCGCCCGCCAAGCGTTTGACATCGTCAATGCTCTTGGCCACTTTCACACCGCCGCCTTTGCCGCGACCGCCCGCATGAATTTGGGCCTTCACCACCCACACTGGGCCGCCCAATTTTTGTGCGGCTTCCACCGCTTCTTGAACCGTGAATGCAGGAATGCCGCGTGGAACTGGCACACCAAATTGACGCAAGATTTCCTTGCCTTGGTACTCGTGAATCTTCATGAGATCTCTCTTCGAATCGGTGGATTTGTAGTGCACTGCTCTGACATGACAGGCACATCGGCAGCTAGGAACTAAGCCCTCAGAACTGTATCATGCGGGACTACCCTAATCTTTTCGCTGGCTTACAAGCGATTTCCTTGTCTAGTGCAAACTGCAGGGCTGATTTTTTTAGTTTTCACAGGTGAACAGCGTGACATCCAAGCACAAGGTTTTCATTGATGGCGAAGCCGGCACCACCGGCTTGCAAATTCGCGATCGTTTGGCTCACATGCCTGCGATTGAAGTGGTCAGCATCGACCCCGCCAAACGCAAAGACCCTGAGGCCAAACGCACCCTGATGTCACAGGTCGACTTGGTCATGCTGTGCCTGCACGACGATGCAGCCCGCGAATCGGTGGCCATGATCGACAGCTTGTCGGGACATCAACCCAAAATCATCGATGCCTCTACTGCGCACCGTGTGGCACCGGGCTGGGTGTACGGCTTTCCTGAGTTAACCACCGGTCAACGCGACGCCGTGGCACAAGCCCAACGCGTGGCCAACCCCGGTTGTTATGCCACGGGTGCGATTGCCATCTTGCGTCCATTGGTGGATGCCGGTGTGGTGCCGAAAGATTTCGCGGTGGCCCTGCCCTCGGTCAGCGGTTATTCGGGCGGTGGGCGCAGCATGATCGAAGACTACGAAGCGGGTCGTGCGCCTTTGTTTGAAGCCTACGCATTGGGCTTGGAACACAAACATCTGCCAGAGATCATGGCCTACACCGGCTTGACCACACGGCCTTTGTTTGTGCCTTCGGTAGGCAACTTCCGCCAGGGCATGTTGGTGCAACTGCCTTTGCATTTAGACGCACTGCCCGGCCAACCCAAAGCCAGCGATGTGCACGATGCATTGCACAAACACTACAGCGCACACTCGGGTGGTTTTGTCAGCGTGCATCCTGCCACCGACAACGGCAAGTTAGACGCCACTGCGTTGAACGACACCAACCAATTAGAGATTCGTGTGTTTGCGAATGAGACACACCGTCATGCGGTGGTCATCGCGCGTTTGGACAATTTGGGCAAGGGCGCAAGTGGCGCTGCGGTGCAGAATTTGCAGTTGATGTTGGGGGTTTGAACTGAATGGCGCGCTGAGGACGTCTGCACGCATATCAGGCGGTCATGCTGTACGGGGCGATGTCTCTCTGAATGGCTTTGGCATTGAGCTTTTCTGCCACACGCAAATCGTAAGCCGCCTGTAGATTCAACCAACCTTGCGCTTCGCTTCCAAAATACCGCTCCAAGCGCAAAGCCGTGTCAGCTGAAATGCCCCGATTGCCGTCCACAATTTCTCGCAAGCGTGAGTAAGGCACGCGCAAAGCCAACGACAACGCCCGCACACTCATGCCCATTGGCTTGATGTAGTCCTCAAGTAAAACTTCGCCCGGATGAACGGGACGCATACCGTTTTTGAACATGATCAGTCTCTCTGTTTTCAATGCGGGTCTTCAATCGCCACATCAAATGGGCCACTTTCACCCCATTTGAAAGTTAAACGCCATTGCCCATTGATACGCACAAACCACGCACCGCCGTATGACTTCAAATCGTTGCCGGGCGGTGCCTTCATGAAGTTCAATGATGGAGCTGCATCTAACTGCGCCAGCTTTCTTTCAGCAACTCTTTTGATGTTGGCGAATTTTGTGCTCTTCCCAGTCGTGAACAGCAACGCCGTTTCTGCGCACGCAAACGATTGAATCGCCATAGATGCATATTACCTGTTATCCGGTTAACGGTCAATTCTTTTTAAATGGTCGCATCAAGAAAAGACGCCCTCAGAGATCCTCAGCCCCCGCCACCACCTTACGCACCACCTCAGCCGAAAACCCCCGGCTGATCAAAAAACGCACTTGCTTGGCGCGTTGCGATGCATCCATCTCAGCCACTTCAGCAGGCTTGCCACCAAACTTTTTGCGCCACACTTCGCGTGCGCGTTGCAACTCGCTTGAACGCAAATCTTCCACCACTTCTGCAATCGCGTCAGCTGGTAATTTTTTGGCTTGCAGCTCTTGCCGCACACGCGAAGCGCCGAGTTTTTGTGCGCGGCGATTGACCACCGACTCGACCACGCGTTGCTCGTTGATGAAGTCTTTGGCGGCGAGTTCATCCAAGGCTTTGGCCAACTCACCTGGCGTTTCTTCGAAGGGTTTGAGCTTGCGTTCTAACTCGAAGCGCGAGTGTTCGCGCTGCGACAGCAAACGCAAAGCGCGACCCTTGAGCGAGAGCTGAAAGCCCGACGCTTTTTTGCTTCGGTTGTCTGCTTCTGCGCTGGGGGGTGTTGCCCCTTGCGTCATGCCATCGGTGGCGTTGTCTTGCATGCGTGTTTCAAACATGTTGCGTTAACTTGAAGTTGGATACGCGTTTCAAGCCAACACTTCTGCATCGGCTTTGGGCTCTTTGGCCGCTTTGCCTGCTTTGGGTTCTTTGGGCTCTTTGGCTTCTTTCACCACCGGTGCGTCAACCGATTCGGCCAACAAAGGAATGCCCAAAGACTCGCGCACTTTGTTTTCGATTTCGTAGGCGAGGTCGGGGTTCTCGCGCAAAAATTCGCGTGAGTTGTCACGGCCTTGCCCAATTTTTTCGCCGTTGTAGGCATACCAAGCGCCTGATTTTTCGACGATCTTGGCGTTCACACCCATGTCGATGATTTCACCGTGGCGGCTGATGCCTTCGCCAAACAAAATGTCGAACTCCGCGGTTTTGAACGGTGGCGCCACTTTGTTTTTCACCACCTTCACGCGGGTTTCGTTGCCGATGGCTTCTTCACCTTTTTTGATGGTGCCGGTGCGGCGGATGTCCAAACGGACTGACGCGTAAAACTTCAACGCATTGCCACCGGTAGTGGTTTCGGGTGAACCAAACATCACGCCAATCTTCATGCGAATTTGGTTGATGAAGATGACGGTGCAATTTGTTTTCTTGATCGATGCTGTCAACTTGCGCAGCGCTTGGCTCATCAAGCGCGCTTGCAAACCGGGCAAGGAGTCACCCATGTCGCCTTCGAGTTCAGCTTTGGGCGTGAGGGCGGCGACCGAGTCGACCACCACCAAATCGACCGCACCTGAGCGCACCAAGCTGTCGACCACTTCGAGGGCTTGTTCACCGGTATCAGGTTGGCTGATGAGCAGGTCTTGCAAATTGACGCCGAGTTTTTGTGCGTATTGCGAATCAAGTGCGTGTTCGGCATCGACAAACGCGCAGGTGCCGCCTTGTTTTTGCATTTCGGCAATGACTTGCAACGTGAGCGTGGTTTTGCCGGATGACTCAGGACCGTAAATTTCGATCACACGGCCGCGGGGCAAACCGCCGACACCCAAGGCCACATCCAAGCCCAATGAACCGGTGGACACCACTTGGATGTCGTCGATCACTTCGCCTTCGCCCAAGCGCATGATGGTGCCCTTGCCGAATTGTTTTTCGATCTGGGCCAGGGCGGCTTGCAGGGCTTTGGCTTTTTCGCTGT
>JBEGOM010000096.1:0-4102 GCA_041181985.1 Pseudomonadota bacterium | reverse complement strand
GACGGTGTTGCAAAAAGTCGTGCACCAAGCGTGGCAACTCGGGCAGCAGCTTGGCATAGCGCGGCGCCTCGGCGCGCAATTGTTCCCACAGTTTCTTGGGGCCCACTTGTTCGAGCATCCACTTTTCCAAGAACGGTTTGGCTGTGCTCCACAAGTCCAACTCGGGGTCCAACTGTCGACCCAAGCCTTCGATGTTGAGCAATGTTTTTTGCAACAACACCAGTTGCGGTTGAATTTCCACATTGAAGCGGCGCGAGGTTTGGAACAAACGCATCAACACCATGCCGAGTGAAATTTCTTTCAACGGGCGGTCAAAGTAAGGTTCACACACCGCGCGAATGGCTGACTCGAGTTCATCCACCCGTGTGTCAGCGGGCACCCAGCCTGACTCGACATGCAACTCGGCCACACGTTTGTAATCGCGCCTGAAAAAAGCGGTGAAGTTTTGCGCCAAATACTCTTTGTCGTATTCGGTCAGCGTGCCCACAATGCCAAAGTCGAGTGACACATAGCGACCAAAGGTGTTGGGGTCTAAGCTGACTTGAATGTTGCCGGGGTGCATGTCGGCATGAAAGAAACCATCGCGAAACACTTGGGTGAAAAAAATCGTCACACCATCGCGCGCCAGCTTTGGAATATCCACGCCCTCTTCACGCAAGCGGTCCACTTGGCTGATGGGCACACCGTTCATGCGCTCCATCACCAACACATCGGTGTGGCAGAAGTCCCAAAACATTTCTGGAATCAACACGAGGTTGAGGCCTGCCATGTTGCGACGCAACTGCGCGGCATTGGCCGCTTCACGAATGAGGTCGAGCTCGTCGTGCAAATACTTGTCAAACTCAGCCACCACTTCGCGCGGCTTCAAGCGCTTGCCATCGGCCGACAAACGGTCCACCCAACCGGCCATCATGCGCATGAGGCTCAGGTCTTTGTCGATCACCGTCAACATCCCGGGGCGCAACACTTTCACAGCCACATCGCGGGTGTGACCATCGCGGTCTTTCACCACCGCAAAGTGCACTTGTGCAATCGACGCACTGGCCACCGGTTGATGTGTGAACTCGACAAACACATCGTTCAAAGGTTTGCCAAACGCACGCTCGATGATGTCCACCGCCACGGTGGATGGAAACGGTGGCACTCGGTCTTGCAGCAAAGCCAATTCATCGGCAATGTCAGGCGGCAACAAATCGCGCCGGGTGGAGAGCACCTGGCCGAACTTCACAAAGATGGGGCCCAAACGCTCCAAGGCTTCGCGCAGGCGTTGCCCGCGCGGTGCGCGCAAGTCGCGCCCAATCGAGGTGATGCGCGCCAGCAAACGCAAACCCGGCTTTTGAAAGCTGGTCAGCACCAGCTCGTCTAAGCCATAACGCAAGACGATGAAGACGATGAAGATGCCTCTGAGCAATCGGTTCATGTTGTGGCCTTTTGCGCGCTGCGCTGCATCACGAATTGACGCAAGGCATCCACCACACGGCGCGCTGTTTGCGCGAGGGTGTGTGCGGGGGCATCGCCAATCAAGCGCGCCAAGTCTTCTTCTGGGTCCCACCGCACATGGTCGATCAGCCAATTCACTTCAGCGGCCAGTTGCACATCGCCTTCAATGCGAATGGCGGGCTTGTCACCTTGCAACACGGTGCGTGCAATTTCAAACGGTGAAGGCTCGTTCACGCGCAACACCAAGTCAGGAGCTTTGTTGGCGTTTGTTGCTGCATCAGTCTGAGCGTTGTCCGGCAAAGCCACAAACTCCAACAAACCAGCGGGTGTGAACGCGCAACAAAACACTTGGTCTCGCCAACACAGTTGCACTTGCCTGCCCTTTTGACGTTGCAAACGATCGCGCGCTGCAGGCTCTTGCATCAACACATGGTTCAAAAAAAGCACCACGCGTTGCTGCACTTCATGCACAGCCCAAGCGGGCGGCTTGAGTGCCTCGGGTAAATCGGAGGGTAATTTGCTGCGCAGCGCGTCTGCTGCTTCAGCCAACCAAGAAAAAGGGGACTGTGTTGCCATAGTCCCCAATTATTCCTTGTTTACACACCCTTTTAAGGGCTGTGTGTTTTCAGTGGTTTATTGCAAGGCTTGCACACCTGCCACCAACCAGCCACTGCTGCCGTTTTTGGGCTTGGTCATGTTCCAAACCTCACGGAAAGGCGTGGGGCCAGCTGAAGGCTCTTCGCGGATCAAGCCAGAAAACTCCACGCTGGCCATGTAGAACTCACCCACTTCTTCAATGCCCAAGAGTTGTGCATCCAACATCACCACATCGGTTTGGTTGGTTTGACCGCTGGCATTGGCCTCACGCTCGGCCAATTGGGTTTTGATTTCGGCCAACATGGTGTCGGTCATCATCGAGCGCAAAGTGCTCACATCTGAACGGTCCCAAGCGTGTTGCAAGGTCATGAAGTTTTGTTTGGCGGCATTTACAAAACCCAAGGTGTCAAAGTCAGCAGGAATACCCCAGGTTTGGCTGCCCGACAAAGCCGAGCCAATGATGGCGCCTGATCGAGCTGCTGTTGGCTGATAAGTGGGGTCGGTGTCCATCGGACGCGCTGACGCATCGTTGCCAACATTCTTGGGGTTGTATTGCGGCAAAGTGTGTGGGTCAGCTGGAGCGCCAGCACCTTCAAAGGCGTAAGGGCTGGTGTTGGCAGCCTCAGGCTGACGGCGGCGCATGATCATGCCAATCACCACCATGACCGCCAAGGCGATCAAACCGAACATCAACACTTGGCCAAAGGCTTCGCCCATGCCCAACGAGTGCGCCAACCATGCCAAGCCCAAACCTGCGGCCAAGCCACCAAGCATGGCACCCCAAGGTTTGCGTTGCGGTTGTGCAGCCGCTGCTGGAGCGGGTGCAGCAGCTGGTGCAGGCTGTGCAGCAGGCGCAGCGTTTTGTGCAGGCGTGGGCGCAGGCGCTGGTTTGGCCGCTTCGCGTTGGGTCACATTGTTTGATTGTTGACCCATCGATTTACCGCCGCCCAAACGCTTGGCAGCTTCAGCGTGCAAGCTGGTGAAAGTCAAAGCAATCACCAACAAAGTTGACCAAATTTTCATACTGTCTCCTTCAATTCACTTCAACACTTGATACCGACATGCAACGCGACCACACCCGCCGTCATGTTGTGAAAGTCCACATGCCCAAAACCACATTGCTTCATCAAAGCCTTGAGTTCTTCTTGGCTGGGGTGCATGCGGATGGACTCTGCCAGATATTGGTAACTCGCGTCATCGCCCGCCACCCATTTCCCCAATTTCGGCAGGATATTGAACGAGTACCAGTCGTAGGTTTTCTCTAACGGCTTGGCCACTTTGGAAAACTCCAGCACCAGCAATTTGCCGTTGGGTTTTAAAACGCGACACATTTCTTTCAACGCCAAGTCTTTGTGCGTCATGTTGCGCAGGCCAAAGGCGACGCTCACGACATCAAAGTGGTTGTCGGGGAAAGGCAACTTTTCAGCATCACACACCAGGGTGGGCAACACCATACCGTGGTCAAGCAAACGGTCACGGCCAGTGCGCAACATGGCTTCGTTGATGTCGGTGTGCACCACGCGACCGGTCTTGCCGACTTTTTTGGCAAAGGCCATCGACAAGTCGCCGGTGCCCCCCGCGATGTCGAGCACTTGGTAGCCTTCGCGAATATCTGCCACGGTGGTGGTGTAGTGCTTCCAGACGCGGTGCAAGCCCATCGACATCAAGTCGTTCATGACATCGTATTTGGAGGCGACAGAGTCGAACACGCCACGCACGTGCTTGGCTTTTTCTTGTTCGTCGACGGTTTTGAATCCGAAATGGGTGCTGCTCATGGTGTTCAATGCTATCAGTGTGGGCTAACGGTTAGCTTGCAAAACAATCTACGCCTGCCAGCCGAACGAGCAGCCATCAATGCGCATGGCTGCTACATGCACCGCCACCGCCCTGGCTGGTCGGTGCCATCGGTGCATCGCGGTCTGCGCCCGCCTCTTGCAGACGGCGCTCGTATTCAGCCCACAATTTGTCTTGCTCGGCGCCTAAAAAATACAAATATTCCCAACTGAAAATACCGCTGTCGTGGCCATCGCTGAAGGTCGGTTGCACCGCGTAGTTGCCAACTGAG
>JBEGOM010000095.1:0-4263 GCA_041181985.1 Pseudomonadota bacterium | reverse complement strand
CCCATCAAACCGGATAACGGGTCAATCCATGCAATCTTGACGGTCTCGCCTGCTTGCGCATGTGCGCTCATGCTGGCAAGGGTCAATGCAGCTGCACCGATGGTGTGAAGAACGAATTTCATGCTTGTCTCCTTTGAAAAATTTTGGGTGAGGGTAGCTGTTTTAGACAACTCTCTTGTCAGGGAATGCACCTAGCTGTATCGCCATTGAGACAGTTGTCGACGGTTCTATTCAACTGTTGGGCAACACATAGTCTTTGAGTTGTTCACGCAGTTTTGTTTTGAGCATCTTGCCTGTGGCGCCCAAGGGAATGGCGTCGACAAACACCACATCATCTGGAATTTGCCACTTGGCTGTTTTGCCTTCGTAAAACTGCAACAACTCTTCGCGCGTGAGTTGTGCATCGGGTTTTTTCACCACCGCCACGATGGGGCGCTCGTCCCATTTAGGGTGTGGCACACCAATGCAAGCGGCCATTGCCACCGCTGGGTGCGCAACCGCAATGTTTTCGATGTCGATCGAGCTGATCCATTCGCCGCCCGATTTGATGACGTCTTTGCTTCGATCGGTGATTTGCATGTAGCCATCGGGGTCGATGGTGGCCACATCGCCGGTGGGGAACCAGCCATTGCCATGTGCGTCTTTTACCAGCGGGTCGCCCTCGCCTTTGTAGTAGTTGGCTACCACCCAAGGGCCGCGCACCAACAAGTCGCCGTAAGCTTTGCCATCGTGCGGTTGGTCTTTGCCATCGCCATCGACAATTTTCATGTCGATGCCAAAAATGGCGCGGCCTTGCTTCATGCGAATTTGCATTTGCTCTTGCGCAGGCAATTTCAAGTGTTTATTTTTCAAAGTGCACAGCGTGCCCAAGGGGCTCAGTTCGGTCATGCCCCAGGCGTGCAGCACATCGACACCGTAGTCGTCACGGAAGGTGTTGATCATGGCGGGCGGGCAAGCCGAACCACCAATGACGGTGCGCTTCAAAGTAGAGAACTTGAGGTTGTTAGACTTCATGTGCGTGAGCAACATTTGCCACACGGTGGGCACACCTGCTGCGTAGGTCACGCCCTCGCCTTCGATCAATTCGTAAATTGATTTGCCGTCCATGCCGGCACCGGGAAACACCAACTTCGCCCCCGTGAGCGCTGCGCTGTAAGGAATGCCCCAAGCGTTGACATGGAACATGGGCACCACGGGCAGAATGGCATCGCGTGCGGAAATGCACATCACATCGGGTAATGCGGCGGCATAAGCATGCAAGATGGTCGAGCGGTGGCTGTACAAAGCCGCTTTGGGGTTGCCAGTGGTACCACTGGTGTAGCACATGCTCGAAGCAGAGTTTTCGTCAAACGATGGCCAGGTGTATTGATCGCTTTGTTTTTGCAACAGGCTTTCGTAGCTGATCAAGTTGGGAATGCCGGTGTCTGCTGGCAAACTGTCTGCATCGCACAATGCCACCCAATGTTTGATGGTGGTGCATTTGCTGTGCACGGCTTGAATGATGGGCAAGAAGGTCATGTCGAAACACAAGACCTGGTCTTCGGCGTGGTTGGCAATCCACGCAATTTGCTCGGGGTGCAATCGTGGGTTGATGGTGTGCAACACGCGGCCACTGCCGCTCACACCAAAATACAACTCGAGGTGGCGATAACCGTTCCATGCCAGCGTGGCCACGCGGTCGCTGAATTGCAACTTCATGCCGTCTAATGCGTTGGCGACTTTTCTGGCGCGTTGCGCCACATCTGCCCAGGTGTAGCGGTGGATGTCACCTTCCACACGCCTTGAAACCACTTCTCCGTCGCCATGATGGCGTTCAGCAAACTCGATCAAGTTTGAAATCAACAACGGTTGGTTTTGCATCAAACCCAGCATGGGTGTCTCCTCTGTCTATCGTTTTGGCACGGTCGTGCTTTTTTGTGCGTTCATTGTGCCAAGACTTTTGGGGGTTTTGTACTTAAGCCTACGAAATTCAGGCCTATGGCTTTCCCTAGACAATCTTGAACATGTCGCACCCGTTGAACAATTCGCCCATCGTGTTGCCTTGGCTACGCGGTTTTGCGCAGTTGGGTGAAACCTTTGCTACACCTTGCCCGTCAACCCCTTTGTCGCAATTGCATTGGGTGTCGCAAAACCATGTTTTGGCTGAGGCTTTGGGTTTGCCTGAGCAGCTGTGGCAATCAGACGAATGGCTCAACGCGCTCGGTGGTAACCAAGCGCTGACAAGCTCTGAAACATACGCATCGGTTTATAGCGGGCACCAATTTGGTGTGTGGGCGGGACAGTTGGGCGATGGTCGCGCTTTGAATTTGGGGGCGATCGACACGCCCTTGGGACCACAAGAATTGCAACTCAAAGGCGCAGGTCCCACGCTCTACTCTCGCCGTGGCGATGGTCGTGCCGTGTTGCGCTCGAGCATTCGTGAGTATTTGGCCAGTGAAGCCATGCACGGTTTGGGCATTGCTACGACACGCGCTTTGGCGGTGGTCGGCTCACCCAGCCCGGTGTATCGCGAGACGGCAGAAACGGCGGCTGTGGTCACCCGCGTCGCCCCTTCCTTTGTGCGCTTTGGCCACTTTGAGCACTTCGCCAACCAAGGCGAGCCCGATGAATTGCGAGCCTTAGCAGACCATGTGGTGCGGTGTCATTTTGTGGCGTTGATGGACAAGACAGGTGCCGACCGTTATGCCGCCTTGCTCAAAGAAGTGACGCAACGCACGGCGCAGTTGATGGCGCAATGGCAAGCCGTTGGTTTTTGCCACGGGGTGATGAACACCGACAACATGAGCCTGTTGGGATTGACGCTGGACTACGGCCCGTTTCAGTTCATGGACAGTTTCAACGCCAACCACATTTGCAACCACTCCGACCACCAAGGGCGTTATGCCTACGCGAGACAACCGCAGGTGGCGTATTGGAATTTGTTTTGTTTGGGCCAAGCCTTGATGCCGCTGATCGACGAACAAGCCCCTGCACTGGCAGCGCTTGAAAGCTACAAAACCAGTTTTCCCGAAGCGCTAGACCGTGCCATGCGCGACAAGTTAGGCCTACAAACCGCGCATGCCAACGACCGCCCTTTGGTGGAAGACCTATTGCAGTTGATGCAACAAGACCGCGTTGACTACACCGTGTTTTGGCGTCGCTTGAGCGTGGCGGTGCTCGAGCGTGATCACTTGCAACATGCGTTCGATCCGGTGCGCGATTTGTTTTTACACCGTGAAGCCTTTGATGCTTGGCGCGAACAGTACCAACAGCGTTTGCAAACAGAAAAACGCGATGCCAAAGCGTGTGGCCAAGACATGTTGCAACGCAACCCTAAGTTTGTGTTGCGCAACCATTTGGGCGAATTGGCCATCCGCCAAGCCCAACAAGGTGACTTCGCCATGGTGCAAGATTTGTTGCATGTGTTGCACCAACCTTTTGACGAACACCCAGACTTTGAGAGCTGGGCCCAACTTGCGCCAGAATGGGCGAGTTCTATTGAAATCAGTTGTTCATCATGACCACTACACCCAAAACCGATGCCGAATGGCGTGCCCTGTTGGCCGCCAAAAATGCCGAACCTGTCGCTTTTGAGGTGACGCGCAAAGCCGCAACCGAGCGCCCATTCACTGGCAAGTATGAAAACCATTGGGAAAACGGTGTTTACCGTTGCATTTGTTGCGACGCCAAACTGTTTGAGGCCGACACCAAATTTGACGCCGGTTGCGGTTGGCCGAGTTTTCACACCGCCGTGACGCCCGACGCGATTGAAGAGCGCCGCGACACCAGCCACGGCATGGTGCGGGTGGAAACCGTGTGCGCACAATGCGGCGCGCATTTGGGCCATGTGTTCAACGATGGCCCGGCACCCACCGGTTTGCGCTATTGCATGAACTCGGCTTCGTTAGACTTCGAGCCTGATACCACCAAATAAAAATACGGCGTACAGCGCCGTGTGCACGTCATGAAACTGTTTCTCGATTTTTTCCCGATTGTTTTGTTTTTTGCCACCTTCAAGGCGTTTGGCATTTTTGCGGCCACTGCGGTGGCGATCGTGGCCACCGTGGCGCAAATTGCTTGGCTGCGTCACAAAAACGGCGTGGTCGAACCCATGCAATGGGTCAGCTTGGGCGTGATCGTGGTGTTTGGCGGGGCCACATTGCTCACCCAAAACGAAACCTTCATCAAATGGAAACCTACCGTGTTGTATTGGTTGATGGGCGGTGCGCTGTGGGTGGGTTACTTTCTTTTCAAACGCAATTTTTTACGCCAATTGATGAGCGC
>JBEGOM010000094.1:0-4280 GCA_041181985.1 Pseudomonadota bacterium | reverse complement strand
GCGAGTTGAATCATGCCCATCGAGCCCAGCGGCAAACACCATTCGCTGTTGTAGCGAATTTCGGTTTTCTCAGGGTCGAGCACCAAGCTCGCTTGCTTGTAATAAGTTTCCGCATTCACTTTGATTTGCTCGGGCGTGAGCGGTGGGCGCGTGCTGTTGCGTCCCGATGGGTCACCGATCAAACTGGTGAAGTCGCCGATCAAAAAAATGACTTGATGCCCTAAGTTTTGCAACTGACGCATTTTGTTGAGCACAACGGTGTGGCCAATGTGAATGTCGGGCGCCGTCGGGTCCAAGCCCAGTTTGATGCGCAAAGGCTGACCGGTGGCCTCTGAACGCGCCAGCTTTTTCAACCAATCGTCCTCAGGAATCAGTTCTTCGCAGCCTCGCTTGGAGATGGCCAGCGCCTCGCGAACGCGATCTGAAATCTTGAAAGTGGATGCAGGTGTTTGATTCATAAGGATTTTTTACCGATTACGGTATACTAGTCGGTTTCGTGTCTTGCGCCGATTTTAGAGGCCACTGCGTTACCCGTGACCAACCCTTCCAGCACCACTGCCGCACCCAACAGCAAACGCCGCCAATTGGCAGGCGTGGCCTTGGTGTTGTCCATTCTGGGCGGGGGTGCGTTTGCGGTTGCGAACTTAGACGCAGCCAACACGGTCAATCTGCAACAGGTGTTTGAAAGCGTCAGCGTGTTGCCCCTACCGAGCAACAACTCGGCTGCAGAATTGCAACTCTTTCGCTCGGACACCACCCGCAGCAGCGACACGGCAGATGCATTGCTCAAGCGTTTGGGCGTTGACGATTCAGAAGCCGCTGATGTCTTGCGTCAATCACGCGTGGCCAGCAAACAGTTGTTGGGGCGCCCCGGCAAGTTGGTGCAAGTTGAAGCCAATGGCGCCCATCGCTTGACGCGCATGACAGCCCGTTGGCTCAACGACAACGGACAAGAATTCACCCGCTGGACCCTCGAGCGCACACCCAACGGTTTGGTAGAACAAACCGAAGTGGCACCCACGCAAGTCAGCACACAATTGGGCAGCGGCACCATTCAAACCTCTCTGTTTGCCGCCACCGATGACGCCAACATTCCCGACAGCGTGGCCAGCCAAATGGCCGACATCTTTGCTGGTGACATCGACTTTCACCGCATGCTGCGCAAAGGCGATCGTTTCTCAGTGGTGTACGAGTCCATCGAAGCCGATGGCGAAGTGTTGAAAACCGGCCGCGTGCTCTCTGCAGAGTTTGTGAACAACGGTAAAACGCATCAAGCCATTTGGTTCAAAGAGCCGCAAGCCAAAGAAGGTGGCTACTACAACGCTGACGGTGTGAGTTTGCGCCGTGCTTATTTGGCATCGCCTTTGGCTTTTTCGCGCGTGACCAGCGGTTTCAAAATGCGCTTTCACCCCATCTTGCAAACTTGGCGTGCGCATTTGGGTGTGGACTACGCCGCCCCCACCGGCACGCCTGTGCGTAGCGTGGGCCAAGGGGTTGTGGATGTGGCAGGTTCACAAGGTGGTTTTGGCAATGTGGTGATGGTCAAACACGCCAACGGCCACACCACCGTGTATGCGCACTTGAGCAAAATCCATGTGCGCAAAGGTCAATCGGTGGCTCAAGGACAAACCGTGGGTTTGGTGGGCTCAACTGGTTGGGCTACGGGTCCGCATTTGCATTTTGAATTTCGCGTGAAGGGTCAACACAAAGACCCCATGACCATGGCGCGTCAAAGCGTGGCGGTTGAAATTTCTGCTGCGGCACGCGAACAGTTCAAGCGCCATGCAGCGGCTGCCAAACTCGAACTGGCTGCTGCGGCCAGTTTGCAAAACACCAACGCTGAGTAAATGACTGGGCACTACATCGGTCTCATGTCGGGCACCTCGCTCGATGGTGTTGACGGTGTGGTGGTGGCGTTTGACCCAACACCCAAGACATCGCCCAACACTTCGGTTGATACTTCGATTGGCACCTCACACAACAAGGTCAGCATGCATGTGCTCGCGCATCAAGCCTTGCCCTTTTCCGCCACGCTCAAAGCTGAGTTGTTGGCACTCAACACTGCATCGCACAACGAGCTGCACCGCGCAGCTTTAGCCGCCAACGCCTTGACCGAGGTGTATGCGCAAACCGTGCAATTGCTATTACAACGAACAGGCCTCACAGCGCAAGACATTCGCGCGGTTGGTGCACATGGTCAAACGGTGCGACATCAACCTGGCCTGCACGATGGTGTGGGTTACACCACGCAACTCAACAACCCAGCGTTGTTGGCCGAGCGCACAGGCCTATGTGTGGTGGCCGACTTTCGCAGCCGCGATGTGGCAGCCGGTGGCCAAGGTGCGCCCCTGGTGCCCGCGTTTCATGCCGGTGTGTTTGGTGACACCACACACACCGTGGCTGTGCTCAACATCGGCGGCATTGCCAACATCAGCGTGTTAACACCGTCACACGATGTGATGGGTTTTGACACCGGCCCAGGCAACGCCTTGCTAGACCATTGGTGCCAGCAACACACAGGCCAAGCCTTTGACAACGCCGGTGCATGGGGCCAGCAAGGCCAAGTGATGCATGCGCTACTCACGCAGTTGCTGCAAGATGCGTACTTTCAACAAACGCCGCCGAAAAGCACCGGTCGCGATTTGTTTCACCCCGCTTGGTTGAACGCGCATTTGCAACACTTTGCCAATACAAAGCCTGTCGATGTGCAAGCCACATTGACCGAGTTCACCGCCATCACTTGCAGTGCCGATGTGAAGCGTTATGCAGCCGATGCGCGCGAACTCATTGTGTGTGGTGGTGGCGCGTTGAACACCGCACTCATGCAACGCTTGCAAGCCAACTTGCCCGCAACATGCCAAGTGGTGTCTTCTGCCGAACGCGGCATGCCTCCGCTGCAAGTTGAAGCTGCTGCCTTTGCATGGTTGGCACAGCAAACCATGCAAGGTTTGCCTGGCAACCTGCCAAAAGTTACGGGCGCCAAAGGCGCCCGCATCTTGGGTGGTATCTATCCGGCTTGAGGCTTCTTGGCGAAGGCCTCGTGCGTCAATCGCAGCTTAAACCGAGAACGATGAGCCGCAACCACAGGTGGTGGTGGCGTTGGGATTTTTGATCACAAACTGCGCACCTTGCAAATCTTCTTTGTAATCAATTTCAGCGCCCACCAAATATTGGTAGCTCATGGCGTCGATCAACAAAGACACACCGTTTTTGGTCATGGTGGTGTCGTCGTCGTTCACGATTTCATCGAAGGTGAAACCGTATTGAAAGCCTGAGCAGCCGCCGCCTTGCACAAAGACGCGTAGTTTCAACTCGGGGTTGCCCTCTTCGGCAATCAAATCAGCCACCTTGGCAGCAGCGCTGTCGGTGAAATTGATCGGCTCGGGCATCTCGGTCTGAATGTTTTCTGCAACTGCGCTCATGGCGTTCTCCAATAACTGGCTATTAGTATATCGGTTTAGTCGGGAATTACCCATGCGCTGTGGCAGTAACGCTACTGCAGGTGGGGTTTTCTAAAGAGAGCAGCCAACAAAAAAGCCGCAGAGGCGAACCCATGCGGCTTTTGGCAAAACAAAAAACGAATTAACGCTTGCTGAATTGCTTGCGGCGGCGAGCAGAATGCAAGCCAACCTTTTTACGTTCAACTTCACGTGCATCGCGGGTCACATAACCGGCTTGTGACAGGACGGGCTTCAAAGCTGCGTCGTAGTCGATCAAAGCGCGGGTGATACCGTGGCGCACAGCACCTGCTTGGCCTGATTCACCGCCACCGTGCACATTGACTTGAATGTCAAACGCTTCAGCGTTGTTGGTCAAAACCAAAGGTTGCTTAGAAATCATGATCGAGGTTTGACGGCCGAAGTATTCAGCGATGTCTTTGCCGTTGATCGTGATTTTGCCGGAGCCTTTTTTCAGAAACACACGTGCGACGCTTGATTTGCGACGGCCGGTGCCGTTATTCCATTCACCAATCATGTCAGCTCCTTAAATGTCCAGCACTTTAGGCTGTTGTGCGGTGTGGGGGTGTTCTGCACCGCCGTACACCTTGAGCTTTTTGATCATGGCGTAACCGAGTGGGCCTTTGGGCAACATGCCCTTGACGGCCTTCTCGAGTGCGCGGCCAGGGTGCTTGGCTTGCATGTCGCGGAAATTAGTGGCTGTGATACCGCCGGGGAAGCCCGAGTGACGGTAGTACACCTTGTCCAAGTTCTTGGCACCAGTGACCTTGAGCTTGGCGGCGTTGATGATGACGATGAAGTCACCTGTATCGACGTGAGGCG
>JBEGOM010000093.1:0-4333 GCA_041181985.1 Pseudomonadota bacterium | reverse complement strand
TTGCAGTTATCTCAATCAGCAACAGGTTGATTGATTCAGAAAGACTGCTTTGCTTGCCACCACGCCAACACTTGCGCTACCGAAGCTTCGATAGACAGCGATGAGTTGTCGAGCAACACAGCATCTTTCGCCGGTTTGAGAGGTGCCACGCTGCGAGATGAATCGCGAGCGTCACGGGCCTCTAAATCGGCGCGAAGACTGTCGAGTGTAACGGAAAAACCCTTTGAAATCAATTGCTTATGGCGTCTTTCTGCGCGTTGTGCTGCAGAAGCCGTCAAAAACACCTTGAGGGGGGCGTGAGGAAAGATGACTGTGCCCATGTCGCGGCCATCGGCCAATAGCCCAGGCAGCTTCTGAAAACTGTGTTGCAAAGCTACCAAAGCAGTACGCACAGCAGGCAAAACGGATACTTTAGAAGCATTCATGCCGGCTTCTTCGGTGCGAATGGCGTCGCTCACATTTTGGGTGCCCAGCCACACGGTTTCTCCGTCGAAGCGCACGGGCAGGGTGCGGGCGAGGTCGGCAATCTTGGCTTCGTCTGTTGTTTCTAAGCGCAAGCCAGCTTGCAAGGCGGCAAACGCGGTCACGCGGTAGAGCGCACCCGAGTCGAGGTAGTGGTAGCCCAAGGCTTGTGCCACACGGCTGGCCAAGGTGCCCTTGCCCGATGCGGTGGGGCCGTCAATGCAAATGACGGGAATGTGTGCTGTGTTGGCGTGCGCAACAGAAAACAAAGCTTCGAAGTAATCGGGAAATGTCTTGGCCACGCACTTGGGGTCTTCGATGCGCACTGGCACCTTCGCTGAGTTGAAAGCCGCCAACGAAAAACACATGGCCACGCGGTGGTCGTCGTAAGTGTGAATGCTGGCGGGTTGCCAAGCGCCTTGCTTAGTAGAAGCAGATGTTGCAGTTGAGGTTGTTGTTGCAGCAGCAGCATTTGCATTTGCATTTGCGTGGTGTGTGCTGCTGTTCGCGTTGATAGGTAGAGGATGCACGCGAATCCAATCCGCGCCTTCTTCTACCTGCGCGCCAAGCTTGCGACATTCTGTGGCCATGGCCGCAATGCGATCGGTTTCTTTCACGCGCCAACTCGCGATGTTGCGCAAGGTGGTGGGGCCGTCGGCATACAAAGCCATCACGGCCAGCGTCATGGCGGCATCGGGAATGTGGTTGCAGTCGATGTCAATCGCTTTCAACGGCCACGCACCGCGCGTGATGTGCAACCAATTGGGGCCGCTGGTGATGTGTGCGCCCATTTGCGCCGCAGCATCGATGAAACGGATGTCGCCTTGGATCGAATCAGCGCCTACACCTTGTATGCGAATGCCGTTGGTGTAAGCAACAGAAGCATTGCTTTCAGCAATAGAAAAATTGCTTTCAATAATTGAAGAATTGCTTTCAGCAATGGCCCCCAACGCAATGAAGTAACTCGCAGAAGAAGCATCAGCCTCGACATGGATCGTGCCAGGCGATTGGTAACGGCTGCCCGCAGGAATGGTGAAGCGCTGCCAACCATCGCGTTGCACCGCAATGCCATAGCGCGCCAACAAATTGAGCGTGATGTCGATGTAGGGTTTGCTGATGAGTTCGCCCACCACCTCAATCACGATGTTTTGCGTTTTGGCTGCCAAAGGCAGCGCCATCAACAACGCTGTTAAAAACTGGCTCGATACATCGCCACGCACTTGTATTGGCGCGTCTAACTTCAGCGAGGGCTTGCCAATGCGCAGAGGTGGAAAACCATCGTTGCCCAAATAATCAATAGTGCAACCCAACAACCGCAAAGCATCGACCAAGTCGCCAATCGGACGCTCGTGCATGCGTGGCACACCCTTCAAGGTGAAGTCACCCCCCATCACCGCCAAAGCAGCCGTCAGCGGACGCATGGCGGTGCCTGCGTTGCCCATGAAAAATTCAATCGGGTTGTGGTGTTTCAATGCACCACCTAAACCTTCAATGGTCACGGTGGTGCCTTGCACCTCCACACCACAACCGAGTTGACGCAAAGCGTCCAACATCACGCGCGTGTCGTCAGAATCAAGCAGGTCGTGCACCACGGTGGTTCCACTGCACAACGCTGACAACAACAACACGCGGTTAGAAATGCTTTTCGAACCAGGCAGTGTGACCGTGCCCGAAGCGCTGTCGAGTGGTGGCAGGTCTAAAAAAGCGGTGGCGTACATGGTGATGGTGAGTCTAAGGGTCTGTCGAAGCTAAGCTGTCGACAAAAGAGTTAATGGGCAAGTGCGAAGCGGTGCATCAATTTGTCGCATCTTTGTTGCACGCATTGCCGGCTTGCAAATGCCAAGCCGAACGCACATCGCTGGCTTGTTGAATGAGTTGTTGCAGCAATTGCGTGTCGCCTTGTTTCAAAGCATTTTCAAAGGCGTTCAGAGCTTCGCGAAAGTGAGCCACTTGTTTCAACACTTCGTGTTGGTTGGCATTCAAAATATCGCGCCACACCGCCGAGTCGCTGGCGGCAATGCGCGAGAAGTCCCGAAAACCTGGGCCTGCCATGTCCAAAAACTCTGCGCCTTCGGTTTGTGACATCACGCCATTGACCATTGCGAAGGCCAACATGTGCGGCAAGTGACTTACTGCGGCAAAGGTTGCATCGTGCGCATCCGGTTTCATCAAACTCACATGGCTGCCAATGGCCGTCCACACTTTTTGTGCGTTGGCAATTTGTTTGATGCCGGTGCGCGTGAGGGGCGTCAGAATGGTGCGGCGGTTCACATACAAAGTGCCTTCGGCATGTTCAATGCCTGCCACTTCTTTGCCAGCAATCGGGTGTGCGGGCACAAAGCAGCTCAACCGGTCACCCAAGGTGTTTTCAGCCGCAGCCACCACATCGCATTTGGTCGAGCCCACATCCATCAACAACGCATTGGGTGCGAGTGCAGAGGCCATGGCGGCAAAGCTTTGTTGTGTGGCACCTACGGGCACGGCCAACAACACCAAGTCAGCGTCTTGCACGGCTTCTGCCACGCTGTTGCAGGCTTGGTCAATCACTTTCAATTGCACCGCACGGTCACGCGTGGTTTGCGAGGCGCTGTAGCCCACGATGTGCTCGACGGCACCCGCTTGGCGCAACGCGAGTGCAAACGAGCCGCCCATCAGGCCGCAGCCGATCAGCGCGAGTTTTTTGAAATGAAGGTCGTGTGCAGTATCGAGGCTCATTCAGACACGGGGTAGGAACCCAGCACTTTGTAAAAAGCGCACAAGCCTTGCAACTCTTGCAATGCAGCGGCCACATGCGATTGACTGATGTGGCCTTGAATGTCGATGTAGAAATAATATTCCCACTGACCCGATTTGGCAGGGCGCGATTCAAAGCGCGTCATCGACACGCCGTTGTTTTTGAGCGGCACCAACAAATCGTGCACCGCCCCGGGACGGTTGGGCACCGACACCACCAAGCTGGTGCAGTCGTTGCCCGAAGCAGGTGGCGTGGCCAAAGTTTGCGGCAGTGCAATCACAGCAAAACGCGTGCGGTTGTAGGCCTCGTCTTGAATGGCATGGTGCACGATGTGCAAACCAAACTGACTGGCCGCGCGCTCACTCGCCAAGGCTGCCCACGCAGGGTTGCTCGCAGCCAAGCGCGCACCTTCGGCATTGCTGGCAACAGCGCGGCGTTCAACATGCGGCAAATGTTGCGACAACCAACCTTGGCATTGGCCCAAGGCTTGAGGATGCGCCAACACCACTTCGATGCCAGCATCTGAATTGCTTTGGCGCAACAGGTTGTGACGCACCAACAAACTCACTTCACCCACCACATGCACAGGTGAACGCAAGAACAAATCGAGCGAGCGTGCCACCACGCCTTCGCTGGAGTTTTCCATGCCCACCACACCATATTGCGCAGTGCCTGCGGCAGTGGCATGAAACACTTCGTCAAAGTTGGCGCAGTAAATCAAATTAGCGGCGCTGCCAAAGTATTCAATCGCGGCTTGTTCGCAAAATGTGCCTTGTGGTCCCAACACCGCCACGCGTTGCGGCGCTTCCAAAGCCAAACACGCCGACATGATTTCGCGCCAAATCGACGCCACATGTTCGCTCTTCAATGGCCCTGGGTTGGCTTGTGTGATTTTGTCGATCACTTGCGCCACACGGTCGGGGCGAAAGAAGGGTGAGCCTTCTAAGCGTTTGATCTCACCCACTTGCTCAGCCACTTTGGCGCGTTCGTTCACCAATTGCAGCAATTGCTTGTCGAGCGCATCAATTTGCACCCGCAAGGCGGCCAGTGCGTCTGATTGAATGGGTTGTTGGCTCATGGCAGAGTTTGTTTAAGCCTGCGTTTTTTCAAACGCACGCATGTAGTCGATCAACGCTT
>JBEGOM010000092.1:0-4622 GCA_041181985.1 Pseudomonadota bacterium | reverse complement strand
AAACCGTATTGCACCGGTGTGTTGACGGTGAACACATTGAACTGATGCACCTTGCGAAACTCGGCGCTCATGCTGGCGGGGGCGGCCACATAGCCAATTTTCCAGCCGGTCACATGAAAGGTTTTGCCAAAGCTTGAGACGATGAACGCACGGTCTGCCAAGCCAGGAAAGCTTGATGCGCTCAAATGTTTGAGCGGCGCGTACACCATGTGCTCGTAAACCTCGTCGCTGATCAAGAAAATGTTGGTGGGTGCTAAGAGTTCTTGCAGCTTCAACATTTCTTCACGCGTCCAAACAGTGGCGCTTGGGTTGTGTGGGCTGTTGACGATGATGGCGCGTGTTTTAGGCGTGATGGCCGCAGCAATTTTGTCGAAGTCGGGACGGAAGGTGCCAGGCGTTAAGGGCACGCGTACCGCTACACCACCGGCCATGTCGATGTTGGGAATGTAGCTGTCGTAGCAAGGCTCTAAAACGATCACTTCATCACCCGCACGCACGATGGCCAAGATGGCGCTCAAAATCGCTTGCGTGGCACCAGCGGTGACGGTGATTTCTGTGGTGGGGTCATAGCGATAGCCATACAACGACTCCACCTTGTCGGCAATGGCTTCGCGCAATACGGCCACACCGGTCATGGGTGGGTATTGGTTGAGGCCGTGCGTCATGGCGTCGTTCACACAGGCGACCAACTTGGGGTCGCAATCGAAATCAGGAAAACCTTGGCCGAGGTTGACCGCATTTTTTTCGGTCGCCAGCGCTGACATCACCGTGAAAATAGTGGTGCCAACTTTTGGAAATTTGGTGTCGAGGTGAGGGGTGGTCATAAAAAAATCAGCGTGTGAATGAACACATTACATGTCGTAATCGTTGGCGTGGCCTTCGAGGGCTTTGAGAATCAAATTGCGGTCAAGGCGGTCACTGAGCAAGGCAGCGAAGTCGTACACGAAGTGGCGCAGATACGCGCTTTTTTTGAACGCCACGCGCGCCACATTTTTGCCAAACAACTGCGCGCCGGGGCGCACCACCATGTCATCGCCCACGCCTTCTTTGGCCGCCATTTCGGCCACGATGCCAATGCCCAAACCCAAGCGCACATAGGTTTTGATCACATCAGAATCGATCGCTTCTAGTGCAATGCGCGGCGTGAGATGTTTCGCGGCAAAGGCTTTGTCAATGCGCGTGCGACCGGTGAAGGACGGGTGATAGGTGATGATGGGTTCAGCCGCCAAGTCTTCGAGCGTGATGCGCACTTTCGAGGCCAAGGGGTGTGTTTTGGGAATCACCAACACATGCTCCCACTCATAGCAGGGCAGAGTGACGAGCTCGGGGTAGTCTGACAGCGATTCGGTGGCAATGCCAATTTCAGCCACTTCGTCCAACACCATCTTGGCCACTTGGTCGGGCGCGCCTTGGTGCAAGCTCACATTGACATGCGGATAAGCGGCCCGCAATTTCGCCACCGGCACAGGCAACACATAACGCGCTTGGGTGTGGGTGGTGGCAATGGAGAGCGTGCCGCTGTCTTGGTTGCTGAACTGCTCGCCAATGCGTTTCAAATTGCCCACTTCGCGCAAGATCACTTCGATGCTGCGCAACACATGTTGGCCAGGTTCGGTGATGCGTTTCAAGCGCTTGCCATGTCGCGCAAAAATTTCGATGCCGAGTTCTTCTTCGAGCTCGATGATGGCTTTGGACACACCCGGTTGCGAGGTATGCAAGGCTTTGGCCACCTCGGTCAAATTAAGGTTGCGCCGCGCGGCTTCTTGGGTAAAACGAAATTGGTGCAGGTTCATGGCAGAAGGCTTGAGTAATCTCTATTATCGCATTTAGATATAAAGACTCAAATTGTTATGCGATAAAAACCGATTTTCTGAACGGTTGAGTCAAGCCATGTGGCCAAACAACAATGGCAAAACCGCCTCGGCGCTCAGCTCAGATCATTCAAAGCCCACGCAAGGCCAACTGCGCTAGCAAATCGAGTAGCTCTGGCTGCTCACCCACAGCAGGCTGGGCATCTAACAACATATTGGGGTGCTGTTCACGCAATTGCGCCATCAACAAAGGCAAGTCTTCTCTCGCGTGTTTGCCAACGCCCAAAAACATGGGCAGCACGCGCACATGGTTGACACCTGCTTTGGCCAGTTCATCCACCACGGTCAACAAATTGGGTTCGGTCAGTTCCAAGTAGGCACAGCGCACCAACACCTCAGGCGTAGTGTTCGCCATGCGTTGTGCCACCGCTTGAATGGGTTTGTGCCATTGCGGATCGCGCGAGCCGTGGGCAAATAAAATAACAGCTTTCATTGACGCAACACCAACCATCCCAAAGCCGCCAGCGAGGCCAGCGAGTAAAGCAAGCCTGGTGCCGCCGCAGCAAACCAAGGGGCCCATTGGTTCAAATTACCGATGTAACCGAACACGTTGTTGAGTAAGAAAAAACTGATGCCAGCCAACACGCCGCCAAACACATGGTTGGCAATGTTGCCGCTTCGGAAATGCAGATAGGCAAAGGGCAGGGCGAGCACCACCATCACCAAACAGCTCAAGGGGTAAAACACTTTTTTCCAAAACTCAATTTCAAAACGCTGCGCGGTTTGACCGTTTGCATTGAGGTGACGAATGTATTGAAACAAATCGAGTGTGCCCATGCGGTCGGGTTTGAGCAGTGCCACCGACACCATTTCGGTTGTGATGTCGGTGCGCCACAAAGACGTAGCGAGTGATTTGCGACTCAACACCGTATTGGCGGCGTTTCTTGACAGCTCGTCACGCTCCACCTCTTGCAATTCCCAACCGCTGTTGTTGACCACGGTGCCTACTTTGGCTTTGGTCAAAGCCACCCACTGGCCATCGGGCAAAAATTCAAAAATGCGAATGCCCGCTGGCTGACCCTCAGGCGTGAGGGTGGTGACATTGACCGCGTAATGTCTGTCGGCTTGACGCTCGCGCAACCAAGCGCCGGTTTGACCCACGGTGATGTTTTGCATGTACCGCGACTTGAGCAACTGACCATGGCGTCCTGCCCAAGGCGCCAAATAATCACCCACCACAAAGGTCAGCAACACAAAGCCAAGGCCTAAGCTCAACAAGTTACGCAAAGCCATCGCGGGGGCCAAACCACTGGTTCGCAATATGGTGAATTCTGAGCTTTGTGCAAAGCGGGCCATCACAAAAATGGTGCCAATCAGCACCGAGATGGGCAGCAATTCATACACATGGTTGGGTACCAACAACAACACAAAGATGAAGGCGTGTTTGAGTTGGTAAGCACCGTTATTGCTGCCAACGCCTTGCAATTCATCGACGAAATCAAAAAAGAAAAACAAGGCCAAAAAGCCCAGCGTCACAAATGACACGGCCACCAGCACTTCACCATGAATGAGTCGGCGCATGGTCTTCATGCCGCTTGCTCCTTGACATTTGAAGTTTTGAAGAGCCGTTGCCATGACCATTGGTTGTGGCGCACGGTCAGCCACAACGCAGCCATGGCCAATGCGCCGCCATGCAGGGCCAACATGAAGGGCCACAGTTGCACTTTGCCCGAACTGATCCAGCTTTGACCGAGGTTGATGAAGTTGTAATAGATCACAAAAATAAACAAAGCCAAAGCAAAGTTACCGCCACGACCTACCCGCGGGTTGGCACTGGTGACAGCTAACGCAATGATGACCAAGTTGATGGCCGCGAATGTCATGCCCAATCGCCAAGCCAACTCGCCTTGGTAGTTGAGCGTGTTGTCCCTCATCAGGCTCAATGTGTTCACCGATTTGGCAGGCAGCACAGTGGCCGTGCGCACATCTTGGCCAATGCGCGATCCAAAGGCTTTGAATTCACTGATTTTGAGATCCGCTTCGCCCACGGTTTGCTCAAGGCGTTGACCTAATTCAAGCACCAAAAAATTCTCGTTGTTGATTTCTGTGATGTGACCGCCTTTGGCTGCCGTCATCGCTTGTTTGCCGTGATCGGTTGAGGCAATGAAAACATTTTTGCCTTGCTTGTTTTCAACACTTTCTTTGTCCACAAAAAACACGCGCAAACCGTTGGCGGATTCTTGAAACTGTCCGGGCGAGACACGCTCTAAGTCGCCTCGGCGCTCGAAGCGTTCGCGCAATTCACTGATTTGCTGGTTGGACCAAGGCCACACCAACAGCACCAACACCGCAATGCTCACCAGCATGGGCCACGCAAAACGCAGCAAAGGTTTGAGCAAAGCACGCAAGCCGCGGCCGCCGACAAACCAAATCACCATCTCGCTGTCCAAGTACATGCGCGAGAGCGTGCCCACCGTTGCAATGAACAAACTCATGGTCAGCACCGTGGGCAAATGCCCCAACATGGTGAAGCCCAGCACCAATCCCACCTCAGACGGGTTGACATTGCCTTGCGAGGCCAGGCCCAGGGTGCGGATCAGCATCATGGTCATCACAATCGTGACCAAGACCACAACCGTTGCCCCGAAACTGCGGGCCAGTTCTTTTCGAATGGAGGAATGGAATAACATCAGAACAGAGGAAAACCGCAATTATGAACTTTGAACTCAAACCCCTAGATTTAACCGCAGCCGCATCTTTCAAAACCGATGTCTTGGTGGTGCTGGTCGACCCCAAAAGCAAAACCGGCCG
>JBEGOM010000091.1:0-4743 GCA_041181985.1 Pseudomonadota bacterium | reverse complement strand
TCTTCAACTACCCCACCCTCACTTGGGCCGATGTGGGTGTGATCGGTTGGTTGGTCGATGGTGCGGCCATCATGAACCAAATTCCGTTGTGCCGTTGCTCGTATGGCCCTTATGCACGCGCGATGGTGCGGGTGTGCAAAGAAGAGTCGTTCCACCAACGCCAAGGCTATGAAGCTTTGTTGGTGATGATGACTGGCACTGCCGAACAAAAAGCCATGGTGCAAGACGCGGTGAACCGTTGGTGGTGGAAATGCTTGGCCATGTTTGGACCACCCGATGCCGACAGCCCCAACAGCGAGCAAGGCATGCGATGGGGCATCAAGCGCATCAGCAACGACGACTTGCGTCAAAAGTTTGTCGACGCCACCGTGCCACAAGCGAAAGTTTTGGGGGTGACCTTGCCCGACCCCGATTTGAAGTGGAACGAAGCGCGTCAACACCACGACTACGGACAAATTGATTGGGACGAATTTTGGGCCACCGTGAACGGCAACGGTCCGTGCAACAAAGAGCGCTTGGGCACCCGCGTGAAAGCTTGGAACGAAGGCCAATGGGTGCGTGATGCCGCCGTGGCACACGCGCGCAAACAACAAGCCAAACAAATGAAGGAAGCAGCATGAGCAAAACCACAACCACCACCAAAGCACTGAGCGAATGGCCTTTGTGGGAAGTGTTCATTCGCAGCAAACAAGGTTTGGAACACAAACACTGCGGTAGCTTGCATGCCAGCGATGCACAACACGCTTTGCAAATGGCGCGCGATGTGTACACGCGCCGTCAAGAAGGTGTGAGCATTTGGGTGGTGCCTTCACACACCATCACCGCCAGCGCCCCCGATGACAAGGCCGAGTTGTTTGATCCTGCAGGCGACAAGATTTACCGTCACCCCACCTTCTATGCGATCCCCGATGAAGTGGGGCACATGTGATGCAAGCAGCTTCATCTGCACACATCGACTACCTGCTGCACTTGGCGGACAACGCCGTGGTGCTGGGTCAACGCAATGCCGAATGGTGCGGCCACGGTCCCATTCTCGAAGAAGACATTGCGATGTCCAACATCAGCCTCGACTTGGTAGGACAAGCCCGTTTGCTCTACCAACATGTGGCCACCCTCAAAAACGATGGCAGCACCGAAGATTCATTGGCTTACTTCCGTCATGCAGGTGAGTTTCGCAACTACACCTTGCTTGAGTTGCCGCATCACCAAGCGTTGGTGGGCTATGCGGTGGACAACCGAGACTATTCAGTCACCATCGTGCGTAACTTTTTGTACAGCGCTTTGATGGCTTTGTTGTGGGAGCAACTGCAACAATCGAAAGACACTCAACTGGCCGCAATTGCTGCCAAGTCACTCAAAGAAGTGCGTTATCACTTGCGTCATTCGCACGATTGGTTGGTGCGTTTTGGTGACGGCACCGACGAATCGCACCAGCGCGCACAAGCGGCATTGAACCAACTCATGCCGTACACGCAAGAGTTTTGGTCTGCTTCAGCGTTTGAAGCACAAGCCGTCAAAGATGGTGTGGGTGTCGATGTGACCCGACTGAAAAACGATTGGCACACAATGGTGCAAAACGCATTGACAGAAGCCACTTTGCAAATGCCCAGCAGCGATGGTTTTGTGACCACGGGCAAACACGGTGTGCACTCCGAGCACTTGTCGTTTTTGCTGGAAGAAATGCAAAGCTTGGCACGCGCTCATCCCGAAGGTGTGTGGTGAGCCACATGGCAACACTCACATCAGCGCCCAGCACGCAAGCCGTGTGGGCTGCGCTGGATGTGTTGACCGACCCCGAAATACCGGTGGTCACATTGCGTGAAATGGGCATCTTGCGTGATGTGCGCGTCGAGGGCAATACGGTAGAAGTGGTCATCACGCCCACTTACAGCGGCTGCCCTGCGATGGAACAAATTCACGACGACATTGTGAGCACTGTGAAAGCCATGGGTGTAGATGTGCGTGTGACCACACAGCTTGCACCCGCATGGACCACCGACTGGATGACACCCCACGCACGCGACAAGTTGCGCGAGTACGGCATTGCACCGCCCGCGTTGTGCAGCCATGCTGCACCTTCCGCGAATGGTTCGAGCAGCATCGTGTTGCAGTTCGCCAGCAAAGCGGTGGCACGGGATGTCGTGCCTTGCCCGCGCTGCAACTCGCACGACACCACCGAAACCTCACACTTTGGCTCCACTGCCTGCAAGTCGCTTTACAAGTGCTTGTCATGCATGGAGCCGTTTGATTACTTCAAACCTTATTGAGCACTTGTAACGCACGCCTACCAAACGTCTTTGCATGTTGCAACAACCTTTCTAAAACAGGCCACACATGTCAGCAGCCCCACAATTTCATGAACTCACCGTCTCGCGCATTGACCCAGAAGCAGCCGGTGCCGTTGCACTGAGCTTTCACATTCCCGATGCCTTGCGTGCGACCTTTGCTTTTCAGCCAGGACAGTTTTTGACCTTGCGCGCCACGGTGGACGGACAAGATGTGCGTCGCAGTTATTCCATTTGTTCACCCACCCGTTTGTTGCGTGACAAAGGTGAGCTGCAAGTGGGCATTCGCCCTGTGGAAGGCGGTGTGTTTTCTAATTGGGTCGCACAGCAGTTGAAAGTAGATGACACCTTGCGCGTGATGCCACCCGATGGGCGCTTTGTGGTGCAGCGCCCGCGTGCTTTGCACCGTGTGGGGTTTGCGGCGGGCTCGGGCATCACGCCTATTTTGTCGATCATGGCCAGCACACTGGAAGAGCAAACCGAATCGAAATTCACTTTGGTGTATGGCAACCAACGCATGGCCAGCGTGATGTTCAATGAAGCCTTGCAAGATTTGAAAGACCGCTTTGCAGACCGCTTAACGCTGATTCACATTTTGTCTCGCCAAGCGCAAGAGGTGCCGTTGCTGGAAGGTCGCATCGATGGCGACAAAGTGCGCGCCATCATTGATGCACTATTGCCCGTTAAGAGTATGGATGAAGTTTTCATCTGCGGCCCCGAAGGCATGATCGAAGCAACTGAGGCCGCACTGCTGCAAGCCGGTGTGCCGGCCAATCGCGTGCACACTGAGCGTTTCACCAGCAGCACGCCTGCGCCCGCACGCAAAGCAGCCAGTGGCGCAACCACGGCACAACGCGACGTGATTCAACTGCGCATCGTGCTCGATGGCAAACCGTATGACATGACCATGGGACCCGACGACCACGTGCTCGATGTGGCGCTCAACCACGGATTGGACTTACCTTATTCCTGCAAAGGCGGCGTGTGTTGCACCTGTCGCGCCAAGGTGATGGAGGGCGAAGTGGCCATGAGCAAGAACTTCACGCTGGAACCTTGGGAGATGGAACAAGGTTTTGTGTTGAGCTGTCAGGCCAGAGCCACCAGCAAAAACGTGGTGGTGAGTTTTGATGAGCGTTGAGCGCACCAAGCTGCTTCGCTGTTTGATCAGCGAAGCAGCGAACGCTTAGAAGCGATAGCCCACGCCCACACCGAACAACACGGGGTCAAGCTTGAGGGTGCCTAAGCTTGCGCCTGTAGGGCCATAGACGTCGGTTTTGATGTAAACCTTTTTCACATCCACGTTGACAGACCACTTTTTGTCCAAAGGAATATCAACGCCTGCTTGAAGCGCCGCGCCGTAACTGCTGTTATCCAATTGCAATGTGTCGTTGCCATTTTTAATGCTGACACTGGAAATCTTGGTGTAGTTGATGCCGGCGCCGAGGTAAGGCTTGTAAGCACCCAAGTCGGTAAAGTGATACTGCAACGTCAGCGTGGGCGGCAAGTGCTTGAAAGTACCCAAGGCAGTCGCGCCCGCATAAACGGTGTGCTCTTGCGGCACAGTCAAAATCAATTCGGCTGCAACATTCTTGTTGAAGAAGTAAGTGACATCTACTTCTGGAATCCACTTGTTATTGACGTTCACATTCAATGTATTGATTGTGCTTGTGGTGTCATTCATGCTTTCAATATGAACCGCACGCGCGCGCACCAACCAGGGGCTATCCTGCGCGGCCACTTGACCTGCGACCAACATGCCAACGGCTGCTGCGATAAGAATTTTTTTCATGATCTTTTCCTTAGCTTTGTTCGGGGCGATTCCCGTACTGTTGATTTCACAGCAACGCTAAGAAAGTGGGATTGACCCACATCAAGTACGACGCGTCAGAGGTTTGACGCGCATCAAACAAACGGTGGGTTATGCAGTCAAACCGAGGTTTTTACAAATCGCCAACGTGGCAACACTTTGGTTCATGCTGTAGAAATGAAAGCTCGGCACACCAGCGGTGCGCAACTGATCGCACAGGTCGCTCACCACCTCTAAGCCAAAGGCTTTGATGGAAGCCACATCGTCGCCATAGGCTTGCAAGCGCAGACGAATCCAACGGGGAATTTCTGCGCCGCAGGCGTCCGAAAAACGCAGCAGTTGCGTGGAGCTGGTAATGGGCATGATGCCTGGCACGATGGGAATGTCGACACCAAGTTTGTAGGCATCATCAACAAAGCGAAAGTAAGCATCGCTGTTGTAAAAATATTGTGTGATGGCCGAATGCGCACCGGCTTTCACCTTGGTGGCAAAGGCTTGCAAATCGGCCTCGGGCGATTTGGCTTGCGGATGAATTTCGGGATAAGCCGCGACTTCAATTTTGAAGTCGTCACCGGTTTCAGCGCGAATGAACGCAACCAAATCGCTGGCGTATTGAAACTCGCCACCGGCGCCATAGCCGCTGGGCAAATC
>JBEGOM010000090.1:0-4962 GCA_041181985.1 Pseudomonadota bacterium | reverse complement strand
GCAACCGCGAACAAAACTTCGCGATGAATTTGTTGACCGACCCCGAAGTTGACTTCGTCACCCTCACCGGCACTGCTGGCACCGGCAAAACTTTGATGGCTTTGGCCGCAGGTCTGACACAGGTGCTCGATGACCGCCGTTACACCGAAATCATCATGACGCGCGCCACCGTTAGCGTGGGTGAAGACATTGGTTTTTTACCTGGCACCGAAGAAGAAAAAATGGGCCCTTGGATGGGCGCGTTGGATGACAACCTCGAAGTGCTGGCCAAAACAGAAACCAGCGCCGGCGAGTGGGGCCGTGCGGCCACCAATGAATTGATTCGCAGCCGCATCAAAGTCAAGAGTTTGAACTTCATGCGCGGTCGCACTTTCTTGAACAAATATTTGATCATCGATGAGGCGCAAAACCTCACACCGAAGCAAATGAAAACCTTGATCACGCGTGCGGGCCCCGGCACCAAAATCGTGTGCATGGGCAACTTGGCGCAAATCGACACGCCCTATTTGACCGAAGGTTCTTCTGGTTTGACCTATGCGGTCGATCGCTTCAAAGGCTGGCCACACGGGGGCCACATCACCTTGGCACGCGGCGAGCGTTCACGCTTGGCTGACTTTGCCAGCGATGTGCTCTGAGCTGAAGTAAGTCGCTTTAAAAATCGCCGTTGTTGTAACCACTGGCCAAGCTCTCGAACTTGGTCAGAGGCTTCAAGAAGGCCAGCTTCACGGTGCCGGTGGGGCCGTTACGCTGTTTGCCAATGATCACCTCGGCCACGCCGGGTTCTTTGGAGTCTTTGTTGTAGTAATCGTCGCGGTAAATGAACATGATCACATCGGCATCTTGTTCAATCGCACCTGATTCACGCAAGTCACTCATCATGGGGCGTTTGTCAGTGCGCGTTTCCACACTTCGGTTGAGCTGCGACAAAGCAATCACAGGGCATTGCAACTCTTTGGCCAACATTTTCAAACCTCGCGAGATTTCACCAATCTCGGTGGCGCGGTTATCGCCACCATCGCTGTTTGAGCCACTCATCAACTGCAAATAGTCGACCACGATCAAACCCAACTTGCCACACTGACGCGCCAAGCGTCTGGCGTTGGCTCGCAATTCACTGGGGGTGAGGCCAGGCGTCTCGTCGATGTGCAAAGAGACATTGCGCAGCTTTTCAATCGCTTCGGTCAAACGCGGCCATTCGTCGTCGGTGAGCTTGCCGGTGCGCAAATGGCTTTGGTCAATGCGGCCAATCGAACCCACGATACGCACCGCCAATTGCGACGCGCCCATCTCCATCGAAAACACCGCCACGGGCAAGCCTTCGTTCAAGGCCACATGCTCGGCGATGTTGATGGCCAACGCTGTTTTACCCATGGAAGGACGCGCGGCCAACACAATCAAATCACCTGGTTGCATGCCTGAAGTCATGCGGTCGAAATCAAAGAAGCCCGTGGGCACACCGGTGATGTCGTTGGGGTTGTCGGCCATTTCTTGCACGCGATCGAGCAGGCTGACCACCAACTGCGGCATGGCTTGAAAGCCCTGCTTCATGCGCGAACCTTCTTCACCGATGTTGAAGATTTTTTGTTCGGCCTCATCCAAAATTTGCGCCACCGCGCGGCCTTGCGTGTTGAAAGCGTTGGTCGCGATTTCGTCGCTGGCACTCACCAGTTTGCGCAGAATAGAACGCTCACGAACGATCTCTGCATAGCGACGGATGTTGCTGGCACTGGGCACATATTGCGCGAGTGAATTGAGGTAGCCCAAGCCACCAATTTCTTCGGCCTTGCCCAAGCTCTGCAAATGTTCGTACACCGTGATCACATCAGCCGGACGGCTGGCATTGATCAAGCTATCAATGGCGCTGAACACCTGTTTGTGTTCGTAACGGTAGAAATCGTTGTCGGACAGCAAATCACCCACGCGGTCCCACGCGCCGTTGTCGAGCAACAAACCACCGAGCACACTCGATTCGGCCTCGATCGAGTGAGGCGGAATGCGCAATTGCGCAATTTGTTGGTCAGAAGAAAAGCCCGTTTCGAGGCTGGACAACACGGCAGACATGAATGATCCTGTAAAGCCATCATCCTACGCGCACATGGCCAGTGAGTCATTGGATAACCCTGTGGATAAACCGTGGGTTGGCTGGGGAAATGCGGGGATAAACCAAAGAAAAAGCCGCCCCGAAGAGCGGCTTTCAATTGCAAGCGTAGGTATTGCTGGCTAAATCAGCAAGAACCGCACAACGCTGCGCGAGACTTAAGCAGTTTCGCCGTACACAGCGACGGTGATGTCCACCACCACATCGGTGTGCAAAGCCACGCTCACGGTGCTGTCGCCAACCACCTTGATGGGGCCTGTGGGCATACGCACTTGGGCTTTGGCCACTGGGTAGCCAGCTTTGTTGAGTTCTTCGGCGATGTCGAAGTTGGTGACTGAACCGAACAAACGGCCGTCTACACCAGCTTTTTGGCTCAGCTTGACAGTGGTACCTGACAACTTTTCGCCTTGGGCTTGGGCTTCGGCCAATTTGGCGGCAGCCGCTTTTTCGAGTTCGGCACGGCGTGCTTCGAATTCTTTGATGGCCGCTTCAGTGGCGCGACGGGCGCGGCCTGAGGGGATCAAAAAGTTGCGTGCGTAGCCATCTTTCACCTTGACGATTTCGCCGAGGTTGCCGAGGTTCACGACCTTGTCGAGCAGAATGATTTGCATGGTCGTTTCTCCTTAGATCTTGTGCTGGTCGCTGTAGGGCAACAAAGCCAAGAAGCGTGCGCGCTTGATGGCCGTGTTCAGCTGACGTTGGTAAATGGCGCGTGTGCCAGTCAAACGTGCGGGAATGATCTTGCCGTTTTCAGCAATGAAATCACGCAATGTATCGACATCTTTGTAGTCGATTTCTTCAACGCCAGTGACGGTGAAGCGGCAGAAACGCTTGCGCTTGAACAGCAAGGATTGGGTGTTGCGCTTGGGGCGCTTGTCTTTGTTGAATTTCTTGAACGTAGCCATGATTGGGGCCTCTTATGAAATTGACTGAAAATTTTGAATATGAAGAACAACGTTTTTGCTGTTGCGGGGTGAGGCCAAAAAGCCAGTGAACTGCCACTCGCTGCCTAAGGGTTGCTGAACCAATCGTTCAGCGACAGAACCTAGGGCGACGGTTTTGAGATTGGCTTTGACATCTCGCTGCTGTCCTGCTTCTTCGATCTGTGACGCGTGTTCGAGTCGCAAATCAAGAGCGGGTAAGCCGGCTGGCGTGTAACGCATGGTCGAAACCTCTGCGATACAAGCGGTCAAAACAACCTTGTTCACTCCTCGCTTGAGCAGTCGGTGTTAAGCGGCGGCAAACTCAGCTTGCTGAGCTTTACGCGCTTCTTCGCGCTCAACTGTTCGCATCATCAAAGATGGACCGGTTTCGGCCTTCTTCTTCAAAACAGTCATGTGACGCAACACGGCATCGTTGAACTTGAACGCGTGTTCGAGTTCAGACATCACAGCTTGATTGGCTTCGATGTTGATGCAGATGTAGTGGGCTTTGGCCAACTTGTTGATCATGTAGGCCAATTGGCGACGACCCCAGTCTTCGGTGCGATGAATCGCACCACCGCCTGCGGTGATCATGCCTTTGTAACGCTCCAACATGGCTGGCACTTGTTCGCTTTGATCCGGATGGATCAGCAAAATGATTTCGTAATGACGCATGGACACTCCTTGTGGATAAAAGCCGCCTGCGGCGTCTGACGCAGTGACGGCAAGGGAAAGCCCACGATTATAGTCAATTTTGGGGCAGCGCCGTCTTGCTTCCCACCACACCACACAATAAGCCCAGCGGCACGGCAAAAATGCCAGCACAAACCGGCTCCAAACCCCACCACAGGGTTTGCGACGGCATCAGGCCCAAACGCAGTTGAACGGCCGGATGATTAGAACCAATGTAATACAGCGCCAAGCCTAAGCCCGAAACCATGGCGGCAATGGCACCACGGCGGTTCATGCCCTTCCAGTACATGCCCAACAGCAGCACCGGAAAGAAAGTGGCTGCGGCCAATGAAAACGCACAGGTCACCCAAAACAAAATATTGACCGGGCGATTGGTGGCCACCCATGCGGCGAGCAAAGCCACCACCATCAGCAAAATTTTGGACAACATGACCTGCCGCAAAGGCGATGTCTTGGTCGCTGCCGATTGAAAGAACATGTCTTGCGTCAACGCATTCGAGATGGTGAGCAACAAACCATCGGCAGTTGACAAAGCAGCCGCCAACGCACCTGCGGCAATCAAGCCTGTGAAGACCGGCGACAAATGCACGATGTCTGGCAGCGCCAACACCAGGTAGTCGTTGAAGAAACGGATGTCCGCAAACTGCACCAAACCGTCTTGGTTGTAATCGTTGATTTGCAGCAGCGCAATTTTTCGCAGCTTCAACTGATCGGCCCAATCGGGCAATTGGTCAATGCGTGTGCCCACCAAATCGTGCAACACATACGACTTCAGAAAAACCGCCAAGGCAGACGCACAAACATACACAACAGCAATGAACATCAGCGCCCAAATGATGGACCGCTGCGACTCGGAAGGACTGCTGGCGGTGTAAGAGCGAACCAAGATGTGAGGCAAAGCCGCGGTGCCCGCCATCAAACAAAACACCAACGCCAACGAATTGAACCACCCAGAGTTGAAACCAGACAAGCCCGATGCCTGAAAGCCCACCGGATAGTTGAACGACTGCACCAACTTCTCGCGCTCGAGTTGCCACGCTTGCACCAAGTTGTCGACACCCGCTTCGCGCCAAACAGGGTTGGACTCGAGTCGGTGGATTTCACGCAAAGGCGCGTTTTCCTCTTTGGCGCGTGTGATTTGTTTCGCAATGATTTGCCGTTCAATCGCACGTGCGCTCACGGGGTCGGCAATCTTGGCTTCGAGTTCTCGGATGCGCAATGCCATGGCTTCTCGTGTGGCGTGCTCTG
>JBEGOM010000089.1:0-4994 GCA_041181985.1 Pseudomonadota bacterium | reverse complement strand
CCTAAGAAAACTTTGGCGTCTTTTCTGCGTTGGGATACCCCAACATCGCAGCCAAACATTGTTGCCCTTGACGCCGCAGGTAACGCGCCAACCCAAGCTGAACCCCATCAGTCTCTGACATTGAGTTCGCAATCACCCGAACAAATTTGGATTGGTGTAAAGCCTTCAGACAACCATGGGCTGTTTGGTGAAGCTGACCAAACGGATGCTTCGAACGCTTTGCAACAGTGGGCAGGCGAAGGTCAAAGTGGAACCGATCAACCCAGACAACAAAGAAACAAAAGCAGATACCTAGGACAAGGCAGCGCTGCTGCAGGCGTGCCCTACAAGGTGTATGTTAAAGCAACGGTCACCTTTGTGGTGTTGTCGTGTTGGGCGTCCAGTATTTCAGCCGTTGACACGGTGCGCAACAAGCGTTTTGTGGGTCTTTTAGAACGCGCACCTGTGGTCTCGATCATGCAGGTATCGCAGCCAACTGACGAGTGATCGTGAGAATACGCAGTGAATGCGGATGACTTGCTTGCAGAAAGAATAAGCAATAAGCGCCGTTCAACATAAACTCTGTGCCTATGTTGACCTTAGGCATCGAATCTTCTTGTGATGAAACTGGCGTCGCCTTGGTGCGTTCGCAAGACAAATCATTGCCTGTGTTGTTGTCGCACGCTCTGTACAGCCAAATCACCATGCACCAAGCCTATGGTGGTGTGGTGCCCGAGTTGGCCAGTCGCGATCACATTCGTCGCGTGATTCCTCTGGCGCGCGAAGTCTTGGCCGATGCGCAACACACTTTGCAAGACATCGATGTGATTGCCTACACCCGTGGCCCCGGTTTGGCTGGCGCCTTGTTGGTCGGGGCGGGGGTGGCTTGCGCCTTGGGCGCTGCCTTGCAAAAGCCAGTGCTGGGTGTGCATCACTTAGAAGGCCATTTGTTGTCGCCGTTTTTAAGTGCTGATCCGCCTGAGTTTCCCTTTGTGGCCTTGTTGGTTTCAGGTGGCCACACGCAGTTGATGCGGGTCGATGCGGTCGGCCAATACACCTTGCTGGGTGAAACCATCGACGATGCAGCCGGTGAGGCGTTTGACAAATCGGCCAAGCTGATGGGTTTGCCTTATCCGGGTGGGCCTGCGTTGTCCAAACTGGCCGAGCAGGGCGATGCCAAAGCCTTCAAGTTGCCCCGACCTTTGTTGCACAGCGGCGATCTGGATTTTTCGTTTGCGGGTTTGAAAACAGCGGTGCTGACCCAGGCCAAAAAATTGGGCGCCGAGTTAGAAGCGCGCAAGGCTGATTTGGCGGCGTCTACCGAAGCGGCCATTGTGGAAGTGCTGTTGAAAAAATCGTTGGCAGCTTTGCGCGAAACCGGCTTGCAGCGTTTGGTTGTGGCGGGCGGGGTAGGGGCCAACCGCCATTTGCGCGCCCAGTTGAATGACGCTTGCCAACGCATGGGCGTGCGTGTGCACTACCCCGAGCTGCATTTGTGCACCGACAACGGCGCCATGATCGCCATGGCCGGTGCCATGCGTTTGCAGCAATTTGGGCTGGCGCAGGCCAACACCAGCTACAGCTTTGATGTGAAACCACGCTGGCCGTTGGCTGAGTTGGCGTGAAAAAAAACCTCCGGAGTTGACACTTTGTTGCTCTGTGATTTATAGTCTGACCATTCTGGTTAGATTTATCTCCGAAGGAGGTGCACCATGCACGCATGGCAAATGCAAGAAGCCAAGGCCCGTCTGTCCGAGGTCGTCAAATGCGCCGAGAGCGAGGGCCCGCAAAACATCACATTGCATGGCCAATCTGTGGCTGTGGTGGTGTCGCGCGCTATGTTTGAGCGTTTGACCGGCAATGAGCACTCCTTGGTGGAGTTCATGCGCCGCTCGCCCCTTTATGGCCTAGAAGATGTGGCTCTCGAGCGAGACACCAGCCTCACCCGTGAGGTGTCGTTTTGAGCTACTTGTTAGACACCAATGTCTTGTCTGAATTGCGGCGCAAAACGCCTCACCCCAATGTGGTGGTGTGGATGTCTAGCAGGCCCGCATCCACCTTGTATTTGAGCGTGTTGACGCTAGGGGAGTTGCGCAAGGGCGTGGAAGGTGTGGCAGACGCCAGCAGGCGTTTGGCCTTGATGGATTGGCTCGAAACCGACTTGCCCAGTTTTTTCGCAGGCCGCATTTTGGCGGTCGACGCCCAAGTGTCTGACCGCTGGGGCCGCTTGTTGGCCTTGGCAGGCCGACCGCTGCCCGCCATTGACAGCCTGTTGGGTGCCACTGCGTCGCTTCATGGCCTGCGCATGGTCACCCGCAATGCTCGTGATTTTGCGGCGCTGGGCGTAGAGGTGGTCAATCCTTGGGAGGCCTGAGCCGGGGCCTGTCAACTTTTGCGCTATACTCGCAAGGCTTTGCAGCAGCTACCCGCCGTTGCGAAGCACAGCACGTTCAGCCAACTTCCGCGGCTGATCGCAAGTCAAACATTCAAGGAAATAAACATGACCGCTTTAAACAAGGCCGAGGTCGTCAAGGCCAATGCGCGCAGCGCCGGTGACACAGGTAGCCCAGAAGTGCAAGTTGCATTGCTGACTGCTCGTATCAACGAACTCACTCCCCACTTCAAGACCCACGCCAAAGACCACCACGGTCGTCGTGGCTTGTTGCGCATGGTGAGCCGCCGTCGCAAATTGCTCGACTACCTCAAGTCCAAGGACTTCGACCGTTACGCTGCTCTGATCGCCAAACTTGGCCTGCGCAAGTAACCACTAGATGCCCTGACAAACGCCTGAGTTATCTCGATAGCTCAGGCGTTTTGCACATGTTGCACTGAACTTTTTTAATCCGTTGGAGTCAAACTGAGCGCAGATCGAAGCTGTGTCATTCCAAAAAATTTCGTTGAACCCCATGTGTTCAAACAACAGATTTTTGGGAATGGCATCGTGTGCTGCAAAAGTTTCTCCGCAACTTTTCTCTAGGAGATACACATGACCATGTTCAACAAAGTTACCAAAACCTTCCAATGGGGCCAACACACGGTCACCATGGAAACCGGCGAAGTCGCCCGTCAATCTGGCGGCGCTGTGCTGGTGAACATTGACGACACCGTGGTGCTCGCCACCGTGGTGGGTTCGAAAAACGCCAAAGCCGGCCAAGACTTTTTCCCTTTGACCGTCGACTACATCGAGAAAACATACGCTGCAGGCAAGATTCCTGGCAGCTTCTTCAAGCGTGAAGCCAAGCCCAGCGAACACGAAACGCTGACCAGCCGATTGATCGACCGTCCTATCCGTCCTTTGTTCCCCGAAGGTTTTTACAACGATGTGCATGTGGTGATTCACACCATTTCGTTGAACCCAGAAGTTGACGCTGACATTGCCGCCATGATCGGTGTGTCTGCTGCTCTGAGCATTTCTGGCATCCCATTCAATGGCCCCATTGGCGCTGCACGCGTGGGTTACATCAACGGCGAATATGTGTTGAACCCCGGTCAAACACAACGCAAAGACAGCTTGATGGACTTGGTGGTGGCAGGTACCGAATCTGCCGTGTTGATGGTGGAATCAGAAGCACAACAACTGTCTGAAGACATCATGTTGGGCGCTGTGGTGTTTGGCCACGAGCAAGGCAACATCGCGATCAACGCGATTCACGAATTGGTGCGCGACGCAGGCAAGCCTGTGTGGGACTGGACAGCACCTGCCAAAGACGAGCCACTGATTGCCAAAGTGACTGCGCAAGCTGAAGAGAAGCTGCGTGCTGCCTATCAAATTCGCAACAAACAAAGCCGCACACAAGCTTGCCGCGAGGCTTATGCCGCCGTGATGGAAGGCTTGAAAGCCGATGGCGTCGAGTTTGACGCTGTGAAGGTTGAAGGCATGTTGTTTGACATCGAGGCACGCATTGTGCGCAGCCAAATTTTGGCAGGCGAGCCACGCATCGACGGTCGCGACACACGCACTGTGCGCCCCATTGAAATTCGCAACAGCGTGTTGCCACGCACCCACGGTTCAGCCTTGTTCACACGCGGTGAAACACAAGCCTTGGTGATCACCACCTTGGGCACCGAGCGCGATGCACAACGCATTGACGCTTTGTCTGGCGAATACGAAGACCGCTTCATGTTCCACTACAACATGCCTCCGTTTGCCACTGGCGAAGTCGGTCGCATGGGAAGCACCAAGCGCCGTGAAATCGGTCACGGCCGTTTGGCCAAGCGTGCTTTGGTGGCTGTGTTGCCTAACAAAGAAGACTTCCCATACACCTTGCGTGTGGTGTCTGAAATCACCGAGTCCAACGGTTCATCGTCGATGGCTTCTGTGTGTGGCGGTTGCTTGTCCTTGATGGACGCAGGCGTGCCCATGAAAGCACATGTGGCCGGTATCGCCATGGGCTTGATCAAAGAAGGCAACCGCTTTGCGGTGTTGACCGACATCTTGGGTGACGAAGATCACTTGGGCGACATGGACTTCAAAGTGGCCGGTACCACCAACGGTATCACCGCCTTGCAAATGGACATCAAGATCCAAGGCATCACCAAAGAAATCATGCAAGTTGCTTTGGCACAAGCCAAAGAAGCACGCATGCACATTTTGGGCAAGATGCAAGACGCCATGGGCGAAGCGAAAACAGAGGTGTCAAACTTTGCACCGAAGTTGTTCACCATGAAGATCAACCCCGAGAAGATCCGTGATGTGATCGGTAAAGGCGGCGCCACCATCCGTGCGTTGACCGAAGAAACCGGCACACAAATCAACATCGAAGAAGACGGCACCATCACCATCGCAGCCACCGACGGCGCGAAGGCAGAAGAGGCCAAGCGTCGCATCGAAGAAATCACGGCGGAAGTCGAAATCGGCAAGGTCTACGAAGGCCCCATCACCAAGATCTTGGACTTCGGTGCTTTGGTCAACTTGTTGCCAGGCAAAGACGGTTTGTTGCACATCAGCCAAATCAGCCACGAGCGCATTGCCAAGGTGACCGATGTGTTGGCCGAAGGTCAAATCGTGCGCGTGA
>JBEGOM010000088.1:0-5039 GCA_041181985.1 Pseudomonadota bacterium | reverse complement strand
TTGACATGAAAAAATCGCTCCTGTTGGCGACCCTCTTCGCTGCTGCTGCTCTCGTTGCTTGCGGTAAAAAAGAAGCTCCTGCTGCCGCTCCTGCTGCTCCCGCTCCTGTGGAAGCCGCTTCTGCACCTGCTTCTGACGCTGCTGCTCCTGCTGCCCCAGCTTCTGAAGCTGCCAGCAAGTAATCAGCCAAGTGCTGAAACAAAAAAGCCACCGTTAGGTGGCTTTTTTTATGCCTGAATGTTTTTGGTTAACGCAGCTCGTCACCAATGAGTTTCAAGATGCGTTGCGAAATAGCACTGTTGTCCGCGTTGCCTTGGTTGTTCAGCACTTGAATTTCTGATTTGCCTGCAGCATTGCTGACCATCACGCGATATTTGAGCGGTCCTGCGTCAGCTGGCGCGCTGCTGAACAAACCGGCAAAAAAGCCTTTTTCTTCTTTGGTGGTGTCCACATAGCGTACAAAGTAGACGCCTTTGGAACGATCGCGATCTTCAACGGTGAAACCTGTGCGATCCAAAGCCAAACCCACGCGACGCCATGCCACATCGAAAGACTCTGCCAACACCAAGCTGGTAACACCGTTAGTGGTTTTTGTCAGCAGCTTTTCTTGTACAGGCTGGGATGCATTTGCCGTGCTTGCATTGGCTTGCTCTAACGACACGCCAAGTTTGACCATCAGTCGAGACAGAAACTCAGCCTCAAGCTGAGGATCGCTAGGGCGTGGTTGCCAAATGGTGCCTGTTTTGGATTGATCTCTGTACTCTTCGCTCATGCCTCGGTGCGTTATAAAAATATCAACGCCACCTTTGCTGTTGCGCTCAATCCGTGTTCGAAACTTGTCTCGCTCTCCTGTGGAGTAAAGCCCGTCTAGCAGCTTTCCAAGCGTGCGACGAATAAAGTCTTGAGGGATCTTGGCGCGGTTTTCTGCCCAATCGGTTTCGAGCAAACCCAATTGCTGCTGCTCGATGGTGTAGGTGAACCCATTTTCTTTCCAGAATGCATTGACGATGGGCCACACACTCTCTGCAGAGCGGTCGACCACCAGCCAGCGCTGTTGGCCATCGCGTTCCAAGCGCACATCGTTGACCTGGTTGGCTGCCACGGCTGCCACCATGGGTGCAGCTCGTGTGCCCATGCTGTTCGCACTGACAGAGGCGCTGGGGACTGCGTAACGCGTGTCGCGCGTGAGTTGTGTGAGATCGGGAGGAATATCTAGGGGCGCTACTTTTTGCGCACCGTCGGTTTTGTAGTTGACCTTGTCACCTTCAAAAACGGTTGTGCATGCACTGACCAGGGCTAAGACGGCGAGAGTTGCCGAAGTGCGCAAAAAAGAATCGAGATGCTTCACGGAGTGCCTTTTGTAGAAATTCAAATCAAACCAGCTGCGCGCAAAGCGCCTTCCACCACGGGGGCGTTGGCTGGGGTGAGTTCGGTCATGGGCAAGCGCAAGGTAGGGCCACACAGCCCCATGCGGTTCATCGCCCATTTCACGGGAATGGGGTTGGCTTCCACAAACAAGTGTTTGTGAACCGGCAGCAACTTGAATTGAATGTCCATGGCGCGCTTGACATCGCCCGCGATGGCGGCCATGCACAACTCATGCATCAAGCGAGGGGCCACATTGGCCGTCACGCTGATATTGCCTTGACCACCGCACAACATCAGTGCCACAGCGGTGGGATCGTCGCCTGAATAAACGGCAAAACCTTTGGGCACTTCGCGGATCAACCATTGCGCGCGCTCGATGTTGCCGGTGGCTTCTTTGATGCCCACAATGCCTGGCACTTGGGTGAGGCGCATGACGGTGTCGTGCGTCATATCGGCCACGGTGCGGCCGGGCACGTTGTAGAGCACCACGGGCAAATCGACGGCTTCAGCAATGGCTTTGAAGTGTTGGTATTGACCTTCTTGCGTAGGCTTGTTGTAGTAGGGCACCACCTGCAGTTGGCAATCTGCACCAACGCCTTTGGCAAACTTAGCCAACTCGATGGCTTCAGCGGTGGAGTTAGCGCCGCAACCGGCCATGATGGGCACATGACGCGCGGTGTGTTTGGCGGCTTGTTCGACCGAGACGCGAATGATTTCGCAATGTTCATCGACATTGACGGTGGGCGATTCACCGGTGGTACCGACGACACCAATGCAGTCGGTGCCCTCGGAAATGTGCCAGTCGATCAATTTGCGCAGGGTGGGGTAATCCACGCTGCCGTCTGTGTGCATGGGGGTGGCCAGTGCCACGATGCTGCCGGTGATGGGTGTCATGTCCGCAGTTTCGGTCTAGGAAAAATAGCCATTCTAGCGATAGCGCGGCCCGCCGCTAGGCTCACAAATGAAAGCGCTTGGGTGTGCCGGATGTCTGCGGTGCATTCACAGCCACAATGCGCTGCACAAACCGCTCTGGCAGGTCAAGAAAACCTTCTTCGTAGGCCACGATTCGCAGCCCTTGACAGAGGGTGAGCAATTCACCGTGGCGGAGCAAAAAATCAGGGCGCGAGGGTTTGCCGACGGTTTCATTGCCAGCTGCAAAGGTTTCGTAAATCAACACGCCCTCGGGTGCTAGGCTGGCAAGTATTTGGGGCATCAAGGGCCGCCACAAATAGTTTGTCACGATGACCGCATCAAAAGTTCGATGAGGCAAGGGCCAGGGGCCGTTTTCAATGTCTGCATGCACCGCCTCGCCCAAAGAAGCAACCTCCGCTATCGCTTCAGGGTCTCGGTCAATGCCGGTCAAGTGGTGGCCAAGCGACGCCAAAAAACGCATGTGTCTGCCGCGACCGCAGGCGACATCGAGCACTTGGCTGTTGGGTTGAACGAGGTGCGCCCAGCGTTGAACCCACGCTGACGGTGCCTCAGTGCCATGGGCCATCAAAAACACCCCCAAACCTGATCGGCCAGTGTGCGCAAAAACTGGGGCTCCATGTAAAGCGAGAGCACAGCCAATAGCACCACACCGCAAATCACGGCTACAGCGATGTGACGCACGGTGGGGTTCAAATGGCTGCTCATGTCGGTACTGATGTCGTAAGGGCTTAGGTTGCTACTCACGCGGTGGCAGCAGTGGGTGCGCGATCAATCGCTGTTTCGCGCACAGGCAAATTCACCAAACCTGCAAAGACACCCAGGGCAATGGAGATGTACCAAACGATGTCGTAGCTACCGGTTTTGTCATACAAGAAGCCACCGAGCCACACGCCCATGAAGCTGCCAATTTGGTGGCTGAAAAACACAAAACCACCCAACATAGACAAATGCGCCACACCAAAAATTTGCGCCACGATGGCGTTGGTGGGCGGCACGGTGGACAGCCACAACAAACCCATCGCGCTGGCGAAGATGTAAACGCTCATGGGGGTGAGAGGCGCCACCAAAAACAAAACGATGCACACAGAGCGCATGAGGTAGATGAACGACAAAATTTTGCGCTTCGCCAAACGCTGGCCCAACACGCCTGCTGCGTAAGTGCCGAAGACATTGAACAAACCAATCAGCGCCAACGCCATGCTGGCCACTTCGGGGGACAAGCCTTTGTCTTTCAAATAACTGGGCATGTGCACGCCAATGAACACCACTTGAAAACCACACACAAAGTAGCCCGCCATCAGCAATTGAAAGCTGGGGTATTTGAAGGCCTCTTGCAAGGCATGCAAGATGGACTGATCGCGCTTAGGGGCTGTGCCACCGATGAAGCCAGGCTCGCGCAAACCAAAGGCGAGGGGGATGCAAATGAGTGCCAACAGCCCCAACCACACCAAGGCCTCTTGCCACCCTAGGCTGCTGATCAAGTAGCCCTCGATCGGCACCATCAAAAATTGACCGAACGAACCCGCCGCAGCCGCCACACCCATGGCCCACGAGCGTTTTTCGGCGCTCACATTGCGGCCAATCACACCGTAAATGACGGCATAGGTGGTGCCTGCTTGGGCGATGCCAATCAAAACACCGGCCGTGGCGGTGAACACCGCTGGCGTGCTCGAATAAGCCATGCCCACCAAACCCAAGGCATACAGCACGGTACAAGTAACGATGACGCGGAACGCGCCAAAGCGGTCTGCCAGCATGCCCGAGAAAATACCTGAGAAGCCCCAGGTGAGGTTTTGAATGGCAATGGCCAGCGCGAAGTTTTCGCGGGTCCAGTTTTGGGCTTGGGTGATGGGTTGCAACCACAGGCCAAAGCCATGACGCACCCCCATGGCCAAGGTCAGAATGGCCGCACCGCACAGCAAGACTTGCCAGATGGGGAGAGGGCGAAATTCGGCGGTAGTTGATGTTGTCATAGGGGCATGACTTTAGCGAAAACCCTGAAGTTGTGCTGTCACGCAAGTTGAAAAACCAAACGGGCTGTGGATATATCCAGTATCGGTTTGGAAACTGTCTACAATGCCCGCCCATGGCAACCAAGCAAACGACAACAACACCTCAGTACTCCGAAGGCTCGATTCGCGTCCTCAAAGGGCTCGAGCCGGTCAAACAGCGCCCGGGCATGTACACCCGCACCGACAACCCGTTGCACATCATTCAAGAAGTGTTGGACAACGCGGCTGACGAGGCGCTGGCTGGTCACGGCAAAAAAATCAGCGTCACCTTGCACAGTGATGGTTCGGTCAGCATCGAAGACGATGGCCGTGGCATTCCGTTTGGCATGCACCCAGAAGAAAAAGCACCTGTCATTGAGCTGGTGTTCACCCGTTTGCATGCGGGTGGCAAGTTCGACAAAGGTTCGGGCGGCGCTTACAGTTTTTCAGGCGGTTTGCACGGCGTGGGTGTGAGCGTGACCAATGCGCTGGCCAAGCGCATGGAGGCCACCTCCTACCGCGAAGGCCAAGTGGCCACCTTGGTGTTTGCCGGTGGTGATGTGATTGAAAAACTCACCAAACGCAAGCAAGGCGCAAACGATCGCAAGCAAGGCACCACCGTGCGTGTGTGGCCCGATGCGAAATATTTTGAATCGTCGGCCTTGCCGATGAATGAACTGGTGCATTTGCTGCGCAGCAAAGCGGTGTTGATGCCCGGTGTGAGCGTGACCTTGGTGAATGAAAAAA
>JBEGOM010000087.1:0-5103 GCA_041181985.1 Pseudomonadota bacterium | reverse complement strand
CCCATGACTTCATAGCCCTCACCCTCGATGGCCTCGGCCAATGCGCGAATGCCCAAACCCGAGGTGTTTTCGGAGCGAAAGTCTTCGTCAATGATGACAATGGGAAAGCGAAATTTCATGCAACACTCCGCGCAGAAAAGGGCCAGAACAAAACAACAGGCGCGAAGTGTACTCGCCCACTGCTACAATTATTGGCTTCGGAGCGGTGGATGAGTGGTTTAAGTCGCACGCCTGGAAAGCGTGTGTGGGTTAATAGCCCACCGCGGGTTCGAATCCCGCCTGCTCCGCCAAAACAAACCATAAAAAAACGCGCCAAAAGCGCGTTTTTTTATGCCTGGCAAAGATTAAAGCAGGTCAACTGCTACCTTCTTGCGCCTTCTTGATCACATTCTTAGCATCGTTGTTGCTGTTGGCTGCCGCTGAAGCCGTGGGGTTTTGAATCACTAAGCCTAGCAATCGTGCGCCGTGCTCAACCGCAATCGAACCATAAGAAATATCGCCCTGCACCACCGAGTCTTTGTGGAACTCAACGCGCTCAGCTGCGTAAATATTGCCCTCGACCTTACCGGCCACCATCACGCGATGTGCGGTGATGTCGCCTGAGACTTCACCCGTCACACCAATCGCCACCGTCACTTTGTTGTCTTTGGTGGTTTCGATGTTGCCCACCACTTTGCCGTCAATGCGCACGCTGTCGAGCAACACCAAACGGCCATAAATTTGGGTGGTGCGACCAATGATCGTGTCAAAACGCTCTTGGGAGGGAGAGAGTGATTTGTCTCTGAGTTTTTCAAACATCAAACATCCGCTTCTGAATTCGGTCCGTCAAGGAGCCACATTCCCAGCTTGCACGATCATCTGGGTGGGGTTCAACACGCGGTCATGGCGCATCACCTCGTAGTGTAAATGGGGCCCCGTCGAGCGGCCGGTGCTTCCCAACAGTCCCAGAGTTTGACCACGGGTCACACGCTGACCCACTTGAGCATTGCGCTGGCTCAAGTGAGCGTAACGGGTGGTGAAGCCCTCAATGTGGCTCACTTCGATCACATTGCCATAAGTGGAATCAAAAGCCGAACGGGTAACCGACCCAGCAGCCGTTGCCAGAACTGGTGTGCCCAAGGGCGCTACAAAATCCAAACCTTCATGCATGGCCAATTGACCAGTAAACGGGTCGTTGCGAATGCCAAAACCGCTGGTCACACGGAATTCTTTGCCCATGGGCAAGCCTGTGGGCAGCGCGTGCAACCAACTGAGTTGTGATTCCCAACTTTGCGTCAGGCTTTTCACAGCGTTTTGGGTTTGCTCAAACTCGGTCATGGCCGTGTCCAAATCTTCATGCAAATGGCGTGATGAGCTCGACATTTGCAAGCGTGGGGCTACCCAAGGACCACCGCGGCCATCTTCTTTTTTGGCCATTTTTTCGCGCAAGTTGGTGGGTGTTGCCATGTCCATGAAGCGGTTCTTCATGGCTTCGAGTTGGCGAATTTCTTGCACCGTGTTGCTCATCGATTGACGCATGGCGTCTAATTTTTCACGGTAAACAGCTTCTAATTTTTGCTGTTCAGCTTCGGTGGTCACACCGCCAATGCTGCGCGCCAAACTGGGGCTGACCTCAATCGCAATGCGAAAACCCACGAAATGCAACAACACCCCGACCAAAACCAAAACGAAGGCGGCCGCGCTCACACCAATCAACACATTTTTGGCTGTGATAGAAACAGACCGCACATCTGCGGTGGGGCCGGATACCCACATCAATTGCATACAACAAACTCCGAAGCTATTGGTCCTGAAAGCCGCAAAAGGGCTAACCGACGATGCATTCATTGTAGGGAGTTCTCGTGATTTTCAATACTGGAAAATTGAAAATATGAACATATTTATCACTTAATAATTAAATATTAAATATAAATTAATTTCAATAAGTTATAAAAAAGTCATGTGATTAATGTTCGTAACCTGCGCTACCCTTTGCACCTCATGTCACCGATTGATATTCCTTGGTTAGAACAAGACAGCGATTTTCCAGCTCCTGAAACCGCGCTGGGAGTCGCATCTAACTTGCCCGGCCTACTGGCTGCCGGAGGCACCCTCCATCCAGATCGTCTGGTGAAAGCTTATGAGCAAGGCATCTTTCCCTGGTTCAGCGAAGGCCAACCCATTCTTTGGTGGTCCACCGATCCGCGCATGGTTTTGAAAGTGGATGAATTCAAACTCCACCGCTCGTTGAAAAAAACACTCAGCAAATTTGTCCAATCCAGCACATGCCAAATTCGCATTGACCACGATTTTTCGCAAGTCATTCGCCGCTGTGCCGGCACCAAACGACAAGGACAACCCGGTACTTGGATCTTGCCTGAAATGGTTCAAGCCTACGAACAGCTTCACCAAGCGGGACATGCGCACAGCGTTGAAACTTGGGTGAACGATCAACTGGTGGGGGGTCTGTATTGCGTGGCCCTCGGAGGCGCGGTGTTTGGCGAGTCCATGTTTGCCCTGCAACCCGATGCCTCGAAAATCGCCCTGTCCGCTTTGGTCGCGTTTTGTCGCCATCACCACCTGCCCATGATCGACTGCCAGCAAAACACGCGGCACCTCGCCTCGTTGGGCGCTCGCGAAATACCTCGGGCCGAATTTCTCAGCCACGTGCGCATCCATCGCCAAAAATTGGCCCCCACTTGGGCCTTCAAATCAATATACTGGCAAGAAGTTTTGCCCACTTTGCAACCGTGACCCACCTCAAAGAACTTCCGCTACAGGCCTTGCAGTTTTATGCAACTGCGCCCTACCCGTGCAGCTATCTGCCCGAGCGGTCTGCGCGTTCGCAAGTGGCCACGCCCAGCCACTTGATTCACAGCGACGAATATTCTGAATTGGTGTTGCAAGGTTTTCGTCGCAGCGGCTTATTCACCTACCGCCCCTATTGCGACAACTGCAAAGCTTGTGTGCCCGTGCGCATTGACACGCATCTCTTTCAACCCAACCGCGCCCAGAAACGCGCATGGCGACAACACCAACATTTGGTCTCGCGTGTTCTACCCTTGAGCTACTCAGCCGAACACTACGCCATGTACAAACGCTACCAAGCCGGACGGCATGCAGGCGGCGGTATGGACGAAGACAGTGTGGAGCAATACACCCAGTTTTTGCTTCAAAGCCGGGTCAATTCCCGCTTGGTTGAATTCAGATTGCCCACCGACGACGGCACTTTGGGCACCTTGAAAATGGTGTCCATATTGGATGTTCTCAACGATGGTTTGTCTGCTGTGTATACCTTTTACGAACCAGAAGACGGTACCAACTACGGCACTTACAACATCCTGTGGCAAATTGAACAAGCGCAAAGTTTGAACATGCCATTTGCATACTTGGGCTACTGGATCAAAGACAGCCACAAGATGAATTACAAGGTGAACTTCAAACCCTACGAACTCTTGGTAGACGGCGAATGGATGAGACCGGATTTCACGAAGTAAAATAGGCGCATGCGTAAATCCACTGTTCCTGTGACTCCAAACATCCAAGTGATAGAGCGCATGTTTGCACTGATCGATGTGCTGGCATCGCGCGAAGAAGCCATCTCTCTCAAAGAAATCAGCGAACGCACAGGACTTCACCCCTCCACCACCCACCGCATCTTGAACGATTTGGCTGTGGGCCGTTTCGTCGATCGCCCTGAATCAGGCACCTACCGACTCGGCATGCGATTGTTGGAGCTGGGCAACTTGGTGAAAGGCCGCTTGAATGTTCGCGATGTCGCCTTTCAACCTATGCGTGAGTTGCACAAACTCATTCAACAGCCTGTTAATTTGAGTGTGCGCCAAGGCGATGAAATTGTTTACATCGAACGCGCTTTCAGTGAGCGTTCAGGCATGCAAGTGGTGCGTGCCATTGGTGGACGTGCACCTTTGCATCTGACTTCGGTGGGTAAATTGTTTTTGGCCAACGACGACCCACAACGCGTTCGTGCTTATGCCACACGGACTGGTTTGAGTGGACAAACCAAAAACAGCATCACCCAGTTGCCAGCCATGGAACGCGAATTGTCCAAAGTGCGCCAATACGGTATGGCGCATGACAACGAAGAACTCGAACTCGGTGTGCGATGCATGGCCTCAGGCATCTACGATGACCAAGGCAAACTCGTCGCAGGCTTGTCCATCTCAGCTCCCGCTGATCGTTTGGATGACACATGGCTTGCCAAACTGCAAGCTACCACCGACGACATCTCTACCGCTCTGGGTTACAAGGGCAACAGACCCTGATCCATTCACCCCGAAAAAAAAGCCAGCTAGTGCTGGCTTTTTTGTGGTCTTCAAACACTCGGTTTGAAAAAATGGATCACATTCTTGGGCGTGTGCTGTGATTAGCCTCAACCCAGTGGCGAACACGCTCAGCATCGGCAATGCGGCTGAGTTTGCCAGCAGAGTCTAAAAAGACCATGATCAGTTTGCGACCCGCGATCTTGGCTTGCATGACCAAACACTGACCCGCTTCAGAGATGTAACCGGTTTTTTGCAAACCGATGTCCCAGTTGGGATTTTTGATCAAACGGTTGGTTGTTTTGTACTGCAATGTGTGGTTACCCACCTCGACCTCACGGCTCGCAGAAGTTGACAACTCGCGCAGCATGGGGTCGTTGTAAGCATTGGCGACCAAGGTGGCCAAGTCTTTGGCGCTCGACTGGTTTTGGCTCGACAAACCAGTGGGTTCAACATAGCGCGTGTCACGCATGCCCAACTGTGCGGCCTTGTTGTTCATCAAGGCGACGAAGGCGCCCATACCACCTGGGTAAGTGCGTCCCAAGGCATGGGCTGCACGGTTCTCGCTTGACATCAACGCCAAGTGCAACAACTCACCACGGGTCAGCACAGTGCCAACTTTCAGGCGCGAGCTGCTGCCCTTTTCGGTGTCCACATCGTCTTGGGTAATGGTGATGGATTCTTCCAAAGGCAATTGCGCTTCAGAAACCACCATGCCCGTCATCAACTTGGTGATCGATGCAATAGGCAAAACCGCATTGTCATTTTTGCTGAGCAACACTTCGTTGGTGTCTTGGTCGATCACATAGGCCACGCTGGACTTCAAGTCCAACATGTCTGC
>JBEGOM010000086.1:0-5249 GCA_041181985.1 Pseudomonadota bacterium | reverse complement strand
GCTTGAAAGGTGATGCCCGCAGTTTGCTTGAGCGCATCTTTCACTGTGTCTAAATTGCGATCATCCAATTGCTTTTCGGTCACCACCGTGATCGACTGCGGGATGTCGCGCAGCAGTTGCTTGCCCTTGCCAATTTGTGAGTCAGTCATTCTCAAACTGTCTTTGCCCTCTAGGCTTTCAGCTTTTTCACGCACCGTCACAGTGCCCAATGTGGTTTCGCTGTTGCTGTTTTGTGCCCAACTGCCAAAGCTGGCTGCTAAAAGCATGGCCCCAATGGGTAGCAACGGGTGTGAAGGGGCGTGCGTGTTCGCCATGAGAGAACTCCTGAGATAGCTTGCCGAACATTTCGGCACGGTTTATCAAAGGCTGGCTACACGCCCTTGCAGGAGGGCGCTCATTGGCTGGCCATCGCAACGCGGCACAGTTTCAGTGCCGATGCAGTCGATTGAAGGTTGACGTGGCTTTACTTGAAACCCACACGGTCCAACATTTGTTGCACCTTGATTTGGTTCATGCCCACCGCGCTGATGGGGATGAGTTCGCTTTTGAAGTTGCCCCCCGTCATCGCTTGCAGTGCGGGGTTGTCTAACTTCAAACCTTTCACCACCGGCCATTCGTTGTTGCCATTGGCGAAATGGTTTTGCGCTTCGGGGCTGACCAAGTACTCCAAAAACTTCACCGCATTGGCCGTGTTTTTCGAATAACGCGCCACAGCACCACCGGCCACATTCACATGCGTGCCCCAGGTTTGTTGGTTGGGAAACACCACACCCACGCGCTCGGTCACCGCTTTGTCAGCGGGGTTGGTGGAGCGCATCAGTCGCGCCAAGTAATAGGTGTTGGTGACCGCAATGCCGCACTCACCACTCGCCACAGCTTTGATTTGATCGGTGTCGCCCCCTTTGGGTTCGCGTGCCATGTTGTTGACCAAACCTTTGAGCCACACTTCGGTTTGCGCAGGGCCTAAGTGTTCTGTCATGGCACCAAACAAACTCAGGTTGTAAGGGTGCGAACCAGAGCGAATACACAGCTTGCCTTTGTTTTTGGGGTCGGCCAATTTTTCGTAAGTGTCGACATCTTGCTTGTTTACTTTGAGCTTGTCATACACCACCACACGTGCGCGGGTGGACAAACCAAACCAAGGCGTGCCACCGTCGTCAGAAGTTTTGGCACGCAGTTGTGCAGGCACCGCGGCTTCCAATACTTTTGATTTCACGGGCAAGAACATGCCGTCTACTTCACCGCGCCACAAACGCGCAGCGTCGACCAACAAAATCACATCCGCAGGGGAGGCGCTGCCTTCTGCTTTGAGGCGCGCGATGATGCCTGCGTCGTCCGAATCCACCCGATTGATCTTGATGCCGGTGGCCTTGGTGAAGTCGCTGTAGAGCGCTTCGTCGGTGGGGTAGTGGCGGGCAGAGTACAGGTTCAAAACCTTTTCTTGGGCTTGAGCGGTGCCTATGCTCAGCAAAGCAGTCAGGGCGAGGAGAAGGGGTTTGGCGAGGTGTTTCATGGTGAAGATGAGAATGATTTGCGTTTATTCTAAATGATATTGATTCGCATTTGCAAGTTTACGGAAAAATAATTTCGAGGGCTTGATGTGGGTCAAGATTTGGCAAGTGCAGGGCGTTGGTGCGGGTTCTGGGGCATATGCGGGAAGCATGTTCCTGAAATAAAGTGCGATATTTGAAGTAATTGGGAAAACTTCTTTTAGACTTGCTTCAACAATTCCACCGAAAGGCCCTTCAGTTGCCAGAGATCATATTTCGAAGTGGTGTACCGCACGCTGTTGAAACAAATTTGGTGACCCGCAACGCGGTCAATCCAAGGCATGCGTTTTCGGACACCAACGCAGAGGCTCAAGACGCCTTAGCCGATAGCGCAGAACACGCAGCGCATTCAGCGAAACACGCGGGTGTTGTCGATGCACCCGTGGTGGCGGGTGAGCACATCACTGACAACTTGCAAGCTGTGGACAAGCCTAAGTTCACCGACAACTGGCAAGCCTTAGACACAACAAATGTCACAGACAACTGGCAATCGCTGGGCAAAGCACATCTGCAAGACAACTTGCAAGATGTCGACACCGATGCGTTCCATGAGAACCGCCAAAGCCTGGGCGATTCGCAGTCGATTCATGAACAAAAACTGTATTTAGAGAAAAAGTCGATCAGAGACAACCGACAAAAAGTAACCGCAACCGTTGTACAAAGGGCTGCGCCGCAACTACCGGTCCATGCATCTGCGCGACCCTCGCAAAACAGCGCACCTTCAATACCTGTCACCCCAACGTCTGGCACGCCTAACAACGCCATGTCGGCGGTTGCTGCCAAACTTGCAGAAGATGATGAACTGCGCGCGCGCATGAAAAAACTCAAAGCCACAGTGCGCGATGTCAGCGACAGCTTGAGCGATTTGGCGCCTAAGCCTTGAGTGTTGTATCAGCCGGTTGCCACGATTCGCAGGCGTTGTTCTTTTTCACTTCAGGGTAATGGTCCATGCGCAACAACTTGCGCATCAACAAAGTGCTTTGGTGGTATTTGAGCCCGCATCGCAAGCCAGTCCCAGCCGAGTAAGAGGGCATGACGAAGTGACATGACTCGCAGTGCGGCGATGCCTGCGTGGTGTGCGATTTGTGAGAATGGTCCTGCATGGTGTCGTTCTCGTCACAAAGCGTTTTTCTAAGTGTGCATATTAACCTTGTTGGCCATGTGATACGCCAACAGCGATGACAGCGCTGCAACCACCGCACACAGCCAATACGAGGTCACATGGCCGCTAGGTTCGCGCTGTAACAACAACCCGCCAACCCACGAAGCCAGCCCCATGGCAAACGATTGAACAGCACCGTTGAGCGACAAAAAAGTCCCCCTGAATTGCGGACTGGCTGCCGATGTCAACAAGGCCATGCCTGGAATCATGCGCGCGTTCATGGCAAAGAACAAAGTGGTGGTCACCAGCAACACCCATGGCAAGGGCACGGGCACTAAAAGCGTGATGGCAGACATCGGCAGAATCGAAAAAAGCACTGCGCGTTGAAATGTTTCGCGCTTGCCCATGCGATCCGTCAAGCCGCCCACCCACCTTCCGCTAAAGAGTGTGACCACACCGCCACAAAAGTACACCCAAGGAATTTCATTGGCTGTCATCACTTCGTTGGTTTGCAAATATAGCGTGATGTAAGGAATGATGGTGAAGGCCGCAAAAATCATGGTGGCTGAGAGCATGAGGGCTTTGCGTTGGTTGTCATCACGCAGCACTTGCAACATGCCGTGCAACAAATGTTTGTCTTTGCCGTGCGACACATGGGCATTGAGAGCGGGTACGCTCACATACGCCAAGGCACCAATGCCAACACACATCACGCCGATGCTGAAAAACGCGGCATGCCATCCCCACACATTGGCAAACAACAAACCAGCGGGTACACCTGCAACGGTGGCCACCGAAAAAGATGTCATAACAACGCCTGTTGCGCGACCACGGCGTGCAAAGGGCACCACATCGCCAATGATGGTTTGGCTCATGGTGGACAACACGCCACCAAAAAAACCAGATGCAATTCGGGCTGCCATCAACCAACCATAAGTGGGTGCCACACCACACGCCACTGTGGTGAGGGCAAACAAAACATAGAGTGTGAGCAACAAGTGTTTGCGGTCAAAGCGATCGACAAAGGTGGTCGCGAGCAAACCAGAAATGCCTGCAGCTACTGTGTATGCCGACACCAACAAACCAAACTCAGGCAGGCTGATGCCAAACAGCTCCGTCAGCTGTGGTCCGAGCGGCATCATGATCATGAAGTCAACAATGTGCGTGAACTGAATGCCTGCTAAAGTCAGCAACAGCAGCCGTTCGCGGCGTGGGTCTAGAGAATGAATGATGGGATCTCCGTCGAAAGTAAAAAGTAGAGCTTTATGGCGTCAGCATGAGTTGATGTTGCCACACCGCAGGTTGCCGTTGTAAAGGACGATAAGAGCCCTGGGCCCATTCGTGCTTCATGTCTTGGTAGGTCGATGACCATACCAAACCGCTTTGTCCGGTTTGGTAAATGAACTGCGATTTTTCCAAATCAGACAAGTCGTACACCACACGCAACGATGCAGCATGTCGGTTGGCAAAGGGCAAATACTTTTCGCCCGCCCAGTATTGCCCCACATTCACAGTGAACGGGTCACCGTCAGAGGGCACTTGCACGCTGAACAAGTCGCGCAGCACAGGCACTTGCCCAAATGGGCGATGCACGCTCAGTGCCACATGCGCTTTGCCCCAACGCCAGTTGCTAGGTGTGTTGCCCTGCATGGCCACGATGCGCTCAAGTGCTCGGTCAAAAGCAACGCTAGATTGGTCAGCGCAACTACGAGGCGCACACCATGGATTATTTTTTTGTTGCATGACATGTTCAAGCAGTTGGCGAAAGTGGCGTTTGCCGTATTGGGCTTTGAACACATCGCTGCCCAAGCGCGGTTCAATCAAACCGCGCGTTAACTCGTCTGCCCACACCGCAAAAATCAAGGGTGCAGATTGATCGGCATTCATGTGTCCGTCAAATGTCTGCAATATCTTGTGCACTTCAGCGGCGAGAGGATGTTGTGATGTGGTGGCTTGAAGCACCGGTAGCAAACGCATGGTGGACAACGAAAGCGTGTCGCCTTGCAAGGCTTGCATATCTTTGAAGTTGTGTTGGGGTTTGCTTTGCAACACTGATTCAATGCGATCAAAACGGTGCGCAGTGTTCCAGTCTTGTCCTAAAAAATAAGGGTAGTTTGCAGGTGTAATGCGCTGGTTGGCTGTGGCGACCCAGCCTTTTTTGGCACCGTCAAAAGGCATGTCGGCATAGGGCACCCAACCGGTCCAGTCGTAGCGGGCATCCCAACCTGGGGCAGGGGCAACGCCACGCAGGTCGTTGTTGGGGCTGCGCAGGGGCACGCGTCCTGCGGCTTTGTAGGCGATGTTGCCCTGGGTGTCAGCCATCACAATGTTTTGTGTGGGCGAATGGTTGTCGGCGTAGGCAGCGATCAACGCTTTCACATCGCTGGCTTGTTGTGCTTTGAAGCCTGCCACCAAGGTGCGATTGTCTGCATCGAGTGCACTCCAACGCAAGGCTAAAACAAACCGCGAGAGGTCTAACACTTCGGCATGGGTGGCTTGTGCATCACTGATCACCGGGCCATGTCGGGTGTTGCGCACCACCTGCGTGACATCGGCCTGGCCTTTGACAGCAATCGTTTCTGTGCGCGTTTCAAAGT
>JBEGOM010000085.1:0-5460 GCA_041181985.1 Pseudomonadota bacterium | reverse complement strand
TAGAGCAGCAGACTCTTAATCTGTAGGTCGGGTGTTCGAACCACTCAGAACCCACCATAAACAAAGCCCCAGCAAGTTGCCTTGCTGGGGCTTTTTGTTGGGGCTAGAACAATTATTTGTTCACAGCAGCTTTGAACGCAGCGCCTGCAGTGAAGCGGGGCACAGTGGCTGCAGCAATTTTCAAGGCTTCACCAGTGCGTGGGTTTTTGCCTGTGCGAGCAGCGCGCTTGGCAGCTTTGAAAGTGCCAAAGCCAATCAATTGCACATCTTGTTTTTTCGCCACAGCATGCGTGATGATGTCCAACACGGCGGTCAATGCACGGCCAGCGTCAGCTTTGGTCATGTTGGTTTCAGCAGCCAAAGCGTCGATCAATTCGGTTTTGTTCATGTGTTCTCCTAAATGAAACAGCCCGCATTGTGCCAGATTTAGGGTTTTTGCAAGAAACAAAAAGTCTTGTTCCAATAGAGTCATTGATTGCAGCAGGTGAAATATGACAACTCAGACATTTGAAGCCTTCAAAACCAAGCAGTTAGAAGCAGGTTTTGATGAAGTGATTGAACGCACATGGCAACCCAACACGGTGCTCGACACCCACACGCATCCGTTCGCAGTAGATGCTTTGGTGGTACAAGGCGAAATGTGGTTAACCGTGAATGGTCAAACACAGCACCTGTTGCCACAAGACCGTTTCACTTTGGCGCGTGATGTTGCGCATGAAGAGCGCTATGGGGCAGAGGGTGCGACTTATTGGGTGGCTAGAAAAACGGCGGCTTAAACGCAAGATCATTTGGTCAAAATCAATTTCCCCAAACGGGTGGTTTGCAAGCGATAGACCTCGCCTTGGTGCACGATTTCTAAAACCCGCTGACCGCCCATGAGGACATGGCTGTCAACCCGCGCAGGTGGTTGAGGCACTTTTCGCGTTTTGTCTTCAGCAGATGCGTTTTGCATCGGTGGAGGTGGTTGGATCGGCACGGCAATACAACGCCTTACTGTTTTTCCGACATGAAATTGACTTTGCTCAGCCCTGCTGATTGCAAGCTGCTCAAGGTTTGCAGCACGCGTTCATAGGGCACAGCCCGGTCGCCGCGCAAACGCACCACTGGTTGAGGCACTTGCTCGGCAGCCTGTTGCGCATGCTGCAGCAAACTTTCGGTGGTCATTGTTTGCCCGTTCCAATGTATTTTCCCTTGCGCATCAATATCGAGCGCTATCGGTTGGGCAGGCTGTTGTGTCACGGCATGGCTGGTTTTTGGCAGTGTGAGTGAGACAGCACTTTGTAGGGCAGGCACTGCGAGAATGAACACAATCAAGAGAACCAACATCACATCAATCAAGGGTGTCATGTTGATGTCGTTCATCACCTCATCGTCAGCGTGTTCGGGTAAGAAAGACATGTTCAACCTTCCTGGGTTTGATGTTTGCCCATGCGCGCACCAGTGACCAAAAAAGCATGCAGGTCGTGTGCAAATCGATTGAGTTGACCCAAAATAAACTTGTTGCCGCGCACCAGCGTGTTGTAGCCCAGTACCGCAGGCACAGCCACCAACAAGCCCAGCGCAGTCATGATGAGGGCTTCACCGATGGGGCCAGCCACTCGGTCCATGCTGACTTGACTGCTCTCACCCATGCTGATCAGTGCGTGATAAATCCCCCACACCGTCCCAAACAAACCCACAAATGGGGCAGTCGAACCAATCGAGGCCAACACCGCCAAGCCAGCGTGCAGTCGTGCTGTGGCATCGTCGATCGCGTGGCGCAAACTGCGTGACACCCAATCGCTCACATCCAGGCTGTCATGCAATTGCGCTTGGGTGGCGCGGTGATGGGCCGAAGCCTCGTGCCCTTGTTGAGCCAACTGATAAAAAGGATTGTTGTCGCGCGACGGCGCGTCAGAGCCATCAAGTGCTGTTAACCCCTCATGCAAATGGGTGCTGTGCCAAAACGCTTCCACCTTGCGTGACATGTGCTTCAGACGCACGATGTCTAGGGCTTTCATGACGATCACGCCCCAGGACAGCACAGACATGCCAATCAACAGCAACGCAACGGTGTGCGTGATGGCGTCGCCTTGTTGCCAAAAATTCAACAGTCCGGTTTGATTTTCCATATTGACCTTTCTTAAGCGTTTCTTTGAGTTAATCCAAAACAAAATTCACAGGCACGTTGAACCACATCGCTTCGGGCACTCCCAAATGTTGACCCGGCACAAAACGCCAGCGCATCACGGTGCGCAATGCTTCTTGGTCTAAGCGGTCATAGCCACTGCTGGTTTTGATTTCGACCTGTCGCGCACTGCCGTCGGCACCCACATACACGCGTATCACCACTTGCCCTTGTTCGTTCAGTCGACGGCTGAGTTTGGGATAGCTTGGAGCAGGGTTGTTCAAACCTGGGGCTTGTGCGTTAGGCAATGACGATGCAGTGCTGTTTTGCGAAACTGTGCTTTGGGACGCACGCGCGCTCGTTGCCTCTGTTGAGGTTTCTTGCGCTGTGGTTGAAGTTTGGGGCGCTGGTGTTCTAGAACCCAATGTTTGCGTCGGCGATGGTTCTGCCACACGCAAAGTCTTTTGAACGGCAGGGGCCATCACCATTTCCAGCGTCATGCTGTTTTGTTCAAGCTGGGTTTGTGCTTTAGGCGGTGAACGCAAAAGGGTGCTGAACATCACAACATGCAACAAGACAACACCTACCCAGACACATTGCTGATGCTTGGGTGTTTGTGTATAGGTGAATTGCCACATCATGTGTCTGCCCACATCCGTAGGAGGTTGTGATACACGCCGGTTTGAGCAACCGCCTCGGGTATTTCGCCGTATTGCGCGCGGAGGTTCAAAATGCTCATATCCAGTTCGAACAACAAGCGGCGTTGCTCATCGCTACGCACCAAACTTTCAATCCAAAAAAAACAAGCCAACCGCTCGCCGTGCGTCACCGGTTTGACCTGGTGCAAACTTGTGCCCGGGTAAATGACCATGCTGCCCGCTGGCAATTTGATGCTTTGCTCACCGAAGGTGTCTTCGATGCACAATTCGCCACCTTCGTAAGTGTCGGGTTCTGACAGAAACAAGGTGCAAGAAATATCGGTGCGCACGCGTTTGTCATGGCCTAGCATGCGAATCGCACCGTCGATGTGGTTGCCAAAAAAATTGCTTTCGCCGGCATAACGGTTGCACCGTGGTGGGTAAATTCTTTTTGGCAGCGTGGCCGAAAAAAAAGTGGCATTGGCATTCAATGCTTGCAACACCATGTCGCGAATTTTCAATGCGACCTCGCAGTCTTGTGGCAACTGTTGATTGCTTTTCACGCTGGCGGCTTGTTTACCCGCTGTCAGCGCGCCCACTTCCCAAGGTGCTTCCGTGAGCCATGCGCGCGCTTGTGCGACCTCGGCGTTGGTGAGTACATCGGTGAGCGTGAGCAACATGTCAAGCGTCCTTAAAACTTATAAGAAGCGGTGAACTGCACCAAGCGGCCTGCACCCGGTACATAGTGCGCGCTGTAGAGTTGATCCGCATACAACTTGTTGGTGAGATTGCTCACATTGCCTTTGAAGGTGAGGTGATCGTCATGGCGAAATTCAGCCATCACATCGACGGTGGTGAAAGCGGGGGCTTCCCAACCTGGGTTGCGGTTAGGCGTTTGCGCGCCCCGATGGTTCACACCTGCACCCACGCGCCATTGGCTGTTGATTTGGTAGGTGTTCCAAAATGTGGCGCTGATGCGCGGTGTCAGCGATGGACGCGCACCTGCAGCTTCGGCACCTTGTCCACCCACATCGATTTTGGCCACAGGCATCCACATGAACGAGCCATAGGCTTCCCAACGCGGCGTGATGCGCCCCGTGATGTCTGCTTCAAGACCTGCAGCATGGCGACGGCCTGACAACACCGTGATACCCGGCTGCAAAGGGTCGGTGTTGCGTTCGTGCAATTTGGTGGATTGAAACAATGCATACCGCGTGCTCAGGTTTTTGTCAGCTGACTCCAGCTTGGCACCCAACTCCATGTTGATGCTTTGCTCCGGTGGCGCATCTTGGTTGCCTACGCCTAGCGAATAAGCGTCACCTGAGGTGTTGAAAGATGTGGCCGCTGAAAAGTGATACGACTCACGTTCGTTGGGTTGAAACAAAGCACCGATGCGTTTGCTCCATTCACCAACTTTCATGGCGTAATTTGAAAGTGCACCATTTGCGGCATTGGCACCGTCGGCAGGTGACGCGTAGCTGTTGTAATCACCATTCAAACTGTCATAGCGTAATCCGCCTAAAAATTTCCAAACAGGTGTGAGCTGGACCAAGTCTTGTGCGTATGCACCCCATGCGGTAGAAGTGTATTGGTTATTCACGCGAAGCACACGCGATGCTTCGTTGACCCAAGCGCCATCGTTGGGTGTTCCGACGGTGGTGGATGGTTTCGACAAATCAACCCCGCCGAGGCCTTGAGCAGCAGTGCGTGCAGCAAACACTGTTTTTTGTTCGCGCGCTATGTCTACGCCTGCCAATACTTGGTGCTGAACCCCAAGTGCTGCAAACTGCGTGCTCAAATCACTTTGAACATAAAGTGCGTCGAGGTTTTGAATTTTGTTTTGCGTACCGCGTGTCAAAGAGGTGTTGGCCGAAAAGTTGTCCAGTGTGCTGCCAGACAATCGAATCGTGGAGGCACGCTGATCGCGGGTGAAGGCACCTCTGCGCACACGGGTGGTCAGTTCGGTGACGCCATCGAATCGGTGGGTGTGCGACAGCGTGGCATAACTGGCTGTGCCTCGATTGACATCACTGGCCATGCCGTAATAGCTGCCAGGTTCGACGGGCAACAAAGTGGTGGCGCTGGCCGGGCTGCTCGCCGTAGGGCGAATCCACGGCATGCCGTAATTGATGCCGTTGTTGTTGTCGAGGTGATACAAGCTGGCATTGAACTCATCGCGTTCGCCAATGCCCCAACGGTAGCTGCCAGCCAAGCCTTGTTTGTCCAAGCTGCTGCCCGCACCGTTGTTGTCTGCGGTGGTTTCCATCGCGCTCACCCGCAGCGCTGCGCTTTCACCTGTTTGTTGGTTGAAATCACCCACCACCCGGCGGTGGTTGTAACTGCCCAGCGTCACATCGACTTGGTTTTCATTCATCAAGCGCGGCACCTTGTTCACCAAGTTCACAGCACCGCCGGTTGAGCCACGACCAAACAACATCGAAGCAGAACCACGCAGCAACTCCAAGCGGTCGAGGTTGAAGGTGTCGCGGTCATAAAACGCAGGATCACGCAACCCATCTACAAAAATATCGCCTGTGGTTGATAGAGCGAAACCGCGCAGGCGTATGTCTTCTTCACCACCTTCAGCAGCTTGAAAGGTGATGCCCGCAGTTTGCTTGAGCGCATCTTTCACTGTGTCTAAATTGCGATCATCCAATTGCTTTTCGGTCACCACCGTGATCGACTGCGGGATGTCGCGCAGCAGTTGCTTGCCCT
>JBEGOM010000084.1:0-5662 GCA_041181985.1 Pseudomonadota bacterium | reverse complement strand
GGCCCCACGTTGTGCAACACCCACAGCGTGGCTGCCGCAGCAGGCAAGCTGCCAGCGCAGAGCGAGAACACCACGCGCCAAGGCACCAACTGCTGACGCGCCATGCTGAATGTGCCACCGGCTTTGGTGAAAGCGGCAAACAACAAATCGGTGCCCACAGCCATGTAGGGCTTGACGCCAAAGAAAAAGATCAAGATGGGCGTCATGAGCGAGCCGCCGCCAACCCCCGTCAAACCGACGACGAGGCCAACAAAGAAACCCGCAAAGACGAAACCAAAATCATGCATGGCCGAGACTGTAGGCGGTCTTTATGCCAAAACAAACGATTTTTTCGTTCTACATATATGCAATACAAGAATATGGTGCGGGGGGCTTTTAGCCATGAAGTGCGAAGTGGTGGGCCACATCGTCAGGTGTTGAGGGTGTCAACTGGGTTGCGCAAGGTGAGGTGTTTCGTATTAAAAATGAAGATGAGATAAAGTTTCGGGCTATTCAAATTGACCCAGCCAGACACATGCATCCCGTTGTTATTGACCCAACGCTTCCTGAGTGGAAGCAAAAGATAGAACGCTTCATCAACCATCCCACCATTCAACACACGATTGTGTTTTTGATCGTGCTGAACGCTGCCTTATTGGGTTTGGAAACCAGCCCCAGCATCGTTGAAGCTTTTGGACATGAGTTGGCACTGCTTGATCATGCGATTTTGGCGGTTTTCATTCTGGAAATTGTGTTGCTGATGGCGGCACGTGGTTTGAAGTTTTTCACCGACCCTTGGTGCTTGTTTGACTTTGTGGTGGTGGGTATTGCTGTCATTCCCGCCACCGAGTCGTTCTCAGTGCTGCGTGCTTTGCGTGTGTTGCGCGTGCTGCGTTTGATCAACAAGGTGGAGAGCATGCGCAAGGTGGTGTCAGGCTTGCTCAATTCGTTGCCGAGTTTGGCCTCGGTGGCCGGTTTGACCTTGATTATTTTTTATGTGTTCTCAGTCATGGCCACCAACTTGTTTGGTCATGATTTCCCTGAGTTGTTTGGCAATATGGGCGACAGTGCCTTCACGCTCTTTCAAGTTATGACGCTGGAGAGTTGGTCCGAAGGTGTGGCGCGTCCCATCATGGAAAAGCTGCCGTATGCATGGATATTTTTCTTGTTGTTCATCTTGATTGCCACTTTCATTGTGATCAACCTGTTCATTGCCGTGATCGTCGACTCGTTGAACAACCTTGACAACGGCCCAGCAGAAATTGCTAAAGAAGAGAAAGACATTCATCGAGAAGTGTCGGCTTTGCGTGAACAAGTGGCCCAGCAAAACCAAGATTTGCGTGAGCTCAAGACTTTGCTGCAAGAGCAGCTGACACGGTCGAAATAAGCCTTGCGCGTAAGCGCATCACTAGGTTTTCAGCTTCAGGAGGCCGTTCTCACGCTTGATCACTGAAGATTGTTCAAGGGCTGCGAGCGTTCTATACAGGGCTTCATGTGTCACGCCAAGTTCTCCTGCTAATGATTTGAGGCCGGTGTTCACTTGGTATTGACCGTTCTTGCCCTCTGTGTGAATGAGGTGCAAGATGCGGTCCTTTACAGATTTCATGCTTAAACGCTCGCATTGCAATCGCAGTCTTTTGACTTCTTGGTTCAACATGCTGATCCAACGACCTGCGAAAGCTGTATCTGTACTTAAAGCATCTGCCAGAGATGTCAGAGGAATTTGAACGATCTCTGAGTTGGCCACAACACGTGCATCGCAGTGGTATTTGGGTGACTGCAGACTGGCCTCACTCACGAATCCATATCTTGTCCTTTGGAGAACCAAAGGGTCACCTTCTTGACTAAGCCGTTCTAGAGTGACTTCGCCACTGAGGACAAAGAACATCCACTCTGGTCTTTTGCCTGTTTGAAAGAGTAGGGAACCCTTTTTGACGGTTGTGATTTTGCAAAGTCTATGGACAGCCTCAGGCAGGAGGGTCTTCAGCGGGGGTGCAAGGTTGAATAATTTGCCACTCATATGATTTAAATCATATGTGATTTTTAAAGATCAACGCACACTTATTCATATGTTTCTGGCTTTTGCTGTTCGGCGCGCAGCAATGGAAGTTGCATAACGGTTGTCAATGAAAAGAGCTTTTATGTCAGTTCATCAAATTCAGGTTCATGTTGAAAACATCAAATGCGGTGGCTGCGAAAAGTCCATCATCAAAGGGCTCAGCGCTATCGAGGGGCTATCCAATATCGTGATTGATCGCGAGCAGCAATTGGTGAGCGTCAATGCCGATGAGTCGCTTCGTGGGGCACTGATTGCAAAACTCAAATCAATGGGTTATCCCGAGCAAGGCAGTCTCAGCGGGTTTGATGCTGGGCTGGCAAATGCCAAGTCTTTCGTGAGCTGTGCGATTGGACGCGTTTCCTGATATCAGGAGAGCCGTTTTCTAAGTGCTCTTAAACACCCAGTGCCTTGATTGCTAATCCGATCAAAGCGCTGGCAAAAATCACTTCCATCACACTGCGCTTGTAGCGAAACAAGGCCAGCGCGGCTGCGCAACTCAGCAGTAAGGACGCAATGTCTAAGTTGCCTGTAAAGCCCTCAGGCCACAGCACATGGTAGGCGAAAAACAGTGCCAAGTTGAACACCACACCCACCACCGCAGCAGTAATTGCGGTGAGTGGTGCGGTGAAGTTCATGTTTTTGTGGGTGCTTTCCACCAAAGGCCCACCCGCCAAAATAAAAATGAACGATGGCAAAAAGGTGAACCAAGTGACCAAACACGCTGCTAGTGCACCTGCCAAAAACAAACTGTCGTGGCCAAGCAGCGTTTTGACATAGCCACCAATGAAACCCACAAATGCCACCACCATGATGAGTGGGCCAGGCGTGGTTTCACCCAAGGCCAAACCGTCCATCATTTGTGTGGGCGTGACCCAAGCAAATTGCGATACCGCACCTTGGTACACATAGGGCAGCACCGCATACGCGCCGCCAAATGTGAGCAAGGCTGCTTTGGTGAAGAACCATGCCATTTGCGTGTAGTCATGCTGCCAACCGAACAACGCGCACAACACGCCCATCGGCACGGCCCAGAGCAACAAACCCGCAACTAACACTTGCATCAAACCACGCCATGAAAACCGCGCGTGGTCTGGTGTGGGCGTATGGTCATCGATCAGCGCGGCACCGCTGGTGTTTTGTTGGGCGGCATGGCCACCGCCGGTTTGAAAAGTTTGTGGCGAAACACGCCCACCCACAAACCCAATGGCTGCTGCCAGTGCGATGATGAGTGGAAACGGTAGTTCGATCGCAAAAATAGCCACGAATGCGGCAGCCGAAATGGCCCACAAGCTGGCGTTTTTCAGGGCACGCGAACCAATGCGATGCACCGCTTGCACCACGATGGCAGCGACCGCGGGTTTGATGCCGTAAAACAAACCGCTCAGCCACAGTGCATCGTGAAAGCGAATGTAAACCCAAGACAGTGCGATCAAAATCAACAGCGATGGCAATACAAACAACACGCCCGCCACAATGCCACCCCAACGCTTGTGCAACAACCAGCCGATGTAAGTCACCAACTGTTGCGCTTCGGGGCCGGGTAGCAACATGCAGTAATTGAGCGCATGTAAAAAACGCTTTTCAGACAACCAGCGGCGTCGCTCGACCAACTCTTGGTGCAACACCGCAATTTGCCCTGCGGGTCCACCGAAGCTGATGAAGCCTAGCTTGAGCCAAAACCAAAAGGCTTCGACAAAGCTCACTTGTGAAGGTGGTTCGGTGGGTGAAGGTGAAGAAGGGGGCGAGGAAGGAGTCGAGGAAGGGGGCGAGGTTGAGGTCGATGGCGAAGCTGATGGTGTTGATGTTTGCATATGCGGTATTCGATGAAATTGAGCGTTGATCCATTTAACGCTGATACCGCTGCGCATTCAAGGCTTGCGCGAGTTGAGGTTCAACCGGCAAAGGCTCATGGTGCCAACGCGCTGCCAACAATTCGCCACACAGCACAGCCAATGTCAAACCGCGCGAACCCATGGCCGTGTTGACCCACAACCCTGCTGGTGCTTGATCAACAGGGCCGACTACAGGCAGTCGATCAGGCACGCTGCAACGCACCCCCGCCCAACCGCGCACACTGTGTTCAAACACGCTTTGCAAACCTTCTGCTGTTTCAGGCAGCAAAGCATGCAAGCGTTGGAAGTTCTCTTGGTGGTCGTTTGGAAAAATTTCTGTGGTGGCGTTGACGCGGTCAAAGGTAGACCCCGCAAACCACGCAGGCCCTTCTGCTGTGGGCACATGATGCACAAAACTGCCGTTGCCGTTCACAGGCGTGTCGGGCAGTGGCACATCGGTGATGTCTTGCATCAGGCCCCAAGAGACTTGCCCACGCAAGGGGTTGATGGGCCATGTTTGTTGCGTGACCTGTTGAATCAAACCACGCGAAGCAGGCCCACACGCGATGACCACACGCGCAGCTTGCGCCAAGACACGGTCGTTGTGCAACGCTTGCCACTGACCTTGTGCATGCGCAAGTGCTGATACTGATGCACTACCTTGCCATGTGATGTTGGTGTGATCGAGCAAGGCTTTGACCAAGTTGGCAGGACGCAACCATGCGCCTTTTTCATGCCACAAGGCGTTGGTGGGGGCGGGTGGTGTTGCGGCGCGTGTCCAAACTTCCCCCGCTGTTTTGTGCACGGTAGACCAATGTTGTGGTGCACCGCCTTTGCGTGTTTTGCCGGGTAAGCGGCGCTCTTGTACGCCGGTGGGTGACCAATCGACACCCACGGTCAACAAGCTTTGCAGGGTGTGATACATGGCACGCACACCCGCACGCGACAAGCGCGAGATGATGCTGTCATCAGGTGAAGTGTGCGGTGCCACCAAACCCACGGGCAGGCCAGAGGCACCTGACGCAGGTGAATCGCCTGCATCTAACACTTGCACACGCCAACCACGCAAAGCTAAAGCGCGTGCTGTGGCGGCACCTGCTATGCCGGCGCCGATGACGATGACTGATTGAGATGCTACTTGTTGCGACGCATTTGCATTGCAAGAATGCGCAGCGTTTGCCAAGTCGATGGCCGCTTGCCCAATGTGCAAAGTCAAACAAACTTGCGCATTCTCAAACCGCAAACGGTGTTGTCCAGGCAACAAACCCCACCATTGATCGACCAGTTGTTGTGCGAGTGGCTGTAGGGCTGCGTCAGAGTTGCAAGCGTGAAGGGCAGAAGAAATGTCTGCCAGTTCGGGAGCGTGTTCGCAATACGCCACCACATGCAAAACGCGGGGCCTCTCATCAGCCGCCCGCCATGCGGCCCAATGGTGAATAAATGCGAGGGGATCAAACGGTGCTTGCAAAACGCACCCAGTAGGGTGCGTGTGCCAAGCAGATTCAAAGGTCACGAACGATCACAAAAGGTCAAAAAAGGTCACAAAGAATCACTCAACATCAAGCAGAGGGTGGCACATAACCTTGCGCCACATCAGCACCTTCGCCAAAGAAATGTTTTTCCATTTGGCGTTTCAAATATTCGCGTGCGCGTTGGTCTGCCAAATTCAAACGGTTTTCGTTGACCAACATGGTTTGCTGTTTCATCCATTCGGCCCAAGCGGGTTTGCTGACCGATTCCCAAATGCGTTTGCCCAATTCACCGGGGTAGGGAGGAAAGTCAAGACCTTCAG
>JBEGOM010000083.1:0-5761 GCA_041181985.1 Pseudomonadota bacterium | reverse complement strand
AGGCCATCGCTTCGTCCATCAACGATTCAGGCGATGCAGCCATTTTGTCGAACAGTTTTTGGCCGGGCAACATGGCGAGCATTTCGCTCTTGATGGGCTCGCCACTCACGATCATGTTCAACGCAGGCTCAACGCCCAACACGCGGGGCAAGCGCTGTGTGCCACCTGCACCCGGAATCAAACCAATTTTCACCTCTGGCAACGCAATGTTGGCGCCGGGTGCTGCCATGCGGTAGTGGCAACCCAAGGCGAGCTCTAAACCGCCGCCCATCGCCACGGTGTGCACCGCTGCCACCACGGGCTTGCTGCAGTTTTCAATGAGGGCAATGACGCTGAGCAAGTTGGGCTCTTGAATGGCTTTGGGTGAACCAAATTCGCGAATGTCAGCGCCACCTGAAAAGGCTTTGCCTTGGCCGGTCAGCACAATGGCTTTGACCGCTTGATCAGCCACCGCTTTTTCAACGCCATCGGCAATGGCCTGACGGGTGGCCAAGCCCAAACCGTTGACCGGCGGGTTGTTCAATGAAATCACGGCCACGTCGCCATGAACTTTGTAGTCTGCACTCATGCGTTTTCCTTGATGAACAATGGAATGATAAAAAAGAACGATCGTTCTTTTTTTGTGATTCTAGATCAAACCTCCAGCCATTCGCGGCGGATGTAAGTGTCGGCCTTCAATTCGGCCGGGGTACCGGTAAAAACAATGCTGCCGTGGCCCATCACCAGCACGCGGTCGGAGATGTCCATGGCGATGGTGAGCTTTTGCTCGATCAACAACACCGACACGCCCTTGGCTTTGAGTTGCTTCAGATAGTCGCCTACCAATTCGACAATCTTGGGCGCCAAGCCCTCGGTGGGTTCGTCAATGATGATGAGGTCGGGGTCGCCCATCAAGGTGCGGCACAGGGTGAGCATTTGTTGCTCGCCGCCTGACAACACACCGGCTTCGGTGTGTTCGCGCTCTTTCAAACGCGGGAACATGGCGTACATGTCGTCAAACGACCAGCGACTGTCTTTGCCGTCGCCCTTTTGACCCAGCAACAGGTTTTGATGCACCGTGAGTTTGGGAAAGATGTCGCGGTTTTCAGGCACATAGCCAATGCCCAAGTGCGCGATTTGAAACGCCTTTTTATCGGCAATCGATTGGCCTTTCCAATCTAGCTTGCCTTGGCAATCCACCAAGCCCATGATGGCGCGTGCGGTGGTGGAACGGCCCGAACCGTTGCGCCCCAGCAGCGCCACAATTTCGCCGGGTTGAATGTCAAAAGACACGCCATGCAAGACATGGCTTTTGCCGTAAAACGCGTGGAGGTTGTCGATCGTGAGCATGAACCTCTTCCTCAATGCGCTGCTTGCGATTCGGCCACCGATGAGCCCAAATACGCTTCTTGAACTTTGGCGTTGGCACGCACGGCTTCGGGGGTGTCAAAGGCGATGACTTCGCCATACACCACCACCGCAATTTTGTCGGCCAGCCCAAACACCACACCCATGTCGTGCTCCACCGTGAGCAAGGTTTTGCCTTCGGTGACTTCACGGATCAGCTGAATGAAACGCTTGGTTTCGCTCTTGCTCATGCCGGCGGTGGGTTCGTCTAACAAAATCACATCGGCACCACCGGCAATGGTGATGCCGATCTCGAGTGCGCGTTGTTCGGCATAAGTGAGGTTGACGGCCAACACATCGCGTTTTTTGTCTAAGCGAATGCGTTCCATCAACGCTTCGGCGCGGTCGTTGGCGTCTTCTAAATCGGCAAGAAATTTGAAGAAGGTGTATTTGTAGCCGAGCTTCCACAGTACCGCACAACGCAAATTTTCAAACACGCTGAGCTTTGGAAAGATGTTGGTGATTTGAAAACTGCGCGACAAACCAAGCCGGTTGATTTCGAAGGGTTTCTTGCCATCAATGCGGTGCTCACCCAACCAAATTTCACCGCTGCTGGGCTCGAACCTGCCGCTGATGAGGTTGAACAGTGTGGACTTACCCGCGCCGTTGGGGCCAATGATGGCCACACGTTCACCGGCTTGCACCGTTAAATCGACCCCACGGATGATTTCGGTTTTGCCAAAGTTCTTGCGAACATCTTTGAGTTGCAATGCGATCACAGGGCCTCCCTGCGTTTGATTTCTTTTTCGATGTACACCTGCGTCTCGTCCCAATCGTGCACATATTGACGACGTGCCAACTCAAACAAACCAAAGCCCGTGAGCATGACAAAGACCGAACCAAACCAACTGTTGAAAGAAGTTGCATTCAAAGTAATGCCAGCAAACACCAGCTCTGGGCTAGAGGTTGTGTTGAGTTGCAAGTGATAAATCATCTCAATCATGGCAGCAGTGCCAGCCAAGCCAATCAGGGCGGTCACGCCTAAGCCGACATAGGCCACCCAAATTTGTTTCAAGCGACCAAAAGCAGCCAAGCGCAAGTTCATCATGATCAAACTTGAAATGCCACCGGGTGCATACATGACCATGAACAAAAACACCAAGCCCAAATACAACAACCACGCTTTGGTGAGTTCAGACAACAGCACAAAGGCCAGCACCATCAACACCGCACCGATGATGGGGCCAAAGAAAAATGTGGCGCCGCCCAAAAATGTGAACAACAAATAAGCGCCTGAGCGCCCCGAACCCACCACCTCGGCTGTGACGATTTCAAAATTGACGCTGGCCAAACCACCTGCAATGCCGGCAAAAAAGCCAGCAATGATGAAAGCCAAATAACGCACATGCTGCGTGTTGTAACCAATGAACTCCACTCGCTCTGGGTTGTCGCGCACCGCATTCAAAATGCGACCCAAGGGCGTGCGCGTGAAGGCAAACATCAAGGCCACACACACCAGTGTGTAAGCAGCAGTCAGGTAATACACCTGAATTTGCGGACCGTAGGTGATGCCCATGAATGATGAACCCACCATGCGGTTGCCAGACACGCCAGCTTCACCACCAAAAAATTCGGAGAACATGAGCGACATGGCAAACACCAACTCGGCCATGCCCAAGGTGATCATGGCAAAGGTGGTGCCCGATTTTTTGGTGCTGACATAGCCAAACAGCACGGCGAAAAACATACCGCCTAGCCCACCCACCAAAGGCACCAGTGTCACGGGAACAGGCAAGGCGCCGCTACCTGCAGCATTGAGTGCATGCATGGCGACATAAGCGCCCAAGCCGGTGTAGACCGCATGGCCAAAGCTCAACATGCCGCCCTGCCCCAACAACATGTTGTAAGACAAGCAGGCAATGATGGCCACGCCCATTTGCGACAACATGGTGACCGACAAATTGCTGTTGAAAACTTTCGGCGCGACCAACAAGATCAATGCAAACAGTCCCCAAATCAGCCAACGTCCAACGTTGTAGGGTTTGAATTCGTAATGTGTTTTGTTCAGTGCCATCTCAAGTCTCCCGCGTGCCCAACAGACCCTTGGGTCGGAAGATCAATATCAACACCAAAAACAGGTAAGGCAAGATGGGCGCCACTTGCGACAAGGTGAGCTTCAACAATGAGTTGTTTTGCAGGGCTTGGTTGGTTGCCAAGCCAAAGTTTTGCAACAACATGAGCAAGGAATAGTCAAACGCCACCGCAAAGGTTTGAATCACACCGATGAGCAGTGAAGCCAAAAATGCGCCTCCCAAAGAACCCATGCCACCGACCACCACCACCACGAAAATGATGGAGCCCACGGTCGCCGCCATCGCAGGTTCAGTCACAAAGGTGCTGCCGCCGATCACGCCGGCCAAACCCGCCAAGCCAGTGCCAACACCAAACACCGTCATGAACACGCGGGGCACGTTGTGACCCAAGGCCTCGGCTGTTTCGGGATGTGTCAGAGCGGCTTGAATCACCAAGCCCACACGCGTGCGCTTGAGCAAAAGCCATAGGCCAAACATCATCACCAAGGCCACCAACATCATGAAACCACGGGTGGCCGGAAAGGTGGTGCACGCCACACGCACAGCTGCATCGGTAGACGCACACAATTCAGGTGCAGCCGCACCCCACACCAAACTCAGGCCCTGCACACTGTGTTGCACCAAGGTGAACGCAGGGCCTTGCAGCAAAGCAGGTGGCACAAACTCCACCGCTGTTCTGCCCCACACCAATTGCACCAACTCAAGCACGATGTAAGACAAACCAAAAGTAACCAAGAGCTCGGGCACATGACCAAAGGGATGAACGCGACGCAAACTCAACCGTTCAAACATGGCACCGAGCAGGCCGGTGAGAATGGGTGCGACAAACAGGGCCACCCAAAAGCCAGCAACTTCATTGAGGCTGTAGCCAATGTAGGCGCCGATCATGTAGAAGCTGGCATGGGCGAAATTGAGTACGCCCATCATGCTGAAAATCAAGGTCAGACCCGAGCTCAACATGAACAGCAGCAAGCCATAGCTCACACCATTGAGCATGGAGATGAAAAAAAACTCCATCGTGAAACCAGTTCTCCCTGAACACTCAAAATGGGCGTGACGGATGGCCCGTCACGCCGTGGATGCTGTCTACTGCAAATGCAGAAATCAGCCAGGTCGCTTCATTTGGCAGCTGGTGGGTGTGCTGGCAACATACGACTCGAAGGTTTTCACAGGGGCCAATGTCATGCCTGTGTTTTCTGGGCTGTAGGGGTATTTTTTATCCGCCTTTTGCCACACGGTCAGGTACAGCGGTTGCTGCATTTGGTGGTCGGTTTTGCGCATTTCAACTTCACCGTTGAAGCTCTTGATCTTCGCGCCTTCCATGGCTGCAGCCACTTTCACAGGGTCAGTGGATTTGGCTTTGGCCATCGAATCGCCCAACAGGTTGAACACATGGATCACAGCGTTGGTGTACATGTCGTCTTTGAAACGGTCTTTGAATTCTGCCGCCCACTTGTCTGTCTGACCACCCATGTTGTAGTGGGCGTAGCCAATTTGGTAAACACGGCCTTCGCCACCTTTGCCAAGCGCTGTGGGTGTGCCTGTGACGCTGGTGTAGTAGGTGTAGAACTTGCCGTTGTAGCCAGCTTCGTTGGCGGCCTTGATGAGCAAGGCCAAGTCTGAACCCCAGTTGCCTGTGATCACAGAGTCAGCGCCAGAGGCTTTGATCTTGGCAATGTAGGGTGCGAAATCGCGCACTTGTGCCAAGGGGTGCAGGTCTTCGCCGACGATTTGCACATCGGGACGCTTGCGGCTCAAATTTTCTTTGGCGTACTTGGCGACTTGGTGGCCGTGTGAATAGTTTTGGTTCAGCAGGTAAACCTTCTTCACATCGGACTGGTCTTTCATGAAGGTGGTCAGCGCTTCCATTTTCATGGAGGTGTCTGCATCAAAACGGAAATGCCAGTAGCTGCACTTGCTGTTGGTGAAATCAGGATCCACCGCGGCGTAGTTCAAGAAGATCAATTCTTTGCCAGGGTTGCGTTCGTTGTGCTTGTTGATGGCGTCGATCAACGCACCGGCCACAGACGAACCATTGCCCTGCGTGATGTAGCGAATGCCTTGGTCGGTGGCAGCTTTGAGGGCGTTTAAGCTCTCTGCGGGGCTGAGCTTGTTGTCAAACTGAACCATTTCAAATTTGACTTTGGCAGGGTTGTTCGCGCTGAACTTTTCAGCAAAGAACTGAAAGGTTTTGATTTGGTTGGTGCCCACAGGACCCATCAAACCGGATAACGGGTCAATCCATGCAATCTTGACGGTCTCGCCTGCTTGCGCATGTGCGCTCATGCTGGCAAGGGTCAATGCAGCTGCACCGATGGTGTGAAGAACGAATTTCATGCTTG
>JBEGOM010000082.1:0-5866 GCA_041181985.1 Pseudomonadota bacterium | reverse complement strand
CCACCAGTCTAAAAGCCCAACTGTTCGCAGTTGGGCTTTTTCTTTGCCCCTTCGCGCGGCTGGCATTTGCACAAACACATTCTTTGGTATTCACAAACTGCCGCTACACCTGTCGCTTACCGTACAAAAAGCCATCACCACACTTCTTAAAATAATGCTTTTGCTTGATGCGTATTGTTGGTAGTTTGAATGATTGAAAAAGACAAATCAGTCTTTGCTCTTTTTGCCGCTTCGAGTTTGGCTGGCGTTGCATTTTGTGCCAGCCATTTGCTCAATGCTTGGCTGTTTCAAGCTATCGCCATTTCTGACCACATCAGCCTGATTTACTTGCCAGCATTTTTTCGGTTGTTCAATGTTTTGGTGCTGGGCTTGATGTGGGGCACCTTGGGCACCGCCATTGGAGGGGTGCTGCTGTTAGCCTGGACACATGACGCTACGCTGTCGATCAGTTTGTTGAACATGTGTGTGTCTGCAGGTGTAGCCGCCATCTCGGTGGTGCTGCTTCAAATGTTGTTGCGCCGCCGCTTGTCCATCACACGCTTGAACGACTTGTTGCTGTTGTCGGTGTTGTACGCGCTGATGAACGCCTTGATGCACCATGTGCTCTGGACCCTTGTTGACCCCTCGCAGCTGCTATACCCAAGGCAGGTATTTGAAATGATGCTGGGCGATTTGGGTGGTGCGGTGCTTGGCGCTTGGTTGTTGCGCTTGTTGTCACGCAACACCGCTTTGATCAAACTGATTCGCGCACGCAAAAACGCCTATCGCTAGGCGCTTCATCACTCAAACATCTAACCGCAAATCAAGCCGTTCGTTTGGCTTTCGACAAATCCACGCCCAGTTGTTTGAGCTTACGGTACAAATGCGTGCGCTCCAAACCTGTCTTTTCAGCCACACGGGTCATCGAGCCGCTTTCTTTGGCCAAGTGGTATTCGAAATAGGCGCGCTCAAACGCATCGCGTGCATCGCGCAGGGGTAGCTCCAAATCAAAGCTTTGGTGCGTGGGTGGCAACACCACCGCTTGTGGGCCCAATGCAGCCGGTGCATGGGTCAACACCTGCCCTGTTGCGCTCACTGCGGGTTTGGCAGCTTGCGGCACCACAGCTTTTTTGTTCAAACCCTGCTCCACCGCTTTGAGCAGCTTTTGCATGGTGATGGGTTTTTCTAAAAACGCATGCGCGCCAATGCGGGTGGCTTCTACAGCGGTGTCCACCGTGGCGTGACCACTCATCATGATGACGGGCATGTTCAACAAACCAGCACCGGCCCATTCCTTGAGCAAGGTGATGCCATCGGTGTCAGGCATCCAAATATCTAACAACACCAAATCGGGTTGGCTGGCAAAGCGAGAAGCGCGGGCTTGCGCTGCGTTTTCTGCCAATTCAACCGCGTGTCCTTCATCATTGAGAATTTCAAACAAGAGGTCACGTATGCCCAGCTCGTCGTCCACCACCAAAATATTTGCCATGAAAAAAGCGTCTCGTTGAATTTATAGAAGTTGTGTTTGTTGCATTTCTGCAACTTGGAATGATAACGACACTTGGGCCCCTACGACGGCACCAGCCAATTCTCTGTTTTTGAGGTCAATGCGGGCACCGTGCTCGTCCGCAATTTTCTTGACCACGGCCAAACCCAGCCCGGTTCCCCGGGTTTTGGTGGTGACATAGGGTTCAAACGCACGCTTGAGAATTTTGGCGGGGAAACCAGGGCCGTTGTCACGCACCACCAAGCGCACACGCCCCGAGGCCGGCACCCATTGGGTGAGCAAACTGACTTCTGGTTGCGGCTGGTTTTCACAGGCATCTTGCGCGTTTTGCAGCAGGTTGTGCACCACCTGACGCAACTGTTGCGCGTCGCCCTGTATGGCGGGGCAACTTGCATCGAGTTCGCAAGTCACGGGCACGGCTGCGTTTTCGTGGCCGTACAAATGCAAGATGTCTTTGACCAAGGCATTCAAATCGAGTTGCACCAATTCGGCCACGGGCAGGCGCGCGTAGTCACGAAATTCATTGACCAAGCGCTTCATGGCATCGACCTGATCAACAATGGTTTTGACCGATTTGTTCAACACCACTTGTTCAGGCTCTGCCACTTTGCCATCCAACTTCATGGCCAATCGCTCAGCAGATAACTGAATGGGAGTAAGCGGATTTTTGATTTCATGCGCCAAGCGTCGCGCCACTTCACCCCACGCTTGTGCGCGCTGGGCCGACACAATTTCTGAAATATCGTCAAACACCAACAACCGTGCTTGGTTTGGCAACACCGCACCACGCGCCAAGAGGGTGATGTGTTGCCTTGATTCATCGCTCAGTTGCAACGCAGGGTTCATGGCGGTTGCATTGAGTTCAAACGATTGTTGCCAATGGTCTAAGCCATGCTGTGAACGCTCACCCAAGAAACCTTCAAACTCTGTTTGCACATGTTTGGCAAACTCAGCCATACCCTCGATATCAGCCAACGCACGACCTTCCCACGCCGCCAAGGGCACACGCAAAATGCGCGTGGCACCGGGGTTGGACGACTGAATGATGCCGTGCTCGTCGAGCACGATCACACCTGCGGTGAGGTTGTCCAAAATGGTTTGCAAGTTGGCGCGCGAGGTGTGCACTTGCATCATGGTTTTATCTAACGCGGCGCGAGCGTCTGACAGTTGTTGCGTCATGAGGGCAAACGAACGTGTCAAGCCATCGAGTTCATCGCTGCCTTGCAAGGTGGGTTTGGGGCTCAAGTCACCCGCGGCCACATCGCTCACACCGCGGGCCAACATGAGCAAAGGGCGACCGAGTTGGTTGCCTAGCAACGCTGCCAACAGCACTGCGCCAAATACGGCGAGAAACAAACTCAGGGTTAGCGTGCCGATGTACATGCTGCGCAAACCTTCACGACCCAATGCGCGCTCTTGGTATTCGCGGTAAGCGGTTTCAACCGCTAACGCATTGCTGACCAAGGTAGGGGGAATAAATTTAGTCACTTGCAGCACGCGTGGCTCGAGCATCAGCCCCAAGCCACTGGGCGCGACTTGCACCAACACACGTATGCGTGCTTTGCCCGTGCCACGCTCGTCAGCCTCTTCCAGCCCCTCGATGAAACTGGCCCAACCTTGTTGTCGGGCTTGTCGCAGTTGCACAGCGCTTGGGCGATCGGGTGTGATTTTGAAACGCGACTCACCCACACTCGCAAGGGCTTGTCCATTGGTGCTCCACAAGATCACATCTTCGGCCCCCACTTGTTCGCGAATGCGCTCTAACATGATGCTCACCGTGGCATCGGGCGCATCATGAATTTGGGCACTGGCGACGCGCGTTTTTTGAGCTAAATCGTTGGCCAAGGTATCGAGTGTGGCGCGACCCAAATTCAGACCAGCGTCTAGAGCGCCTTCCACTTTCACATCGAACCAACTCTCGATAGAGCGCGACACGAACTGATAGGACACGCCGTAAATCAACAAGCCTGGCAAAAAACCCACCAACGCAAAGGTGGCGGCAATTTTGAGCAGCAAGCGGCTACCAAACTTGCCTTGGCGCAAACGCATGAGCAAACGCAACACCATCCAAACAATCAGAAGGCTCAATGCACTGGCCACCACCACATTCAACACATAGAGTTGTGCGTAATTGCGTTCATACAGTTGTCGGTTGTCGGTGGCTTGCGTCAACAAAAAGAGCAACACCGAACTGAGCGCCAAAATCACAGCAGCACCAATCACCATCAACCAACGTCGCTGCGCGCCAGACAGTTGCAGACGCCCCTCGGCTGGACCTGTCATCGAGAAGGCTCCACCACCAATGGCATGCGTTTGACATACGACAAGTTCCAATCGTTCGAACCTGTGGCCCCAATTTGCAGTGGGCGGGGCAATTGACTCAAGTCGAGTTTGAACTTCATCTCTAAGGTATGGTTTACATCAGCATCTAAATCTGCCAACGACACCACGCGCCATTGGCTCATGCGTTGCATGCTGGTGGTTGCTTCTTCTAAGCTGTCAAAAGTTTGGCTAAAAATAACACCCAACCCATTGACTGAAACGGGTTGGTTGGCGATGTTCAAGCGCCAGCGGCGCGTCAATGGCAGGTAGCTCAGGCGCATATGGCGCTCAACATGCGCCACGCGTTTTTCATAAAAATACCAACGCTCGCGGGTGATGTCGACCTCGCTCACAAAATGCAAGGCAATGCCTTTGAGCAGTGCTTCTTGCATGGCCGATGACAGTTCGTAATGCCATTTGCCCGATAGCACCAGGGCACCCTCTTGTCGCTCAGCGCGAAGTTCTTGCAATTCAACCGCTGGCGAAGATTGCGCCCATGCCCCAGACACCGCACCCAAATGGCAAAGTGTGGCCAAGGCCAAAACACGCAAGCACGCGCCCCAAACCATGAGTGGTTTAGGTGGGCAGAGATTTCTCCAGCAACGCGTAATAAAAGCCATCGTGATCACCAGCCAGATTGTCCGCGAGAGAGGCCGCTACCGCGTGGTTTTGCGGCCTCAAATGCCCGACACTGGGTAATAAACGGGCGTTGGTGTTGTGTTGAAGAAACGCTTTGACGGGTGTCTCCCCCTCCAACTTAAAAACCGAGCAAGTGCAGTACAACAATCGACCGCCGGGTTTGAGCAAGGGCCACAGGGTTTTGAGCAACTGGCTTTGTACTTGCGAGAGTTGTTCGCTGTCTGTTTCGCGGCGTAACCAACGCACATCGGGATGTCTGCGCACAATTCCCGAAGCCGTGCAAGGGGCGTCTAACAATATGGCATCAAAGGTTTGACCATCCCACCAAGTACTGGGTTGGGCGGCATCGGCCACCACCACTTGCGCGTGCAACTGCAACCGTTGCAAATTTTCTGCAATGCGCTCGCAACGCGCGGCATCGATGTCAAGCCCTACAACTTGATCACGCTTGTTCAGCAACTCGAGCAAATGCGCTGTTTTGCCGCCCGGAGCGGCGCATGCATCTAGCACACGCAAGCTGCTTTGTCCGTTGACGAGACCCTGCAACAAACAAGACGCCGCATATTGCGCCGCAGCGTCTTGTACAGAGCATTCACCTTCTGCAAACCCCGGTATGTCGTGCACCGCGCGCGCTTTGGTCAGCACCAAACCCTGCTCACCCACCGCTTGCGCTTCAATGCCCTGCGCCAACCAACGCTGTTGCAATTGTTCGCGGGTGGTTTTTTGTGTGTTCACCCTCAAGGTCATGGGTGCGGGTTGGTTGTTGACTTGCAAAATGCTTTGCCAGTGCTCTGGATAGTCTTGTTGCAAACGCTTGACCCACCACAACGGATGGTTCCACACCGCTTGCAAATCGCTGTCCGTGGCTTGCACCAAGGCATCGCGTTCGCGCAAAAAGCGGCGCAAACAGGCGTTCAAAAAATTGGCTTGCGCTTGCAAGCTTTTTGTTTTTTTGGCTGCTTCTACAGCTTGGTTCACGAGGGTGTGGGGCTCGTAAGGCGCTTCTTCATCGCGCCAGGCCAGTGCCAAAGCCGTGCACAACAAGGCATCTGCCAATGGTGGTGGTGCGCGTTTGGCCAACTGCGAACGCAACGCTTGCGCGCGCCCGAGTTGGCGCAGCACCTGAAACAACAAGGCCTGCACACCCGCGCGCAAATGCGGCGGCGCAGCTGCCACCGCCACGGTGGCGGAGGTGCCTTTGCGCACTTGCACCAAAGCCTGCGCCACGGCTTGCAGCTGCTGCCACAGCGCCACCGTTTGAGGGGCTTGGTTCATTCGAGGGGACGGCCCGATGTGAATTTGAGCGCGCGTGCCATCCAACTGGCAGGGAACAAATCGATCGCTTCGTTGTAGTTTTGCACCGCTTGGTTGAAGCGCTGAATATCAGGCTGCACCACGATGGTCAATTCTTTCCAACGG
>JBEGOM010000081.1:0-6092 GCA_041181985.1 Pseudomonadota bacterium | reverse complement strand
CGTTTCAGCACACCGTTTGGCCCTGTCACTTTCCGTGCGCAAGACCACCAATCGACCATGGGTGCGTTTTTGGGTCGCACCAAAAACGAAGGTGGCAAAGGTGTGATGGTGGACTACCGCTACATCGACGGTGCCAAAGTATTGCCCTCTGAAGCCGAAGTGAAAAAACTGCGCCCCGCCAACCCCTGACCCATGGATGCCTCTGCTTTTTTGTTTCAAGCCCTCAATGGCTTAGCAGGTGCATCCTCTCTTTTTTTGGTGGCAGCAGGCCTGTCATTGATCTTTGGCGTCACACGCATTGTTAACTTTGCGCATGGTTCTTTTTTCATGCTCGGGCTGTATGTTTCTTACAGCTTGGTGGCGCACTTGGCACCCACTTGGGCACCCTACTTAGGCGCAGGCACAGCTTACTTTTTGTCGCTGGTGTTGGCGGCTGTGTTGATAGGCGTGTTGGGTGCATTGGTCGAAGTGCTACTGCTGCGACGCATTTACCAAGCGCCTGAGTTGTTTCAATTGCTCGCCACCTTTGCCTTGGTGTTGGTGTTGCAGGACGGCACCTTGTGGTTGTGGGGCGCTGAAGATTTGCTGGGCCCGCGCGCGCCTGGTTTAGAAGGTGCGATCGATGTGTTGGGGCGGCGCTTTCCCACCTACGATGTGTTGTTGATTGTGTTGGGCCCTGTGCTGTTGTTGGGTTTGTGGTGGTTGATGCAACGCACCCGTTTTGGTGTGTTGATACGCGCGGCCACGCAAGACCGCGAGATGGTCAGCGCTTTAGGCATCAATCCGCAGTTGTTGTTCACAGCGGTGTTTGCATTGGGCTGTGCGTTGGCAGGTTTGGGTGGTGCCTTACAACTGCCCCGAGAACCCGCCAACTTGTCGCTCGACATGGCCACCATTGGCGACGCGTTTGTGGTGGTGGTGGTCGGCGGCATGGGCTCCATTCCTGGCGCCTATGTGGCGGCCTTGTTGATTGCGCAAATCAAAGCCTTGTGCATTGCGATCGGCACAGTCGAAATCGCCGGTGTGTCGTTTGCTTTTTCAAAACTCACCTTGGTGGCAGAGTTTGTGGTGATGGCCTTGGTGTTATTGGTGCGCCCTTGGGGCTTGATGGGCAAACCTCAGAGCTTGGCTCGCCACGACAACACCGACACACAACCTTTGCGCTTGATGTCTGCCCAACAACAAGGGCTGACGGTGGGTGTGTTGTTGTGTTGCGCTGCTTGGCCGTTTTTCATATCTGATGCGTCCTACCAGTTGGTGCTGGCGATTGATTTGCTGATTGCGATTTTGTTTGCAGCCAGTTTGCATGTGTTGTTAGGGCCTGCGGGCATGCATTCGTTTGGACATGCTGCTTACTTTGGTGTGGGCGCGTATGCAGCAGCATTGTGGGTCACGCGTTGGCAAGGCGACATGATGTGGGCCTTGCTGTGGGCGCCTGTGGTCAGCGCTTTGGTGGCCGCACCGATCGCTTGGTTTGCCGTGCGTTTGTCAGGCGTGTATTTGGCCATGCTGACTTTGGCGTTTGCACAAATTGTGTGGTCCATTTGTTTTCAATGGGACGCATGGACCGGTGGCAGCAATGGCCTGACCGGTGTGTGGCCCAGCGCGTCGTTGCAAAACAAAGCGGTGTACTACGGTTTGTGTTTGGTGTTGGTGACAGCTTGTGTGTATGGCTTGCGTCGATTGTTGCTGTCGCCCTTTGGCTATGCCTTGCGCGCGAGCCGTGACGCACCACAGCGCGCCGCCGCTATTGGCATTGATGTGCAACGCACGCAATGGTTGGGCTTTGTGCTCTCTGCTGCTGTGGCGGGTTTGGCGGGTGCGTTGTTTGCATTTTCGAAGGGCAGCATTTCACCCGATGTGTTGGGCATTGCCAAATCGGTCGATGGTTTGGTGATGGTCTTGCTCGGTGGTTTGCACACTTGGGTCGGGCCCATCGTGGGTGCCATTACTTTCACTGCTTTGCAAGATGTGTTGATCCGCAGCACCGACTATTGGCGTGCTGTGTTGGGTGGCATCATGTTGCTATTGGTGCTGGTGTTTCCGCGCGGGCTCGCGGGTTGGCGAGGTGCACGATGATGCCCTTGCTGCAAGTGCAACACCTGAGCAAAGCCTTTGGTGGTAACCAAGCGGTCAACGATGTGTCGTTCGATGTGCATGCCGGTGAAATGTTGGCTTTGATTGGGCCCAATGGCGCTGGCAAAAGCACCACCTTTCATTTGATCAACGGCCAACTCTTGCCCGATGCAGGCGAGGTCTTGCTCAACGGTGCGTCCATTTTGGGACAAACGCCGCATGCTTTGTCGCGCATGGGTGTGAGCCGCACCTTTCAAGTGGCACAAACATTTGCCTCACTCACGGTGCTTGAAAATGTGCAATTGGCTTTGTTGTCAGCCGATGGGTTGGGATTTTCGCTTTGGCGCAAAGCCACGCAGTACCGCAACGCTGATGCCATGCATTTGCTCGCACAAGTGCAACTCGACACACAAGCACAACGGCCGTGCCATGCACTCGCTTATGGCGATGTCAAACGCTTAGAGCTGGCCATGTCCTTGGCCAACCAACCTCGTTTGTTGTTGATGGACGAACCCACTGCGGGCATGTCACCACAAGAGCGGCATGCTTTGATGGCCCTCACGCGCAAGTTGGTGCTTACCCAAGGCTTATCGGTGCTGTTCACCGAACACAGCATGGATGTGGTGTTTGAACACGCGCATCGCATTTTGGTGATGGCACGCGGCAGCTTGATGGCGCAAGGTGATCCGCAAAGCATTGCACAACACCCCGATGTGAAAGCGGTCTACTTTGGGCGCGGTACGCGGGGTGCGCGTCGAGCAGTCAGTGCCGATGATGTTGACGATGGCGAAGGTGTTTCAATTGCTAGCGTCGCGACGACATCAATGGGCGCAACGATAACGGCTGACAAAGTGAGCCCCACATGACGCACTCTGCTCTTGAACTCAGCACTAGCAACCCCGTATCACCACCGCTGCTAGAAGTGTCAAAACTCAACGCATGGTACGGCCCCGCACAAGTGTTGTTTGATGTGAGCCTGCATGTGCACGCTGGTGAAGTGGTGGCGTTGATTGGCCCCAACGGTGCGGGCAAATCGAGTGTGCTCAAAGCAATCATGGGTTTGATGCCGCGTCGCACGGGTAGCGTGTTGCTGCAAGGGCAAGATATCAGCTATGCGCCTGCACATCAAGCCGCGCGTTTGGGCTTGGGCTATGTGCCCGAAGATCGTCGCATCTTCACCGACCTCACGGTGTTAGAAAACCTTACCCTCGCGGTGCAGCCCCCCAGACATTTCGCTTCAAGTGTTGCCGCACCTGTTTGGTCGTTAGACAAAGTGTTTGCGTTGTTTCCCAACCTGGCAAGCATGCAGCACCGATTGGCCAGTCACATGAGTGGCGGTGAACAGCAAATGCTGACTGTCGCGCGCACTCTCATGGGCAACCCGCTGTTGGTGTTGCTCGATGAACCGTCTGAGGGAGTGGCCCCTGTCATCGTCGATCAAATGGCCGACATGGTGATGACTTTGAAAGCGCAGGGCGTGGGTGTGTTGTTGTCAGAGCAAAACAGCGCATTTGCCGAGGCCATCAGTGACCGCAGCTATGCGTTGGCACAAGGTGTGTTGACGCTAGGTTTGTAAGCCGAATCACCGGCACTCACTAGGCGCGTATCTGGCGGCCAATGCCGTAGCGCTCGGTGAAGTGCCTGCCACGGCTGACGCACCAGCCGCCAAACATTTCCACAGCACCGTGCCAGGCACCACGGTACTGGTTGCACTCACGGCAGGCAACGCACTGTCCGCGGTAGAGGTTCGTGTGAAAGGCACCAACAACAAGTCCCCGCCTCCTGCAGCCGCTGTGGTGGTGATCTTGATGACACCGGTGGCGTTGTCGATGGTGATGCTGCTGATGTTTTTGGTAGCAGGCGGTTGTGTGTATCCCCCTTGATAACCGGATGACACATTGCCGCTGTTGATCACATCCATGACCGTGGTTTTTGCCGGCGCGGCCAAACTCAAGCCTTCACTGACACGTGCACGCACCATGTAGTCTTGATACGCGGGCAAAGCAAAAGAAGCCAAGATGCCAATGATGGCCAACACCACCATGATTTCGATCAGTGTGAAGCCCTGTTGCAATGTGCGTTTCATGGTGGGTAGTCCTAATAATTTCAATGATGAAGTGGGCAATTTTAGAAATTGCCGTTACGCATGGCCTTGGTTCAGATCAAAAAAAAGCGAGCAGTGAATGCACTGCTCGCTTCTTATGACCTTTGTACCCTTAAGTGTTGGGTGTTTCAGGTTCTTCTTCGCCCTTGTGACGCTCACTGAACTTGCCCCAAGCAATCACGATCACCGCGCCTGCTGCTGCACAAGCAGTATGGAACCAATGGTTCTCGCTGGCAAAGGCTTGCAATGCCACATCGCTGGCGATGGTTTCACCACCGACCCAACCAATCAAAGCAGCACCCAACAAAATGATGACCGGGAAACGCTCCATCAACTTGATCATCAAGGTGCTGCCAAAAATCACCAGCGGAATGCTGATCGCCAAACCGATGATCAACAACACTTCATCGCCTTTGGCAGCAGCGGCGACAGCGATCACGTTGTCCAAGCTCATCACCAAGTCGGCAATCAAAATGGTGCGCACGGCAGCCATCAAGTTGCCATGCTCTTTGGCTTCGCCTTCGCCTTCTTCTTCTTCGGCCAACAGTTGCGCACCGATCCACAGCAACAGCGCGCCGCCAATGATTTGCAAATACGACAGTGCCAACAACTTGGCTGCCACCACGGTCAACACAATGCGCAACACCACAGCTGCGCCTGAGCCAAAGAAAATCGCTTTGCGTTGTTGTTCAGGTGGCAAACTGCGTGCCGCCAAAGCGATCACCACCGCGTTGTCGCCCGACAAAATGATGTTGATCCAAACGATCTTCAGCAATCCGAGCCAAAAATCTGGCGTTAAATTGAATTCCATTCGGGTTCTCCGTTATGCATTTTTTGTAAGCCGCAAAGTGTAACGGGCTCGACAAGCGAGCCCGTTGGTAATACTGCTTACCCCTACAAAGGGAGCAGTCACACAGATGACTTTTGCTTACTTCAGCTGTGCTTTGAGCAGTTTGCCCAGCTCAGAGGGGTTGCGTGTCACCACAAAACCGCACTCTTCCATGATGGCGAGCTTGGCGTCAGCCGTATCAGCACCGCCCGAAATCAACGCACCGGCGTGGCCCATGCGTTTGCCGGGAGGCGCAGTCACGCCAGCGATGAAGCCCACGATGGGCTTTTTCATGTTGGCTTTGCACCAGCGTGCAGCATCGGCTTCGTCGGGACCACCAATTTCACCGATCATGATGACGGCGTCGGTGTCTGGATCGTCGTTGAAAGCTTTCATCACATCGATGTGCTTCAAACCGTTGATCGGGTCACCACCGATACCCACCGCGCTCGATTGGCCCAAGCCCACTTCGGTCAACATGGCCACAGCTTCATAGGTCAAAGTGCCTGAACGTGAGACCACGCCAATGCGACCTTTGCGATGGATGTGACCTGGCATGATGCCGATCTTGATTTCGTCAGGTGTGATCAAGCCAGGGCAGTTGGGGCCCAACAGCAAAGTCTTTTTGCCGCCTTTGTCTTCTTTGGCTTTCATTTTGTTACGCACTTCAAGCATGTCCTTCACAGGAATACCTTCGGTGATACAAATTGCCAAATCGAGGTCGGCTTCCACAGCTTCCCAAATAGCAGCAGCAGCACCTGCGGGTGGCACATAAATGACCGACACGGTGGCGCCGGTTTGTTGCGCCGCTTCTTTCACGGTGGAATAGATTGGCACGTCAAAGATTTTTTCGCCGGCCTTTTTGGGGTTCACACCTGCGACGAAACAGTTTTTACCGTTTGCGTATTCGATGCACTTTTCAGTGTGGAACTGACCGGTTTTGCCGGTAATACCCTGGGTGATAACTTTGGTGTCTTTATTGATATAGATGGACATGTGTGTTCTCCGGGCTTACTTAACAGCAGCAACAATCTTGGTGGCTGCTTCAGCCATGGTGTCTGCAGCAATGATGGGCAGGCCAGA
>JBEGOM010000080.1:0-6205 GCA_041181985.1 Pseudomonadota bacterium | reverse complement strand
TAACATCAGAACAGAGGAAAACCGCAATTATGAACTTTGAACTCAAACCCCTAGATTTAACCGCAGCCGCATCTTTCAAAACCGATGTCTTGGTGGTGCTGGTCGACCCCAAAAGCAAAACCGGCCGCGACGCTGTGTCGCAGCGCATCGCACAAGCCCGCGCCAGTGGCGATTTAGATGGCACAGCAGGCAAATGTCTGGTCATTTGGCAACCCGACGGCGTGTCTGCCAGCCGTTTGGTCTTGGTCTCGAGCGGGGAAGGGCGCGCGGCACAAGTGCGCCAAGCCGTCACTGCTGCGGTGAATGCGGTCAAAGCCTCTGCCCCCAAGAGCCTGACCGTGTGCCTGGGCGTTGCGGGCGAGCATCGCTTGCAAGCCGCTGCGCAAGCTGTGTCAGACGCGAGCTATGTCTACACAGCCACCAAGCCCTCGGCCAAAGCCAGCCAGCTCAAGCGCGTGGTGTTGGCGCTGCCCACCGCAGCTTTGGTCAAAGCGGCGCAACCAGAGTTTGACCAAGCTTGCGCCTTGGTGGCAGGGGTGTCCTTGGCCAAAGAATGGGGTAATCGCCCTGCCAACCACGCCACCCCTAGCCTGTTGGCCAAAGCCGCTGTGGCCTTGGGCAAACACAAACGCATCAAGTGCGAAGTGTTGGGGCCTGCGCAAATCAACAAACTCGGCATGGGCTCGTTTGCTGCGGTGGCCCGTGGCTCGGCTGAACCTGCCAAGTTCATCGTGTTGCAGTACCAGGGCGCGGCCAAAAGTGCTGCGCCAACGGTGTTGGTGGGTAAAGGCATCACTTTTGATACCGGTGGCATCTCGCTCAAACCTGGCCCCGGCATGGATGAAATGAAGTTCGACATGTGTGGCGCTGCCAGTGTGTTGGGCACCTTTGAAGCCTTGGGGCATTTGCAACCCAAGATCAATGTGGTGGGTCTGATTCCCACCTGCGAAAACATGCCCGACGGCACCGCGCTCAAGCCCGGTGATGTGGTGACCAGCATGAGCGGTCAAACCATTGAAGTGTTGAATACCGACGCCGAGGGCCGTTTGATTTTGTGTGACGCGCTGACCTACGCCAAGCGCTTCAAACCCAGCGCCGTGATTGACATCGCCACCTTGACCGGTGCTTGCGTGATTTCGCTCGGCCATGTGCGCAGCGGTTTGTTTTCCACCTCTGACGCATTGGCCAAAGCCTTGCAAGATGCTGGCGAGAGTTCGCTCGACTTGTGCTGGCGTTTGCCCTTGGACGAGGAATATGCGGAAGGGTTGAAATCAAACTTTGCCGATGTGGCCAATGTGGCTGGTCGAGACGGCGGTGCCATCACCGCAGCCAAGTTTTTGCAGCGTTTTGCCAAAGACTTTCCTTGGGCGCACCTGGACATTGCTGGTGCCGCTTGGAAGAGTGGTGCGGCCAAAGGGGCCACAGGTCGGCCCGTGGGCTTGCTGTTGAAATATTTGTTGAAGTCTGCCCACTGATCACGGCATGACTGACATCGCGTTTCATTTCAACGCGCCTGACAAACTGGCATATGTGTGTCGCCTGTTGCGAAAGGCGGTGGGCAGCGGTGCCAAAGTGGTGGTGCTTGCTGACGGCGCCACCTTGCAGGCCTTGGACACGCAGTTGTGGACATTCGCGCCGCTCGAGTTTGTGCCGCACTGTCGCGCTGACAGCCCGCCTGATCAACTGCAAGCCTCGCCCATCGTTTTGACCAGCGAATTGAAAGATGCGCAGGCTTTGCCGCACCAACAAGTGTTGCTCAATCTGTGTTCATCGGTCAGCGCTGGGTTCGAGCGTTTTCAGCGTGTGATTGAGGTGGTCTCCTTGGAAGATCAAGATCGACAAAATGCCCGTACCCGCTGGAAGCAATACACCGATCAGGGGTATTCCATCACGCGACATGATTTAAAGTTGAGAGAAACTTCCACTCGATTGTGATTTTTTGTTGTTTAACTTTTTAGGAGTTCATTCATGCAGACCTATTTCAAACTGACCCTGGTAGCCTCTTTGGTCGCAGCCAGCAGCCTGAGTTTGGCGCAAGAGCAGGTTGTCAAAATTGGTCACGTTGGCCCCATCAGCGGTGCCATTGCGCACTTGGGCAAAGACAATGAAAACGGTGCACGTTTGGCCATTGAAGAACTCAACGCCAAAGGCGTGAGCATTGGCGGCAAGAAAGTCAAATTCGAATTGATCGCAGAAGACGATGGCGCTGACCCCAAACAAGGCACAGCAGCTGCGCAAAAATTGGTCGATGCCAAAATCAGCGGCATCGTTGGCCACTTGAACTCTGGCACCACGATTCCTGCTTCCAAAATTTACAGCGACGCAGGCATTCCACAAATTTCTCCTTCGGCCACCAACCCCAAATACACCCGCCAAGGTTACAAAACAGCTTTCCGTGTGGTGGCTGACGATGTGCACTTGGGTGGCACCTTGGGTCGCTATGCTGTGAAAGACCTCAAAGGCAAAGCGATTGCCGTGATCGATGACCGCACCGCCTACGGTCAAGGCGTGGCAGAAGAATTTGAGAAAGCTGTGAAGGCTGCAGGCGGCACCTTGGTGGGCCATGAGTTCACCAATGACAAAGCCACCGATTTCATGCCCATCTTGACCACCTTGAAAGCCAAGAAGCCAGACATCGTGTTCTTTGGCGGCATGGACGCAGTGGGCGGCCCCATGCTCAAGCAAATGAAATCGTTGGGCATCAATGCCAAGTTCATGGGTGGCGACGGCATTTGCACCACCGAGTTGGTGAAGTTGGCTGGTGACGCGATGGCCGATGGCCAAGTGATTTGTGCCGAAGCCGGTGGCGTGGACGGCGCCTTGAAGAAAGGCATGGACGAATTTGGCGTGAAGTACAAAAAGCGCTTCAACGACGATGTGAAGTTGTACGCACCCTATGTGTACGACGCTGTCAATGTGATGGTCGACGCCATGCAACGCGCCAAGTCAAGCGACCCTGCCAAATACTTGCCTGAATTGGCCAAGACTTCGGGCTACAAGGGTGTGACAGGCACCATCGCATTTGATGCCAAAGGCGATATCAAGAACGGCGCGCTGACTTTGTACACCTACAAAAGCGGCAAGCGCGACCAAATCGCTGTGGTGCGCTGATACCTGCTTCAAAGCGCTCTGAGGGTCAAAGCGATCCTCAGGCAGCCTCAGGGTTTTGGCAAGTAGTCAAACACCAAGTATTGAAACGGCATGCTGCGAGGGAAGCGATATCCCTCGCTCTGCACAACCAGCGTGATGCCTTGCGTGGGTTGTCCCACCGAACGCAACCATGCACGCATGTCCTCTGGGCATGTGGTGCTGGCTGGACGCTCGACGGGGCCCAACGGGCATAACAGCAAACCTCCTTGTTGTTCCCAGTTGGGAAGCGGTGTGACTGTGGCGGGAAAAACATTGGGCACACCTGCCACCACTTGCAAACGGTTGTCACCATAAAACGCCAGCAGAGCGTTTTCTGCCCATTGACCGCCCACCCATTGCAAGGGCACTTGCGGGTGGCGTTCTTGCCAACCTTTGAGCAATGCAGCTGCCGCTTCGCGGCGGGGAAGGTAGTGATTTTCAGTGCCGATTTGTGCCTGATGCCAGGCGTACCAAGGGCTGACCAGCAACACCAACACCGACCAAGCAATGAAAGTTTTTTTCAGCATCTGATGCGTCAGTGCGGTGTCAACCTGATCGGTGTGCAAATTGCGCAGCCAGAGCAATGAAAAGCCATAGCCTATGGGAATGGCCCATGGCATAGACAGCTCGACAAAGCCCGTGGCACCAAACGCCAAACTGATGGCCCACGGCAGCATGGCCAACCAAAACAAAGTGTCATGCCATGCATTGGGCAACCAACTGCGCACCAAGCGCGCTGGCCAGCCTTTCAAGCGGTGCAAAAGGGTGGGGTGCCCTGGCGCGTAAATCCACGCGCAGGTCAGCCACGCAATCAACCAATACGCCATAGGAATGATCGCAAACTTGATGACCATGTCCCATGCCACACCGTCTTCACTGCCTTGCTCGCCAAGGTAGCGGAAGGTCACATAGTCGTGTTGTTTGAGCCAATGCAGGTGCGGCAATAAGCCCAATACAAAAACCAACAAGGCGAGCCATGGCTGATAGCTTTTGAACCACTCACGGCCGGTTTTGAATGTGAGTGAGACCAAAAAAATACTCAGCAAAAACACGCCGCTGTAATACTTTCCGAACATGGCCAGTGCGCTGAGCAAACCCAGCGCGACGGACGCGAGCCAGGCCGGCTGCGTGGTTTTGTGTACGCTGTGCCACCACGCCACAGCCACCCAAGGCCACACGCTCAGCAAAATGGCGTTGGCATTGAACTTGACCGCCAGCGTGCTGTAAGGAAACGCCAAACACAGCAAGACCACCGAGGGCCAAGCCCATTGTGGTTTTTGCATGGCAAGCGCCAAGCGGTAAACGCCCAAAAGCCCCAAGGCTGCGTTGCCATAAGACAGCAAGTGGTAGAAAGCATCACGAGTGGGCAACACCGCAAACCAAACGCCTGTAGCCCAGGCAAACAGAGGCGGGTGTTTCGCGCTGCCCCATTCCAAATGTTGACCCCATGCGAAGTTTTCCAGCATGTCGGCGTAGCCGTCTAGGTTGGTGTCAGTGATGCCGTGGGCCAATACCCACACAAAAATATGCACGCCCAAAACCACATATACCCATGTGTTTTTTAGGTTAAATAATTCTTTGGAATTCATTTTGTGAATGTTTATTTTATAAATAAGTACATTTGAATTTATTTATGGGTGTAAATTTTTTATAAAAATTTTTGTCAACCTTGTCCACCGATCGATTATCTGATGCGTTGTCTATTCACCAAGTTATTTGGAGCCTACATGGACAAGTCGGTATTTCAGATGGACCCCCCAGATGTTGCGCTGGAGCGTCGTTTCAAATTTGTCACCAACGAAAAAAACCGCATCAAGGCCACATTTGACCGCATTCGTGCGCAGGTGGCGCAAGAGGCAGAGCAGCGTAGCCGCCCTGTGTCACGCATTTACTCAGGTTTCCGTGCTGTGAAAGCATAAACGGCCTGCGTCGACTTTCTCATTCCAAAAAAGCGCGTCGATGACGCGCTTTTTTTATTCGCTCAATTAGAAAAATAAATAGAAAGAATTCATTCACGCAATAACTGATGTGAATACACCTCGCAGTGGATAGACGGTCAGTGTTTCGCCCCCGATAATCTCGCGAAACTTAGACTAACCCACGAGGCTATTTTGCTGTCACGATTTTCTAAATACTTTTCCACTGATATCGCCATTGATTTAGGAACGGCCAACACCCTGATCTATACCAAGAACGAAGGTATTGTTTTGGACGAGCCTTCGGTGGTGGTGATCAAGCGTGATGGCAATTTCAATGGCAAAACCACGGTGTTGGCCGTGGGCAACGAAGCCAAAGCCATGTTGGGCCGTGTGCCTGCAGGCATCGAAGCCATTCGCCCCATGAAGGACGGTGTGATAGCCGACTTCACCGTGACCGAGGTGATGCTCAAACATTTCATCAAGCTGGCGCATCCGAGCATGATGTTTCGCCCCAGCCCACGCATTGTGATTTGTGTGCCGTGTGGTTCGACACAAGTTGAGCGTCGTGCCATTCGCGAATCAGCTTTGGGTGCAGGGGCTTCAGAGGTGTATTTGATTGAGGAACCCATGGCCGCTGCCATTGGCGCAGGCTTGCCTGTGACCGATCCGTGTGGTTCGATGGTGGTGGACATTGGGGGCGGAACCACCGAGGTGGGCATTGTGTCGCTGGGTGGCATGGTTTACAAAAACAGTGCGCGCGTGGGTGGCGACAAATTTGACGAAGCCATCGTGAACTACATTCGCCGCAACTTTGGCATGCTGATTGGTGAGCAAACAGCTGAAAAAATCAAAAAAGAAATTGCCAGCGCCTTTCCAGGTGGCGAAGTGCTCGAGATGGAAATCACCGGCCGCAATTTGAGCCAAGGTATTCCACAAAGCTTCACCATCAGCTCGACTGAAATATTAGAAGCGCTGACCGATGCGCTGAACAATTTGGTGACCACCGTCAAGCTGGCGCTTGAGCGCACACCGCCAGAGTTGAGTTCAGACATTGCCGAGCGCGGCATCATGCTCACAGGGGGCGGTGCGCTGTTGCGTGACCTCGACCGTTTGATTGCCGAAGAAACAGGTTTGCCTGTGCTGATTGCCGAAGAGCC
>JBEGOM010000079.1:0-6255 GCA_041181985.1 Pseudomonadota bacterium | reverse complement strand
ATGTCACCGGCCAAAGCTTGGTGGTCGATGGTGGGGTGACGATTTAAGTTTTGTCGTCTACCACCACGCCTTTGGTGGCCAAGGGTTCGTGATGCGCTGACCCCAATCCTTTGAGCTCGAACTCGCGTACCACTTCACCCGAGACTTGGTTGGTGACTTTGATCTTCAGCGCATTCGACTCGTGGTCTACCGAGTAACCGAGTTGCACCATTTGCGCGTCAGATTTCAGTGGTTCGGCTTGGTGTGCTTTTTTTTCTTGCACGCGAGGTGCTTGTTCTTTTTTCTTAGATTCGTCAGAGTTTTTGGGTGTTATCACGCCCGCACCTGCACCCACCGTGGGCACGGCGTTGCTTGCGTGTACAGCTTGAATTTCGACGGGTGGAGACATAAAACACCTCACTCTCTTGTCGTATAGATCGGCACGAAACCTTAAGACTTGAGGTGAATACTTTTAGACTCACTTTTCGTTGACCGGTTTATCCTTCAACCCACTGAGCTGGCTGTTTACACTCAACAGCTGTGAACTGAGCAGAGGTGGATGTATGAAGTCATGTATCGTCGGATGTCTGTTGAGTTTGAGTGCCTTGGCCCAAGCTGCTTGTTTGGGCGACACAACGGCTGCAAAAACCCACACCTTCGATGTGGTGCCCCAGTTCACCGCCGCCAAAATCCACACCACTTGGGCACCTTTGTTGCAGCGCGTTGGCAAAGAATCGGGCCTTTGTTTCGAGCTCAAAATCGCCGCCAGCATTCCAGAGTTTGAACAAACCTTTCTCAAAGGCCAAGCGCAGTTTGTGTACCTCAATCCGTACCACGCGGTGTTGGCTCACCAAAAGCAAAAGTATGTGCCTTTGCTCGCCGATGGTCATGAAACCCTGACGGGCATATTGGTGGTGCGCAAAGACAGCCCCCTTCAAAACATCGATGCACTCTCAGGCAAACAACTGGCGTTTCCTGCCCCCAACGCGTTTGCGGCGTCACTGTTGATCCGTGCTGAATTGGCCAAAAAGAAAGTCGACATCCAACCTGTGTTTGTGAAAAACCACAGCAATGTGTACCGCGCAGTCATTGCGCAAGACATGCTGGCCGGTGGCGGTGTCAACAACACCCTCGAGAGCGAAGCCCCAGAGGTGCAATCGCAGCTGCGCATCTTGTATGAAACACATGCCTACACGCCGCACCCCATCGTCACGCACCCCTCTATTTCTGAAGAAGTCCGTCAACGCTTTTTCAAAGCCATGTTGCGTTTGATGCAAGACGACGAAGGCAAAAAACTGTTGGACCAAGTCAACCTGACCAAGCCACAAGCCGTGACCTATGCCAAACATTACAAAGTGCTTGAATCGCTCAAGCTAGAAAAATTCTTGGTGCTCGCCAACCCATGATATGAACATCCAACTCAGCGCCTCCCAATGGAAAAGCCTGCGCCCTGCGCTGGTCATTGGGGTGCTGCTCGCGTTGCTGCAAATTGGCAGCGGTGTTGTAGCGTATTACCAATCTAAAAATTTGTTGTGGGAAGGCAAGTTTCAAGCGGCACAAAATTTGGCGCGTGGTTTGGTGGTCGCGGTGGCCGATCAAATGGTGGTGCGCGACTATGCAGCGGCCGAATCCCGCATTGTGCAAACCATGGCCAACCTCGAAGTGGCCTCGGTGGTGCTGACCGATTTGTCGGGTCGGGTGCTGATCCACATGGCGCGCGAAGTAGGGGGTACACCGCGTTTGGTGTTTGGCGAAACCAACTTGGCATTGCCACAAACCGCAGCAGAACCCATCGCCCAATCGCGTGATGAAAGTTTCATCACCACCTGGGCCAAGATTCAACTCGGCATCGATGTGGGGTGGATTCGCCTTCAAACCCACAACGCGCTAGACACCGACGATCTCTCGAGCCTGCGACAACAAACTTTGCTGTTGTCTGCGCTAGCCGTGTTGTCAGGCTCCATCATTTTGGGTGTGTTCATCTGGCGCTTTTATTTTGCGGTGGTGGAGCGCGAACACATCATTGAAATGCAGCTCGATGCAACGGCCAACCGTTTGCTGCAAGCAGAAAAGCTGGCCTCGCTAGGGCAACTCGCTGCGGGGGTGGCCCATGAAATCAACAACCCCATTGGCTATGTGTCCTCCAATGTGGGCACCTTGAAAAAATACTTAGAGGTGTATGAGCGCGTCATTGCAGAGCCGAACGAAAAAAACCGCAACACCTACCAAGCCATTCAACAAGAAGTGCAGCCCTTGTTTGACGAAACACAAGAAGGCATTGCACGGGTGAAAAACATTGTGCAAGACCTGAAAGATTTTTCTCGCTCGAATGCCACCACCCAATTTGTGCGTGCTGACATTCATCACGGTCTGCAATCCACCTTGAACATCGTTAACCATGAAATCAAGAACAAAGCGGTGGTGGTGAAAGCCTTGTCGAGCACGCCCGAGATTGAATGCGTACCCTCGCAAATCAACCAAGTATTTTTAAACCTGATCGTGAATGCGGCTCAGTCGTTGGTGCCAGAGAAAAAAGGCATCATCACCCTGCGCAGCGGCCACGACAACACCCATGTGTGGTTTGAAGTGGCCGACAACGGCTGCGGCATGGATGACAAAACCTTGAGCAAAATTTTCGATCCCTTCTTCACCACCAAATCGCCGGGGCAGGGCACGGGCTTGGGCTTGTCGGTCACGCTGGGCATTGTGCAGCGCCACGGGGGCACCATCACCGCGCAAAGCGAGCTCGGTGCGGGCACCTGCTTTCGCGTGACCTTGCCCATCCATCAGCCCCCGGCAAACCGTTCAGCCAAGGAGACCGCATGAGCACTTCATTCGATGCCTCGCAATACAAAGTACTGTGTGTGGACGACGAGCCCAATATTTTGTCGTCCTTGCGTCGCATGCTCAGCCTCGAAGGCTTTCAAGTGGCAACAGCCGAGAGTGGTGCCACAGCCTTGGCGCTGATGGAAAAAGAAAAATTCAACGTGCTGTTGTCAGACATGCAAATGCCGCAAATGAACGGTGCGCAACTGTTCGAGGCCGCGCGTCAACAACACCCCAACACCATGCGCGTGTTGCTGACCGGCGCTGCCGATGTCAACAGTGCCATCGCAGCCATCAACCAAGGCGAAATTTACCGCTACCTCACCAAACCTTGGAATGATGCGGAGTTGGTCGGTGTGCTCAAGTCGGCCATTGAGTTGGGTGAATTGGCCAAAGCGCGTGAAGCCAAACTGCGTGCGTCGTACATCAGTTCTATCAAAGCGTTTTCCGGCTTGATGGCCTTGCGTCGCCCCGACTTGTTGGCGCACTCTCGGCGTGTGGCCAACCTGTCGCGCCGTGTGGCCCGCCAGGCCGGTTTGTCAGAAGACGAGGCGCAAGAAATTTACATTGCCGGTTTGTTGCACGATGTGGGCAAAGTGGGTTTGCTCGATCGCATTCTCAACACCAAGTTCATCGAGTTGCCTTTGGGTGACGCACAAACCTATCGCAAACATTGCGAGATGGGGCAGGCTAGCCTCAAAATTTTGGACGATCTCGGCAATGTGGGCCTGATCGTGCGCTCGCACCACGAATACTTCAATGGCTCGGGCTACCCCGACGGTTTGGCGGGCGACGACATACCCGTAGGCGCACGCATTGTGGGCATGGTCGAAGCCTTTGAAGAACTCATCAGCGGTGACTACGCCAAAGAACCATGCAGTCCCAAAGAGGCTAAAAAGGTGATCGCCAGCAACCGCGGCAAATTGTTCTGCCCTGATTTGTGTGATCACTTTGTGACTGTGCTCGACGACTTATTGGGTTAAGGTGCCACCAACACAAAGGCGCCCCACATGACACCTGCTTCCCCCGACCTGATCGACTCGCGTTACGCCGCCTGGCGTTTGCTCACCACCGTGTTGTTGGTCACCCTGGGCAACAGCAGCATGTATGTGGTGGCGGTGGTGTTGCCCGAGGTACAACAAGAGTTCAATGTCAGCCGCGCAGATGCGTCGTTGCCCTACACGCTGATGATGATTTGTTTAGGCATAGGTGGCGTGTGGACCGGCAAGATGGCCGATCGACATGGCATCACCCGCGTGTTGTGGATGGGCGCGGTCGCAGTGTGTGCTGGTTTTGTATGCGCCGGTTTGTCGCCCAACATTTGGACCTTTGGTTTAGCCCACGGTTTGTTGCTCGGATTATTGGGTGGCGCATCGACCTTCGCGCCGCTGATGGCCGACACCTCATTGTGGTGGAACAAAAGACGTGGCATTGCGGTGGCCATTTGTGCCAGTGGCAACTATGTGGCGGGCACCTTGTGGCCGCCCATCGCGCAGTGGGGTATTGAAACGATTGGTTGGCGACAAACCTATATTGGCATGGGCTTGGTGTGCGGCATTGGTATGGCCTTGTTGTCATTGCGTATGCGTCAACGTCCGCCGTTGGTGTTGCATGACACGACCATTGCAAAAGCAACCGATGCCAACGACACACAAGAAGCAAACAACACGCAAAACGCAAACTCGTCTGACCAGCCACTCAGCACAACCCAAGCCCATGCGAAAGACCCCCAACGCCCGTTCGGCTTGAGCTTGAACCAAGCACAAGTCGCGCTCTCTGTGGCTGGCTTGGCCTGTTGTGTTGCCATGTCCATGCCGCAAGTGCACATCGTGGCGTATTGCTCCGACCTTGGCTATGGTGCTGCGCGTGGCGCAGAAATGTTGTCGCTGATGTTGGCTTGCGGCATCGTCAGCCGTTTGGTGTCTGGGTGGATTTGCGATCACATCGGTGGCATTCGCACCTTGTTGTTGGGTTCAGCGTTGCAAGGTTTGGCCTTGCTGCTGTTTTTGCCTTTCGATGGCATGGTGCCGCTGTATGTCATCTCTGGTTTGTTTGGTTTGTTTCAGGGCGGCATCGTGCCTTCTTACGCCATCATCGTGCGCGAATATTTCCCGCCGCAAGAGGCGGGCGCCCGGGTGGGTTCGGTCATCATGGCCACGCTGGTCGGCATGGCGCTCGGCGGTTGGTTGTCTGGCAAGGTGTTTGATTTGACCGGCTCGTACCAAGCCGCGTTCATCAACGGTTTGGCCTGGAACCTGCTCAATTTGTCTATCGCCAGTTGGCTGTTTTGGCGGGTTCGCCAGCCCTCGGCTCAGCGCCCTCTGTAAGCTGCGCATAAGCCTGGGGCGCAGGCCTGCCTGTCATAAAATAGCAGGCTGAGATCTTTTTCTACAACCCTTTACAAAAGTAAGACAACCATGGCTGCGGACAAATCCAAAATCATTTACACCCTGACAGACGAAGCGCCCTTGTTGGCCACCCATGCTTTTTTGCCGGTGATTCGTGCATTTGCGCAGCCTGCTGGCGTGGATGTGGTGGAGAGCGACATTTCTGTGGCCGGTCGCATCTTGGGTGAGTTTCCTGATTACCTCACCGACGAACAAAAGCGCCCCAACAACTTGGCCGAATTGGGAAAGCTCACTTTGTTGCCCGACACCAACATCATCAAGCTGCCCAACATCAGCGCATCGGTGGCACAACTGATTGCAGCCATCAAAGAATTGCAATCCAAGGGCTACGCCATTCCTGACTATCCCGAGTCACCCAAAACCGACGAAGAAAAAGCCATCAAGGCGCGTTACTCCAAGTGCACCGGCAGTGCGGTCAACCCCGTCTTGCGTGAAGGCAACTCTGACCGTCGCGCACCCTTGGCCGTGAAAAACTATGCACGCAAAAACCCACACAGCATGGCTGAGTGGAGCCAAGCCTCACGCACCCATGTGTCGCACATGCATGCAGGTGACTTCTACCACGGCGAAAAATCAATCACTTTGGACAAAGCTCGCAATGTCAAGATGGAGCTGATCACCAAGAGTGGCAAAACCATTGTGCTGAAAGAAAAAGTGTCTTTGCTCGACCGCGAAGTCATCGACAGCATGTTCATGAGCAAGAAAGCGCTGTTGGCTTTCTACGAAAAAGAAATCGAAGACGCACACAAAACTGGCGTGATGTTCTCGTTGCATGTCAAAGCCACCATGATGAAGGTGTCACACCCCATCGTGTTTGGTCACTGCGTGAAAATTTTCTACAAAGAAGCGTTTGAAAAACACGGTAAGTTGTTTGAAGAGTTGGGCGTGAATGTCAACAACGGCATGGTCAACCTCTACGACAAAATCGCCACCTTGCCCCAAAGCAAGCAAGAAGAAATCAAGCGCGATTTGCACGCTTGCCACGAGCACCGCCCCGAGTTGGCGATGGTCGACTCAGCCAAAGGCATCACCAACTTCCATT
>JBEGOM010000078.1:0-6409 GCA_041181985.1 Pseudomonadota bacterium | reverse complement strand
CCCATGAGTTCAGCCCGTTTTTATTTTGCTTACTTTTTTATCTCACGCCCCCACGGCGGTCGAGAGATCTGAACGTACGCAAAACGCTCTGAACTCCCAAACCAACCGCCGGACCCCCGGCGGTTTTTTTTTGCCAAAGAATTTTCAAACCTTCATTTCAACTTTTCAGGACACCCACATGAAAAACGCAGAACACAGCTATCCAAGCTCCGTTGAGAAAACCAGTCAAACCGACGACCAACGGATCAAGGACATCACCGTGCTACCCCCTCCTGAACACCTCATACGCTTCTTCCCCATTCACCACACGCCTGCGGAAAAACTCATCACGCAAACGCGCAAAGCGGTGCAAAACATCATGCACGGCAAAGACGACCGTTTGTTGGTCGTGATTGGCCCGTGCTCCATCCACGACCCAGCTGCCGCGATTGACTACGCGCGCCGCTTGAAGCCATTGCGCGACAAATACGCCGACACCTTGGAAGTGGTGATGCGCGTGTACTTCGAAAAACCACGCACCACCGTCGGCTGGAAAGGCTTGATCAACGACCCCTACTTGGATGAGAGCTACCGCATCGACGAAGGTCTGCGCATTGCGCGTCAGTTGTTGATTGAAATCAACCGCTTGGGCCTTCCCGCAGGCAGCGAATTTTTAGATGTGATCAGCCCCCAATACATTGGCGACTTGATCGCATGGGGTGCCATTGGCGCACGCACCACAGAAAGCCAAGTGCACCGCGAATTGGCTTCAGGCATTTCTGCACCCATCGGTTTCAAAAATGGCACCGATGGCAACATCAAAATCGCCACCGACGCGATTCAAGCTGCTGCCGGTGGTCACCACTTTTTGTCGGTGCACAAAAACGGCCAAGTGGCGATCGTGCAAACCAAGGGCAACAAAGACTGCCATGTGATCTTGCGCGGTGGCAAAGCCCCCAACTACGACGCCGCCAGTGTCAATGCCGCGTGCCAAGAGTTAGAAAAAGCAAAACTGCCCGCCTCCTTGATGGTCGACTGCAGCCACGCCAACAGCAACAAACAACACGAACGCCAACTCGATGTGGCACGCGACATTGCCACCCAAATCAGCGGTGGTTCGCACCAAGTGTTTGGCGTGATGATCGAAAGCCACATCGAAGCAGGCGCACAAAAATTCACACCCGGCAAAGACGATGCAAGCAAGCTCGAATACGGCAAGAGCATCACCGACGCCTGTTTGGGATGGGACGATTCTTTGGCTTCACTCGACGTGTTGTCAAAGGCGGTGGCTGCGCGTCGCAAGTTGCGTTGATTGTTTTGTGCGAGTGGTCGGAATTGCTTTAAGGCTGCCGACTGCTTCTGATTCGTGGCACGCGTGTTGTACGCATGGGGCACGGCGGCTGCCTCATACCTATCAGAAATCGTTAGCCGCCGCACCCCATGCGTACAACACGCTTGAGGTGCGCAGAACATTTGTGCTTGCTCTCCCAGCCCGTTGAGTGGACCGGTGCCCGATGCGGCGCCATCGAGACGCGCAGCGGCTCTAAGCCGCAGCGGGCACCGGTCCGCTCAATGGGCGTGCGACAGAGACTTCATACGAACAAGAGAAGTGCGACAAAAGAAGTGACTTAACGACCGTGAGAAAGTGCAGCGAGCAACTTGGCGTGTATCCCCCCAAACCCCCCATTGCTCATGCAAAGCACATGGTCCCCCGCAAGCGCAGCGGCCACCACTTGTGCAATCACTTCATCCACCGTAGCACCTACCAAAGCACGCGACCCCATAGGCGCCAGTGCCTCAGCAGCGTTCCAATCCAGCCCACCAGAGTGACAAAACGCGAGGTTCGCGTCTTCCAAGCTCCAAGACAGTTGCGATTTCATGGTGCCCAATTTCATGGTGTTGCTGCGCGGTTCAAACACCGCCAAGATGCGGGCGTTGGGTCCCACTTTGCGGCGCAAGCCATCGACCGTGGTGCGTATTGCGGTGGGGTGGTGTGCGAAGTCGTCATACACTGTGATGTCACCGCCCTCACGCGACACGGTGCCGCGCACCTCCATGCGGCGGCGCACATTTTGAAAGTGGCTGAGTGACTTCGCAGCTTCTGCAGGCGACACCCCCAAATGTTGCGCCGCTGCAATGGCGGCCAATGCGTTGAGTTGGTTGTGCACGCCGGTGATGTCCCATTGCACGCGTCCCACTTCTTGGCCTTTGTGCAACACAGCAAAGTCGTGGGGCTCGCCCGACACCGACCAATCGGCATCATGTGCGCCGGCAGACGCTGACGCACTGTTGGCAGATGCGTTCACGCCAAACCGTGCCACCTCGCTCCAACAGCCTTGCGTTAACACGCGCTGCAAACTTTCCTCGTGTGCATTCACCACCAAGCGACCGCTCGCGGGCACGGTGCGCACCAAGTGGTGAAACTGGCGTTCAATCGCACCCAAGTTGTCAAAGATGTCGGCGTGGTCAAACTCCAAGTTGTTCAATATCGCGGTGCGGGGGCGGTAGTGCACAAACTTGCTGCGTTTGTCGAAAAAAGCGGTGTCGTATTCGTCGGCTTCAATCACAAACGGTGTGCGTTTTCCCTTGGCCACTTCAGCGCCCGTTGCCAAACGCCCCAAACGCGCTGACACGCCAAAGTTCATCGGCACGCCGCCCACCAAAAAGCCAGGCTCTAGGCCGGCCGCTTGCAGCACCCACGCCAACATGGAGGTGGTGGTGGTTTTACCGTGCGTGCCTGCCACGGCCAACACATGGCGCGGTTGGGTGGGGTGGTGCAACACATGTTCAGACAACCATTGCGGGCCGCTGGTGTAGGCCGCACCGCTTTCCAAAATCGCTTCCATCAAGGGAAATTTGGGGCTGCCGTCGGGCAAGCGTGCGCGTGAGACCACATTGCCAATGACATACATATCGGGTTGAAGGCGCATTTGGTCGGCGGCAAAGCCTTCGATCAATTCAATGCCCAAGCTGCGCAGTTGGTCGCTCATCGGGGGGTAGACGCCCGCATCGCAACCGGTGACTTTGTGACCCGCTTCACGCGCCAAAGCGGCCAATCCACCCATGAAGGTGCCGCAAATTCCCAAAATATGTATGTGCATCGCTGGATTTTAGGTGGCTGGCACAATGCTTTAGATGATGAGCACCGCAACACAAGAAATCGCGGCCACCGCTGCGCGCATGGTGGTGGAAGAAGGGTTGGAATACGGCCCCGCCAAACGTCGCGCGGTCAAGCAGTTGGGCTTGCCCCAGCGCACGGCGTTGCCTGCCAACGACATCATCGAAGCCGAGGTGCGCGATTATTTGGCGCTGTTTTGTGCTGACACCCAACCGCAAGAGTTGTTGGCGCTCAGAAAGTTGGCGGCCGTGTGGATGGCGCGTTTGGCCGAATTCAGGCCCCACTTGGGTGGTGCTGTTTGGCGCGGCACAGCCACGCGCTTGTCGGATGTGTATTTGCAATTGTTTTGCGATGACCCCAAATCGGCGGAAATCAAACTCATCGACCACAATGTCCGCTACGACGTGGGCACCGTGCAGGGCTTCCATGGTGAAGCGGTCGATGCTCTGAGCATGGTGTGCCCCTGTCCCGAGTTGGCTGAAACGGTGGGTGTGCATTTGCTCATTTATGACTTGGACGACCTGCGTGGCGCCTTGAAGCCCGATGCGCAAGGTTTGAGTTATCGCGGTGATTTGACGGCATTAAACAGACTTTTAGAGGAAGATGTATGAGTTTTAAGCTCTCCAGGCGGCATGCGCTGTACGCCGGCGTGGCCACTGTGGCTGCGGCAGCGGGGGTTGGCGTGGCTTTGCGCCGGCATGCATCACAAGCTGTCACCCCAGATGCCTTGCAGACTGTTTGGACATCTGAATTTGACACCCCCGAGGGCAAAACACTCAAGCTCGCAGACTTTCGCGGCAAGCCTTTGGTGCTGAATTTTTGGGCGACATGGTGTCCGCCATGCGTGGAAGAAATGCCTTTATTGGATACTTTCTTTCGTCAAAATACACCTAACGGCTGGCAAGTGATCGGATTAGCCATTGATCAGCCCAGCTTGGTCAAGCGCTTTATGGGCCAATTTCCGGTGGACTACCCCATTGCTTTTGGCGGCATGAACGGTTCTGAATTGGGCCGTTTGTTGGGCAACGCGCAGGGTGGTTTGCCCTTCACCGTGGTGTTTGATGCGGCGGGAAATGTCAAAGTTCAAAAATTAGGCAAGTTATCAGCAGATGAGATCAAAAGCTGGACTTAAAGCATCTTCGTGTTTTCCTAGCACACTCAGGTGGGGCGACAAGATTTCGAAATTGGTGTAAATTACAGCCTCTTTCACAACAAATAGGGTGTATTTATGGATTTGAGAAAACTCAAGACGCTGATCGACCTGGTTTCTGACTCCAATGTGTCCGAACTGGAAATTACCGAAGCCGAAGGCAAGGTGCGCATCGTCAAGAGTGGTCCAGCTCCTGTGGCCATGGTCACCCAAATGGCCGCCCCTGTTGCGGCGCCCGTGGCTGCCACAGCACCTGCTGCTGCCCCCGCCGCTGCGTCGGCACCGGCACCCGCCGCTGAGGCTACACCGGCAGGTCATCAGGTCAAGTCGCCGATGGTGGGCACTTTCTACCGCTCGTCCAGCCCCGGCGCCAAGTCGTTCGTGGAAGTGGGCAGCCAAGTCAAAGAAGGCGACACCATCTGCATCATTGAAGCGATGAAGATCTTGAACGAAATCGAGGCCGACAAGTCAGGCACCATCACCCAGATCTTGGCTGAAAACGGTCAAGCGGTGGAATACGGCGCGCCCCTGTTCATCATTGAATAACAGGCAGGCTCTTTTATGTTCAAAAAAATCCTGATTGCCAACCGGGGCGAAATCGCCCTGCGTGTGCAGCGCGCCTGTCGCGAACTCGGCGTCAAAGCGGTGATGGTGTATTCCGAAGCCGACCGCGAAGCCAAATACATCAAGCTCGCTGACGAAGCGGTTTGCATTGGCCCCGCACCGTCAGCGCAAAGCTACCTCAACATGCCCGCCATCATTGCGGCTGCCGAAGTGACCGATGCCGAAGCCATTCACCCCGGCTACGGCTTCTTGAGCGAAAACGCTGACTTTGCCGAGCGCGTCGAAAAAAGCGGCTTCCAATTCATTGGCCCCACCGCTGATTCCATTCGCATCATGGGCGACAAAGTGTCGGCCAAACAAGCCATGATCAAAGCCGGTGTGCCTTGCGTGCCCGGCTCTGAAGGTGAGCTGCCCGACGACCCCGCGCAGATTCGCCGGATCGCCAAGAGCGTGGGTTACCCCGTCATCATCAAAGCCGCTGGCGGTGGTGGTGGACGCGGCATGCGTGTGGTGCACACCGAAGCCGCGTTGATCAATGCGGTGCAAATGACCAAGGCCGAGGCCGGCACTGCATTTGGCAACCCTGCGGTGTACATGGAAAAGTTTTTGCAAAACCCGCGTCACATCGAAATTCAAATCTTGGCTGACAAGCACAAGAACGCGGTGTACTTGGGCGAACGCGATTGCTCAATGCAACGCCGTCACCAAAAAGTGATCGAAGAAGCGCCGGCCCCTGGCATTCCACGCAAGCTGATTGAAAAAATCGGTGAGCGTTGCGCAGCGGCGTGCAAAAAAATTGGCTACCGCGGTGCGGGCACCTTTGAGTTCTTGTACGAAAACGGCGAGTTCTATTTCATTGAGATGAACACCCGCGTGCAAGTGGAACACCCCGTGACCGAATACATCACCGGCGTGGACATTGTGAAAACACAAATCATGGTGGCTGCGGGCATGAAGTTGCCGTTCACACAACGCGACATCGAAGTGCGTGGGCATGCCATTGAGTGCCGTGTGAACGCCGAAGACCCCTTCAAGTTTTTGCCATCCCCCGGTCGCATCACCATGTGGCACGCACCCGGTGGTCCTGGTGTGCGGGTCGATTCACATGCGTACACCAACTACTTTGTGCCACCCAACTACGACTCGATGATTGGCAAAATCATTGTGCATGGTGACACCCGTGAAATCGCGTTGGCACGCATGCGCACCGCCTTGGATGAAACCTTGGTCGAAGGCATCAACACCAACATTCCGCTGCACCGCGAATTGATGGTCGACGCCAAGTTCATGGCGGGTGGCACCAACATTCACTATTTAGAAGAGTGGCTTGCCGCTCACAAACGCTGATGGTTGAACTGCGTCTGATGTGCCCCGAGGCTCGGGTGGAAACGCTGTGTGAAGCGCTCGATGCCTTAGACGCGTTGAGCGTGTCGGTCGAAGACGCCGATGCGCAAACCGATGCCGAGCAAGCCTTGTTTGGTGAGCCCGGCATGCCGCCTCCTAAAGAAGGTTGGCAGCGCTCGCGTGTGGTGGCACTGTTTGCCTCTCAGGAGACCGCGCAGGAAACGGGCAAGCTTTTGGCCTTGCAAGATTTCTTT
>JBEGOM010000077.1:0-6682 GCA_041181985.1 Pseudomonadota bacterium | reverse complement strand
GTGGGCTGACAGGCATCATTTGGTTGCACCGAAAAATACAAGATGCGTTTTTCTTGGTGGTGGGCTCACGCACCTGCGCGCACTTGATTCAATCAGCCGCCGGTGTGATGATTTTTGCCGAGCCTCGCTTTGGCACAGCCATCATCGATGAACGCGACTTGGCCGGTTTGGCCGATGCCAATGAAGAGCTCGATCGCGTGGTGGACACTCTGCTGGCAAGACGCCCCGACATCAAGCTGTTGTTCTTGGTGGGCTCCTGCCCTTCTGAGGTGATCAAACTTGATTTGTCGCGCGCTGCGGAGCGTTTGTCGCACCAATATGCATCGAAGGTGAGGGTGCTCAACTATTCAGGCAGTGGCATTGAAACCACCTTCACACAAGGCGAAGACGCTTGCTTGGCCTCATTGGTCCCGACCTTGCCTTCGCAAAGTGCATCACAAGCCAACAGCTTGTTGGTGGTGGGCACATTGGCCGATGTGGTGGAAGACCAATTCAAAAAAATGCTGCTGCAAATGGGCATTGACGATGTGCAGTTTTTCCCCCCTCGCAACAGCCGTGGCATGCCTGCGGTGGGTCCCAACACACGCTACTTGTTGGCACAACCGTTTTTGGCGGACACCGCCAAGCAACTGGAGTCACGCGGTGCACAGCGCATCGATGCGCCCTTCCCCTTGGGTGAACGTGGCACCACGCAATGGTTACACGCTGCTGCCAAAGCCTTTGGTGTGACCGACGAACATTTTGAAAATGTGGTGCGTGCCCCTCGCCAACGCGCATTGACGGCGATGGCATCACACCGCGCCAGATTGCAAGACAAAAAAGTGTTTTTCTTTCCTGATTCGCAGTTGGAAATTCCATTGGCGCGCTTTCTTCACCATGAAATGGGCATGCAATTGTGCGAAGTGGGCACACCGTATTTGCACCGTCAACACATGGCGAGTGAACTGGCACAACTGCCTGCAGGCACACGATTGGCAGAAGGCCAAGATGTTGAAAAACAACTAGACCGCTGCCGTGCCGATGCACCCGATTTGGTGGTGTGTGGTTTGGGTTTGGCCAACCCACTCGAGGCCGAAGGCTTCACCACCAAGTGGGCCATTGAATTGGTGTTCACCCCCATTCAAGGCTATGACCAAGCTGGTGATTTGGCTGGGCTGTTCAGCCGCCCTCTCACCCGTCGATTGAAACTGGTGGCCTAGGAGCACACACGATGCAACTCACGCTCTGGACATACGAAGGACCACCACACATTGGTGCCATGCGCATCGCCACTGCGTTGCAAGATGTGCACTACGTGTTGCATGCACCGCAAGGCGACACCTACGCCGATTTGTTGTTCACCATGATTGAGCGTTTGCCACGTCGCCCACCTGTGACTTACACCACGTTTCAGGCACGCGACTTGGGCGGTGACACAGCGCAGTTGTTCAAAGATGCGGTGGCACAAGCCAACGCGCGTTTTGCACCCAATGCGATGTTGGTGGGCGCTTCGTGCACCGCCGAATTGATTCAAGATGACCCCGGTGGCTTGGCACAAGCTTTGGCTTTGGATATTCCCGTGGTGCCGCTGGAGTTGCCTGCCTACCAACGCAAAGAAAACTGGGGCGCAGCAGAAACACTTTATCAACTGGTGCGACGGGTGGCCAAAAAGAGTGATGGCCACAACAATGCAACGCCTGGTGAACATGCGCGTCCATGTTGCAATATTTTGGGGCCCACCGCATTGGGCTTTCGCCACCGTGACGATGTGAAAGAGATCAGCGGCTTGTTGCAAGCGTTGGGTATTGAGGTGTCGGTGGTGGCGCCTTTGAATGCCACCGTGGCTGAGTTGCAGCGTTTGCCTGACGCTGATTTCAATGTGGTGCTTTACCCAGAAATTGCCAACACCACGGCGCTGTGGTTAGAGCGCACATTCGATCAACCGTTCACCAAAACCATTCCCATTGGCGTAGGGGCCACACGCGAATTCATACGCGAAGTGGCAACCTTGGGCAAGATAGACGTGCCCGCGCACATCGAGCAACGCAACCAATCGATTTGGTATGCGCGCTCGGTGGACTCCACTTACCTCACCGGCAAGCGTGTGTATGTGTTTGGCGATGCCACCCATGTGGTCGCTGCTGCACGCTACGCCAGCCAAGAGATGGGTTTTGAAGTGGTGGGCATGGGCACTTACAGCCGAGAGTTTGCTCGCGAAGTGCGCGAGGCCGCGAAAAACTATGGCGTTGAAGCCTTGATCACCGATGACTACTTGGCCGTGGAAGCGCAAATTGAAGCCTTGCACCCCGAGTTGATTTTGGGCACGCAAATGGAGCGTCACATTGCCAAGCGCCATGGCGTGCCTTGTGCGGTCATTTCATCGCCTGTGCATGTGCAAGACTTCCCAGCGCGCTATGCGCCGCAAATGGGCTTTGAAGGTGCCAATGTGTTGTTTGACACGTGGGTGCATCCTTTGATGATGGGCCTGGAAGAACATTTGCTGGGCATGTTCCGTGAAGATTTTGAGTTCAACGACCAAGCAGCGCCTTCGCACTTGGGCGCGGTGCGTACACAGAACGCTTCGGTGCACGACAAGGCGGCGGATTCACTGTTGCAAGCCACACGCATCGAAACACCTACAACAACAAACATCTCAACACCTTCAGCAACTGCCACGACTGCCGCAGTTACAAACCATGTAGCCAATGTAAGCGTAGCCGCCAACGGCTCGATGTGGAGCATGGACGCTGAAAAAGAACTGGGCAAGATTCCCTTCTTTGTCAGAGGCAAAGCACGGCGCAACACAGAAAAGTTTGCGCTTGAGCAGGGGCTATCAACCATCACGGTGGAGACGCTTTACGATGCCAAAGCCCACTTCAGCCGCTAAGAAAAACAGCTCTTACAGACACATGTCTGTGGTCTTGCTGACTATGGACAACCATCTGTCGAGCACGGCTGGGCGTGTGGCTGATCAGCTCAAGGCACAAGCACCCTCTTTGAATTTCAAAACCCATGCGGCAGCCAATTGGCGTGACAACACGCAAGCGCTGCAAAGTTGCATCGACGACATTGGCACAGCCGACCTGGTAATCGTGACCATGTTGTTCATGGAAGATCACTTTTTGCCAGTGATCGACGCCTTGCAAGCGCGTCGCTTGGCGTGTGACGCGATGGTGTGCATCATGTCTGCACCGCAAGTGATGCAACTCACCCGCATGGGCAAATACGATGCGAGCAAACAAGCCGGTGGTTTGATTGGCTTGCTGAAAAAACTGCGCCCTTCTGCCAAACCCAGCGCCGAGCAAAACGAAAAGAGCAGCAGCGCAGGCGCCAAGCAAATGGCGATGTTGCGCCGCTTGCCCAAACTGTTGCGCTTCATTCCTGGTTCAGCGCAAGATGTGCGCATTTTCTTCTTGGTAATGCAATATTGGCTGGCAGGTTCAGACCACAACATTGCCAACATGGTGCAAATGCTGGTCAAGCGCTATGCGCAAGGTGAACGCGCCGCGTTGGGTCAACATTTTGAGCCGCAAGAGCCCGAGGAATACCCCGAGGTGGGTGTGTATCACCCACGCATGACATCGCGTATGACATCGCGGTTGTCCAGCAATTTGCAAGCTTTGCCCCAACAGGGCAAAGGCGATCAACCGGCGGTGGGTTTGTTGTTGTTGCGTTCGTACTTGTTGGCAGGCAACACCGCGCATTACGACGCGGTCATTCATGCGTTGGAAGCGCGTGGTTTGCGCGTGATTCCAGCCTATGCCAGCGGTTTAGATGCACGCGCTGCGATTGACCAATTTTTCATGCACAACGGACAACCACGCATTGAAGCCTTGGTGTCGTTGACCGGTTTTTCACTGGTGGGTGGCCCTGCTTACAACGACTCGAAAGCGGCGCAAGCGGTGTTGCAAAGTTTGGATGTGCCTTATGTGGCCGCGCACCCTGTGGAGTTTCAATCGATCGATCAATGGGGTGCCTCTGAGCGCGGTTTGTTACCGGTGGAGAGCACCATGATGGTGGCCATTCCCGAACTCGACGGCGCCACCTTGCCGATGGTGTATGGCGGCCGCCCCGGTCAAGCGGGTGAGCAATGCCATGGCTGTCAGAAGCGTTGCATTTTTCCGCACAGCCAAAAAGAACAAGACATGTTCACCTGCAGTGAGCGCACCGAGATGCTGGCTGCACGTGTGTCCAAGTTGGTATCGCTGCGTAACACACCCCGCGCACAACGCAAATTGGCGATTGTGTTGTTCAACTTCCCACCCAATGCAGGCAGTGTGGGCACGGCTGCCTTTTTGTCGGTGTTTGAATCGCTCTACAACACTTTGCATGCACTGGCACAGCAAGGCTACAACGTGACCTTGCCTGAGAGCGTGGATGCACTGCGCAACAGTTTGTTGCACGGCAACGCCAAACAGTATGGTGCACAAGCGAATGTGCACCACATCATTCCCACCGACCAACATGTGCGCGAAGAGCCTTGGCTCAATGAGATCGAAGCGCAATGGGGCCCTGCACCGGGCAAGCATTTGGCCAATGGCCAAGGCGTGATGGTGTTGGGTCAGCAAATGGGCGATGTGTTGATTGCCTTGCAACCTGGCTTTGGTTACGAAGGTGACCCGATGCGTTTGTTGTTTGAAAAAGGCTTTGCACCCACGCATGCGTTCAGTGCTTTCTACCGCTATGTGCGCGAAGAATTCAAAGCCGATGCTGTGCTGCACTTTGGTACCCATGGTGCGCTCGAATTCATGCCGGGCAAGCAAACTGGCTTGTCAGGCAATTGCTGGCCCGAGCGTTTGATGAGCCATTTGCCCAATGTGTATTTGTATGCCTCGAACAACCCATCAGAAGGTGCGTTGGCCAAACGCCGTGCAGTGGCCACTTTGGTGAGTTACCTCACCCCCACATTGACACATGCGGGTTTGTACAAAGAGTTGCTGGAGTTGAAGCAATCGTTGGAGCGTTGGCGCACGCTGGAACCAACAGATACGCAAGAGCGCCCTGCGTTGGCTGAGTTGATTTACACACAGGCTTGCGCGTTGGATTTGACGGTGCCTGAAAAAGAATTGGCATTGCCTGAAAGCATGCAAGCTTTGGCTGAACCACACAGCAATGCAGAGTCATCCACCCACCTGCCATGGATTGATGCCTTGCAAGCGCAATTGTTGACGTTGGAGTACACACTCATTCCAGAAGGCTTGCATGTGGTGGGTCGCTTGCCCGATCGCGCGCAACGTTTGTCCACCTTGCAAGCCATGGCCACGGCCATGAACATCGATGCGCCTGAGCTGTTAGAGCAATTGTTAGACGGCGCCTCTGAATCAGACTTGCAAGCACAAGCCAAACATTTGAACGACACCGAATGGCGCTCATTGTGTCAGTTGGTGAAAACCAATGCCTTGTTGTGTGTTGACCATGAGTTGACAGGTTTGCTGCGCGCACTCGATGGTCGCTACATCAGCCCTGCCCCCGGTGGCGATTTGTTGCGCAACCCTGAGGTGTTGCCCACCGGACGCAATTTGCACGGCTTAGACCCCTTCCGTTTGCCCAGCACCTTTGCGGTGCAAGATGCACAGCGTCAAACCGACAAATTGTTGGCCCGCTATGCAGCGGATGGACAAGGTTTGCCCGAGAGCGTGGCGATGGTGTTGTGGGGCACCGACAACCTCAAAACCGAAGGCGGCCCACTTGCACAAGCGTTGGCTTTGATGGGCGCTTTGCCCAGGTTTGACAGCTATGGTCGATTGGCGGGCGCCAGCTTGATACCGCTGGCCACATTGGGTCGTCCACGCATTGATGTGGTGATCACACTGTCAGGTATTTTCCGCGACTTGTTGCCTATGCAAATCAAGTTGCTGGCGGAAGCAGCGTTTTTAGCGGCCAGTGCAAACGAACCCGAAGAGAGCAACTTTGTACGCAAACATGCCCTCGCCTATTTGGCCGAGTTTGGTGGCGACATGGAAGCAGCGTCGATGCGCGTGTTTGGCAATGCCGAAGGTGCCTACGGTGCCAATGTGAACCATTTGGTCGATGCAAGTTGTTGGGACAACGAAGACGAGTTGGGCAATGCCTTCACCACGCGCAAAGGGTTTGTCTATGGTCGCAGTGGTCAACCGATGCGCAACAACAATTTGTTGCAAAACGTGTTGGCCAATGTGGCGCTGACCTATCAAAACGTCGATTCGGTTGAGTTGGGCGTGACCAGCATTGACACTTACTTTGACACACTGGGTGGTATCAGCCGCGCAGTGTTGCAAGCCAAACACCAACGCGATGGCAATGCCGCGAGCGCACCACCTGTGTATGTGGTGGACCAAACGCAGGGCGATGGTGTGGTGCGCAGTTTGACCGAACAAGTCGCGCTTGAAACACGCACCCGCATGCTCAACCCCAAGTGGCATGAAAGCATGTTGCAACACGGTTACGAAGGCGTGCGTCAAATTGAAGCGCACCTCACCAACACGATGGGTTGGTCAGCCACCACCGGCCAAGTGCAGCCTTGGGTGTATCAGCAGTTGGCGCAAACCTTCATCTTAGATCCCGAAATGCGCGAACGCTTGGCGCAACTGAATCCGACGGCCTCAGCCAAGGTGGCTGGCCGTTTGTTAGAGGCATCGCGTCGTCAATATTGGCAACCCGATGCAGAAACCATGAACGCCTTGCAACGTGCAGGCGACGAGTTAGAGGACCGCCTCGAAGGCGT
>JBEGOM010000076.1:0-6830 GCA_041181985.1 Pseudomonadota bacterium | reverse complement strand
CCTGCGCTTTGGCTTGTTCGCGCGTGTCGTCCATGTAGCGCTTCACACCGGCAAAGCGTTCGAAGTAACGGGTGATGTAGTTTTTGGCAGCGGTGTTGTCGATGCCCAAAGCTTTGGCCAAACCAAAGGCGCTCATGCCGTAAATCAAACCGAAGTTGATCACCTTGGCATAGCGACGCTGTTCGTTGCTCACTTGGTCAACGCTCACACCAAACACTTCAGCTGCTGTGGCACGGTGCACATCAAGCCCGTCGTGAAAAGCTTTGACCAAGGCGTCGTCACCGCTGATGTGCGCCATGATGCGCAGCTCGATTTGGCTGTAGTCAGCACTGGCAATCACACAACCTGCAGGCGCCACAAAGGCTTCGCGCACTTTGCGACCTTCTGCAGTGCGAATGGGGATGTTTTGTAAATTGGGGTCGTTGCTTGACAAACGTCCCGTGACCGCCACCGCTTGCGCATAGTGGGTGTGCACGCGGCCAGTGCGTGAGTGCGCCATTTGCGCCAGCTTGTCGGTATAGGTGCCTTTGAGTTTGCTCAAAGAGCGATGTTCCAAAATTTTGGCGGGCAAGGGGTAGTCTTCGGCCAATTTCTCGAGCACCTCTTCGTCGGTGCTACGCGCACCCGTGGCAGTTTTTTTGATGACGGGCAAACCCAGTTTGTCAAAAAATATTTCACCGAGTTGTTTGGGTGATGCCAAGTTGAAAGGCTGCCCCGCAATGGCGTAAGCGTCGTTTTCCAATTCCAAAATGCGTTGGCCCAAGGCATGGCTTTGCGAGGCCAAAGTGGGGGCATCGATCAACACGCCATTGCGCTCAATGCGATACAAGGCTTCGCTGCTGGCCATTTCCAGCTCGTAAATAAAACGCAGTTTGTCATCTGCTTGCAAACGGGGCCACAACACTTGGTGCACATCCAAGGTCATGTCAGAGTCTTCACACGAATACTCGGTAGCACGCGCCACATCCACTTGTGAAAACGGTATTTGGTGCGCACCTTTGCCACACAAGTCTTCGTAACTCAAACCTTTACGCCCCACATGGCGTTGCGCCAAACTCTCGAGCCCGTGGGGTTTGTGTACTTCCAACACATAGCTTTGCAATAGGGTGTCGTGTGCGTAGCCTTGCACATGCACATCGTAATTGGCCATCACATGGCGGTCGTATTTGATGTGTTGCCCCAGCTTCAAATGCTGGGGGTTTTCAAACCAAGGTTTGAGCTTGGCCAACACCTCTTGCAAAGGCAATTGTGTGGGCGCATCGCCGTAGCTGTGCGCCAGCGGTATGTAGCAAGCCTCGCCCGTTTGCACCGAAAAACTCAAGCCCACCAACTCTGCACGCATGGCGTCCACCGAGGTGGTCTCGGTGTCAAACGCCACCAAGGCTGCGCTTTGCAGTTTGTTGAACCACGCATCAAACTGTTCCCAAGTCAAAACACAGTCGTATTTTTTTTCGGAGACAGTTGAAACCACTGGTTCTGGTTCGTCAAACAAGGCCAGATTGGGTTCAAACTTTTTGGCACCACCACTGCCCTGCCCATCGGCGATGGCTCTGGCCAAACCCTTAAAACCGTAGGTTTCATAAAACGCTTTCAATGCGGCCGTGTCAGGCTCTGCCAAATGCAAGACATCAAGAGCGGGCAACGAAGGCACATACGCCGACAAATCGCAATCGGTTTTGATGGTCACCAACTGTCGGCCGGTGGGCAACCAATCCACCGCTTGACGCAAGTTTTCACCCGCCACACCTTTGATGGCGGCGGCGTTTTGCAGCAGCGCATCGAGCGAGCCATATTCCATCAGCCACTTGGCCGCTGTTTTGGGGCCCACCTTTTGCACGCCGGGCACGTTGTCCACGGTGTCACCCACCAGGGTTTGAAAATCGATCATCAAATGCGGTGGCACACCAAACTCTGCGGTTACACCGGCCACATCGCGTTTTTTGCCATTCATGGTGTCGATGATGGTGATGTGTTGGTTCACCAGTTGGCTCAAATCTTTGTCGCCACTCGAGACCACCACATTCACACCTTGTTGCGCAGCTGTATGCGCCAAGGTGCCAATCACATCGTCGGCCTCAACGCCTGGCACATCGAGCACCGACCAACCCATCAAGCGAACCACTTGGTGAATCGGCTCAATTTGGCTGCGCAAATCGTCCGGCATGGGCGAACGGTTGGCTTTGTATTCGGGGTAAATGGCATCACGAAATGTCGGGCCTTTGGCATCAAACACGCACACCGCGTAATCGGTGGGCACTTCTTTGCGCAGGCTCTGCATCATGTTGATCATGCCGCGAATGGCGCCAGTGGCGGCACTGGCGGGGTCGCCCGGCACGGCACGCAAGTCGGGCATGGCGTGGAAAGCGCGGTACAGGTAGCTGGAGCCGTCGACCAGCAGCAAGGTTTTGGTTTCACTCATGCCACGATTGTGCCCAACTACAATGGGGCAAGTTTTAATTCCTTGGTTGTCATGGCTGTTTTCACCGAAGTTTCTGAGTCCACCGCTGCTGAGTTGCTCGCGCAACTCAAATTGGGCGAATTGGTCGAGCTCAAAGGCATTCAAGGTGGCATTGAAAACACCAACTATTTTCTGACCTGCAGCGAAGGCGAATATGTCCTGACGCTGTTTGAGCGCTTGACGCACGAACAACTGCCTTTTTATTTGTACCTGATGAAACACTTGGCCAGCGGCGGTATACCCGTGCCTGACCCCGTGTCTGATGTGAACGGCGACATTTTGTTGGCCGTCGAAGGCAAACCGGCTGCGGTGGTCAACCGCTTGCGTGGGAAAAGCGAACTCGCCCCCACCGAAGTGCACTGCGCCGCTGTGGGCACCATGTTGGCCCGCATGCATTTGGCAGGAAGCGACTTCGCGCGCCAACAACCCAATTTGCGCGGCCTGCCCTGGTGGAACGATACCGTGCCTGTGGTGTTGCCCTTTTTGAACGACGCACAAACCGCGTTGATTCAAACCGAATTGGCCTATCAAAACCACATCAGCACATCAGGTGCGTATGCTGCCCTGCCCCGCGGCCCTGTGCATGCCGACTTGTTTCGCGACAACGTGATGTTTGATGGCACGGGTGATGCACTCGAGCTCACCGGTTTTTTTGATTTTTATTTCGCTGGCGTTGACACTTGGTTGTTTGATGTCGCAGTTTGTTTGAACGACTGGTGCATCACGCTCGAGACAGGCGCGCACGATGCAGCCAAAGCCACAGCGTTTTTAGACGCTTACCAAGCGGTGCGCCCCTTCAATGCAGCTGAACGCCAATTGCTCAACCCGATGTTGCGTGCTGGCGCGTTGCGTTTTTGGACCTCGCGCTTGTGGGACTTTCACCTGCCGCGAGAAGCCAGCATGTTGCAAGCCCACGATCCCACCCACTTCGAACGCGTGTTGCAACAACGCGTTCATCACCCGATGCATTTGGCATGAAACTCAACCTCGTCGACGCCAAAACCGGCACCGTGTGGGTGCGCCAAGGCATTCGCGCTTTTTGGAAGCAACCCCTCGCATTGAGCGGTTTGTTTTTCATGTTCATGGCCGTGCTGTCCATCAGTTCATTGATACCCGTGCTGGGCAGTTTCTTGGCTTTGGCTTTGCTGCCCGCCGCTACCTTGGGCTTGATGGCTGCGGCGCGCGAAGTTGATGTTGGCAAATTCCCCATGCCCTCCACCCTCATCGTGGCCTTGCGTGCAGGAAAACCTGTCAAGCGTGACATGGCCATCTTGGGCGTGTTGTATGCCTGCGGTTTCATCGGTGTGATGGGTTTGTCGGCTTTGGTCGATGGGGGTGCGTTTGCCAAGATGTATTTGATTGGCGGCACGCTCGATGCAGAAACCATCATGAAGCCAGAATTTCAAAACGCCATGTGGTTGTCGCTGTTGCTGTACACGCCGCTGTCATTGATTTTTTGGCACGCCCCTGCGCTGGTGTATTGGCATGGCGTGCCTGCGGTCAAAAGTTTGTTCTTCAGCGCGGTGGCTTGCTTGCAAAACTGGCGCGCGTTTTTGCTGTTCGGCGTGTTGTGGGCCTTTATTTTCTTGGGCACCACCTTGGTCATCATGCTCGTGTCAGGGCTGATGGGCGATGGTGATTTCGCAGGGGCCGCCTTGTTGCCCGCCATGCTGATGTTGGCCGCGATGTTTTTTGCGTCCACTTATTACAGCTTTCGCGACTGTTTCACTTCGGAAACGCATTACGCCTGAGCTTCATCAAGCGCTGAGGCAACGCGATGTTGGCTCAGCTGCCTACGAGCTCAAACCTGCGTGAGCTTGGCCACACTCAGCGCCAACCACTTGGTGCCGTGGCGCGGGAAATTCACTTGCGCTCGTGCGTCATCGCCCACACCCTCCAAGCTCACCACTGTGCCTTCACCAAACTTGGTGTGAAACACTTGCACCCCGCTGCGCACCCATGCGTTGGGGCCACTGCTGGCCACTTCTTTGCGAGCCACAGGGGCCTCAGGTGCGCTCCAAGTTTTATTTTGCCAAGCATCGCCCTGCCATGCTTGTTGACGCGAAGGCTGTGCATCGGCAAAGGCTGAGCGTGCGGGTGTGAGCCACTTCAAGGTGTGCTCAGGCAACTCGTCAAAGAAACGGCTCTTGATGTTGTAACGCGTTTGCCCATGCAACATGCGCGTTTGTGAATGGCTCAGGTACAAACGCCGACGCGCGCGTGTGATCGCCACATACATCAAACGCCGCTCTTCCTCCAAACCCTCGTAATCGCTCATCGAGTTTTCGTGCGGAAACAAACCTTCCTCAATGCCGGTGATGAACACGCAGTCAAACTCCAAGCCCTTAGAGGCATGCACCGTCATCAACTGAATCGCGTCTTGGCCTGCTTGCGCTTGGTTGTCGCCCGACTCCAAAGCTGCGTGCGTCAAAAAAGCTGCCAAAGGTGACATGGTCTCACCCGTGTCGGCATTGACCATCGCCTCGGTGGGCTTTTCAGCGGCGACAGCGTCACGGCCAAAGCCTTCTTGCATGACAAAACTCTCCGCAGCATTCACCAGTTCTTGCAAGTTTTCAATGCGGTCTGCACCTTCTCGCTCAGCTAGGTAGTGTTCGATCAAACCGGTGTGGTCCAAGAGCAGCTCAATGATTTCACGCAGGGTCAGCCCTTGTGTTTGCTCACGCATGACATCGATCTTGGCCACAAACGCGCCCAAGTTGGCACCTGCTTTGCCGGGCACCGCACTCACCGCGTCGTGCAAAGCGCAACCGATGGAACGAGCGGCGTCTTGCAATTGCTCCAGACTGCGCGCACCAATGCCACGCGGCGGGAAATTCACCACCCGCATGAAACTCGTGTCATCGCGTGGGTTTTCTAGCAAGCGCAAATACGCCAACGCATGTTTGATTTCTGCGCGTTCAAAAAAGCGTAAGCCACCATACACGCGATACGGCATGCCGGCGTTGAACAACGCGGTTTCAATCACACGGCTTTGTGCGTTGCTGCGATACAGCACCGCGATTTCATGGCGATGCGGCACACCTTGGCTGCCATCACCGTTTTGACCCTCGCGCAGCAGGTGCTTCATTTCTTCGACCATCCATTGCGCCTCGGCAAAGTCGGTGGGCGATTCATACACCCGCACCGGTTCGCCCTCGCCTTGGGTGGTGTGCAAGTTTTTACCTAAGCGGTTTTTGTTGTGGCCAATCAAATGGTTGGCGCTGTCCAAAATATTGCTGAAGCTACGGTAGTTTTGCTCGAGCTTGATTTGGTGCTGCACCGCATACTCGCGCACAAAGTCAGCCATGTTGCCCACTCGCGCGCCCCGAAAAGCGTAAATGCTTTGGTCGTCATCGCCCACCGCAAAAATAGCGCCACCGCCCTCATGCAAAGGCCCGGCCAATTGCTTGATCCAAGCGTATTGCAGTTTGTTGGTGTCTTGAAACTCGTCAATCAAAATGTGTTTGAAGCGACGGCGGTAATGTTCACGCACCGGGTCGTTATCGCGAAGCAATTCGTACGAGCGCAACATGAGTTCACCAAAGTCCACCACGCCTTCGCGTTGGCATTGGGCTTCGTACAACTCATACAGCTCTACTTTTTTGCGCGTCTCGGGGTCGCGGACCACCACATCAGCAGGGCGCAAACCGTCTTCTTTGCAACCAGCAATGAACCACATGGTTTGCTTCGGTGGAAAACGCTCTTCATCGACTTGAAACTGTTTGCTCAAACGTTTGATGGCACTCAACTGATCTTGGGTGTCCAAAATTTGAAAGGTCTGCGGCAAGTTGGCCAACTTCCAGTGCGCGCGTAAAAAACGGTTGCACAAACCATGGAAGGTACCCACCCACATGCCGCGCACATTCACCGGTAACATGCCCGACAAACGGGTCAGCATTTCTTTGGCTGCTTTATTGGTAAATGTCACAGCCAACACACCGCCAGGCGACACCTGACCCGACTGCATCAGCCACGCAATGCGGGTCGTCAGCACGCGGGTTTTGCCAGAACCAGCGCCAGCCAAAATCAAGCCGTGTTCGGCCGGCAAGGTGACTGCCGCAGACTGCTCGTCGTTGAGACCCTGCAACAGCGGCGATGCGTTGCTCAAAAAGGGAGACTGCGACTGCGGTGCGGCGGTTGAGTGGTCGTCAAAACCAGAAGATGAATGCATAAGGTTGATTTTAGGTGGCTTACCCGCTTCACAAAGCATGCCTGATGCACAGAAATACGCCGCGCCAAAGGTTATGTTGGCAAGCGCTGTTAGAATCAGCCACCGGGCCCAAGATTCTTGCGCTCGGTTTTTTTTGGCCTGCTTTTGAGGCCTTAAGAACCGACCAAGCCAAGCGCTCAATCTTCGAACGTTATTTTCTGG
>JBEGOM010000075.1:0-7040 GCA_041181985.1 Pseudomonadota bacterium | reverse complement strand
ACCGTGAGCGGCCCTTTGAACCCAGCCAGATGCTGTGTGAGCCAAGCTTCTAGGGTGGCGATGTCGAAGCTGTGCGCTTCGCTCACAGGCCGGGTACCTACAAAATTGTCGTCCCGGCTCATGCGAGAACTCCTGTCAGTGATCGGCTTCGCTGATGTCCATCAAAGCTTGCCGGTTGCGAATCACCAAGCCACCGGGCTCGATGCGAATGGCTTCTTCGCGTTCCATGGCTTTCAATTCTTGGTTCACGCGCTGACGCGAAGCCCCCAAGAGTTGCGCCAATTCTTCTTGCGCCAAATGCAAACCAATGCGAATTTCTTGACCGTTGGTGAGACAGGGCACACCGTAGCTGCGTGCCAAGTGCAACAGTTGTTTGGCCAAGCGTGAACGCAAGGGCAGGGTGTTGAGGTCTTCCACCAAACCAAACAGTTGTCGAATGCGACGTGCTTGCAAGCGCAACATCGCTTCGTAAAACTCCACATGTTGGCTCAGAATTTTTTGAAAGTCGGCTTTGGCCACGCACAAGATGGTGGTCTCGCCATGGGCGTAAACATCGTGGGTGCGTCTGTCGCCATCCAGAATGGCCACATCGCCAAACCAAATGCCGGGCTCCACATAGGTGAAGGTGATTTGTTTGCCCGACAGCGAGGTCGAGCTCACCCGCACCGCGCCTTTGGCACACGCCATCCACTCTTCGGGCGCGTCGCCACGCGCCGCGATCAAGTCGCCGTCTTTGCATCGTTTGACGTAAGCGCATCGAAGTATGTCGTGTCGAAGTGAAGGTGAAAGAGAAGAGAACCAACGCCCTGCGTTGATGGCCTCGCGTTCTTCGATATTAAGAATTGGATCGTCCATCGTCTGTCTTGTGTGTGACCAAAATTGAAAAGTTTGTCGCGCGGGAGACCCTAGCAACACGAAAGTTATTTGTAAGCAGGTTTTTCTTTGTTCAAAAACGCAGCAATGCCCACACCGGCGTTAGCGTGGTGTAAGTTATTGACAAAGTGATCGCGTTCTTGCGCCAAATGTTGGGTGATGCTGTTGCCACTGGCATCGTTGATGAGTTCTTTGATGCTGGCCATCGCATTGGGTGCGCGCGCATTGATGCGCTCGGCCAAAGCCAATGCTTGTTTGAGTGCTTCGCCTTGTTCTACCACTTGGTTGACCACGCCCAAAGCGTGCAAACGCTCTGCGCCAATGCGTTCACCCAACAACATCAACTCAGCGGCGAGTTGACGCGGCACAGCGCGGCTCAAGCCCCAACTGCCACCCCCATCGGGTGACAACGCAATGCTGCTGTAGGCCATGACAAAAATGCTGTCGCGTGCTGCCACCACCATGTCACAACTCAACACCAATGAAAAACCGGCACCGGCTGCCGCACCTTCGACCGCTGCGATGATGGGCTTTGGAAATGTGCGAATGGCTTCGATCCAGTTGTGCAAACCTTCGATGCTTTGCGCTTGCACCTCACGCGGCTTTTCGCGATTGCCAAGCAAGCGTTGCAAGTTGCCACCGGCACAAAAGTTGGCACCTTCGCCGGTGATGACCACGCTGCGGATGTCGTGGCTGCTTTCAGCCACATTGAGCGCTTCAATGCCAGCGGAATACATCTCTGGCCCCAAGGCATTGCGCATGGCGGGGTCGGAGAGGGTCAAGATGAGGGTTTGACCTTGGCTCGTGCTTTTGAGTTGTGCCGTCATGTGTGTGATCAGCTTTCGACGTGACTCAAGCTCAAACCAATGGCACCGCGTCGGCGCAACCAAGGGCTGGGGCGATAACGTGGGTCACCGTAAACGGTTTGCACATTGAAGAGCACTTCCAAAATTTCGGTGGGACCAAACTTGTCACCCATCGTCAGAGGGCCCATGGGATAACCCAAGCCTAAGGTGACAGCAGTTTCTAAATCTTGCGGACTGCAAATGCCTTGTTGGCAAATGTCACATGCGATGTTGACGATGGTGGCCACCACCCGTTGCGACACAAAACCACCGCTGTCGCGAATCACGCTGACGGCTTTGCCATCGCGTGCAAACAATGCATGCGCCGCATCGCGCATGTCGGGTCGCGTGGCAGGGTTAGTGGCCAACACACGGCGTTTGGTGAGTTGATCGTCGATCAGCATGTCAATGCCAACAGTGCGTGCGGGGTCGAGGCGCTCCACAATGGCGACGGTGGTGACATCAAACCCCAAAGGCGCCACGATGCTCAAGGCTTGCGCTGATGGCGAGGCACCGGTTTCAATTTTGGCGCCCAAGTTTTTCAGCAACTGCAACAACTCGGCACGGCGCACCGCACGCGAAGACACCCACACCGGTGGCATGTCGTTCACATTTGGTACAACAGGCTCGTCGGGCACTTGGGCTTTGCCGTCCACATATTTGTAAAAACCTTCGCCCACTTTTTTGCCCACCACACCGCCCGCCAAACGCTGTGCGGTGATGACGCTCGGGCGATAACGCGGCTCGTCGTAATACTGTTGATAGATCGACTCCATCACAGGGTGCGACACATCGAGCGCGGTGAGGTCCATCAACTCGAAGGGGCCGAGTTTGAAGCCCACTTGGTCGCGCAAGATGCGGTCGATGGTGGCGAAATCGGCAATGCCTTCAGACACGATGCGCAAAGCCTCGGTGCCATAACCGCGCCCCGCGTGGTTGACGATGAAACCCGGCGTGTCTTGCGCTTGCACTGGCTTGTGGCCCATTTCCGTGGCGTAGGCGGCCAAATCTTGGCAAACCGTGGGGTTGGTTTTCAAGCCAGCAATGACCTCGACCACCTTCATGAGTGGCACGGGGTTGAAGAAGTGGTAGCCGGCAAACTGCTCTGGGCGCTTCAAGGCCGCGGCAATGGCAGTGACTGACAACGAAGAGGTGTTGGTAACCAACACTGCTTGGGGTTTGACCAAACCCTCGAGTTCGGCAAACAGCGATTTTTTGATGTCCAAGCGCTCAACAATGGCTTCGACCACCAAGTCGCAGTCGGCCAAATCTTGCAGGCTGCTGGCACCTTGCAAATGCGCTTTGTATTGCGCCACTTGTTCAGGCATGATGCGGTTTTTCTCGGCCAGTTTGTCCCACTGCGTGCCCACGGCTTGCAGGGCTTGGGTAACAGCTGCGGCTTGGGTGTCAAACAGTTTCACGGTGCTGCCGGCTTGAGCAGCAATTTGTGCGATGCCACGGCCCATGGCCCCAGCGCCCACCACGCCTACGGTTGTGTATGTCGGTTTCATGGGGAAAGATTATGGCTTAGCTGTGCCAGAATGCTTTTTTGCCTCGGCGCACCGACCCTCACAACACGGAGACCCCCATGACCTTGAAGCTTTGCGGATTTGCAGTCAGCAACTACTACAACAAACTGAAAATTCAAATGCTCGAAAAAGGCGTGGCCTTCGAAGAGGAATTGGTATGGGTCAATCCCAGCGACCCACATTTTATGGAGCGCTCGCCCATGGGCAAAGTGCCGTTTTTGCAAACACCACAGGGCTGCATCACCGAATCAGCCGTGTGTGCCGAATACATTGAGCAGGCTTATCCACAAAACCCCTTGATGCCCAGCGACCCGTTTGAGGCTTCTAAGGTGCGCGAAATCATCCAATACCTTGATCTGCACATAGAGTTGGTGGCGCGTCAGTTGTATCCACAAGCGTTTTTTGGGGGTCAAGTGGATGACGCCACCAAAGACAAAGTGCGCAAGCAACTGACCAAAGGCGTGCAGGGCTTTGCCAAACTGGCGAAGTTTTCACCCTATGTGGCGGGCAACACTTTCACCTTGGCCGATTGCGCGGCCATTGTGCATTTGCCATTGGCGGCTTTGGCCAGCAGGCAGGTGCTGGGTGAAGATTTGCTGGCAGGTTTGCCGGTCAAGGAGTACGGCAAACAAATGGCCGAGCGTGCCTCGGTGCAAAAAGTCAATGCCGATCGCAAAGTGAATTCAGAAGAAATGGCCGCGCACTACGCGAAGCTCAAGGCGAAGTAAGTTTCTTTGCGGCGCGGCGCGTGGCTCTTGCGGCCAGCAAGCTCATCAGCAAAGCGAGCAACACGCCCACGCCGCCAAACCAATGCAGCTGCATCATGCCGTCGTGCTCGATCAGCCAGCCGCCGCCTGCCGCGCCAATGGCTTGCCCCAAATAAATGGCCGAGGTGTTGAGCGCGGCTGAGCCAGACGCCAAGGCCGGTGCAATGTGAATCAGCCTGGCTTGTTGCGACGAGTTGGTGGCAAACATGCCCAAACCCCAAGGGGTGAGCACCAGCAAGGCCAACCAAACAGTGGTGCCGAATGACCAAAACATGAGGCTGATCGACATCAGCAACAAACACACATTGACCGCTTTGGCGGCCCCAATGCGGTCGATTTGCTTGGACACCAGCACATTGCCCAACAGCCCACAGGCGCCAAACCAACCAAATAACAAGCTCAGCTCGGTGGGGCTGGGGTTGAGTGCAAATTTGAAATAGGGCGCGAAGTAGGCGGTTAAAACAAATTGGCCCGAAGCGCTGATGACGGTGACCAACACGGTGAACATGAGTGGTTTGGACCCAAAGGTTTGTCGCCAAGCCGAGAGCGACATGACCGGCGGCACCAAGCCACGGGGCAAGACCTGCCACACCCAAACTGCACTGACGAACGACAGCAAGGCATGCAAGACAAACACGGTGCGCCAGCCATAGACCTCACTCATCCACGCGGCAATCGGCATGCCCACCACTGAGGCCACCGACCAGCCCAAAAACACAAAGGTGATGGCCTTGCCGCGCTTCTCAGGCGAGGCCAATTGCCCAATGCAAGCAGCCGCTTGTGGCGTGAAGATGGCAGGCGCGACCATGGCGGCCACGCGAATCCACAAAATCTCGTTGAAGCCAGGCACAAACACACACAGGGCGTGAGCTGCGCCATACCAAAGCATGACCCAACTCAGCAGCTTGCGCCGATCGTGCTTGGCCAACACGGTGGCAAAAATGGGGGCACTCAAGCACATCAACACCGCGCCTGCGGTGATGAGGCTGCCTGCTTGTGCAACGGATACTTGCAGGTCGTGGCTGATGTCGTTGAGGCCGCCGGGCACCATCAGCACGCCAAAGCCAATGACAAAGTTGCCAAACAAAAAGCACCACAAGACGGCCGGAGAGGCGCGGTTCATGGTGATCAGCGACGCACTTTGAGGGCTTCGGGATTCACCACATGGGTGGGGGAGCCGTTGATGAAGTTCATCACATTGTCAAACGCCGCGCCGAAATAGAGTTCGTAGCTGTCTTGCTCGACATAGCCAATGTGTGGGGTGCAAATGCAGTTTTCCAACCGCAACAGCGCGTGGCCTTGCAAGATGGGTTCGCTCTCAAACACATCAATCGCTGCCAAGCCTGGGCGACCACGGTTGAGGCCTGTGATGAGCGCCTCGGGCTCGATGAGTTCGGCACGCGAGGTGTTGACCAGCAAAGCGGTGGGTTTCATGCGCAGCAAATCAGCAAGTTTGACGATGCCCTGTGTTTCGGCATTGAGGCGAATGTGCAAACTCAGCACATCGGCTTGTTCAAAAAATGCCTCGCGTGATGCCGCCACTTCGTAGCCGTCTTGTTTGGCGCGCTCAAGCGACGCTTCTCGGCCCCAAATCAGCACCCGCATGCCAAATGCTTTGCCATAGCCCGCCATCAGCTGGCCAATCTTGCCGTAGCCCCACAAGCCAAGCGTTTTGCCATGCAGCACTTGGCCCAAACCAAAGTTGACCGGCATGGCACCTGATTTGAGCCCCGCTTGCTGCCAAGCCCCATGTTTCAAATTGCTGATGTACTGGGGCAAGCGGCGCATGGCCGCCATGATGAGTGCCCAGGTGAGTTCGGCTGGTGCGATGGGCGAACCCACGCCTTCGACCACCACAATGCCACGCTCGGTGCAGGCCGCGACATCCACATGGCTGCCGACCTTGCCTGTTTGTGAAATGAGTTTGAGGTTGGGGAGTTTTTCGATCAGTTGCTTGGTGATGTGCGTGCGTTCGCGAATCAGCACCAAGGCTTCGGCATCTTTGAGTCGGACCGAGAGTTGCCCAATGCCTTTGACGGTGTTGGTGAACACCTTGGGCACATAGGGCTGCAGTTTTTTGGCGCAGGCGAGTTTGCGCACCACATCTTGGTAGTCGTCGAGGATGACAATGTTCATGCCCCGATTTTGCACCGAGCTGATTCGCTCAACCTGTCGCGGGCTGTACTGAGCCCTGGCGCCGCCAAACATTGAGTGATCAGTGGCGGTTTTCGAGTTCGGCCAGACGGTCGAGCTCGGCGCACACATCGGCCATGCGACCCGAGATGACCATGCGACCTGCGCTGTGGCGGTGTTGGTGCACATCGACTTCGCGGGCCACGCGCAAAGGCAAAGGACGCGCGGTGGTGGTTTGTGCTTGCAAGGCTTGTGCGGGCATGAAGCCGCGAACAACATTGTGCAAAGGATTGATGAGGCGGTAAGCGCTGAACAGGGCGAGACTCATGGTGTGTGACTTTCGTGAAAAGATGGGTTTACATCAACATGGTGTTGCGGATGAGGCCAACGGCCAGGCCTTCGATTTCGAAGGGCTCGCCGGGTTCGACCACGATGGTGGCGTAGTCGGGGTTTTCGGGCAGCAGCTCGATGCGGTCTGGCAGACGGCGGTAGCGCTTGACGGTGACATCGTCACCCAAGCGGGCCACCACGATTTGGCCGTTTTTAGCGTCACGGGTGGATTGCACCGCGAGCAAGTCGCCATCCATGATGCCGGCGTCGCGCATGGACATGCCGCGTACACGCAGCAAGTAGTCGGGTTTGCGCTGAAACAGACTACTTTCGACATAAAAAGTTTGATCGACGTGTTCTTGTGCCAAGATGGGGGAACCGGCAGCAACGCGTCCAACCAGGGGTAGTGCAAGTTCCAATAGACTGGGTGGTGAAGCCGAGCGTAGGCTCTGTCCCTTAAGCCGTATGCCACGCGAGGTGCCGCTGACCAACTCGATGACGCCTTTGCGTGCCAGTGCTTGCAAATGCTCTTCAGCGGCGTTGGGAGATTTGAAGCCCAATTC
>JBEGOM010000074.1:0-7203 GCA_041181985.1 Pseudomonadota bacterium | reverse complement strand
CAGGCAGGCACTTGGCGGTCGGCAATGCCACCGCGGTAAATGCGTTCACCCAACACCACCAGGTCTTTGTCTTTCGCAAAATTGGATTGCGACTTCTTCGAACCCACATAAGCAGCGATGTTCTTCATGTCGTCTTCCGACAAAGCGGCCACCATGCCACTCATGATGGCGTTGGCGCGTTTGCCAGATTTGAATTCTTGCAATTGCTTGACGATGTAATCGGGGTGTTGTTGCGCCAACTTGGGGTTGGCAGGTGAACCGGAATTGCCATCGGCGCCGTGGCAGGCAGCGCAAACACCCGTGAAGGTGGCTTCGCCTTTGGCCAAATCAGGCTTGGCAACTTTTGCGGGCTCAGCGGCTTGTGCAGTGAGGGCGGGGGCCACCAACGCGGCGGCGATCAACAAAGAGGCAATCAGCTTCATAAGTGTTCTTTGAATCAAAAGGGCACGAAGACATCGTCGTAAAACCGTCTGATTCTACAATGCCGCATGAACCAGCCAGACAGCCCCGCACAACCCAACCCTAAAGCCGCAGCCACAGGCGTCGCCAATGCCGACGCCCCTATTGCGGTTGGAGGGGCTAATGGCGGGTCAGCAGGGAGTGCAGCCGAGGGGGCACCGCAGGGTGCCGAGCCTCGAGCGCTGAGCCCCGCAGAACAGGCCAAAAACGCCATGGGCTGGCTCCACACCGCGCGGTTTTTGACCACCGCCGCCCAACTGCACCACCTGCCAGCCTACGAATTGCCAGAAATCGCCTTTGTGGGCCGCTCCAATGCCGGCAAATCGACCTGTATCAATGTGCTGACGCAGCAAAAACGCCTGGCCTACGCCTCTAAAACCCCGGGGCGCACCCAGCACATCAATTTGTTTGCCTTGGGCCGCCAAGGCCAAACCGATGCGGTGCTGGCCGATTTGCCAGGCTATGGCTATGCGGCAGTGCCCAAACAAGACAAGATCCGTTGGCAACAAGTCATGGCCAACTATTTGTTGACGCGCGACAACCTGCGCGCAGTGGTGTTGCTGTGCGACCCACGCCACGGGTTGACAGAACTCGACGACATTTTGTTAGATGTGATCCGCCCCCGCGTAGAAGAAGGCTTGAAGTTTTTGGTGTTGCTCACCAAAGCCGACAAGCTCAACCGATCAGAAGGCGCCAAAGCATTGCAAATTGCCAAACTGCAAGCGGGTGGTGGTGAAGTGAAATTGTTTTCTGCGCTTAAAAAACAAGGCGTGGACGAGGTGGCCACTTTGTTGTACGACTGGATGCACGCTTGATTCAAACCATCACGCACAAACTGCCGCACGGCATTGATCTGCATTGCAGGGTCACGGGCGAAGTAGGCAAACCTGTGTTGCTGTTTTTGCATGGCTTTCCAGAAGCCGCGTTTGTGTGGGACGACTTGCTCACCCACTTTGCACAGCCACAAAACGGTGGCTACCGCTGCGTCGCTCCCAATATGCGTGGTTATGCACCTTCTAGCGCCCCTGCAGATGTGAGTGCATACCGCGCCAAACATTTGGTGCAAGACATTGCAGCCCTGATCGCCCTTGAAAGCTCTGGCCAGCATTTGGCCGCTTTAGTGGCACACGATTGGGGCGGTGCCGTGGCGTGGAATGTGGCTAATCAAATTCCACAGTGCATGCAACGCTTGGTGATTTTGAATGCCCCTCATCCAGGTACTTTTTTGCGTGCGTTGCAACACAGCGCCACACAACAAGCGGCCAGTGCTTACATGAATTTTTTGATTCGCCCAGATGCTGAAGCACTGCTGCAAGAGGACGATTACCGCCGTTTGTGGGAATTTTTCACAAACATGATGCCGCAGCATATAGCTGAAGGCGATGAAGCTGAAGGCAACTGGTTAACCGAAAAAGTCCAAGCGCAATACCGTGTTGTCTGGCAACAAGGGCTCACAGGCCCCTTGAACTATTACCGCGCCTCACCCATGCGACCTGCCACTGCGCATGACACCACGATCAACAGCTTGCAACTGCCCGAAGACATGTTGCACATCAGCGTGCCCACCTGCGTGTTGTGGGGCATGGCAGACATTGCTTTGCCGGCTGGCTTGTTAGAGGGTCTTGAGCGTTATGTGCCACAACTCACAGTGCACCGTTTGGAAGACGCCACCCATTGGTTGGTGCATGAGCAACCCGCGCGCGTGATTGAATTAATCGATCGCTACCTGCGCACAGGTGAATAAACGCGCTTTAGTAAATGGGGGCAGCGCCCGGCGGGCGTGTTTTAAAACGCTGATGCACCCAAAAATATTGCGCGGGCATGGTGGCAATCAAATCTTCTAGGCGACGGTTCATCAAGGCAGTGTCGGCTTCGACATCGTCAGTCGGGAAATCTTGCCACGCCGAATGCACCGTCACTTCATAACCAGCGTTTGTCATGCGTGTGGTCACAGGTACCACACGGGCGCGGCCCAATTTGGCAAAGCGTGACAACGATGGCACGGTCGCTGCCGTCTCACCATAAAACGGCACGAAGATCGATTCGTTGGCACCGAAATTCATATCGGGCAACAAATACAACAAGGCGTTGTCTCGCAAGGCTGAGACGATGGGTTTGACACCGTCTTCGCGGCGAAACAAATGCACATCGCCAAAACGCTCACGGCCTTGTGCCACCCATGCATCAACCGTGCGATTCGATTGCGGCGTGAAGATGGTGGTGAATTTCAAAGGCAATTGCAATGTGAGCGCGGTCCACCCCACATCGAGCCCCACAAAATGCGGCGCAAACACCACGGTGGGTTGCGCTCTTGACAAGCTGTCCACCTCACCCGTCAAACGCACACGCGATTGAATGCACTCAGCCGAACGGTGCCACAACCAACTGCGATCTAACCAAGCTTGCGCAAAGTAAACAAAACTTTTTTGCGCCAAAGTTTGCCGTTCTTTTTCTGTCAAAGCAGGAAAGCACACGCGCAAATTGGTGAGCAACACATGGCGACGCGCAGGCACCACGGCATACAACAACCAACCTAACGCAGCACCCAACCCACGCAACCAAGACAAGGGCAAATACGACAACCCTTTCAACAACCACAAACCCAACTGCGTGCCCATGCTCACCCCTCCGCCCGCGGCTGTTTGTCACGCGCATAGCCCCACATGTATTGACCCGGCGCATGGAGCACCATGGTTTCAACCGCACGGTTGACCACTGCGGCCGCAGCTTCGGGTGTGGTCTTGGGGTCTGTGAGTTCAGGGGCGTTCAAGGGTTGCATGTGCATGCAAAAACCTTCACCTATCGGCATACGCTCACACCAAGTCAACATCACCTGTGCACCCGTTTGTTGCGCCAACTTTGCCAACAACGTCATGGTGTAAACATCGCGGCCGAAAAACGGTGCCCACACACCTTGCCCCTGCGGGGGCACTTGGTCGGGCAAGATGGCTGTGTAACCACCGCCGCGCAATGTGCGTATCAAAGTGCGCACGCCTGCCAACGAAGTGGGCGCTGAATCCAGATAAGGACGGGTGCGCGCATTGGCCACCACAGGCTCTAACCAAGGTTTGCGCGCGGGACGAAAGAGCGCAACCATGGGGCCAAAGCGTGGGCCAAATTTTTCGGCAATCGCTTGTGCACCAATTTCCCAGCAGCCCAAGTGCGGCGACAAAATGATCACCCCGCGCCCTGCTTGCATGGCTTGCTCGAAATGCTCAGCGCCGTCCCACTGAATAAGCTCACCCAACGGCGGTGTGTGTGGACGCATCCACACCCAGGGCAACTCAGCCACCATCGCACCAATCGCGCCCACAGCAGGTTTCACTTTTTCCCAAGGCAACTGTGCAGCAGCCACATTGTTTTTGAAATTTTTTCTATAACTTGGCGAGCTCCACCACACCAACCAACCCAAGCACACACCCACGCGTTGCATCACGGGCAACGGCACACGGGCAAGCAATTGAAAAATGGAGGTCACAAAGGACATAGCGGTTTTGAGTGTCAACTGGGAGTTTAAAAACAGCCCAAAAAATAATTTACAATGCCGATTGTCGCTGAGTTACAGAACTACTTGCAGAGCGACAAACACACCTCGGTGTGAGCCGTGTGGTCACAAGCCGCACACCCTGCTAAAGCGTTCGCCGAGCTCCCTCAGAGTTGGCAACGCCAACATCAACTGAACGGAGCTTTTTTTATGTCAGCAGACTTTCTCTTCACTTCTGAATCAGTCTCAGAAGGCCACCCCGACAAAGTGGCAGATCAAATTTCAGACGCGATTCTCGATGCGATCTTCGCGCAAGACCCCCGCAGCCGCGTGGCCGCCGAAACCCTGACCAACACCGGTCTGGTGGTGTTGGCCGGTGAGATCACCACCAATGCACATGTCGACTACATCCAAGTGGCGCGCGACACCATCAAGCGCATTGGTTACGACAACACCGACTACGGCATCGACTACAAAGGTTGCGCTGTGATGGTGTGCTACGACAAGCAATCGAACGATATCGCCCAAGGTGTGGACCACGCGTCTGACGACCACCTCAACATTGGCGCGGGTGACCAAGGTTTGATGTTCGGCTACGCCTGCAGCGAAACCCCCGAACTCATGCCCGCCCCCATTTACTACGCCCACCGTTTGGTCGAGCGTCAAGCGCAATTGCGCAAAGACGGCCGCCTGCCTTTTTTGCGTCCTGACGCCAAAAGCCAAGTGACCATGCGTTATGTCGACGGCAAGCCCCACAGCATTGACACCGTGGTGTTGTCAACCCAACACAGCCCTGACCAAAGCGAGTCAGCCACCAAGATGAAGGCCAGCTTCAATGAAGCCATCATCGAAGAAATCATCAAGCCCGTGTTGCCCAAAGAGTGGTTGAAAGACACCAAGTATTTGATCAACCCCACCGGCCGTTTTGTGATCGGTGGCCCACAAGGCGATTGCGGTTTGACCGGTCGCAAAATCATTGTGGACACCTACGGCGGCGCTTGCCCCCACGGCGGTGGCGCGTTCTCCGGCAAAGACCCCTCTAAGGTGGACCGCTCAGCTGCCTACGCTGCACGCTATGTGGCGAAAAACATTGTGGCGGCTGGTTTGGCCACCAAGTGTCAAATTCAAGTGGCGTACGCGATTGGTGTGGCACGTCCCATGAACATCACGGTGAACACCGAAGGCACCGGCGTGATCAGCGACGAGAAAATCGCCGCATTGGTGGCCGAGCACTTTGACCTGCGCCCCAAAGGCATCATTCAAATGCTCGACTTGTTGCGCCCCATCTACAGCAAGACAGCGGCTTACGGTCACTTCGGCCGTGAAGAGCCTGAGTTCACATGGGAACGCACCGACAAGGCTGCTGCATTGAAGGCTGCTGCTAAGTAACTTCTTTCTCGTTCCTGCTTGCAAGGCCTCTCTGTTGAAGGGAGGCCTTTTTTGTTTGTGGCTTTTTGCTTGCGATGTGTTTGTGAGCTTTTTTCTTCCTGAGGGATGCGCGTAGGCCAAGGCAGACGCGGCTTACATCGCTTCGCGACGAATGGCGCCGCATCTGCCTTGGCCTACACGCATCTTGGAGGATGAAAGATTTCAGCAGCGTGCACCACAAGAAGTTCGGGGCGTGTGCCCCAATTCGGCGCCATTCGTCGCGAAGCGATGTAAGCCAAGTTGGGGCACACGCCCCGAACTTCGTCTAAGCCAAAGAACAACCCCAAAAAGAGCGAAAGCAAAAGCAATCAAGCAACAGACATCTCAGCCGACTGCTGCAAAGCCCACATCTCCGCATACCGCCCATTCATCGCCAACAAAGCCGCATGCGACCCTCGCTCCACAATGCGTCCCGCATCGAGCACCAAAATTTCGTGCGCATCCACCACTGTCGACAAACGGTGAGCAATCACCAAAGTCGTTTTGTTGTGCGCCGCAGTTTGCAGTTCAGCTTGAATTGCGCGCTCGTTGGCGCTGTCTAACGCCGAAGTGGCTTCATCAAAAATCACAATCGGTGGGTTCTTCAACAAAGTGCGCGCAATCGCCACGCGTTGCTTTTCACCGCCTGAGAGTTTCAAGCCGCGCTCACCCACCATGGTGTTGTAGCCCTTGGGTGTGGCTGAAATGAAATCGTGAATGTGTGCGGCTTTCGCGGCTTGTTCTACCTCTGCTTCAGTCGCCTCAGTTCGGCCATACGCAATGTTGTAGCGCACCGTGTCGTTGAACAACACCGTGTCTTGCGGCACGATGCCCAAGGCTTTGCGCACGCTGGCTTGCGTGACTTGTTTGATGTCTTGTCCATCGATGGTGATGCGGCCTGCACCCACATCGTAAAAGCGAAACAACAAACGCGCCAAAGTGGATTTACCTGAACCCGACGGCCCGACGACCGCCACGGTTTTGCCTGCAGGTATCTCAAAACTGATGCCATGCAAAATGGGGCGCGCTGGTTCATATGCAAACACCACATGTTCAAAGCGCACAGTGGGTGAACCCTTCAGTTGCAAAGGTTGCGCATAGGGCAAATCAGCCACCTCGCGTTCTTTTTCTAGCAAGCTGAACATGCGATCGAGGTCGGTCAGGCTTTGTTTGATTTCGCGGTACAGCACGCCTAAAAAATTCAACGGAATGTAGAGTTGAATCATGAAGGCGTTGATCATCACCAAATCGCCCAAAGTCATACGCCCTGCCACCACACCTTCGGTGGCGCGCCACAACATGCCCACCAAGGCAATGGCAATGATCAACTGTTGACCGGTGTTGAGCAACGACAACGAGGTTTGCGCTTTCAAACGCGCACGCCGCAGTTGCTCCAAACTTTTGTCATAGCGCTGCGCTTCAAAGCCTTCGTTGTTGAAGTACTTCACGGTTTCGTAGTTCAACAACGAGTCCACCGCTTTGGTGTGAGCCGCTGAATCAAACTCATTGGCTTGGCGTCGGTATTGCGTGCGCCATTCGGTCACCCACACGGTGAAGATGATGTAGATCACCAGTGCGCTGAGCGTGATGCCTGCAAACCACACATCGAACTGCACCGCCAAAATAGACAGTACCAACGCCACTTCAATGAGAGTGGGCACGATGCTGTAGAGCGAATACGAAATGAGCGATTCAATGCCACGCACACCACGCTCAATGTCACGCGTCATGCCACCGGTTTGTCGCTCTAAATGAAAGCGCAAACTCAAGCCATGCAAATGCTGAAAGGTCTCCAACGCAATTTGTCGCGCAGCACCTTGCGTGGCTTTGGCAAACACCAACTCACGCAGCTC
>JBEGOM010000073.1:0-7540 GCA_041181985.1 Pseudomonadota bacterium | reverse complement strand
CCCTCTTGCGTGGGGTCATAGATTGATTTTTTGTGTGGGCTCACGATGGGCGATTTCACTTTATCCAACATTTCTAACTCCTGTTGTTTGATCAAAGATCCAATGACAATGTTTTTCCTTTGGCGCGCGACACACACACCGTCATGCAGGTGGCGCGGTCCTCGTCGTTCAAGATGTAGTCGCGGTGGTCGACTTCACCCTCCACATAGTTCACCACGCACGCCCCACACAAGCCAGACAAGCATGAGGTGGGCACACGGCGGCCCGTCAATTCGATGGCGCGCACAATCGTTTGGTCAGGCCCAACTTGGATGGTGGCACCACTGCGCACCAAGTGCACTTCAAACGCACCGTCGGCCAAGTCTGTTGGCTCTGGTTCAGGCGCTTTGAAGTGTTCGCTGTGCACACAAGCTTTGTCCCAATGCTGTGTTGCGGATTCACAAGCTTTCATGAAACCCGCAGGACCACAAAAATACACATGGGTGTTGTCAGCTGGGTTTTTCAACAACGCTTGAATGTCCAAACCTTTGGCAGGGTCACCCTCATCAAAATGCAAATGCAATTTGCCTGGCGGCACCAACGCACGCAAGGTATCCACAAAGGCTGCATGCTTGGCGCTGCGCGCACAGTAATGCAACTCAAACGATGCACCTTGCGCTGCCAGTGCATGCGCCATCGATTTCAAAGGCGTGATGCCAATGCCACCACCGATCAACACAGTGTGCGCAGCATTTGCCGCCATGGGAAACGCGTTGCGCACTGGCCCCACCGTCAGCACATCGCCCACACGCACTTTGTTGTGCATGGCTTTAGAGCCACCTTTGCTTTGCGCTTCTTTGAGCACACCCAACAACCACTTGGTGTTGTCTTTAGGGTCACCCGCCAATGAATACGAGCGCACCACGCCACCTGGCAAATGCACATCGATGTGTGCACCTGCATCAAAACTTGGCAAGGCGTGTCCGTTGGGGTCGGCCAGTTCGAAAGAACAAATGCCTTGCGCTTCCAAGCGGATGGCTTGCACTTGCACTTCGAACACGCCCATGGCATTCACAGCGGCTTGGGGTAACGAAGCGTTCATGCGTTTCTCTTGGCCAGCACTTCTTGTTGCAGCGCTTCCATTTTTTCTTTCACAAATTGCTCGCGCGCACTGCCTTTGAGTTTGTCAGATTCGGTGATGATGAGCACCACTTGCTTGGCCAAATAGCGGCGCAGCGTGACCTCCTCTTCGGTGGTGCGACCCACCGGCAGTTCAAACACATTGCCAGAGCAATACGCGTTGGGTGCACCCGCGTTGTCTTTGAGCCACTGTGCAAATTGCGCGGGCGACGCATTGGGGTTGCTGCCGCGCACAGCGTCGCGCAGCAATTTGCGGAACATGTACAAACCGGCATCAAACTTGGTGGGGTTTTCCAAAGCATGAATCGCGATGGGCCGTTGGCTGATGATCGCCTCGTAGTCGCCTGGTGCGTATTGACAGTCTTTGTAGTTGGCACGCGCACGATGGTCGGTTGGAATGGGTGGCAAATCTTCCAACTTGTATTTACCAAAACGCTCAGGGCGACGCGTTGCCACTTGGCCTTCTAAGAAATCGATGGTTTCGTAACCGACCAACCCTTTGTCGCCAATGCCGCGTGTGTCAATGCCTGGGCCCATCACGCGCCAGCCCATCATTTTGCTGTTCACATCGTCAACCGGCACGGTCCAGCGAATCATGTGAAAACGGCTGAACAGTTTTTTCTTTTTGCCATCTTCAGAGGTGTATGCATGCAAGCTCAGGTTGGGCAATATTTGTTGTTGCACGCGAATGTGCATGCGCTCATCGTCTGAACGGCGCGCACCTGAACACGCCAATGCACGACCGCCATGCACAGGGAAGAATTGCATGTCGGGTGGCACCTCCATCGATGCGGCGCCCACTTCGTCAAAAGTGGTGCCTTGGAAGTGCTCACCAGTCACTTGGCGTTTGGCATGCAAGGCCATGGTGTGGTAGTTGTCGGCCGAGTTGTCTTGCACTTGCAACCAATTGCAATGCTGGAAGTTGCTGTAAGGCACCAACTCGTCACCGTCCATCACGGTGAAGTTGCCTTCCCACTCGGGGAAAGGTGGCTCTTCTTCGGGTGGGCCCATGTAGGCAAAGATCAAACCATGGCGCTCAAACGCTTTGTAGGCACCTTGACGTACCGAGCAACGGTAGCGTTCGCCCTCTTCTTCTTCGCCCTTTGGAAAAGGCGCTCTCAAGCATGTGCCGTCGATGTCAAACACCATGCCGTGGTAACAACACGAGATGCCTTTTTCTTCAATCTTGCCGTATTCAAGCGACGCACCACGGTGCACGCAATGCGCATGCAACAAACCAATGCGCCCACTGCCGTCTTTGAAACACACCAACTCTTCGCCCAAAATTTTGAGAAAGCGCGGCGTGTCGGTCAACTCGATCGACATGCACACAGGATGCCAAAACCGACGCATGTACTCCCCCATGGGCGTGCCCGGCCCCACCTCGGTCAACTCGGGGTCATGGCCTGGCACATGGCTGGTGTAGTAGCCACCAAAGGGCACCAATTTCTTTTCCACCACTGGGGCCGCGGTCGTTTTGTCTCGGGTATTCATGCATCACCTTTCTGTTGGAGTTGGATCGAAACTCCGTCTACTGAATTCTGTATACAGAGATTACAACGGTGATTTGGGCTCGGAGATAAGGGCTTACCCTAGATTTTTCAGGTTTGACGGGGGTGCGCTTGGCTTGCAGCCAAGCGCAACGGCGTCGTCACTGACATCAAACTTCGACCAATTCAAAATCAGCTTTGGCAACGCCACAGTCAGGGCAAGCCCAGTCTGGTGACACATCGGCCCATGCGGTACCTGCTGCAATGCCGTCTTCAGGTCGGCCTGCCGCTTCGTCATACACAAAGCCGCAAACGATGCACATATAGGTTTTGGAATTAGCGTTGCTCATGGTGTTTCCTTTTTATGTCAATGAATGTATGTGAAATCAAGCGGCTGCTTTCACTTTGTCGAGCTGTGCTTGGTAGTGGTTGGCGTGGCGCTCTTCTACTTTGGCCAATGCGGCGAAGCGTTTTTGTGCCTTCACCAAAGTTGCGGTGAATTGCGCAGCGTGAACTTTCGACTCTTCAATTTGCTCGTCCATTTCGGCCACGGCAGCAGCATTGCCTTCGGCTTCAGCGGTTTTGCGAAAGGTTGGATACATCTCGGTGTATTCATAGGTTTCACCATCGATGGCAATTTGCAAAGCCTTGGCCGGTGTCATGGTGGCCTTGGGGTAGAGCAAATCGAGGTGACCGAAGGCGTGCATCACTTCTTGATCGGCGGTTGCTTCGAATGTGCGCGCGGTTTCTTCGTCACCCATTTCACGGGCCAACTTGGCAAAGTAGCGGTATTTGATGTGCGCCATCGATTCGCCAGCAAATGCGGCTTCCAAGTTGGCCATGGTTTTGATCTCGGGGCGGATGGGTGCAGTCATTTGAAACTCCTGTGTTTAACGAAATTAATCGAGACAGGAGAAATGATAGGCTTATTCAATTGATTTGGCCAATTGAAAATGGCTAAGCGATTGATAGGATTTATCGAGAGCGCTGAGGGGTTCAGCGAATGTCAACTTACCCCAGCTTCCAAACCGAAGTCGGCCAAGACAACATGGTGCCCAACAGCACCAACAGCACACCCAAACCGTGCCAAATGGTTAAGGGCTCATTGAGCAAGAGTGCGGCAAAGCCAACGCCCAAAATAGGTACCCACGACAAGTAAGCGGCGGTCTTGCCAACGCCAATGGCCGAGATGGCTTTGGACCAAATGACTGCGCCTACTGCCGTCGCAACAGAGCCAGAAAACAAGGCAATGCCCCAAAGCTGCCAACTCAAGTCCATGATGGGTGTCCACACATCATCGAGTCGCAGACAACTGTCTAGTACCAATAGCAAAGTTCCCACCACATGAATCAACCATGTGATCGACAAAGGCGCCACATGACGCGTCAAACGCTGCGTGAGTGCGCCCCCCAAGGCAAACACAAAGACAGAAGAAAACATCAACGCGTCGCCCAGCGCAGCTTCTTGCCAACCGGCCCCAGGTCGATGCGTGATCACGATGGTCACGCCACTCAGCGCCAATAGCAAAGCAAACACATAGCGGCGCGTGAGTGGTTTTTTGAAAATCAAAGCCTCCAACAAGGCCGACACCAAAGGCCCCAAAGCGATGATCAACGCAGCATTGGTAGCGGTGGTGCGGCTCAGGCCTTGCGCAAAAAACACTTGATTGGCATAGACCATCAACACGGAGGCTAGCAATCCCAGCAGCCATTCTTTGCGCGACCACTGGCGTAATTGCGGCAAGGTGCGAGCACACACCAGCGTCAACACACACACTGCAATCACCATGCGCAAGCTGGCCACTAAGGTGATGTCTAAAACATTGGTCAGACTTTTCACCAAAGTGAGATTGAGGCCCCACACCATCGCAATGCAAAACAACGAGGCATGAACCTCTAACGAATGCGTTTCTGACAGTTTGGAAGACAGTGGGTTACCCATGGTGCCCTAGGTATGCGGCACGCACCAACGGGTTGTTGGCCACCTCGGCACCACTGCCGCTGATGCGTATGGTGCCTGTCTCGAGCACATAGGCTTTGTCAGCCACCGCCAACGCTTGATTGGCCATTTGCTCTACCAAAATGATGGTGAGCCCATCATCACGCAGTTGCCGAATGGTTTTGAAAATCGATTGAATGATGAGCGGTGCCAATCCCAAGGAGGGTTCATCGAGCAGCAATACCATAGGGTCAGACATCAAAGCGCGTGAGATCGCCAACATTTGTTGCTCACCACCTGAAAGCGAACCCGCCAACTGTTCTTCGCGCTCTTTCAATCTTGGAAAGCGTGCATATTCACGCGCCAACAGAGATTGCACTTTGTCTGGATCGTGGCGAAGCGAATAGGCACCCAACAGCAAGTTGTCATGCACTGTCTGATCTGGAAAAACGCCGCGACCCTCAGGCGACAAGGCAATGCCAAGCTGCAACCGTTGGTGTGCTGGCAATTGCGAAATGTCTTTACCTTCCAACAAGATTTGACCTGATTGCAATGGCTCTAAGCCTGCAATGCCTTTGAGCAAGGTGCTTTTGCCTGCACCGTTGGCACCAATGATGGCCACCGCATCACCTTGCTTCACTTCGATGGACACGCGTTTGATGGCTTCAATGGCGCCGTAGGAAATTTCAACCGATTGCAAACTCAGCATAGGCCCTCTTCTTGGGTGGATGGGTTGGCCTCGGCGCCCAAATACGCTTCGATCACTTTGGGATTGACTTGAATTTGTGCCGGCGTGCCCTCAGCAATCTTGATGCCGTAGTCCAACACAATCACATGGTCTGAAATTTTCATCACCAAATCCATGTGATGTTCAACCATCAGCAAGGTGATGCCCAAGTCACGCACTTTCAAAAGCAAGTCACCTAATTCTTTGGTCTCATTAGGATTCAAACCTGCAGCGGGCTCGTCGAGCAACAACAACTGAGGGCCGGTGGCCAATGCGCGCGCTAACTCGACGCGTCGCTGCAAACCGTATGACAAATCACCTGCTGGTGTGTTCGCATGTTCCATCATGTCCACAAACGCAAGCAACTGCAGGGCTTGTTCTTTCGCTTGGTGTTCGTTTCGAATGCTGTGTGGCAGCTCGAACATGGACGCCCAAAAACCATTGGTCATGCGCGCATGTCGCCCCACCATGATGTTGTCCAACACGCTGAGTTCACCAAACAAGCGTAGGTTTTGAAAGGTTCGACCCATGCCGTGCATTGCAATGCCGTGAGGCGTTGCGGTGACCACATCCAAACCCATGAAATCGATGCGCCCTTGATCGGGTTTGACCAATCCTGTGACCATGTTGATGAGCGTGGTTTTACCAGCACCGTTGGGGCCAATGAGCGCATGCACATGGCCGCGTCGCAATGTCAATTGAATGTCTTGGGCTGTTTTGACACCACCATACGCTTTGCAAAGCCCTTCAATGCGCAGCAACACTTCGTCTGCTGTCGCTTGGGCTTTGCCAACTTGCATCGATTGAAACATGTCGTTGTGCCAATGCACAGGCGCTGTGGTGGATGCGCCAGACGATGGTTGCTTGTTGAACCATTTCGCAAGCACGCCCATCACCCCCGACGGCATGGCGTACAAAGCGAAAAGCAACAGACCGCCATACACAAAATGTTGCACCGAAGGCCATTTGGCCAGCATGGCATCAACAAATGTCAATATCAGGGCACCCACGATGGGTCCGTGCACAGAACCAATGCCACCAAACAACACCACCAGCAAAATAAAAATCGACAGATGAAAGGTGATGAAGTCTGAATTGATGTATTGGTTTTGCTGCGCCACCAAGGCACCCGCCAAACCGCAGGTAGCAGCAGCTATCACAAACGCTTGCACCTTGGCCTGATAAACGCGCACCCCAACACTGGCAGCTGCGATCTCATCTGCTTGCAATGACAGCAATGCGCGACCAAACCGGCCCGACAACACATTGCTCAACAACACATACACCACCGCACTCAAAGCGATGCCCACTATGACCCATTGCTGTACGGTCAAAGGCATGCCATCCCACGACAACGCACGAATACCGTAAACACCTTGTGCACCGCCAAAAATATCCACCCATTCGGTCACGATCTTTTCAACCACGATGCCAAAGGCCAGCGTCACCATGGCCAAGTAAGGGCCTTTCACGCGCAGTGAGGGCAGTGCAATCAACACCCCAAACAAACCTGAAATCACAACCGACAAACCCAGCGCAAGCCAGGGTGCCATTTCTGTTTTGGTGGTCAGCAAGGCCACCGCATAAGCACCCGCTGCAAACAGCCCTGCTTGGCCCAGTGATTTTTGTCCCGCATAACCCACCAGCACTTGCATGCCAGCACCACACAGGTAATACACACACATCATGAACACTATGCGCAGGTAGTAATCATTGGAAATACCTAGAGCGCCAACGCATAACACCAAAGCAACCAAGGTGACATAAGTCAATCGTTTGAGGGCGCTCATACTTTTTCCACCACCTGACGACCAAACAAACCATTGGGTCGTATGGCCAATACCAAGATCACCAACGCAAACACAGCCACCTCACGCCACTGCGCTTGCCACATGTTGATACTGGACTCCAACAACCCCAAAATAAAACCACCCAACATGCAGCCTCGCGGATTGCTCAAGCCACCAATCATGGCGCCTGAAAATCCTTTCAAACCAACACTCAGCCCCATGTACAACGACGCCTGCGCAATTGGTGCCAACATGAAACCCGACAAACCTGCCAAACCACAACTGACAGCAAACGCACCCACCATGACCCACTGAACATGAATGCCCATCAAGCTGGCAATGTGTGTGTTGTGTGCCACTGCACGCATGGCTTTGCCCAACATGGTGGTGCGCATGACATGGTCAAACACCCACATCACAACCACCGCCACACCCAGCATCAACAATTCTTGTGGGCGAACACCAATGCCCATCCA
>JBEGOM010000072.1:0-7932 GCA_041181985.1 Pseudomonadota bacterium | reverse complement strand
GGCCCAGCCAACGCCACTTATTTGCTCAGCAGTTCAGGTGGCTATGGTTTCTTGGCCAATGTGGAGCACATGGTGTCGCGCAACAAGGGCGGCAAATCGTTCATCACGGTGGGTGAGGGTGAAACCGTGTGCCGTCCCTCCTTGGTGGTGGGTGGTTCGGGCAGTGCGCCTGCCGTGCAGGCCACGCATGTGGCGTGTGCTTCAACGGGCGGTCGCTTCTTGACCTTTGCGTTGTCAGAACTCAAAGCGATGGAAAAAGGCGGTCGTGGTTTGATGTTGATCGACCTCGACGCCAAAGACAGTTTGGCAGGTGCCGCGGCTTATACCCGCAGCGTGCGCATTGAGGGCTTGGGGCGCGCAGGCAAGCTCAAAGATGAAACACTCGAGATTCGCAGCTTGAACAGTGCCAAAGCAGTGCGCGGTCGCAAGGGCAAGGCGGCGGACTTGGGCTTCAAACCCACCACGGTCATTCGGGTGGAATAAAAACAAAAAGGCGGTTGAACCGCCTTTTTGTTTTGAGCTATGTGCTTAAGACTTGGCTTTGGCCGCAGCGTCTTTGGCAGGCTCAGCTTCTTTTTTAGGCGGGCTGCAATCGAAGCAGACAAACATCGATGAGCCGAGGATGCGTTTGAACGAGCCGTTGTTGCGGGGTTTGTGGATGCCGCACTTGATGCAGCTCATGGTGTCGCCGGTGCGGCCAAGTCCTTCAAAAGGCGAGCCGCCTTTTTTGGATTTGTAACGCAAGCCATCGTTGGAGATTTCGGTTTTTTCTGGGCGTGACATCGTTTTTGTTTTTTCTAAGACAAAACGCTATTTTCGCAAATTTATGCCCATGGTTTGCCCAAAAGGTGCCCGAAGACCCTAAAAAGTCCCCAAAAATAGCTGAAAAGTGCAAAAAATCAGCGGTAAAAGCGCTTGACGAACCACAAAGCACCAGGGCCGATGCGTTTGGAAATGGCTTGGCGGTGTTTGGCGAACAAAACATAGCTCGGTTGAAGAATGGGCATCAACCAGCGCCGGGACAAAAGCCACGACAAAACCGGCAAATTGGCCAGCGCATAGGCTTTTGAAAACACCGGCACGCCGACCAAAACATCCCCATTGGCCAAACGCCCATGGATTTGCGCCATCGCCGCATCGCAGGAGAACGGCTGCGCACTGGCCTCAAAGCCTGTTTGCGTGATGTCCACAAACGCCAAGCGACCCGCGGCATTGCGGGTTTGCAAAAACGCCATTTCGGCTTGGCAAAGAGGGCATTGACCGTCGAAATACAAGGTCAACTCTGGGGTTGTGCTTTGCATGACCGGCGCCTAGATAAAGACCAACAATAATGTCATGCTTCAAGGCTAGCACAAGCACTTCAACCCCATGACCACTAACGCTAATTCCTCCCTGTCGCCTGAAACGCATGAAGCACATGTCAACCGTTTGCTGGCGCAAGCGTCACAAGCACCTGCACAACATGTGTTCACACACACCTATCACGAGGCGGCTTTGGTGCAAGCGCGTCTGCTCGATGACGCCACCCAACGCGGTGTTTCGATAGGACCATTGCATGGCATGGTGCTGAGTTTGAAAGACAACTTTGATGTGGCGGGCGAGACCACCATGGCAGGCACATTGGTGTGCCAAGGTGAACCCGTGGCTCACCATGATGCGACGGCGGTGGCGCGTTTGCGTGCAGCGGGTGCGATCTTCATTGGCAAAACCAACATGAGTGAGTTTGCTTTCTCTGGGGTGGGCATCAACCCCCATTACGGCACACCGCGCAATCCGAGCGATACACACAATGCGCGCGTGCCAGGTGGCTCGTCGGCGGGTGCCGCTGTGTCGGTGGCCTTGGGTGTGGCGCAAGCCGGTTTGGGTACCGACACGGGCGGCTCTGTTCGCATTCCCGCGGCATTGTGTGGTTTGGTGGGGTTCAAAGGCACGCAGTCGCGGATTCCGCGCCATGGGGTGATGGAACTTTCGCGCACGCTTGACACGGTGGGTGTCATCACGCGCACCGTTCGCGAGGCGCTGTTGGTAGAGGGTGTGTTGTCGCAACAGCCTTTGCCAACGACACCGCTTGACCTGCGCGGCGTGCGATTGGCGGTGCCACAAACCTTGTTCTTGGATGATGTTCAACCCGAGGTTGCCAAGGCGTTCGAGCAAGCCTTGTCGCGTTTGTCAGCTGCAGGCGCGCAATTGGTTGACATTGGTTTTTCAGAACTGGCAGACATTGCGCCGCGCAGTTTGCCGGGCGGTTTTTCGCCGGTTGAAGGTTATGCAGCGCACCACCAACGAATTGACAGCGCGCCAGAAAAAATGGACCCGCGCGTGACCGCACGCATGGCACTTGGTAAGGGTGTGAGCGCCTTGGACTATTTGGGTTTGTTGGACCGCCGCCAAGAATGGATTGCACAAGCTCACCAAACACTGCATGGGTTTGATGCCATGCTGTGCCCGACAGTGCCATTGCTGGCGCCAGAAATCGCGCCCTTGTTGCAAGATGATGAAGCGTTCTTCAAGGTCAACCGTTTGTTGTTGCGCAACCCTGCCGCCATCAATTATTTGGATGGGTGCGCCATCAGTTTGCCATGTCACGCCAAAGGCGAATTGCCGGTGGGTTTGATGGTGTCTTGCTTGGGCGGGCAGGATGCCAGCTTGGCGCAACTGGCTTTGGCCATCGAGGCATGCTTGGCTTGACCAACGAATTGGACGACAATCAATGTCGATCTAAAGGGACCACGATGCACATGACCACACACCGCCGCTACTTGTTTGGCTTGTTGTTGATGTTGACCGTCTCTTTAGCGCAGGCGCATGGGCCCCGTGGCGCTTATCGCCATGGTTGGGGTTATGACCCCTGGTTTGGACCCATGGTGGTGGGCACGGCGATGGTGGGTACATCCATTTATCTCTCGCGCTCTTACCCTGTGGCGCCACCTACGACCGTGATCATTACCAGCCCACCCGTGGTGGTCGGTGCTCCCCAGCCCGTGCCCGTTTGGACGGGCGTGCAAGCAGCCGCACCTGTTCCTGCCGTTGAGGCTTATTACTGCCGTGAAACGGCGCAATTCTTCCCGGCTGTACAAACCTGTGTGTCACCATGGCTGGTGGTTTACCCACAGCGCTGAGCTGACATTTTTTTGCCTAAGCTGTCATCCGGTTTTGGCTACCAAGCGTTGAATCTTTGACGATGTCGTCATTTGATCCAGACCTCACGAGGTGATCGCCATGAAACGCTTGTTCAAAATTTTTGTTGTGTTGTTGTCAATGGCCTTGGTGGCACCTGCCTTTGCTAATGGCTATGGGCGTCATGGCAGTGGACACCACGGCGGTTATGGCCACCATCACGGTGGCGGTTGGGGCAACAACTGGGTTGGACCGGTGTTAGGCGCAGCCATCGTGGGCTCGGCCATTTACGCAGCCTCTACACCCAGTTACGCTGTGGCGCCTCCCGTTGTGGCGGTTGCGCCCCCTGCACCGCGTGTGGCTTATTACTGCGGCACCAGCCAGCAGTTTTACCCCAATGTGCCAACCTGCAATGTGCCTTGGCAGTTGGTGAGTTACTGAACTGGTGAGTTACTGAAATGATTCAGAGGGTCACAACTTCTTTGTGACCTTCGCGGGTTGAGTAACGCACTGTTCCACCCAATGACTCCACTTCGACCCTTGCGTTTCGGTCGCCGTAAACATTTTTCTTGAGCCACGACAGCTCTTGTTTCATGTCAGCCTCGCTGGCTAAAACGCGACTCCAGCAACGCAAGTCGGCCGACCAACGGTAGCCCCTGGCCTTGAGCATGTCTTTGGTTTCAAACGGTGAGTTGATGGCATACACCTTTTGCTGCGCTTGGTTGAGTTTTTCCAGCAAGCTCAGCAAGGCGGTTTGTTGGCTTTGTGGCAGAACTTGATTGAGCAATTCAATCAATGCCCAACAATCGGTTTCGGCGCGATGGGCTTCGTAAAAAAAGCCTTGTGTGCTGAGCAAGTATTCCAACTTAGCAGAACCAAAGCCTTCTTCACGCCAATCGATGTCTTTGATGCTGCATCCCCAGTTGAGGGTTTCAAACACAGGCCAGCGCGCTTCCACAAAAGGGCGGTCGAAGCTGGCGTTGTGGGCAATGACCACATCGACATTTTTCAGCAGTGCCGCAACGCGCGCATCGTCAATGCGCTTGTCTCGAACCATGTCGTCTGTGATGTGATGCACCGCGACAGAGGCAGCGGGAATTTCAAAACCGGGGTCTTCGAGTTCGTCAAACACCTCAAGCACTTTGTGGATGGCGCCTGTGACAGGGTCGAATTCAAACAACAACATGCCCAACTCGATGACCCTGTCATTGGCGACATCAAAACCTGTGGTTTCGGTGTCGAGGATCACGCCTCTGCGTAAGGGGTGTCCCGCCAATTCGGGGGTGATCAGTGGACGGGGGATCAGTCGACGCAACACCCGATAGTCAGGGTGTTGTTCGAGTTGTTGGGCGAGCGATTCAAAGTCGGTGGTCATATTGCAAGTTTATGCGGTATGCATGGTGCGATGTATTCTGATCTGGAAAATGATGTCATTTAAAATTGAACATTGATTCAACAGCTGGTCATCACCCAAACTCAAAGCTTACGGTTCATGCGTAGCAAAACATATTTCACAAAACTGTCCATCACGATGGTTTGTCTGGCCCTGACCAACTCGGTTCTGGCGATGGCTGACGAAGAAAACAAACTGACTTTCAAACTGACCCCGTCGGTCTATAACAACAGCAACCAAGCGTCGGCTTCCGATGTCAATCTGCGCGGCAATTTAGGTTCTCATGTCGCTTGGATTGGTCAATACCGACAAGGGGATAGTGCTGACAACTCTGAATTCAAGCAAACCCGTGTCGGTTATGAATACAGCATACCAATGCCCTTTGGCCAACTGACACCTTCTGTGCAAGCTGCCTCCAGAGGTTTTTGGGGGGGCTCTCTCAACGCGCAAATTGGTAGTCAAGATTTTTATGGCATTTTGGGTTTTGGTCGTACCAATCTCAACCCTTATTACAACCTCAACTTTGACCCCAACGATGCCATTACCTTGGGATTGGGCATGCGTTTACCCGACAAAGCGTTGCTGAGTTTTTATGTTGTGCGCGATGACAGACTGTCTACTGGGCAAACGGTGACCCATGTTGTTTGGCGCAAAAACATCAACGAGCACCAACGCGTGACGGTCGATACCGCTTACAAGCATGGGCGTGAAGATGCCGATGGCGATGTGATCAAAGGGCGTATGGTGTCCTTGGGGTTTGATCACAAAGAGTACTTTGTGAAAATCGCCCGCGATCAAAAGGTGAATTTCTCCAACACCGACCAAACCCGTCTGTCTGTTGGGCTGAGGTTCTAGGACGCAACTTCATTTGTCGCTACCCCAAGCGAGTCTTCCCCAATCACTTTGAGGCACCAGAAATAGGGCGTGACCTCTAAAAACCCAGAATTGCGGCCAAAGTACCTTGATTGATTGCGGGTTTTCCCTAAAATACGAACCATGCTGCGCAAGAACACGAGTGTCGCCAAAGGCAAGTTCCAAGCAGTACTCGTGTGACTTTTGAACGAACTTTTTAAATATTTGGAGATAAACATGTCTTTGACACCTGAACAAGTGATTGCCGCCAACAAAGCCAATTTGGAAACTTTGATGGGTTTGACCAACAAAGCCTTCTCTGGCGTGGAACAACTGATTGAGTTGAACATGGCCGCTGCCAAAGCTGCCATGGCTGATTCGCAAAAAAATGCATCTGCCGCTTTGAGCGTGAAAGACGCGCAAGAACTGTTGGCTTTGCAAGCCAGCCTGTTCCAACCCTTGGCTGAAAAAGCTGTGGCTTACAACCGCCATTTGTATGAAATCGCAACCGGTACAGGTTCGCAGTTTGGCGGCACGATGGAAGCCAAATTGGCCGAAGCACAAAAAGCTTTTCACGCTTTGGTGGACAACGCTGCCAAGAACGCACCTGCCGGTTCTGAAGCCGCTGTGTCTGCTTTCAAAACCGCTGTGGCCGCTGGCAACAACGCTTTGGAATCGGTGCAAAAAGCTGTGAAGCAAGCCACCGAAGTGGCTGAGAGCAACTACAAAACATTGACTGACAACGCTTTGAAAGCCACCAAGTCAGCTGCTAAAAAGCGCTGATCCTTCAGTTTTGGTTTGAGGTTTTCCAAGACCAGATAAACGGCACCTTCGGGTGCCGTTTTTTTTGGTTAAATCAACCATTTGATTTTTCTGAGAGGATGGCGTTGGACAAAGTTGATGGTTTGGTCATTGGTGCAGGTGTGGTGGGCTTGGCCGTTGCGCGCGCCTTGATACTTGCTGCGCCCGATGACGCCAAAGAGTGGATGGTGCTTGAGGCAGCCGACGCGATTGGCACAGGCACCAGCTCGCGCAACAGCGAAGTCATTCATGCGGGCATCTATTACCCGCAAGGTTCGTTGAAAGCCAAGCTGTGTGTGCAAGGGCGTGCGCAGTTGTATGCCTATGCCTCAGAGCGTGGCATTGCAAACCAGAGGTGTGGCAAATTGATTGTGGCCACGCATGCCTATCAATTGCCTGCCCTTGAAGTGATTTTGCAAAAAGCACATGCCAATGGTGTGAGCGACTTGGTGATGTTGACCGCCGAGCAAGCCAAAGCGATGGAGCCTGCTTTGTCGTGTGTAGCAGCCTTGCATTCACCGAGTACCGGCATTGTGGACAGTCATGGCTTGATGCTGAGTTTGCAAGGTGATTTTGAAAATGCTGGGGGGCTGGTGGCATTGAATTCACCCGTTGCGTCTGCACAATTCACAGCGGATGGTTGGTTGGTCACGATGGTTGATGGCACGGAGTTGCTTGCGAAAACAGTGGTGAATGCCGCTGGGTTGACAGCCCCGTGGTTGGCGAAAAATTTCAATGGCTTGGATGCCAATCATGTGCCCAATGCGTTTTTTGCCAAAGGTAATTACTTCACGCTGGCGGGTAAATCACCTTTTTCACGTTTGATTTATCCGGTGCCTGAAGCCGCGGGTTTGGGCGTGCACTTGACGCTCGACTTGGGAGGCCAAGCCAAGTTTGGGCCCGATGTGCAATGGGTGAATGACCCCCAAGATTTGGTGGTGTCTGCCGAGCACGAACAAGCGTTTTACCAAGAGGTGCGCAAGTATTGGCCCGCGTTGAGCGATGGTGCATTGCAACCTGGCTATGCAGGCATACGGCCCAAAATTTCAGGACCTAACGACGCCGCTGCCGACTTCGTGATTCAAGGCCCTGCGATACATGGCATGCGAGGGTTGGTGAATTTATTTGGCATTGAATCGCCGGGCTTGACGAGCTCTTTGGCGATTGGTGATGCGGTGGTGGATGCGTTGCAGTTTGGGTGAAACTTAACCTGCATTTTTCAAAGCCAACGCAGCCTCTTTCACCAACGCAGGGCCTTTGTAAATCAAGCCTGTGTAAATTTGCACCAAGTTGGCACCGGCCTTGATTTTCGCTACTGCATCTTCTCCGCTTAACACGCCACCCACACCAATGATGGGAAAGTGTGGGCCCATCGCTTCGCGCAGTTGACGGATCACGGCATTGCTTTTTTCAAACACCGGTGCGCCTGACAAGCCACCTGTTTCTTCGGCGTATTGCTGACCTTGCACCGCATCGCGGGCGATGGTGGTGTTGGTGGCGATCACGCCCCACGAGGCTGAGGCCACTGAGTTGCTGTTGGCATCAAGGCAATGGCGCTTCAATGTGTTGGCAATGACGGTCACTTGATCGGCCTCTAAATCGGGTGCGATTTTGATGAAGACCGGCACTTGCTTGTTGTGTAGTTGTGCTAATTCGCCACGGCGTTTGGCCAAGGCGCTCACCAATGCGTCGAGCGCTTCATCGCTTTGAAGTTCGCGTAAATTTTTGGTGTTCGGGCTGGAGATGTTGACCGTCACATAGTCGGCATG
>JBEGOM010000071.1:0-7963 GCA_041181985.1 Pseudomonadota bacterium | reverse complement strand
TTTTCAGCGTGCAACAAACCTGTCCACATTGCCGTGGCTCAGGCAAGATCATTCCCGACCCTTGCAACACCTGTCACGGCCAAGGCAAGATCAAGTCGCAAAAAACACTCGAAGTCAAAATTCCTGCTGGCATCGACGACGGCATGCGCATTCGCAGCACGGGCAATGGCGAGCCCGGCACCAACGGTGGCCCACCCGGCGATTTGTTCATCGAGATTCGGATCAAGAAACATGACATCTTCGAACGCGATGGTGACGACTTGCATTGCGCGGTGCCCATCAGCTTCACCACTGCGGCTTTGGGTGGCGAGATTCGCGTGCCCACACTGGCTGGCGAAGCAGCCATCGACATTCCTGAAGGCACACAAAACGACAAGCAGTTCCGCTTGCGTGGCAAGGGCATCAAAGGTTTGCGTGCCAGCTTTCCGGGCGATTTGTATTGCCACATCACGGTGGAAACGCCGGTCAAGCTCACCGAGCATCAACGCAAGTTGCTCAAAGAACTCGACGAGTCCTTGAAGCAAGGCGGCAACAAACATTCGCCTGCAGAGGGCGGCTGGGCCGACAAGCTCAAGCGCTTCTTCAGTTGAAGACATTGATTCAGTTGAAGTCATTGATCTAGCTCAGAAGAACTGCGTCTCGACGCTTGCGAAGTGCCCCCTGAAAAAGGGGATACTTCGCATATGAGCGTCAAAATCACTTTCTTGGGTGCGACCGGCACCGTCACCGGTTCTAAATATTTGGTGGAGAGCGGCGACAAACGCCTGCTCATCGACTGCGGTTTGTTTCAGGGCTTCAAGCAACTGCGCTTGCGCAATTGGTCGCCCTTGCCCGTCACCCCCACCGATGTCGATGCCGTGGTGCTCACCCACGCGCACTTAGACCACAGCGGTTACCTTCCCCTGCTCTACCGACAAGGCTTTCGAGGCCATGTGCATGTCACACCAGCCACCGCTGACTTGTGCGCCATTTTGTTGCCTGACAGCGGCCACATTCAAGAAGAAGACGCGGCCTTTTTGAACCGCCACGGTTTCACCAAACACGAACCCGCCATGCCCTTGTATGGCAAGCACGATGCGTTGCTGAGTTTGCAATTGCTCAAATCAGAAAAAGTGGGCCACACCTTCTCGCCCATTCCCGGTTGGAAAGTCACCTTCTCTTCGGCAGGTCACATCTTGGGCGCAGCCAGTGCGTTGCTCGAAGTGGCTGGTAGACGCATTCTGTTCAGCGGCGACATTGGCCGCCCCGACGACATGCTGATGAACCCGCCCGATGCGCCACCCGATGCCGACACGGTGTTGGTCGAATCCACATATGGCGACCGCGAACACCCGCATGACAACCTCATTGCAGAACTTGCTCCGGCTTTGCGCAAAGCAGCTGCTCGGGGTGGTGTGGCTGTGGTGCCAGTGTTTGCCGTGGGACGCGCGCAAGCGGTGTTGCACGCCATCGCGCAAATGAAAGCACGCGGTGACATACCGCATGGCTTGCCGGTGTTTTTAGACAGCCCCATGGCCGTACACACCACCGATTTGTTTCAACGGCACCCAGAAGCACACCGTTTGACCGCACAAGAACTCAAAGACCTCAAACATGTGGCCACCATGGTGGAAACGGTGGAAGAGTCAAAAGCCCTCTCGAAACGCCATGGCCCGATGGTCATCTTGGCGGCCAGCGGCATGGCCACCGGTGGACGCGTGTTGCACCACTTAGCGCGCTACTTGCCCGACCACCGCAACATGGTCATCCTCACCGGCTATCAAGCACCAGGCACACGCGGTGCGCGGCTAGCAGGTGGCGACACTTTGTTGCGCATGCATGGGCAAGATGTGGCGGTGCATGCAGAAATTGTGCAATTGCAATCATCCTCGGCGCATGCCGATGCATCGCAACTGGTGGCGTGGCTTGGCAGCATGAAAAACAAACCCGATCAGGTGTATGTGGTGCATGGCGAACCCGAAGCTTCTGACGCTTTGCGCCAACGCATTGAACGCGACCTGGGTTGGCGCGCCTTGGTGCCCGAGCACGGCAGCACCTGGCCCACCTGAGGTTTCGCAAGATGCGAATCATGTTCATCGACCCTCCCCCCAAAACGCCACGCAGCACGTGGCTGGTGACGCTGCTGGCTAGCCTGTGGATGGCTTTCGTGGGCAACGCCGTGTTGTGGCGCTCGCTCAACACATTGCCCGACATCAGCGGTTGGCATGGCGTAGGTTTTGGCTTGGCCTTTGGCTGCATGATTACAGGCGTGTTGTGCACCTTGATGGCAATGTTCGCTTGGCGCTGGTTGTTCAAACCCATCGTGTCATTGCTGTTGTTGCTGACCGCATTTGCCACTTATTACATGTGGATGTACGGCATCGTGATGGACACACCGATGGTGATCAATGTGTTTCAAACCGATGCGCGTGAAGCAAGCGATCAACTCAGCTGGCAGTTGTTGGTCACGGTGCTGTTGATGGCCGTCTTGCCCATCGTCGCGTTGTGGCGTCAGCATGTGGTGTATGGCAGTTTCAAGCAACAGTTGGTGTCCAACCTAGGGGTTGCTGCGGGTGGTTTGATCGTGACCATCGCGTTCACCTTTTGGGTGTTTCAAGACTTTGCATCGCTCATGCGCAACCACACGCAATTGCGCTACCAAATCAATCCACTCAACAGCATTTATGCGCTGTTAGATTTGACGGTCATTCCCTCTGACCAAGCGCGTGGCCCATTGCAACCGATTGGGCTTGATGCAAAAGTGGCAAAAAAACAGTCGCCTCCGCCCTTGCTGATACTGGTGTTGGGCGAAACCGCGCGCAGCGATCATTTCTCACTCAATGGTTATGCGCGCAACACCAACCCCTTGCTCGCCAAAGAATCTGTGGTGAGTTTCCCCAATGTCACCTCATGCGGCACCAGTACCGCTGAGTCAGTGCCTTGCATGTTTTCGCATTTGGGTCGCGAAGCGTACAGCCAGCGTCAAAATGAAACTGAAAATTTCCTCGATGTGCTGCAACGCGCAGGTTACGCCGTGCTGTGGATCGACAACCAATCGGGTTGCAAAGAACAATGCGACCGCATTGCCAATATCAACACCTCGAGTTTGAAAAATGCTGAGCATTGCGAAAAAGGTGAATGCCGCGACACCATCATGTTGGCAGAGCTAGAAGCGCAATTGGCCAAGCTCCCCGCCGAAAAACGCGCCGTGGGCACCGTGGTGGTAATGCACCAAATGGGCAGTCACGGCCCCGCATATTTCAAACGAACTCCCGCAGCTTTCAAACCGTTTCAACCTGAATGCACCGACACCTCACTCTCGCAATGCGATCGTGCACAAGTGGTCAACGCTTATGACAACACTTTGGTGTTCACCGATTATTTTTTATCGCGTGTCATTGGTTGGTTGAAAACGCAAGAGAAAAACAGCACGCCCGCCATGCTCTACATCTCTGACCATGGCGAATCGTTGGGTGAAAACAATTTGTATTTGCACGGCCTGCCCTACCGCGTCGCACCCAAAGAACAAAAACATGTGCCTATGATCACTTGGTTGTCGCACGGGTTTGAACAGTACCGGGGCATTCACACCGCGTGCTTGCAAAAACAACGCGACCGAGACTTGTCACACGATCATTTGTTTCACACGGTGTTGGGGTTGATGTCGGTGCGCACTGAGGTGTATCAGGCTGAGCTTGATGCGTTTGCGGTTTGTACGCAGCCTTAACAAGTTAAACCAACAGCGGTAAAAAAGCGCTCAGCCAACGAGCGCATGCAGCACAGCGTGTTTACAAAAACCGATCCAACAATTTTCGCGTGTGCCGATCCAACGAAGGCAAGTGGCGAATCAAAAACTGCACGCCATGCGCATCCGCCACGATCAAAGTGTTGGTGCTCAAGCGGCGAATATCCTCTTCGCCTTTCAACACAAACTCGGTCGGGCCCCGGCTGGTTTGCACGCGCCACACACTGGGCGTTGAAAAGCTGTTCACGCCATCCAAACGCAATATTTCAGGCATGAACTCGCGCCCTTGCAGCGCTTGTGCAATGGCCGTTTGTTCGTTGGGCGGCAACACCGCTGGGTCATCGACCCACGCCAACTCTTTGCCTTCGGCACTCAAAATAGAAATGCTTTGCGCAGGGGCTGCAATCGGAAACGCACGCACCACCACACAGCCCACATGCTGTGTGCCGTCGGCCAAGGTCACCACCAATTTGCCAAAGGCGTCGAATGTCAATGTGAAAGACATGGTTTGAACCTCACTCATACCACCGCCTCCTCACGCGAGCCTGCCATCTTCACGCGATCGGCCTCAGCGTTCTTGGCTTGCGCTTCATACAAACGCCAGTAAGCCCCTTGCTTGGCCATCAGCGTGTCGTGATCGCCCTCTTCCACCAACACGCCCTGCTCCATCACCACCAAACGGTCGGCTTTGTGCAGCGTGGACAAACGGTGGGCAATGGCAATCGTGGTGCGGCCTTGCACCAAGTTGTCCAAAGCCTTTTGAATTTCTTGTTCGGTTTCGGTGTCCACCGACGCAGTGGCTTCGTCCAAAATCAAAATGCGTGGATTGATCAGCAATGCACGCGCAATCGAAATGCGTTGACGCTCGCCGCCCGACAAACCTTGCCCGCGTTCGCCCACCAGCGAGTCGTAGCCCTGTGGCAAACGCAAAATAAATTCATGGGCATGGGCTGCACGCGCGGCCGCCACAATTTCTTCGCGTGTGGCATCGGGCTTGCCATAGGCAATGTTGTCGGCAATGGTGCCGAAAAACAAAAACGGTTCTTGCAACACCAAACCAATGTGGCTGCGGTAGTCTGACAACGCGATGTTGCGAATGTCAATGCCGTCGACCTTGATTGCGCCTTCGCTCAAATCGTAAAAGCGACAAATCAGGTTGACCATGGTGCTCTTGCCCGAGCCACTTTGCCCCACCAAACCTATCATTTCGCCAGGTTGAATTGTGAGGTTCAAACCGCGAATGACCGCGCGGTTGCCATAGCGAAAACCGGCGTCTTGAATGTCGATGCGACCTTGCAAAGGCATGGGCAGTTTTTGTGGGTTGTGCGTTTCAGGCACGCTAGAGACATGGTCCAAAATTTCAAAAATGCGCTTGGCACCGGCCGCTGCTTTTTGGGTGTGCGACACAATGCGGCTCATCGAATCAAGCCGTGTGTAAAAGCGGCCGATGTACGCCAAAAACGCTGTCAACACACCCACGGTGATTTGGTTGTGCGAGACCAACCAAATGCCAAAGCCCCACACCACCAACAAGCCCACTTCGGTCATCAGTGTGACGGTGGGTGAAAACAAGGACCACACAAAGTTGATGCGGTCGTTCACTGCCAAATTGTGTTTGTTGGCATCGCGAAAACGCGTGGCCTCGCGGCGCTCTTGCGCAAAGGCTTTGACCACCCGAATGCCAGGAATGGTGTCGGCCAACACATTGGTCAACTCAGACCACACGCGGTCGATTTTCTCAAAGCCAGTACGCAGTTTGTCGCGCACCACATGGATCAACCACACAATGAATGGCAGCGGCAACAAAGTGGCTGCCGCCAAACGCGGGTCGATGCTGATGAGGATGGCAGCGGTCATCAAAATCATCAACACATCGGTGGCGAAGTCGAGCAAGTGCAAAGACAAAAACACGCAAATGCGATCGGTCTCAGCGCCAATGCGGTTCATCAAATCGCCGGTGCGTCGTCCGCCGAAATACTCGAGCGACAAACGCATCAGGTGTTCGTAAGCGGTGGTGCGCAAATCAGCACCAATGCGCTCAGACACCAAGGCCAAGATATAGGTTTTGGCCCAACCCAAACTCCATGCCAACAACGCGGCACCAAACAAACCGCCCAAATAAAGCATGACCAAATCGTGGTCAATGTCTTTGCCGTTTTGGAAAGGAATCAGCACCTCGTCCATCAAAGGCATGGTCATGTAGGGCGGCACCAAGGTGGCGGCGGTTGAGGCCAGCGTCAACAAAAAGCCAGCCAACAAACGCCACTGGTAAGGCTTGGCAAAACGCCACAAACGAAACAAACCCCAAGTGGACAACGGGGTGTGCTGTTCGCGACTGCATACGGGGCACGCATCGCCCACATTTTCAAGCGTCAATTTGCATTGCGGGCAACGCGCATCGACCTTCGCTTGCAGAGGTTCACCGTGGGTGATGATGTCGATGCGTTTGGCAAAAATTTCTTGCAAACGCATGGCGGTGACATTGTGCGAGAGCGTGAAACGCCAGCTGGCCAAACGCTGCGCGGCGTCGACCAAACTAAGGGTGCCGACACCGGCATGGTCGTGGTGTTCAAACGCCATGCCTGCTTTGAGTGTCCAAGACGACCATTCCACCTCTGAATTTGCACCGCGTTGGGCAGAAATCAGCCGCTGGTCTGTCACAATCAGGAGCCCTGCTGCAAAGTGCAATTGGGCATCCAAGTCAACCTCCAGGCAGGATAAAACGTTGTCTTGAGGCGTGAGTTGTGACAGCGCCGAAGCCTTCCAAACAGGAGGCAACAAGTGGCTGTCAATGACCGGTAGTGAAGAAGAATTCATTCTTGAAATTTTCCGTACCCAATCGTTTGCATTTGCATCGATGGACGGTGAAAAAGAAGCAGGAGCCAAACACTTTGTTGCACTCAACACCCAACAGCGGCCATTGTATCGCCCACGCTATAGCCCTTGGCATTGCGCGCCCTGTCAGCTGAGTCTTTCGCTTCTGTCCCCACACATTCACACATCTGAACATGGCTTTTAAAGACATCCAAATTCTGCGCATGAATTATTTGCGCGGACCCAACATCTGGACTTACCGCCCCATCATCGAAGCCTTGATCGATTTGGGCGAATTGGAAGACCACCCGTCCAACAAAATCGAAGGGTTCAACGACCGGCTCAACGCTTGGTTGCCGGGCCTGATCGAACACCATTGCGGTGTCGGCCATCGCGGTGGTTTTCTCACCCGCTTGGTCGGTGGCACATGGATGGGGCACATCATGGAGCATGTCTCCATCGAACTGCAGTTGCTCGCAGGTGCTCGCGCCGAATTTGGCAAAGCCCGTGAGATCAGCAAGCGCGGTGTCTACAAAGTGGTGTTTCGCACCGAGCACGAAGAGTTGGGTCGCGAAAGCTTTTTGGCCGCACGCGAAATCGTGATGGCTGCTGCCAACAACAAACCTTACGATTTAGACGCCACCGTCGAGCGTTTGAAAAAACTCGCCGACTTGCGGTGCTTGGGCCCCAGCACCGCGACCATCGTCGATGCTGCGGTCGAACGCAAAACGCCGTTCATTCGTTTGACTGAAGGCAACTTGGTGCAACTCGGGTATGGCTCTCGCCAACGCCGCATTTGGACCGCTGAAACCGACCGCACCAGCGCGATTGCCGAAAGCATTTCCAGCGACAAAGACCTCACCAAAAAACTGCTCACCCAATGTGGCATACCTGTGCCCGAAGGCCAGATTGTTGAAACCGAAGACCAAGCGTGGGAAGCCGCACAAGACATTGGCATGCCGGTGGTGGTCAAACCCGTCGACGGCAACCGTGGTTGGGGCGTGTCACTCGATGTCAACACCGAAGAAGGCGTTCGCAAAGCGTGGGCAGCTGCCGACAAAGAAGGCAGCGGTGTGTTGGTCGAGCGATACATCCGCGGCGACGAACACCGCGTGTTGGTGGTAGGCGACAAAGTGGTGGCTGCCGTCCGTGGCGAAACCGCCAATGTGGTGGGCGACGGTGTGTCCACGGTTGAGCAACTCATCGACACACAAATCAACATCGATCCCCGCCGTGGTGATGCCGAAGGTTTTCCGCTCGACAAAATTCGCTTGCACACACCGCGCGGCGAAATGTCATTGCTCGAAATTCAACGCCAAGGTTTAGAGCCCACCAGCGTGCCTGCCAAAGACCGTGTGGTCGTGGTGCAGCGCAACGGCAACTTGAGCATCGATGTCACCGAACTGGTGCACCCCGATGTTGCAG
>JBEGOM010000070.1:0-8211 GCA_041181985.1 Pseudomonadota bacterium | reverse complement strand
CTTGTCGTGTATCACTAGGCATTGATAAAGGGCTGAAAAAATAGACTGATCGTTTCCATAGAGGGGACGATGATGTCAAAAAGTGAAGCTTCTGCCATTTCGGGTAAAGCCTTTGAGAAGATCAAGCATATCAATGCTTTTGGTGCAGAGTATTGGAGTGCAAGGGATTTGCAAACCTTGCTGGGGTACACCCAATGGCGTCGATTTGATCAAGCGATTCAAAGAGCTTTGGGCTCGTGCGCTGAATCTGGAAACCCGACGGGCAACCATTTTGCCGGCGCCGGCAAAATGGTCTGCATTGGATCGGGCAGTGGGCGTGAATTAGAAGATGTGCACCTGTCGCGGTTCGCTTGTTATTTGATTGCGCAAAATGGCGATCCAAGAAAACCAGAAATTGCTCTTGCACAACAGTACTTTGCAGTTCAAACACGACGGCAAGAACTCCACGATGAGGCTGCTGCGGATAGGGAGCGGTTGGAACTGCGAAAACAAGCTTCCCAAGAGTTCAAAGCTTTATCAAGTGCTGCCCAGTTGGCGGGTGTGCAAAGCCGTATGTTTGGCGTGTTTCATGATGCTGGGTACAAGGGCATGTACAACGGCATGGGTGGTGAAGCAATCAAAGCGCGAAAAGGCATTGATCCAAAAGAGCAGTTGATGGATCGCATGAATGCAACGGAGTTGGCGGCCAATCAATTTCGAATGACACAAGCGCGGGATAAGCTAGAGCGAAAAAATGTAAAAACGCAATCGTTGGCCATCAAGACGCATGAGCTAGTGGGGAAGGAAGTGCGTGCAGCGATTCGCCGCATTGGTGGTGTGTTGCCTGAAAACATGTCCCCTGCAGAGCACATCAAAGAGGTGGAGAAGCGAGTCAAAAAACAAGTCAAACAACTTGAATTGGGTGGCTTGTCTGGCAAAGGGTTGAAAAATAAATAATGTTTAAGGTGTTGTTTCAACTCAATACTGGCTGGCAGGTAAATCGATCTGAATGCCATCCATCTCTTGCGTCAAAGTGATTTGACACGACAAACGGCTGTTGACCTGACGCGCACAAGCGGCGAAGTCGAGCATGCCGTCTTCGTCGTCGGTGATGGCAGGTAACTGGCTCAACCAAGGTTCGCGCACCATGACATGGCAGGTGGCGCAGGTGAGGGTGCCACCGCAGTCAGCCGCCACACCTTCGATGTCGGCAGCAATGGCGGCTTTCATCAAAGTTTGACCGGGCTTGGCGCTGATGGTTTTACCTTGCGTGTCTTGTGCGTTTTCAAATACGGTGATGTGAATCATGGTGGCCTAAAGGTGTGAAGCAAATTGAGCTGCGATCAGAAGAAATCAAACGGCGTGGCTCAACTCAGATGCGACTGAAATATTCGCGTCGCTGAAATTCTATTTTGTCTTCAGCGGCTTCGAAGCGTTGTTGTTCGGCGGATTTGAGTCGGCTGTAGTAGCGCACAAAGTCTTGGCCAAAACCTTCGCACATGGCTATATCGTTTTGCAAGGCTTGCAACGCGTCTTGCAAATTGCTGGGGATGCGTGTGTTAGCTTCTTGAGTAGACGATGGGTCAGCGTAAGGTGACTCGGTGGCTACAGGTGGTGCGAGTTGTTGTGTGATGCCGCGTAAGCCCGCATGGATTTGAGAGGCCATGTAGAGGTAGGGGTTGGCAGCGGGTTCGCCTAAACGGTTTTCAATGCGCGTGGCGGGGTCGTTGGCTTGGCCAATGACGCGCAACATGGCGCCTCGGTTGTCGCGTCCCCACAAAATCGATTGAGGGGCGAGCGCGTTGGGTCTGAATCGCCCAAAGCCGTTCGCAGTGGGCGTGCACATGACCGTCATGCCTTGGGCATGTTGCAACAAACCCGCGAGGTAGTGCGTGCCAAGCTCTGACAAAGTGTGTGTGGCGTCGCTGATGCGCGTGTTGGGTGCAGCTGCGTCCCGCATGAACAGGTTGCGACCGGTTTTCAAATCGACCAACGACTGATGCAAGTGCCAACCACTCGACATGATTTGTTCAAACGGTGGGCGACACATGAAGGTGGCGTGGTAACCCGCGCGTCGCAAAGCTTGTTTGACGGCACTGCGAAAGAGCACCATGTTGTCAGCGGCAGTGAGTGCGTCGGTGGCGTCAAACACCGCTTCGACTTGGCTGGGGCCGAGTTCGATTTCGAGTGAAGACAAGGGCAAGCCCAAGGCTTGCGCGGTGTGTTGCACGATGCGCAGTGGTTCTTCGGCTTGGTCAAACCAGTTTTCAGACAACAAGTTGTAACCCGGATGAACCAGGCTGACTTCGGGTGCACTGCCGGGCCATGCGGCGTGTTCGGGCTGCAGGTCGAGTCCGTGGTGTGGGTCTTTCAGGCGGTAGATGTGAAATTCAATTTCCAAACCGCACACCATGCCCCAACCGCGATCAGCGAGTTGTGCCAAGGCCTGTTGCAGTTGACGGCGTGTGTCGTAGGGCACGGGTGTGCCGTTTTGAAACACGGGTTGGCATGGCAGCCAACCGGTTTTGTGTGCCCAAGGCAATACTTTGAAACTCTCAGGCAGGGGGTGCAACAACAAGTTGTTGGCAAATTCAAAGCCCGGTAAATCTTGCGCGATGCTGGGTTCAAACACTTTGAAGGCAGTGCGGTCAGAGGTGTCTTTCAACATCAAGGTGCTGACCATGCCCACGCCGCTGTGCAAGGCTTTGAGGGCGGCTGAAGCGGTGAGTGTTTTGCCACGCAACATGCCGTGGGCATCGCACCAGGCGAAGCGCACCAGTTCTAGACCGTTGGCTTGGATAAGTTCAGCGACTTGGCTGAGCGATGCGTGCGATGTCATGACAACGCCGCAGGCCAAGGCGCGCCATCGCGTTTGTGTTGCACGGCATCGCGCCACCATTGCTCCCAAGTGGCAGCTGGTGCAATGCCATCGACCGTGTCGGGGCCGACCCGTTGCGCGGCGATGTCGGCTTGTGCCATGCCGAGGGGCAACTTGCCGGCTTCTACATCGTCAATGGCTTTGATCAGCAAGCGTCGGTTGGCCATGATGGCGGTGTCGCTGGTGCCCAAGTGTTCGCGTGTGCGGTCTTGAATGGGGCCCATGCTTTCACACGCCCATTGGTCGTGCACATTGATGTCTTCTTCGCCCATGCCAAGGTAGGTGCGGGTGTTTTGTTCTTCCGGGTTGTAGCCCCAGTTGTTGTGTCGCCCTGATTTGGGGATGTAGTCGGGCAAGCTGATAAAACGCAAGCGTTGGTTGCGCATGGCTTCTTTGTCAACAGGTTGGTCGAAACTGGTGAACACCGAGTACCAATAGGTGTGGGTGTCGTCCACAGGGATGTGCATTTGCGTGATGGTCATCGTTTCGGACAACGGAATCACAAAGGTGTGCGGGAAGATGGCGTTGGTCACGCGCACATGGGTGAGTTGCTCGTTCATCGCACGCAAGGCGGTGAGGCGCATGCCATAGGGCATGGGGTCGGTGGTGATTTTGGGTTGGTCGAACTCTCGCATCACTTTGGTCATGGGCCAGCGTTGGCCGTCGATGTCGCCTGCGCTGGCGCCACGGAATTGTTTGCCGTAGGTGTCGTCGAGCGATTCATCAAAAAAGAAGCGGTGCAAAAAGGAGGCGTGCGCCGGATCGACGCCCACTTCAAAGGCTTGCAACCAATTGCATTGCCACAAACCTTTGAAAGCAAAGGTGTGGGTGTTGGGTGCGGTGAAGCAGTCGAGGGCGGGCAAGGGTGGGGGCGTGCTGTCTTCGGGGCCAAACCAGCCAAACAAAATACCGCTGCGCTCGACCAAAGGGTAGTTGCGTTGCTTCACATGGCTACACAGTTTGCTGCCTGTGGGCTCGGCGGGGGTTTCGATGCATTGACCGGTGACATCAAATTTCCAACCGTGAAATGGGCAACGCAAACCATCGCCTTCGTGGCGACCAAACGACAAATCGGCGCCACGGTGGGGGCAGTCGCGGTCGATCAAGCCAAATGTGCCTTGGGCGTCTTTGAACAACACCAAGTCTTGACCCAACACACGCACGGCTTTGACGGGTCGCACACCCATGCGCGGGTCGAGGGCGGGGTTGAATTCATCGACCAACGCCACTGGTTGCCAATAGTGGCGCATGAGCTTGCCGCAGGGGGTGTTGGGACCAATGCGTGTAATACGCTCGTTGAGTTCGGCTTTCATTGGGGGCTTCTAACAATTTTTGTAACCCCTACTTTATACAGTCTGAGTCGATGGCTTTGTTTGATGCGCGGCAAAATAAGCGCCCATGACGCATCGATTGTTCATTTATGGCACCTTGTTGCCCGGTTTGTGTCGCCATTCGGTGATGCAAGGCGCGCAACACATCAGCGCTGGCAAAACCATGGGGTGTTTGTATGACTTGGGGCCTTACCCCGCCATGTTGTTACAACCTAAGGCGAACGATGTTGAGCCAGCCACTTGGGTGGGGGGTGAGTTGTACGAGGTAACCGATGCGTTGCTGACGCAACTCGACAGCGTGGAGGCTTATGTCCCAACGCAACCTGAAAACTCAGAATATGTGCGCGAAACAGTGTGGGTTGAATCAGCCGATGGCACGCAGGTGCAGGCTTGGACTTATGTCTACAACCAAGACCTGTCGCAGGCGCAGCGCATTGCGCATGGGGACTATCTGCGGCATTTGAAGGAGACGGGCTACACACCCACTTGGTGATGGGTGTGCGGCGAATGGCCAAACCGTTCCGCGCTAAAGCCTGTCTTAAGCGGGTTCATTCACCATCACCTCGCCCCGCAAAGAATGCGAGAACGCTTGGGTGATTTTTACGTCGATCAATTGACCCATCAAACGTGCTGAGTTGGGGCCACCGTCGAAGTTGACGATGCGGTTGCACTCGGTGCGGGCCATCAGCTCTTTCGCGTCTTTGCGCGACCAGCCTTCGACCATCACGCGTTGCACGGTGCCCAAGCGCTCTTGGTTGATGGCACGCATGTTGTCGTCGATGATTTTTTGCACCTCTTGCAAACGGCGCAACTTCACCGCATGCGGCGTGTCGTCGTGCAAATTGGCTGCGGGTGTGCCGGGGCGAGGGCTGAAGATGAAGCTGAACGAGTTGTCAAAGTACACATCGTGCATGAGCTTGATGAGCTTTTGGTGGTCGTCTTCGGTTTCACCTGGAAAGCCAACGATGAAGTCGGAGCTCATGGCCATGTTGGGGCGTATGGCGCGCAGTTTGCGCACGGTGCTTTTGTATTCCATCGCGGTGTAGCCGCGCTTCATGGCCATCAAAATGCGGTCGCTGCCGTGTTGCACCGGCAAGTGCAAGTGGCTCACGAGTTGCGGCACTTTGGCGTACACATCGATCAAGCGCTGGGTGAATTCGTTAGGGTGGCTGGTGGTGTAGCGAATGCGCTCGACCCCTGGAATTTCCGCCACATATTCGATCAGCAGCGCAAAGTCGGCGATGTCGGAGGTGTTGCCCATCTTGCCTTGGTAGGCGTTGACATTTTGGCCGAGCAGGGTGATTTCTTTCACGCCTTGGGCGGCCAAGCCAGCGACTTCGACCAACACATCGTCGAACGGTCGGCTCACCTCTTCGCCGCGGGTGTAGGGCACCACGCAGTAGCTGCAGTATTTGCTGCAGCCTTCCATGATGCTCACAAAGGCGCTGCCACCTTCCACGCGTGCGGGCGGCAAGTGGTCGAACTTTTCGATTTCTGGAAAGCTGATGTCGACCTGTGGCTTGGCCAGCGTATCGCGCTGGGTGAGCAAATCGGGCAAGCGGTGCAGGGTTTGGGGGCCAAACACCACATCGACAAATGGCGCGCGGGCGATGATGGTGTCGCCCTCTTGGCTGGCCACGCAACCGCCCACGGCAATTTTGACGCCCTTGGCTTTGAGGTGGCGCACGCGACCCAAATCGGAGAACACTTTTTCTTGTGCTTTTTCACGCACTGAGCAGGTGTTGAAGACGATCAGGTCGGCTTGTTCGGGGTCGTCGGTTTTTTCGTAGCCTTGGGCTTCGCCCAGCACATCGGCCATTTTGTCCGAGTCGTACTCGTTCATTTGGCAACCGAAGGTTTTGATAAAGACTTTGCGGCTCATGGTTGAGCCTCCCGGCGGGGCTGTGTGCAGCGTTTCATGGTGTTCATCCAGAGGCTGTTGAAGAAGACTGACATTGTAAATGGCGGGGAAAAGTGAGCAGGGTAGCGATTGCGGCAATAATTTGCCACCTGCGAGGCCAATTAAAGCTTCACCAGACCCGAGCCGATACCAGCTCACCTGCCCTTGGTGCATGCGTTCGCGTGTGTACGATGGGTTCTTCATTGATGCACCCACTCTAAAAGAGAATGGCCATGAAAAAATATCTACGACTGATCGCAGAAATCGTCCTCGGCTTGCTATTGGTAGCGGCCGTGGCCTTTGGTTACTGGAGCTACACCGGTAAAACACACATCATGCACGAGCTGACCGATGTCAGCGAGGGTGCTGACGAAGCCAAAGAAGAAATTGAAAAACTCACCCAAGAGTTGGAAGAGGCCAAAGAAAAACTCGAAGAGTTTGAGCCTGCCGCCAAGCAACTCGACGCGCTCAAGGGCTCTTTTGAAAACGGCGTGGTGTTGCAAGACTACGAAGTGTTTGTGAAGTCGCTCAAAGGCCCCATCAGCAACGAGCGTCAGTTGGGCTTGGGCGCTTTGCGCATGTTGAGCAAAGGCGCTGAAGACCCTGAAACCGTCAGTGCGTTCCAAAAAGCACTGGAGATGGCCGAGTGGTCGTCACGCTTGAAATCCATTTGTGCTGCCCAAAATGCCTTGGCTGCTGCCGGTCAAAAAGTGAAAGTGTTGGCTGACTGTGTAGCCACCAAAGAAGAAAAAGGCCATGGCAAAAAAGGCCACGCTGTGCATTGGGACTATGCAGGCGACATGGGTCCAGAAAACTGGGGTGACGAATTCCCCACCTGCGCCAAAGGCATGAAGCAATCACCTTTGAACATCACCGGTCCCTTTGAGAAATCAAAAGATGCTTTGGTGGTGAATTACAAAGAAGGCCCGCTGAAAATTGTCAACAACGGTCACACCATTCAGGTGAATGTGCCAGAGGGCAGCACGTTGAAGATCAACAAAGAGGTCTACAACCTGTTGCAATTCCACTTCCATCGCCCCAGCGAAGAGCAAATCGATGGCAAGCCCATGGCCATGGTGGCGCACTTCGTGCACAAGAGCGCTGACGGCAAGTTGGCGGTGTTAGGTGTGTTGCTCAACGAAGGCAAAGACAACGAGACCATCAATACCATTTGGGACAATGCGCCCAAGTCTGAAGGCCCTGAGGTGGTGTTTGACAAGATCAAGTTCAACCCTGGCGCCTTGGTGCCAGCAGCTTTGACCCACTACAGCTACGAGGGTTCTTTGACCACCCCCCCTTGTACCGAAGGCGTGAACTTTTATATTTTGAAGACACCAGTGGATATTTCAAAAGCTCAGGTGAATGCCTTCCCGTTCAAACGCAATGCACGCCCTGTGCAACCTTTGAATGGTCGCAAGATCAGCGCGAACTGATCAGTTATTGGTCCTGCTGAATGAACGCCTGCCCTGAAAAGGGTGGGCGTTTTGTTTAGTTGTTCTGGGTACATGAAAAAACCCACTGCGCTAGAAGGCTGCAGTGGGTTGAAAGTTCTGCACAGCGAGCAGAACACTTGAAGAACCAATGAAAAATCAGATCATCTTGAGTCGTTCAGACGAAGGCACCACGCGGGTCAAACGCACGCCGTAGCGGTCGTTGACCAGCACAATTTCGCCTTGCGCCACGATGGAGTTGTTGACCAACAAGTCAAGCGGTTCACCCGCAATGCGATCGAGCTCGACCACGCTGCCTTGGGTGAGGCGCATCAAGTCTTTGATCTTGATTTGTGCGCGACCCACTTCGATCGACAAACTCACGACGATGTTTTGCAACACCTCGGGGTTGATGTTGCCGGGTTGTGACGGTTGAAAGTCGACCAAGCTGGGGTCTTTGTCCTCAGCATGTTCGTCAGCGTGTACTTCGGTAGACACCTCAGTGCTGGCCTCGGCGGCTTCGGCTTTGTCTTCGCCTTCGGGGGTTGGGTTTTCGGTTGCATCACTCATGGTGGTGGTCCTGTCTTTAAAGTTTGCCGTGAACGTGTTCGTGGTCGATTTGCACCGCCACTTGAGATCCACGTGTTCCGACGTTGACGTGGAATGCAGGTACCCCGTTGGCTGTCATCAACG
>JBEGOM010000069.1:0-8221 GCA_041181985.1 Pseudomonadota bacterium | reverse complement strand
GCTTGATCTTCTCAAAGGCTTTACCCGAAATGGCAGAAGCTTCACTTTTTGACATCATCGTCCCCTCTATGGAAACGATCAGTCTATTTTTTCAGCCCTTTATCAATGCCTAGTGATACACGACAAGTTATTGATCAAACCTCACCGCATCCCAGGAAAGCCACCCCCACCCATACCGGGGAAGCCTTTCATACCGCCCATGCGTTTCATCATCTTCATCAAACCACCGCCACGCATTTTTTTCATCATGTCTTGCATTTGCTCAAACTCCTTGAGCAAGCGGTTCACATCTTGCACCTGAACCCCCGCACCCGCGGCAATGCGACGCTTGCGTGTGGCCTTGATCACATCAGGTTTGCGACGCTCTAACTCGGTCATGCTGTGAATGATGCCTTGCTTGCGGCCAATGTCTTTCTCGGCTTTCGTCAAATCCACTTCACTCGCTTTGGCTGCCATTTGCGTGGGCAACTTGTCCATCAAATTTGACAAGCCACCCATCGAGCGCATTTGTTGAATTTGCGCCAAGAAATCATTCAAATCGAAGCCATCACCACGCTTGACTTTCTCGGCCAATTTTTGCGCCGCCGCCATGTCCACGCCAGCGGTCACTTGCTCGACCAAGGCCACGATATCGCCCATGCCCAACACACGGCCTGCGTGGCGTTGCGCGTCAAACAACTCCAAGCCATCGAGCTTTTCACTGGTACCCGCAAACTTGATCGGCGCTCCGGTGATTTGTCGCACCGACAGCGCCGCACCACCGCGTGAATCGCCATCAAGTTTGGTCAACACAATGCCCGTCAGAGGCAACGCTTCTTTGAACGCCTTGGCGGTATTGATCGCGTCTTGACCTTGCATGGCATCCACCACAAACAACGTCTCCACCGGGTTCAACACGCTGTGCAAGGTTTTGATTTCTTGCATCAAGGCTTCGTCAATCGCCAAACGACCTGCGGTGTCCACCAGCAGCACATCAAAATAATGTTTGCGTGCGTAGTCGAGCGCGTCGCGCGCGATGTCGGCTGGTTTTTGATCGGGCGAACTGGGGAACCACTCTGCCCCAGCTTGCGCCGTGACCGTTTTCAATTGCTCAATGGCCGCAGGGCGATACACATCACCTGAAACCGTCAACACTTTTTTCTTGCGCTGGTTGATCAACCAACGTGCGAGCTTGGCGGTGGTGGTGGTTTTACCCGCACCTTGCAAACCGGCCATCAAGATCACCGCAGGCGGTTGAGCTGCCAAATTGAGGTCGCTCACACCCTCGCCCATGGTGGCTGCTAACTCTTGGTTGACGATCGCCACCAACGCTTGTCCGGGTTGCAACGACCCCACCACCTCTTGGCCCAAGGCTTTCTCTTTCACACGCGCTATGAAATCGCGCACCACCGGCAACGCCACATCGGCCTCAAGCAAGGCCATGCGCACCTCGCGCAACATGTCGGCCACATTGCTTTCGGTGATGCGCGCTTGGCCACTGATGTGTTTGACCAAGCGTGAGAGTTTGTCGGTAAGAGCTGATGCCATAAAAAACCCCAGAAGGGCTCGCAGAAAGAGTCCAGCAAAACGCTAAACTTGCTGCATGATTTTAGCCAGCGACCTCCCGCTCAACTGGTGGCTCAGCCTGCCCACCGCTGCCGCTTATGCGTTGACGGCATTGATCGGCCCGCGTTTGGCCCTGGCTCAAGGCCACCGTTTGCTGTGGGCGCCTTGGGCACTGCACGGTTTGGGCTTGGTGGCTGTCTTGTTCGCTCCCCAAGAACAAGGCGTGCGCTTTGGCTTTGCGCCGTCGCTGTCAGTCACCGCTTGGTTGATGCTCACCTTTTATGTGTTGGAACAACATTGGTTCCCACAGTTGCGCACCCGTTGGACGCTGGCCGGCATGGGTGCTGCAGTGGTCATCTTGGCAGCCATTTTTCCTGGTGCACCTTTGCATGTGAATGCCTCACCTTGGTTACCCCTGCATTGGGCGCTGGGTGTCGCTTCTTATGGTCTGTTTGCAGCGGCCGTGGTGCATGCCTGGATGATGCGTCGCGCAGAAAAAAACATCCGCCAAGCCACCGACACCACCGAAGGCTTGCCACTCTTAACCCTTGAACGCCTGACCTTTCGTTTTGCCGGTGCAGGCTTTGTGTTGCTCACCGCCACCTTATGGGTGGGTTGGTTTTTTGGTGACAGCTTGTACGGTCAAACCAACGCATGGCGCTGGGACCACAAAACCGTTTTCTCGTTGCTCTCTTGGGTGGTGATTGCCGTTTTGTTGATCGGTCGATACCGCTTTGGTTGGCGCGGTCGCAAAGCCGTGCGGTTTTTGTATGTCGGTGCCGGTTTGTTATTGTTAGCCTATGCGGGTTCGCGCTTTGTGCTGGAAGTGATTTTGGAACGCAGCGCATGAAATACCTCATCTGGTTGTTGATCGTGCTCGCAGGCATTTGGTGGATTCGCAAACAACGTCAACCACAAGAGCCCAACAACACAAACCAACCCACGCACCCCAACGCACAGCCCACGGCCATGTTGCCCTGTCTGCATTGCGGTGTGTTGTGCCCCGAAAACGACACCGTCACAGGCAAACTGGGTCGCTACTGCAGCGATGCACATCGCCAAAGCCACGAAGGCTGACGCTGTGTCTGCAGGCCCCGACACCCATTCTCATTGGCAAGCCGGTTGGCACACAGCAGCGCGGCGTGTCGATTCACCCAACTTTGGTCCAAGGCCTAACAACGCCAACATCGATTTGATCGTGGTGCACTCCATCAGTCTGCCTCCTGGTCAATACGGAGGCCCAGAGATCGAAGCGTTTTTCACAAACACTTTGGACTGGAACGCGCACCCCTACTTTGAACAGATTCGCGGCATGGCCGTGTCAGCGCATTTCGTGATTCGTCGCACCGGAGAGTTGTTGCAATTTGTCAGTTGCAATGACCGTGCATGGCATGCCGGCACATCGCATTACCGTGGACGAGACAACTGCAACGACGACAGCATTGGCATCGAACTTGAAGGTTTAGAAGGTGACACCTTCACCCCAGATCAATACACACAATTACAAAAACTGTGCGAAGACATCGCGATCGCATACTCAATAGCACACATTGCAGGCCACGAACACATTGCCCCTGGAAGAAAACAAGACCCTGGCGCAGGGTTCGATTGGGGTTTTTTGCAACACAAGTTAGGTTGGCCGACACATTTTTTTCCAATCAAATCAGATTGAAAAAATCATGTCGCCATGAGAAAAACCACCGATTGTTTCGCGCTGAAGGATTGACCCTCATTTCCAACGCAAGAAAACACGCGGTTTTTCCTTGGAAAACGGCGTGAAACCCGCGAAAAATCGACACTTTTTCTTGTCTAAGCCCATTTTTCTTGTGGTGACACGCTGTGTCGGCAATTTACACACCTGCGCATTGCACCAGACGAAATGCGCCTGCACGACAGATTCCTCGAAAACACTACCCCTAGTGTCTTGAACCCGAGGCCAACACCAGATATAGTGTGTACCTGCAGGCGCTGGTCGAACCCAACAGAGACAGCGCCTTGTGTTTTTTTGCAGCGGCTGTTGCCTCTTTTTTCAAGCAATGCGCTAACTGCAACTGATCACGCAAAGAACACACACAACTCATAACAAGGAAGAAAAAAGACATGCAAATTGCTGAGAACGCTGCGACCTTCACCAGCCACTCCCCCATGCCTTTGGCACAGGACCGTGTGGCCGCAGACACACCGTCCACCTTGACGCATTACCAAATCATTCGCCGCAATGGCGCCGTGGTGCCATTCGAGCCCGCCAAAATTGCTGTGGCCATGATGAAAGCGTTCTTGGCGGTGCACGGCACCCAAGGCGCTGCCTCAGCCAGCGTGCGCGAAACCGTTGACGCCCTCACCCAAGCCGTGGTACGCGCCCTCATGCGCTCACGCCCCGGCGGCGGCACCTTCCACATCGAAGATGTGCAAGACCAAGTCGAACTTGGTTTGATGCGTGGCGGTCACCACGAAATCGCACGTGCTTATGTGCTCTACCGTGAGCGTCGCACCCAAGAGCGTTCGCATGTCAAAGAGCAGCAAACACCAGCCGCACCCGCATTGCATGTCACCGAAGGCGGCCAACGCGTGGCTTTGGACATGGGCTATTTGCAGCGTTTGATTCATGACGCATGTGCCGGCCTCGGCGCCGATGTCAAACCCGAGCCCATCTTGGCTGAAACCATGCGCAACCTGTACGACGGCGTGCCCATGGAAGAGGTGTACAAAGCCGCCATCTTGGCTACCCGCACCCTGATCGAAAAAGACCCCGATTACACCTACGCCACCGCTCGTTTGTTGATGCACACCATCGTCAAAGAAGTGTTGGGCCAAGAAGTGGTGCATGCCGACATGGGCCGTCACTACGCTGACTACTTCCCCCACTTCATCAAGAAGGGCGTGGACAACGGTTTGCTCGACGAAAAACTCTTGCAATTCGACTTGCAACGCTTGGGCTCAGCACTCAAAGCTGACCGCGATTTGAAGTTCGATTACCTCGGCCTGCAAACCCTGTATGACCGCTACTTCTTGCATGTGCGCAAGCAACGCATTGAGTTGCCACAAGCCTTCTTTATGCGCGTGGCCATGGGCCTGGCGTTGAACGAAGTCAACCGCGAAGCACGCGCGATCGAGTTTTACGAAGTGTTGTCGTCGTTCGACTTCATGTCGAGCACACCCACCTTATTCAACAGCGGTACCTTGCGTTCACAACTCTCGAGCTGCTACCTCACCACCGTGCCCGACGACCTCGACGGCATTTACGAATCGATCAAAGAAAACGCTTTGTTGTCCAAATTCGCCGGCGGTTTGGGCAACGACTGGACACGCGTACGCGCTTTGGGCAGCCACATCAAGGGCACCAACGGCGAGTCGCAAGGCGTGGTGCCTTTCCTCAAAGTGGTCAACGACACAGCTGTGGCGGTGAACCAAGGTGGCAAGCGCAAAGGCGCTGTGTGTACTTACCTCGAAACTTGGCACTTGGACATCGAAGAGTTCTTGGAATTGCGCAAGAACACCGGTGACGACCGCCGTCGCACCCACGACATGAACACCGCCAACTGGATTCCTGACCTCTTCATGCGTCGCGTGATGGAAAAAGGCGAGTGGACCCTGTTCTCACCCTCCGATGTGCCCGATTTGCACGACCTGTTCGGCATTGAGTTTGAGAAGGCTTACATCGCTTACGAAATCAAAGCGAAAAACGGTGAAATTCGTCCTGCCAAAACCGTGCAAGCCTCCGACCTGTGGCGCAAGATGTTGACCATGTTGTTTGAAACCGGTCACCCTTGGATCACTTTCAAAGACGCTTGCAATGTGCGCTCACCCCAGCAGCACGCAGGTGTGGTGCACTCCTCAAACCTGTGCACAGAAATCACTTTGAACACCAGCGACACCGAAACCGCGGTGTGTAACCTGGGCTCTGTGAACCTGTCACAACACTTGACCGAAGGCCCCAACGGCAAAGTGCTCGACCACGACAAACTCAAGCGCACCATCTCGACCGCGATGCGCATGCTCGACAACGTGATCGACATCAACTACTACGCTGTCAAAAAAGCACGCGACTCCAACCTGCGCCACCGTCCTGTCGGCTTAGGCATCATGTCGTTCCAAGACAGCTTGTACGAAATGCGCATTCCCTACGCATCACAAGCTGCAGTGGAATTTGCCGATCAATCGATGGAAGCCGTTTGCTACTACGCCTACTGGGCATCGACCGAGTTGGCCAAAGAACGCGGCCAGTACTCGAGCTACAAAGGCTCGTTGTGGGACCGTGGCATCTTGCCCCTAGACACACTCGACATGCTGGCACAAGCCCGAGGCGGCTATGTGGAAGTGGACCGCTCAGCCACCCTTGACTGGGAAGCGTTGCGTCACAAAATCGCTTTGGACGGCATGCGCAACTCCAACTGCGTGGCCATCGCGCCTACCGCCACCATCTCCAACATCATTGGTGTGGATGCGTCTATCGAGCCTTGCTTTGGCAACTTGTCGGTCAAGTCCAACTTGTCAGGCGAATTCACCATCATCAACAGCTACTTGGTGCGCGACTTGAAGCGCCTCGGTTTGTGGGATGACGTGATGGTGATGGACCTGAAACATTTCGACGGCTCCTTGCGCCCCATCGACCGCGTGCCTCAAGAGATCAAAGCTTTGTACGCCACCGCGTTCGAAGTGGAAACCACTTGGTTAGTAGAAGCTGCGGCTCGCCGTCAAAAGTGGATCGACCAAGCGCAATCGCTCAACATCTACATGGCCGGCGCGTCTGGCAAGAAGTTGGACGACACCTACAAACTCGCTTGGTTGCGTGGTCTCAAAACCACTTACTACCTGCGCACCTCTAGCGCGCAACAGGTTGAGAAATCAACCGTGCAAGCTGGCTCGCACAACGCTGTGTCTTCGGGTACCCCATCAGGCGGCATGCAAGCCAGCTCGGGTGGCATGAGTGCTTTAGAAGCCGCCGCAGCTGCAGCGCAAGCGCAAATGGCAGCGATTCCTGCCACTGACATCAAGTTCTGCGGTGTGGATGACCCCACCTGCGAAGCTTGTCAGTGATCGCATGCATTTTCAGATCAAAGGCAACTGAGACAGTCGCAAAAATCTTTTTGCAATTGAACAACAAAAACAAGTGGCAACGCGCATGAACGCTTGGCGTTTCAAGCCGTTGCCCACATAATTCGCGTATTGGAAAATTTTCTATGTTGAACTGGGACGAAGAAGTCAAGCCCTCATCGCCATCACCTCTGAGCAGCGGCCTTTCAGCCCGCTCGATGGACCTCCCACCCCTCGCCACACACACCGCCAGCACAAGTGCTGCTGCACCTGCAGCACCCGCCATGCGTACATTGCATGATGGTGCGCCTGCGCCTGTCGCAGCTGTACCTGCCGCCAAGGTGGCCAGCTCTGCGACTGCAGTGAGCGAACGCCGCGTGAATGCTGCGGACAAGCGCATCATCAATGGCCAGACCGATGTCAACCAATTGGTGCCCTTCAAATACAAATGGGCTTGGGAGAAATACCTCGCCACCTGTGCCAACCACTGGATGCCCCAAGAGGTAAACATGACGCGCGACATCGCGTTGTGGAAAGACCCCAATGGTTTGAGCGAGGACGAGCGTCGCATCATCAAACGCAACCTTGGCTTCTTCGTGACTGCTGACTCTTTGGCTGCCAACAACATCGTGCTCGGCACTTACCGCCATGTCACAGCGCCTGAATGCCGCCAGTTCTTGTTGCGTCAAGCATTTGAAGAAGCGATCCACACCCACGCTTACCAATACATTGTTGAGTCATTGGGTTTGGACGAGTCTGAAATTTTCAACGCGTACCACGAAGTTCAGTCCATCCGCGACAAAGACGAGTTCTTGATCCCGTTCATCGACGCGATCATGGACCCCAACTTCCACACTGGCACACCCGAGACCGATCAAACTTTGTTGAAGTCGCTCATCGTGTTTGCCTGCTTGATGGAAGGCTTGTTCTTCTATGTGGGCTTCACCCAAATTTTGGCCTTGGGCCGTCAAAACAAAATGACCGGCGCTGCTGAACAGTACCAGTACATCTTGCGCGACGAATCCATGCACTGCAACTTTGGCATCGACTTGATCAACCAGATCAAACTCGAAAACCCACACCTGTGGACAGCCGAGTTCAAAGCCGAGATCAAAGACTTGTTCATGCACGCCGTTGAACTGGAATACCGCTACGCCGAAGACACCATGCCCCGTGGCGTGCTTGGCTTGAATGCGTCGATGTTCAAAGGCTACTTGCGCTACATTGCCAACCGCCGCGCCACACAAATCGGTTTGGAAGCGCTGTTCCCCAACGAAGAAAACCCGTTCCCTTGGATGAGCGAGATGATCGACCTCAAGAAAGAACGCAACTTCTTTGAAACCCGTGTGATCGAGTACCAATCAGGTGGTGCTCTGTCTTGGGATTGACCTCACAACAATGATTTCAACTTTGTTTGCCACCCCCACAAACGTCCGTTCCGAGATGTGGTGGCAAACACACTGTGTTCATGGTGTTGGACCCGGATCCAACACCATGAATCGCTTTGCATGCCTGAAAGATGTGAAGTGCTTTCACCCAATGATCTCAACTTGATCTAGGAGAACGTAATGGCAACTGCAAAAAAAACGGCCGCAAAAAAGAAGGCCCCAGCAAAAAAAGCGGCAGCTAAAAAGCCCGCAGC
>JBEGOM010000068.1:0-9360 GCA_041181985.1 Pseudomonadota bacterium | reverse complement strand
GAGTTGTACAAAAACCTCAGCGGCACCTTCATCACGCACATTCCTTACCGTGGTGCAGGCCCTGCGCTCAACGATACGGTGGCTGGTCAAGTGCCACTGATTTTTGACAACTTACCCTCTGCATTGCCGTTCATCAAAGACAACCGTTTGGTGCCCATCGTGGTGGCTGCACCGCAGCGTTTGGCCGTGTTGCCCAATGTGCCCACTTTCAAAGAAGTGGGTTTGGAGCCCGTCAACCGCATGGCTTACTACGGCATTTATGGCCCCAAAGGTTTGCCCAAAGAAGTGGTGGACAAAATCAATGCGGGTGTGAAAAAAGCGTTGGAAGACCCAGCGGTGCGCAAGCGCATTGAAGACACTGGTTCATTGATCATTGCCAACACGCCAGAACAATTTGCGGCACAAATCAAAGCCGAGTTTGAGGTGTACAAGCGTGTGGTGACCGAGCAAAAACTCAGCTTGGAATAAACCGTGGCGCGTGCTGCGCTGAAAGCGGCGTCGGTCGATGTCAACATCGACCGGTTCATCGATGCCTTGTGGCTAGAAGAGGGTTTGGCTGCCAATTCGTTGTCGGCCTACCGTCGCGATTTGAATTTGTTGGCCACATGGTTGGCGCAAAAAAACACTTTATTGCTCAACGCGCAAGAGAGCGACTTGCATGGCTACTTCGCACACCGCCATGCTGATACCAAAGCCACCAGTGGCAACCGACGCTTGACGGTGTTCAAGCGTTTTTTTCGCTGGGCTTTGCGTGAACGGTTGATACTCGTTGACCCCACTTTGAAGTTGCTGGCCGCCAAACAAGCTTTGCGCGTGCCCAAAACATTGAGCGAAACCCATGTGGAGCGTTTGTTGAATGCACCCAATGTGCAAACGCCGCTGGGTGTGCGTGACCGCACCATGTTGGAGTTGCTTTACGCCAGCGGTTTGCGTGTGAGCGAATTGGTGGGCCTGAAAACCTTGCATGTGAGTTTGAACGAAGGTGTGTTGCGCGTGATGGGCAAGGGCAGCAAAGAGCGTTTGGTGCCGTTTGGCGAAGTGGCGCGCGAATGGCTGGAGCGATACATCACACAGGCCAGACCGCAGTTGTTGGGGCAACACCAAACCAACGCCTTGTTTGTGACGGTGCGCGGCAAACATGCAGGCGAAGCGATGACGCGGGTGATGTTTTGGCAACTCATCAAACGCTACGCTTTGCTAGCCGACATTCAAGTGCCTTTATCGCCACACACTTTGCGACACGCGTTTGCCACACATTTGCTCAACCATGGTGCAGACTTGCGAGCGGTGCAAATGTTGTTGGGGCATGCTGATATTTCTACCACCACCATTTATACCCACATTGCACGCGAGCGTTTGAAAACCTTGCATGCGCAACACCACCCGCGTGGCTGAATGGGGGGCAAGACAGAATAGTGTCGACCCGCCCCCTGAGTTGTTAGCCCAAAAGATAGTCGAGCTCGGTATCTGTGAAACCCGCTTTTTTGCGTGCGCTGGTGTTGAACGGCGGGCGCAGTTTGGGTGCGTCGTATTGTTTGACCAGTTCACCATAGAGCGGCACAGGGTCGAGCCCGCGTTGCTCACACAAGTAGCGATACCAATGGTTGCCAATGGCCACATGGCCGACTTCGTCGCGCAAAATAATGTCGAGCAATGCAACAACACGCAGTGCATCCGGTGTGGCGGCTTTGCGCAGTTTTTCTTGAATCAAAGGCGTGGCGTCGAGCCCGCGTGCTTCGAGTGTGCGTGGCACCAAGGCCATGCGTGCCAACACATCTTGTGCGGTGCGTTCGCACATTTGCCATAAGCCATCGTGCGCGTCGAAGTCGCCATAGGCGAAGCCCATGCTTTGCAAGTGCTGATGCAACATGTCGAAGTGTTGCGATTCCTCATACGCCACACGCAACCAGTCTTCATAAAACGCATCGGGCATGCCGTTGAAACGCCACACTGCATCGAGCGCTAAATTGATGGCGTTGAATTCAATGTGGCACACCGCATGCAGCAAGGTCGCCAACCCTTCGTGGGTGAAAGGCGTGCGGGTGGGCACTAGTTTGGCGGGTATCAAGCGCGGGCGATCGGGACGGCCGGGCAGGGCTGGTGTTTTGCCAGCCACAACATCGGCTAACAAAGGACAGCTGTCGCGATCAAGCGTCAACTCAGACCGTTGCGCCCACAAAGACTGCATGGCCGCCACTTTGTCTGCGGGGTCGCGGATCAACAAAACATTCAGGGCAAGGGGGCGAAGCTGCATCTTTACAATTGTAGGAATATTCAAAGTACCACTGACGCGAGGAGTGCCCTATGGCTGTTTACCAACTCGATGACCTGACACCCACGATCGACACCACCGCTTGGGTGGCCGACAACGCCCAAGTGATGGGGCAGGTTGAGATGGGCCCACACAGCAGCGCATGGTTCAGCAGCGTGATCAGGGGCGACTCCGCCAAGATCACGATTGGCGAGGGCACCAACATTCAAGACGGCAGCGTGTTGCATGTCGATAACAACTTGCCTCTGACCATTGGCAAACATGTGACGGTGGGTCACATGGTGCAACTGCATGGCTGCACCATTGGCGATGAATCGCTGATTGGCATTGGCGCGATTGTGTTGAACGGCGCCAAGATTGGCAAAAATTGTTTGGTGGGTGCAGGTTCGCTCGTGACCGAAGGCAAAGAATTTCCCGATGGTTCGATGATCATGGGTACACCTGCCAAAGTGGTGCGCGAACTCACGCCCGAACAAATTGAAGGCCTGCGACGCAGTGCCAAACACTACATGCAAAACGCTGCGCGTTACAAAGCCGGCTTGAAGAAAATCGCTTGATGTCACAACTGCATAAATTTTTATTCGATGGTTTGCCCGTGCGCGGCATGTTGGTGCAACTCACCGATGTGTGGCAAGAGGTCTTGAAGCGTCGCGCGTCTAACCAAGAAACAGGTGCGTATCCTGAGCCCGTGCGCCGTTTGCTGGGAGAGATGACAGCGGCTGCTGTGTTGATGCAGTCGAACATCAAGTTCAATGGCGCTTTGGTGATGCAAATTTTTGGCGACGGCCCTTTGAAATTGGCCGTGGTGGAGGTGCAGCCCGATTTGAGTTTGCGTACCACTGGAAAAGTGGTGGGCGACATCACCAACAGCCACGGTTTGGCTGACATGGTGAATTTGCACAACCAAGGTAAATGCGCCATCACGCTCGACCCACTCAACAAATTGCCCGGACAACAACCTTACCAAGGCGTGGTGCCTTTGTTTGATGACCATGGCAAACGCCTGCAGCAGTTCAGCCAAGTGCTAGAGCATTACATGCTGCAAAGCGAACAGCTCGACACCACTTTGGTACTGGCGGCCAACGACACCACAGCAGCAGGTTTGTTGATTCAACGCTTGCCGGTGATGGGCGAGGGCAATTTATCGGCCCGTGCAACAGCCGCTGACGAAGACCAAATTGGCAAGAACGAAGACTACAACCGCATTTCTATTTTGGCCGCCAGCTTGCAAGCCGATGAGTTGTTGAGTCTCGATGCCGACACGATTTTGCGCCGCTTGTTTTGGGAAGAAAAACTGGTGCATTTTGAACCACTGGCACCAAAGTTTGCGTGTTCGTGCAGCCGCGAACGGGTTAGCCAAATGATTCGCAGCTTAGGCGTAGAAGAAACCGAAAGCATCTTGGCCGAGCGTGGCGATGTGGAAGTGGGATGCGAGTTTTGCGGGCAGCAATACCGCTTTGACCCGATTGATGCTGCAGGCATTTTCACTGGCGCCGAGAAGCAAGCCCCGGGCTCTTCATCGCTTCAGTAACTTCATTTCACTCGCATCACTTGAGCAACTGTGTGAACAGGCGATGCTCGCATTCGCCGTCACCACACGTTTCGCAAGGGCCTGTCCATCGCGGGGTAATTTCTTGTCGCAGGTTTTGCAAAGCAGGCGCATGTTGTGCGAGCCCATGCAAGGCGTTTTTCAAACGCTCTTCGCCCTGTCCGTAGACCACCTGATACGCGATGTTGCCTTTTGCCAAAAGCGAACGAATAGCTGCATCTACCGGCGCACGCACATGTGGGCCATCGCGTTGCAGCCCATCAGCCACCCAAGGCAAATCTAAACCGGTGATGAAGGTCACATCAAACAGCTGTTGATGCGATAAAGCTATGTCGTCCAAGCTGTGGTCTTGAAAGAGCATTTGGCTGTATACCGCTGTCATGATGGGCGTGGTATCGGCAATCACAATTGCTTGCGCAGGGGCTTCTTGCACCCGCGCCATTTGCGTTTGTGCCATCAGCACTTGTTCGTGTTGTTGGGGTGTGCGTTGGTGTCGGTCGCACCATTCGCGCAAGTATTCGTCAACCCGATGTGTGACCCAGCCCTGTTGTGAAAAGTGTTGCGCCAAGGCCTGCGCAAGCTGCGACTTGCCTGTGCTCTCCGCCCCCAAAATGGCGATCTTGAAACTTGTACGCAGCGTGGTCATGGTGCGGTCGTTTCAGGCAGGCGTTTGCGCCAAGTGTTCCAACCGACCCAACTCAAGGCGATGAACACCACATAGAGCACCACGGTCAACCACAACGCTTTCCAGGCAAACAAAGCGGCGGCCACCACATTGACCACGCACCACACTGCCCAGTTCTCCAAGCGCTTGTGCGCTAACAAATATTGACCCACCACACTCACGGCGGTGGGGAAGGCGTCCCACCAAGGCACATCGGTGTCGGTGTGCTCTCGCAGCCACCACCCTGTGGCGAGCCACAACACCACACTCACGCCCACGATGTGTAGGCGTTGTGGGTTATTCAGGCGGGTGATCTGCAACGCATCGTCCCCTTTTTTGCGCAACCACATCCACCAACCCCACAAGGCCATGATGGCAAAGAACACTTGCAACCAAGCATCGCCATACAAACGGTTGATCCAAAACAACCAAAAATAAAGCAAAGAACTCAAGGCTGCCAATGGCCAGCCCCAATGTTTTTCGAGAATGGTGCAAGTCACCATGAGCAAGGCAAGCACCACCGCGATCAACTCTAACCAAGTGGTGGGGACATCACTCAGCACAAACGCAGGCGACAGAGCCCACGGCAGAGTGGCCGCGAGGTGTTCAAACCATGAATCGACTGAAAGGGAAAGTTCGGTCACATCACTTCGCGATTTGCACGAAGATTTCGTTGGGCTTGACCATGCCTATTTCAGAGCGTGCGCGCTCTTCCACCATTTCTAAACCGTCTTTCAAATCGTGCAGTTCAGCACTCAAACGGTCGTTGGCCAACTTGGCGGCAGCATTGTGTTGTTTTTGCTCGGCCAGTTGTTGACGCAAGCGCATCACATCGGGCAAGCTGCCGCGACCAAACCACAGCTGGCCCTGCAGCACGAGCAGCAGGGCAATCAGGACCAAGTGGAGTGGACGCAGCGTCATGGGCCGTTAATTTACCGCAAATTCAATCAGCGCAGGTTGTAAAACGCCGAACGGCCAGGATAGACAGCCACATCGCCCAAGTCTTCTTCGATGCGCAAGAGTTGGTTGTACTTGGCCATGCGGTCAGAGCGGCTCATCGAACCGGTTTTGATTTGACCGGCGTTCAAACCCACTGCGATGTCGGCAATGGTGGAGTCTTCGGTTTCGCCAGAGCGGTGTGAAATGACGGCGGTGTAGCCCGCGCGCTTGGCCATTTCGATGGCTTCGAAGGTTTCAGTCAAGGTGCCGATTTGGTTGATCTTGATGAGGATCGAATTGGCGATGCCTTTGTCGATGCCTTCTTTGAAAATTTTGGTGTTGGTCACGAACAAATCGTCACCCACGATTTGCACTTTTTTGCCCAAGCGGTCGGTCAACACTTTCCAACCGTCCCAGTCGCCTTCGGCCATGCCGTCTTCGATGCTGATGATAGGGTACTTGTCACACCAAGTGGCCAACATGTCGGTCCATTGTTGTGCGGTGAGTTGCAAGCCTTCGCCAGACAAATGGTATTTACCGTCTTTGTAAAACTCGCTTGAAGCGCAATCCAAGCCAATGGCGATTTGCTCACCAGCGGTGTAGCCTGCAGCGGCGATGGCGTCCAAAATCATTTGAATGGCTGCTTCGTGGCTGGCGACATTGGGCGCGAAACCACCTTCGTCACCCACGGCGATGCTCATGCCTTTGTCGTGAATGATTTTTTTCAACGCATGAAACACTTCTGCACCGTAACGCACCGCTTCGCGGAAAGTAGGTGCGCCCACGGGAATGATCATGAACTCTTGCAAGTCGAGGTTGTTGTTTGCGTGTGCGCCGCCGTTGATCACATTCATCATGGGCACAGGCAATTGGTTGCCATTCATGCCACCGAAGTAACGGTACAGAGGCAAGCCAGACTCTTCAGCCGCAGCACGCGCCACGGCCATCGACACGGCCAACATCGCGTTGGCACCCAAGCGGCTCTTGTTGTCGGTGCCGTCGAGGTCGATCAAAGTTTTGTCGAGGAAAGCTTGCTCAGAGGCATCGAGCCCCAGCACGGCTTCAGAAATTTCGGTGTTGATGTGTTCAACCGCTTTCAAAACACCTTTGCCCAAGTAACGGCTTTTGTCGCCATCACGCAATTCAATGGCTTCACGGCTGCCAGTCGATGCACCTGAAGGCACAGCGGCACGACCCATGGTGCCGGACTCGAGTAACACATCACATTCAACGGTTGGGTTGCCACGGCTGTCTAGTACTTCACGGCCGACGATGTCAACGATAGCGCTCATTTTTTTCTTCCTAGCTAAGTTTCAAAATCAATTTCAAAATTATGTGCTGATGGGCGCATCATGCGCCGAAGTTGTTCTCAAGAAAACCGTTCTTCTTGGTGACGCGGTCCAGCTCAATCAATGTTTCAAGCAAAGCCTTCATGTGTTTCAAAGGCACAGCGTTGGGGCCATCAGACCATGCTTCGTTCGGGGATGGATGGGTTTCCATGAACAGCCCAGAAACACCTGCGGCCACACCTGCGCGTGCCAACACCGGCACCATATCGCGCGCACCGCCACTGCTGGTGCCTTGGCCGCCAGGCTTTTGCACCGAATGCGTCACATCAAACACCACGGGCGCGCCGGATTTGCGCATTTCGGCCAAGCTCGACATGTCGGCCACGAGGTTGTTGTAGCCAAAGCTCACACCGCGTTCGCAGGCCAAGAAGCTGTCTTCAGGTAGACCCACTTCGCGCGCCGCGTCACGGGCTTTGTCGATCACATTCTTCATGTCCCATGGGGCCAAGAACTGGCCCTTTTTGATGTTCACAGGTTTGCCTGATTGCGCCACCGCACGAATGAAATCGGTTTGACGGCACAAGAACGCAGGCGTTTGCAAAACATCGACCACGCTGGCCACAGTTTTGACTTGCGATTGGTCATGCACATCGGTGAGCACAGGCAAATGCAGTTGACGGCGAACTTCGTCGAGAATTTTCAAGCCGGTGTTCATGCCAAGGCCGCGCTTGGTGTTTCCCGACGAGCGATTGGCTTTGTCGAACGAGCCTTTGTAGATGAGTGGAATACCCAAGCCCGTGCAAATTTCTTTGAGTTGGCCTGCAACTTCCATCGACATGTCCAAGCTCTCGATTGAGCAAGTGCCTGCAATCAAAAAGAAAGGCTTGTCTAGGCCCACATCAAAGCCGCACAGTTTCATGCTCATGCCACCGCCTTTAAGTTTTTGCGCGCGGCTTGATGGTCCAGCGCAGCTTTGACATACGCGTTGAACAAGGGGTGACCATCCCAAGGCGTCGATTTGAATTCGGGGTGAAATTGCACGCCCATGTACCAAGGGTGAACGGTTTGTGGTAACTCCACAATCTCGGTCAGTTGTTCGCGTTGTGTGAGCGCAGAAATGACCAAGCCTGCTTTGCGCAAGGTGTCAAGGTAATTGACATTGGCCTCGTAGCGATGACGGTGACGCTCGGTCACCACATTGCCATAAATTTTGTGCGCCAAGGTGCCAGGCGACACATCTGAACTTTGTGCACCCAAACGCATGGTGCCGCCCAAGTCAGAGTTGGCATCGCGTTTTTGAATGCTGCCATCGGCGTCTTTCCACTCGTTGATCAATGCGATCACGGGGAACGGGCCCTCGGGCTCAAACTCGGTGCTGTTAGCGCCTTGCATGCCAGCCACATGGCGTGCGTATTCGATGGTTGCAACCTGCATGCCCAAACAAATGCCGAGGTAGGGCACTTTGTGTTCGCGTGCGAATTGCGCTGAAGCAATTTTTCCTTCGATGCCGCGTTTGCCAAAACCACCGGGTACCAGCACCGCATCGTATTGGCTGAGTTGCTGCACATTCGATGGGTTGATCTCTTCTGAATCGAGGTATTCGATTTTCACACGCGCATGGTTTTTCATGCCGGCATGACGCAAGGCTTCGTTGAGCGATTTGTAGCTGTCTGACAAATCAACATACTTGCCCACCATGGCGATGGTGACTTCTGATTTGGGATGCTCGACTTCGTGCACCAAATCGTCCCAACGCTGCAAGTTGGCGGGTTGTGTATTGAGGCGCAACTTTTCGCAAATCAAACGGTCGAGCCCTTGCTCGTGCAACATGCGGGGCACTTTGTAGATGGTGTCCACATCCCACATCGAAATCACGCCCCACTCGGGCACGTTCGAGAACAAGCTGATTTTGGAACGCTCTTCTTCAGGAATAGGGCGGTCAGCACGGCACAACAACGCATCGGCCTGAATACCAATTTCGCGCAGCTTTTGTGCGGTGTGTTGTGTGGGTTTGGTTTTGAGTTCGCCCGCGGCGGCAATCCAGGGCACATAGCTCAGGTGCACGAAGGCGGTGTTTTGGGGGCCGAGCTTCAAGCTCATTTGGCGGGCGGCTTCAAGGAAGGGCAGCGACTCGATGTCACCCACGGTGCCACCAATTTCAACGATGGCCACATCTACCGCTTCAGGTGTGTCGTAACCCGCGCCGCGTTTGACGAAGTCTTGAATTTCGTTGGTGATGTGCGGAATGACCTGTACCGTTTTGCCAAGGTAGTCACCACGGCGTTCTTTTTCGAGCACGCTTTTGTAAATTTGGCCGGTGGTGAAGTTGTTGGCCTTCTTCATCCGGGTGGTGATGAAGCGCTCGTAGTGCCCCAAGTCGAGGTCGGTTTCAGCGCCGTCTTCGGTCACAAACACCTCGCCGTGCTGGAACGGAGACATCGTGCCGGGGTCGACGTTGATGTAGGGGTCGAGTTTGATGAGGGTGACTTTGAGGCCGCGCGATTCAAGCAAGGCGGCGAGGGAGGCGGCTGCAATTCCCTTGCCTAGGGAAGACACTACACCGCCGGTGACGAATACAAATTGGGTCATGCCAGAGCGGGAGCTCAAGTCTCCCGTTAGGTGGAAATTCCAATTATAGGCGCTCGCC
>JBEGOM010000067.1:0-9480 GCA_041181985.1 Pseudomonadota bacterium | reverse complement strand
TTCATTTGCTGCGCTGCAGCATGAAAGAAATTGAATTGCCCGTGAGTTTATATCGTTTGTGTTCACGCACAAGCTCGGCAAACAATCACGCCACTCAACCAATGCAATGCAATCAATCAAAGGAGACATGCATGTTGCTCAAAGACAAAGTCGCCGTCATCACAGGCGGTGCAGGTATTAACGGCTTAGGCTTTGCCACTGCCCGCATGATGGCAGAGCAGGGGGCCAAAGTGGTCATTCTTGACCTCGAGGTGGCCAAGCCTCAAGAGGCGGCAGCCCGTTTGGGCGATGGGCACTTGGGCTTGGTGGCCAATGTGACCGACAAAGCCTCGTGTGAAGCTGCGGTGGCTCAAATCAAAGCCAAGTATGGCCGCATTGATGTGTTGGTGAACAACGCTGGCATCACGCAACCTGTGAAATTTTTGGACATCACCGGTGCCGACTACGACCGCATTTTGGATGTGAGTTTGCGCGGCACGTTGTACGCATCCCAAGCTGTGTTGCCACTGATGGTTGCGCAAAACAGTGGCTCGATTGTTTGCATCTCATCGGTGTCGGCACAACGTGGCGGTGGCATTTTGGGTGGCCCGCATTACTCGGCAGCCAAAGCCGGCGTGTTGGGGTTGGCACGTGCCATGGCACGCGAGTATGGCGGCAACAACATTCGCGTCAATTGCGTGACGCCCGGCCTGATTGCCACAGACATCAACAAGGGAAAAATTCCTGAAGACAAACGCCAAGCCATTTTGGATGGCATTCCCTTGGGGCACATTGGCGAGCCCAACGATGTTGCAGGCTGCGTAGTGTTCTTGGCCAGTAGCTTGTCTAAATATTGCACCGGTATCACATTAGATGTGAACGGTGGCATGTTGATTCACTGATTTTTTTCGCGACAGTTCATTCACTTTTCATCACAACACTAGGGGACACAACATGACACGTACATCCATTCTTCGACGCACCGTCTTGGCAACTGCCATGCTGGCCGTCACAGGTTTTGCTTCTGCACAAAGCGTCAAATTGACTTTGGGCCACGGCGCTGCGCCTGGTAACCCAAGACATGAGGCCGCTTTGAAAATGGCCGAGGTGGCCAAGGCCAAGTCAAATGGGCGCATTGAAATTCAAGTGGCTCCATCCGCTCAGTTGGGTGACGATGCCGCCATGGTGACCGCTTTGCGCACAGGCGCCTTGGACATCAGTGCCAACTCACAAGGTGCAGTGGCCAATGCCGTGCCTGAGTACGCAGCGTTTGGTATGCCTTTCTTGTTCAGCAATTTGGAACAGGTTTGGAAAATGTTGGATGGCCCCATTGGCAAAGAGTTGGCTGACAAATCTGCTGAAAAAGGTTTGGTGGTGTTGGGCTACTGGGACAACGGCATTCGCCACATGAGCAACAGCAAGCGTGCTTTGTCAAAGCCCGAAGACCTCAAGGGTTTGAAAATGCGCACACCACCTGATGCTGTGACTGTTGACATCATGCAAGCATTGGGTGCTGAGGCACAGCAAATCAAATTTGCTGAACTGTATGTGGCTTTGCAGCAAGGTGTTGTGGATGGTCAAGAAAACCCACTGATGAACATCCACGCCAGCAAGCTGTACGAAGTGAACAAGTTCATCAGCCTCACCGGCCACAAGTATGAAATGACCCCGCTGTTGATCAGCAAGCGTACATGGGACAGACTCAATGACGCCGATCGCAAGGTGCTTCAAGAAGCGGCTGCAGAGGCAACACAAATGCAACGCAAGCTCTCGAAAGAAAGTGACGACAAATTGTTGGTTGACCTCAAGGCCAAGGGCGTGCAAATCAACACCGTTGACAAAACACCTTTTGCCAAAGCCACAAGCAATGTGGACGACAAATGGTTGGCAACACCCATTGGTCCCTTCCTGAAAAAAGTGATTGCTGCGGCACGCTGATTCTTTTTGCAACCTATGCTCACACACCACGCGTGTGTGAGCGGGAGCTTTGTCATGAACATCATTGAACGAATGATTGCCTTTGTGTGCCACATTTTTTTGTGGCTCAGCACATCGGTGATTTTTGTGATTCTCACTTTCAACACGGTGCTGCGCTATATCAACGGTGCGAGCTTGCAGTGGGCCAACGAAGTACCAGAATTGCTATTTCCTTGGTTGGTGATGTCAGGCGTTGTGTTAGCCGCGTTGCACGGTACACACATCACCACTAGTTTTTTGGTTGACAAACTCTCTGGGTTTGCGCGCAGGTTCTTAAGCGTGCTCGGTTGGCTTGTGGTTGCTGCTTTGTATGCCACATTGTCTTTGGCGACCTGGCGCATGTTGGAGATTGTTCACGATGAAAAGTCTCCCATCCTGCAAATTCCTGGCTCTGTGACATATTCATGCGTCATGACGGGCATGGTGTTGCTCAGCATCTTGGCGTTCATTGCCGCATGGCGCGCCTTCACAAACCCCAACGATATGCCTGCCTCAACTGAGCCGGCACCTGTTCACTGGTGATAAAGGCTTAAACCATGACCGCTTTGATTTTGTTGGTGTTCTTGTGTGCAGCTGTGATTGCCATCCCAATTGCGCACGCTTTATTGGTCGCCGCCATGGCCGCGGCAGCAACCTCTGACCGAGTGCCGCTGGATTTGCTGGTGCAGCAAATGGTGGCGCAGGTTCAAAGTTTTCCGCTGATTGCAATCCCATTTTTCATGCTCACTGGCTCGCTCATGATGGGCGGCAAATTGGGTGAAGCACTGATCGGTGTTTTATCCAGATTGATTGGTCGTTTCCATGGCGGCCCCGGGCAAGTGGGGGTGTTGTCTTCCACTATTTTTGGTGGAGTATCCGGCTCAGCTGTTGCCGATGCTTCGGCGATTGGTTCATTGCTGATTCCGTGGCAAAAACGCTTGGGCTATCCGCCTGCTTTTTCTGCAGCCACCTTGGCAGCTGCAGCCACCATCGATATTTTGATTCCGCCATCCATACCGATGATTTTGTTTGCGCTCTCGAGCAATACATCCGTAGCTGCATTGTTTGTGGCCGGTATCTTGCCTGGCCTATTGATGTGTGGTGGTTTCATGGCCGTTTGTTGGTGGGTTGGCAGACAGCGAAACTTTCCGCGCGAAACGCAGCGTTTGAATTGGTCCGTGTTTCGCACACAGTTGTTGTATGCATCGCCCGCGTTGGTGTTGCCTGTGTTGATTGTGGTGTTCTTGCGTTTTGGCGTCGCTACACCCACGGAAGTGGCTGTTCTTTCTACGCTGTATGCAGGTGTCATTTCCGTGTTGGTTTACAAAGACTTAGGCTTGCAACGTTTACATCGTTGTGTCATCGATGCAGGCTTGGCAACGGGCGTGGTGCTGTTGGTCATCATGGCATCCGCTGCGATTGGTTGGTTGCTCACCTTTGACCGCATGCCAGACGGTGTGGTGGCTTGGGCACAAGCGAATTTGTCGAGCGCGTGGAGCGTTATTTTGATGATGAATGTGCTCATGCTGGTGTGCGGCATGTTCATTGATTTGCCTGCGGCGGTGTTGCTGTTGACGCCTGTTTTTGTACCCCTGGCCAATGCGATTGGCATGGACTTGGTGCAGCTGGGCATCATGATGACCGTCAACTTGGCCATTGGCTTGTACACCCCACCTGTGGGAACGACATTGTTCATCACCAGTTCGTTGGCAAAGGTCAAAGTGGGTGAAACCGTGCGTGAACTTGGTCCGTTTTATTTGGTTGCATTTGGTGTGCTGTGGTTGGTCTCCTATGTGCCTGCATTGATTTTCAAGTGAATGATTTTTGGAGAGATGTATGACATCACAAGACACGCTCGCTAAAGTGGCGCAAAGTGCATGGCGCATTCGTCGCTATGCCGTACGCATGGGCGAAGTGCAAGGGCAAGGCTATGTGGGGCAAGCGCTGGGGTATGCCGATGTGTTGGCCACCGCTTATGGTCACGCCATGACGTTCAAAGCGGATGACCCAGAGTGGGAAGGGCGTGACCGATTCTTGTTGTCGCACGGTCATTACGCCATTGCCCACTATGCGGCCATGATCGAAGCAGGCATCATTGCTGAGTCAGAACTTGAAACCTATGGCAGTGATGACAGCCGATTGCCCATGTCAGGCATGGCCACTTACACGCCCGGTATGGAAATATCAGGTGGCTCATTGGGGCAAGGCTTGGTCATTGGTGTTGGTATTGCCTTGGGTTTGCGCCATCAAGGCAATCGGGCATTTGTTTACAACTCGATGTCCGATGGTGAACTCGACGAAGGCTCGACTTGGGAAGCCGCCATGTCTGCTGCACACCATGGCTTGGGCAATTTGATTTGCATTGTGGATATCAACAACCAACAAGCCGATGGTCCTTCCAGCAAAGTGATGGGCTTCGAGCCCTTGGCAGACAAATGGGCCGCTTTTGGATGGCATGTACAGCGTGTGGATGGCAACCATTTGCCCGCCGTTGTCAGAGCCTTTGACACAGCGCGGGCGCTGACCGAGCCGAAACCGCGTGTGATTTTGTGCGACACCTTGATGGGCAAAGGCATACCGTTTTTAGAAACGCGCGAAAAAAACCACTTTATCCGGGTTGACCCACCAGAGTGGCAACAAGCCCTAGATGTGTTGGACGCCAACCGTCCTTGAGGAAGACAAACATGAATGCAGTGACCGACAAAAAACCAAAACTCACCACCTCAGCCATGATCGCCTCGATTGCGGCAGAGGGGCAACGCGTGCAGGCGGCACCCTTTGGCAAAGCGCTTGTTGCGTATGCCGCTGAACACCCCGAAGTGGTTGGTATGACTGCTGACTTGGCCAAGTACACCGACTTGCATTTGTTTGCACAAGCCTACCCAGAGCGCTTTTTTCAAATGGGCATGGCTGAACAGTTGTTGATGGGTGCAGCCGGTGGCATGGCCAAAACGGGGCTGGTGGCATTTGCCACCACCTATGCTGTGTTTGGCACACGCCGCGCTTATGACTTCATTCATCAAGTCATTGCAGAAGAAAATTTGAATGTCAAAATTTGTTGTGCCTTGCCCGGTCTCACCACCGGCTACGGACCAAGCCACCAAGCCACAGAAGATTTGGCGATGATGCGCGCCATTCCAGGCCTGACCGTGATTGATCCTTGTGACGCACTCGACATAGAGCAAGCGGTACCTCAAATCGCAGCGCATCAGGGTCCTGTTTACATGCGTCTTTTGCGTGGCAATGTGCCTTTGGTGCTCGATGAATACAACTATCAGTTTGAACTGGGCAAGGCCAAACTGTTGCGCGATGGCAAAGATGTTTTGGTCATCTCAAGTGGCTTCATGACCATGCGTTCGCTTGAGGTTGCGAAACAATTAGAAGCGGATCATTTGGGTGTGGCCGTTTTGCACTGCCCAACCATCAAACCACTAGATGAAGCAACCCTCTTGGCAGAAGTGCGCAAGCCCGGCCGTTTGGTGGTGGTGGCCGAAAACCACTCAGTGGTCGGCGGTTTGGGTGAAGCCGTGGCGAGTTTGTTGCTGCGCGAAGGTGTAGTGCCCACCAAGTTCAGGATGTTGGGCTTACCAGACGCTTTCTTAGATGCAGGTGCGTTGCCTACGCTTCATGACCGTTATGGGATTTCAGCAGAAAAGATGTCTGCATCCATCAAAAACTGGTTGGTTTGATTCAATCGTTCGCCTTGAACCCCGTGGCCTGAACCACTTTGGCCCAGCGCGCGGTGTCGCTTGCAATCGTGGCGGCAAACGCTGCGCCTGATTCGCGCGGCACATCAAAGCCTTGCGCTTCCAGTTTGGCGCGGTACTCCGCATCGTTTTGAACTTTCATCACTGCTGTGGTGATGGTGTCGACCAGCGACTGGGGTGTGGCTGCGGGTGCTACCAAACCAAACCACACTTGCAAGCTCAGGTCGCGATAGCCTAACTCGGCCATCGTGGGCACTTGCGGTAAGAGGCGAGAGCGCTCGGTGCTGGTCACCGCCAGTGCATGTAACTTTCCCGCTTGCACCTGTTGAACAGCACCTTGCATTTGTGTGAAGCCCATCAGCACCTGACCAGCCATGAGGTCATTGAGTTGTGGTGCTGAGCCTTTGTAGGGAATATGCACCATGTTGAGTTTCAAGCGTTCGTTGAGTTGAAAGCCCAAAAAATGCGAGGGTGTGCCAGGACTGAACGAAGCGTATGCTGCTTTGCTAGGGTTTGCGTTTAACCAGCTGATCAAGTCAGGAAAAGTTCTGGCAGGCAAGGACGGATGAACCGACAACAACATCGGGCTTTCAACACCTTTTGCGATGGGCTTGAAGTCGCTTTGCTTCCAACGCAAGACCGGATAAACCGATGGGTTGATGGTGAACATAGCGTGCGTGGTGATCCACAAAGTGTGACCATCAGCAGGGGCCTTCAACACATACTCCGCACTGATATTGCCACCTGCCCCTGCACGGTTGTCTACCAAAAAGTTGCCGCCGGTTTGACGGGACAAATGATCTGCCAAGTTGCGTGCATACGCATCTATCGCGCCACCGGCTGGGGTACCTACCACCAAGGTCACAGGTTTGGTGGGCCATGCTTGTGCTGTTGCCATGGGCAGGGCGCCCATGAGAGACAACGCGAACAGCGCAGTGCTGACATGTCGCCGTTGGATGTTGAAAGAACCTGTCATGTTGTGTTTCCTGTTTTTTGTTTGATCAACGGCGTGTTCTATGCGTCACTGTGGTGTAAAACCTGAAGCACGGATGGGAGGGCCCCACTTTTCGTAGTCGGCTTTCATGATTTGTGCCAAACGGTCAGGCCCATAACCCGTGGGCTCTAACTCCATGTCGACCAACTTCTTGTTCACCGCTGGGTCTTGGATGGAAGCAGTCGCTGCTCTGGCAAGTTTTTGAATCACATCTGGCGGTGTGCCTGCAGGCGCGAACAAGGCATACCAAGGTGAGGCCACCAAATCAACACCTTGCTCTTTGAAAGTGGGCACATCTGGAAACATGGGGCTACGCTTTTCACCAGCCACTGCCACCAAGCGCGCCTTTTTGCCATCGACCAGCGATTGAATGTCACCCGCCACGGTAGACAGCGCAGGAATTTCACCTGCCGCTAATGCTTGCATAGCGGTTGCTGTGCCGCGGTAAGGGACATGCTCTAGTTTGATGCCAGCGCTTTGTGCAAACAACACGCCCATGAAGTGAGGCAACGAGCCAGGTGCGGCAGAACCGAAAAATGCATTTTGAGCGGGGGACGATTTCACCCACTCGATGTATTCCTTCAGGTTGTTCGCGGGCACCTTGTTGGACAGACCAAAACCAATTTGAAAATTGCTCAGGTGTGCCACTGGCGCAAAGTCTTTGAACGGATCGTATTTGAGTTGACCGGCATAGCTGTGCGGAAAGATCGACATGGTGGCCACAGGCGTCATGAGCAATGTGGTGCCATCGGCAGGAGCTGCCTTGACCGCCATATTGCCCAACTGACCACCAGCACCAGTTCGGTTTTCGACGATGACAGGTTGGTTCAAACGTTTGGACATGGCATCAGCCATCACACGAGTCAAGAGGTCTGATGTTGCCCCAGGCGGGTAACCCACGATGATCTTGATGGTGTTGTTTTGTGACCAGGCCAAACCACTTGTCAACAGGGCGAACGCCATTAGCGTGTGTTTGAGCCATGTTGAAACTGTCATTGTTTGAATGCGCATGAATTTGTCTCCAGATGAAAGCGAATGAACGAAGAGCGATCAGCGTTCAGGCATGTTCTTGGTTGAGTAAACCAAGCTGACCACCGCATCTTCGGGAATGGGGGGGACTGTCGTGTCCCACGATAAGTATTGCTGCCGCATGGCTTCAAAACGTGCGCTCTCGCGGCCTGAGAGATTGGCGCGCTCGCGTTCGTCTTGAGCGATGTTGAACAAATACTCGTTCTCGTCAACTTTCAAATATTTCCAGTCACCCAAGCGCATGGCGCGTTGGTGACGGTGGTTCATTCGCCAGTAAAGTGGGCGCTCAAAGGTGTGCGTTGGATCGCGCAACACGGCACTGATCGATTGCCCATCCAGCGGGTAATCGGGGTGGGGCTTGCCACCGCCAACATCTAACAAGGTGGCAGACCAGTCCATCGTCATGCAGTGTTGTGCACTGACAGAACCAGCAGGAATGACTGCAGGCCAATGCGCCACCCATGGCACGCGTATGCCACCTTCGGTCAAGTCCATCTTGCCACCCACCAAGGGCCAATTGTTGGAGAAACGCTCCCCCCCGTTGTCGCTGGTGAACACAATGAGTGTGTTGTCGAGCAAGCCGTTCTTGCGCAGTGATTCTGTGACCCAACCAATGCCTTCATCCATGTGTTGAATCATGCGGTGGTAGGTGTGAATGTTGCCGCCATCAAGGTGGAACAGGTTGGCGATTTTGCTTGCTACTTCGGCATCGTCACGTGTTTCCCAAGGCCAGTGGGGGGCGGTGTAATGCAGACTCATGAAAAAAGGCTTGCCTGCTTTGGTGCTGTCTGCTTTGCTGTCGATGTAGTCAACCGCTCGGTGCGACAAAAGATCGGTGAGGTAACCGATTTCGTGATGCTCTTGCTCACCCACGAACAAATCATGATCACCTTTGCCAGAGCAATGGCTGAAGTAGTCAACACCGCCAGCCATGATGCCGTAAAAATCATCGTAACCAGAGCGCAGTGGTCCAAATGCGGGCGGATAACCCAGATGCCACTTGCCAATCAAGGCAGTTGAATACCCTGCATCTCTCAACAACGAGGGCAGGGTGGGAATGTCGGTTGGCAAACCCAAGGTTGTGCTGCCCTTGCTTTTGCTGTTGATAGGCTCTTCCATGCCACCGCGAACGCGGTACTGGTAGCGCATGGTCATCAACGCAAAACGGGTGGGTGAGCAGACGGGGGAGTTTGAATAACCTTGCGTCATTCGCAGGCCCCCAGCGGCCAATGCATCAATGTTGGGAGACACAGGCCCCCAAACAGAATCGCGGGCGCCGTAGCAACCTAAATCAGCAAAACCGAGGTCGTCGGCAATGATAAAAATGATGTTGGGTTTGTTCATAAGAGGCATAGGGTAGACAAGCTTTACCTGTTTGTAAAACGCACTCAGTATTTGTAAATATAAAGTAATAATTCGGTCGGGGTAATAAAAGAACGCTTGGGATGGGTGATGCTTTAACTGGGGTTGCTAATTGTGTTAGAAGCGCTCATTGATAGCAGCGCCAGCATTAGGCGAGATCAAGAAGGGTGAGCTCGTAAATGTGCGTGTTCACAGGTATCGATTCAATCAAGACCAAATGCTGCTTGCTTATGCTGCGAACCTAGACGAGCAAGTCATTTTCTTGATGGGTTAGGTACCCATGAAAACTTCTATCGCGATCTCAAGCGTTGAAAGTTTTGAGATGGTAGGTAATCCAAATTGGAAAGCTACGCCTCCTGACGCAGTCCTCGTTAGCGATGCATGCAAAAAGCCCCAAGCATTTCTGCCTGGGGTGTTGGCTAGCGCGACTTAGGCGATAGCAAGACCCGGTAA
>JBEGOM010000066.1:0-9614 GCA_041181985.1 Pseudomonadota bacterium | reverse complement strand
TCAAACACATCGTGCCCGTCCACTCGCCGCTGGTGAGTTTGGGCAAGTACATTGCCTTTTGTGCATCGGTACCGTGTGCATGCAAGCACTCATAAGCACCATGCGTGAGGCCGGGGTACATGGTCCATGCTTGGTTGGCGCTGTTGAGCATCTCATAAAAACATTGGTTGACCACCATGGGCAAACCTTGACCGCCATAAGCTGGGTCGCAACTCAGCGCAGGCCAACCACCTGCTGCGTATTGCGCAAAGGCTTCTTTGAAACCATCGGGCGTTTTCACCTCATGCGTGTCACGGTTGAGCACACAGCCTTGCTGATCGCCCACTTGGTTGAGCGGGAACAACACTTCAGCGGCAAACTTGCCGCCCTCTTCCAACACGGCAGCAATGGTGTCGGCATCGATGTCGGCATGGGTGGGCATGGCTTGGAGCTCATCGGTCACATGCAACACATCGTTCATCACGAATTGCATGTCGCGCAGGGGTGGGGTGTAAGTAGGCATGGTGTTCTCCTCAATGAATCGTTTTTGTGGTGCAGTGTTTAGCGTGATGCTTTGGTTTTTTTGACTTTTGCTTCAGTCGGCTTCGTCGACTTAGCGGCAGGTGTGACTTGCAATGGCAAAGCACCATAGCGTTGCAAAATATTTTCAAAACCCAGCGATGCCCGTGCAAGCGACTGTGCAGACTTCAAAAACCGCGCCTCGTAATGCAAGGCCAAAATCAAACCGTGTATTTCAAACACCATTTGGTTGGCATCTAAGTCAGCCGACAAATGCCCTTCGTCACGCGCTTGCGTGACTGCGCGATGCACTGCTTTGAGCCAAGTTTTCACCGAGCTTGCCAACGCGTCGCGCACTGGTCCGGGGCGATCGTCAAACTCGGCAGCGCCGCTGATGTACAAACAACCCGAATCGATTTCGGCAGAGGTGCGTTTCATCCAATTGGCAAACAATAAACGCAAGCGTGGCAGGCCGCGTTTTTCTTGCAGCACAGGATAAAACACCTCGGCCTCAAAACGCTCGTGGTATTCGCGCACCACCGACAGTTGCAATTCTTCGCGCGAACCAAAGTGTGCGAACACACCCGATTTGCTCATGCGCGCCACTTCGGCCAAGGCGCCGATGCTCAAACCCTCGAGACCTATTTGCGTGGCCAAGCCCAAAGCGGCATCCACAATGGTGGCTTTGGTTTGTTGGCCTTTTTGCAAGGCGCGGCCTTCCTGCGATGGTTTAGCGTCAGTCATGGGATACGAAAAAAGAACGATCGTGCTATTTTGCACCAAATGTCGATCTACACTCTGAATCCATGGAAGCAACACGGATATTGGCCATTCGCCACGGCGAAACCGCTTGGAATGTGGACACTCGCATTCAAGGGCAACTCGACATTGGTTTGAACGACACCGGCCGCTGGCAAGCCCAGCGCACCGCGCAAGCCTTGGCACACGAAGACATTGCCGCCGTTTACAGCAGCGATTTGAGCCGCGCGTTTGAGACAGCACAAACCATCGCCAACGCGTTGTCATCGCGCGGCGCATTGCAAGTGATTCCTCATCTGGGTCTGCGAGAACGCCACTTCGGTCACTTTCAAGGCAAAACGTGGGCTGAGATTGAAACGCACTGGCCAGACGATGCGCTGCGGTGGCGACAGCGCGATCCAGCGTGGTCACCGGTTGAAGGCGAGTCCTTGCTGCAATTGCGCGAACGCATTGCGCAGTGCGTGCATGAACTGGCACACCAACACAAGGGCGAACAGATTGTGTTGGTGGCCCATGGCGGCGTGATGGATGTGCTGTACCGCTTGGCCACCGGGCAAAGCACTCAGGCCCCACGCACTTGGCATTTGGGCAATGCCGCCATCAACCGCTTGTTGTGGACGCCACAAGGTTTGAGTTTGGTGGGTTGGGGGGATGTGTCGCATTTTGAAGATGCGGACAACTCGCCAGCGCAAGGCAAGCCGTTAGACGAATCGACCACATGAATGACGGACGGCTTGTATCGCGATGCGATACACGATACAATTCATTGCATGATCAAAAGCTTTCGCCACAAAGGTTTGCAGCGCTTCTTTGAAACGGGCAGCAAGTCGGGCATTCAGGCGACGCATGCTGCCAAGCTGCGACTCCAACTGGCAGCACTTGATCAAGCGACAAACCCAGAAGATCTGTCCGCGCCTTCATGGTCTTTGCATCCACTCAAGGGAGGATTGCGTGGACATTGGGCGATCACTGTGAACGGCAATTGGCGCATGGTGTTCACATTTGAAGGGACTGACGCTGTGCTTGTAGATTATTTGGATTACCACTGAGAGAAAACATGACCAGAATGCACAACCCACCGCACCCCGGCGAAGTTTTGCGCGAGTATTTGGGCGATATCACCGTCACCGAAGCGGCTGCGCGGCTCGGAGTGAGCCGTGTCACGCTGTCGCGCGTCATCTCAGGTAGCGCGGGCATCTCCGCAGACATGGCTTACCGCTTGGGCAGCGCATTTGGCACCAGCCCCGAAATGTGGGCAGGCATGCAGCTTCAATATGACTTGCATCAGGCCAGCAAAATCAAACGCCCCAAAATACAGCGCCTCGCATTCGCCAGCGCCTAGTCGCCCGCCTCACACCGCATCAAACAACCCACCCTCACGGCTCGGCGGCGCCACACCCAAGTGTCGATACGCAGCCAGCGTGGCAATGCGTCCACGCGGTGTGCGTTGCAAAAAGCCTTGTTGAATCAAATACGGCTCGATCACATCTTCAATCGTGTCGCGCTCTTCGCCAATGCTGGCAGCGATGTTGTCCAGCCCCACAGGGCCACCATCGAAACGGTGAATCACAGCCTCTAACAATTTGCGGTCCATCACATCAAAGCCTTGTGGGTCGACATCGAGCATGGCCAACGCTCTTTGTGCCATCTCTTGGGTGATGCGACCATTGCCTTTCACATCCGCATAGTCACGCACGCGGCGTAGCAAACGGTTGGCAATGCGTGGCGTGCCGCGTGAACGGCGCGCAATCTCAAAGCCGCCTTCCACATCCATCGGTGTGTCCAACAAACCCGCACTGCGAATGACGATGCGTTGCAATTCTTCGGCGGTGTAAAACTCTAAGCGCGACACAATGCCAAAGCGATCACGCAAAGGGTTTGTCAACATGCCAGCTCGCGTGGTCGCCCCCACCAAGGTGAACGGTTGCAAGTCGAGTTTGATGCTGCGTGCTGCAGGCCCTTCACCAATCATGATGTCGATTTGGTAGTCCTCTAGTGCGGGGTACAAAATTTCTTCGACCACCGGCGACAAGCGATGTATTTCGTCGATGAACAACACATCGTTTTTTTCCAAGCTGGTCAACAGGGCGGCGAGGTCTTTGGGTTTTTCCAACACCGGCCCACTGGTTTGACGCAAGTTCACACCCAACTCTTGCGCAATGATGTGGCTCAGTGTGGTTTTGCCCAAACCCGGTGGACCAAACAACAGCACATGGTCCAACGCTTCGCTGCGTTTCTTAGCAGCACCAATGAAAATTTCTAACTGCTCACGCACCTTGGCTTGGCCCACATACTCTTGCAACAACTTGGGGCGCAAAGCGCGTTCAATCGCTTCTTCGTTGGGCGACACGGGCGCGGCCGATACCACGCGCGGTGCAGGCGTGAAGTCACCTGAAAAGTTGTCACCAAAACTGTCGGTTTGAATGCTCATAAATGTGTTGCCATGCAAGATGAAATGACACAGCTGATGTAAACAATATGCATGTTGTTTGACACCTTATTTCGCCAACGCTTTCAAAGCCAGTTTGATGCCCTCGCTCACCCCGACATCCGCAGGCAGCGCTTTGAGAGCCAAGGTGGCTTCTTTGTCGCTGTAGCCCAAGGCTAACAAGGCTTGCAAGATATCGCTTTGCTGGTCGGGCACGGCAGAAGTGCCCCCCGTGAGATCGGTGCCCAATTTGCCTTTGAGCTCGAGCATCAAACGCTCGGCGGTTTTTTTGCCAATGCCGGGCACCTTGGTCAAGCGACCGGCTTCTTGCATAGACACCGCACGCGCGAGTTCTTCCACGCTCATGCCACTCAACACACCCAATGCGGTGCGAGGTCCCACGCCCGAAATTTTGATGAGTTGACGAAAAGTTTCGCGTTCGCTGGCAGAACCAAAGCCATACAAAATTTGCGCATCTTCACGCACCACAAAATGCGTCAGCAACGAGACCCGCTCACCGGTGGCTGGCAAGTTGTAAAAAGTGCTCATGGGCACATCCACTTCGTAGCCCACACCGTTGCAATCCACCAGCACTTGGGGCGGATTTTTTTCACTCAAAATGCCAGTTAATCTGCCGATCACGGTGTGTTTGTCCTTCTTGCCTATGATGGATGCTTTTGAGAGATTATCGACTTGATTCTTCGCCACACCTTCTCCCCGCCCAATAACACCCGTTTGTCGCACCTGTGCGGCCCGATGGACGAGCATTTGCGAACCATCGAATTGGCGCTGGATGTCAAAATCGCCCACCGCCACGAGCAGTTCAAAGTGGACGGCCACAAGGCCAAAGCCACCCGCGCCCTCGAAGTGCTGCAAGCTCTGTACGAGCGCGCGGCCCGCGTGATCCCCCCAGAACAAGTGCAACTGATGCTGGCAGGCGACGCCGGCATGACGCAAGACGAAGACGGTCAGATGACGCTGCACACCCGTCGCACCGACCTCAAAGCGCGCACGCCTAACCAAAGCGTTTATTTGGACAACATCGCCCAGCACGACATCACCTTTGGCATTGGCCCCGCAGGTACCGGCAAAACTTATTTGGCCGTGGCCTGTGCGGTGGACGCACTCGAGCGCAGCGCGGTGCAACGCATTGTGTTGACACGTCCCGCTGTGGAGGCGGGTGAAAAACTCGGTTTCTTGCCTGGCGACTTGGGCCAAAAAGTCGACCCTTATTTGCGCCCTTTGTACGACGCGCTGTATGACCTGATGGGCTTTGACCGTGTGCAAAAAGCATTCGAGCGCAACGCGATTGAAATTGCGCCGTTGGCGTTCATGCGTGGTCGCACCTTGAACAATGCGTTTGTGATTTTGGACGAGGCACAAAACACCACACCTGAGCAAATGAAAATGTTTTTGACTCGCATTGGCTTTGGCGCCAAAGCGGTGGTCACTGGGGACGTGAGCCAAATCGATTTGCCCAAAGGCACCTTGAGTGGTTTGATCGATGCCGAGCGTGTGTTGAAACGCGTGAAAGGCATTTCGATTTGCCGCTTCACCAGCGCGGATGTCGTGCGTCACCCCTTGGTGGCGCGCATTGTCGATGCGTATGACGCACAACGCACCACACCTTCGCGGGTTGCCGCTGACAAAACCCGTTGAGCAACAACACACATGGCTTTGCACAAACTTCAGCTCTCCTTGCAATTTGGTGATGTGCCTTATGTGGCAAGGCATCGCACAGCGTTGCCGCGCGCGTTTGTGTCGCGTTGCATTCGACATGCGTTGTCTGCCGATGCAGAAATCACGGTGCGCATTGTGAATGCCGAAGAAGGTCAAGCGCTCAACCGCGATTACCGCAAAAAAGACTACGCTACCAATGTGCTGACATTCGACTATGCGCAAGAGCCGATGGTCATGGCCGACTTGGTGTTGTGTGCGCCTGTGGTGGCACGCGAAGCCAAAGAACAAGGCAAAACACTTCAAGCGCACTATGCGCATTTGTTGGTGCATGGCACTTTGCATGCACAAGGCTGGGACCATGAAAGCAGCGCGCAAGACGCTGAAGAAATGGAAGCCTACGAAGTCGACATCTTGGCAGAGTTGGGTTTCAAAAGCCCGTATTAACGCCCAGCGGTATCTTCGAGCAAGCGCACTTTCACACTGCGGCCTTTGACCTTGCCGCTGGACAAACGCTTCACCGCTTCACGCGCAATGCTGCGCTCCACCGCCACATAGGTGGAGAACTCATTCACATTGATCTTGCCCACTTGTTCGCGTGTGAAACCGGCATCACCCGTGAGTGCACCCAACACATCACCCGCACGGATTTTTTCTTTGCGCCCGCCCACAATTTGCAGCGTGGCCATGGGTGGTTGCAACAAGCCGCCTTTGCCAGCCGTCAAACTGCTCAAGGGTGCCCAGGTTGATTCACGCGCTTGTAACTGCTCAATCTTGCCCACATTGCCCATCTCGTCCATGCTGACCAAGGTGAGCGCCAAACCTTCTGCATCACCTCGGCCGGTACGACCAATGCGGTGAATGTGCACTTCTGCATCAGGCGTGACATCGACATTGATGACCGCTTCGAGTTGCGCCACATCCAAACCACGCGCGGCCACATCGGTGGCCACCAACACCGAACAACTGCGGTTGGCGAATTGCACCAACACTTGGTCGCGCTCGCGTTGCTCTAGCTCGCCGTACAAGGCCAACGCACTGAAGCCTTGCGCTTGCAACACCGCCACCAAATCGCGGCATTGTTGTTTGGTGTTGCAAAAGGCCAAGGTTGATTCAGGTCGAAAGTGGTTCAACACCAACGACACCGCATGCAAGCGTTCGCCCTCACTCACTTCATAAAAAATTTGTTTGATTTTTTGCGCACTGTGCTGCGCTTGCACCTTCACGGTTTGTGGGTCCCGCATGAACTGCGAAGCAAGTTTGCCAATGCCCTCGGGATAAGTGGCCGAGAACAACAATGTTTGACGTTCGCTCGGGCATTGCTTGGCCACTTTGGCAATGTCGTCAAAAAAACCCATGTCGAGCATGCGGTCTGCTTCGTCAAGCACCAACAAACGCACATCGTTTAACTGCAACGAGCCACGCTCCAAATGGTCCAAGATACGCCCCGGCGTGCCCACCACCACATGCGCACCGTGTTCCAAACTTTGTGTTTGTCCACGCAAGGCCACACCACCACACAAGGTCACCACTTTGATGTTGCCCACTGCACGCGCCAAGCGACGAATTTCTTGCGTCACTTGGTCTGCGAGTTCGCGCGTGGGGCAAAGCACCAAGGCTTGTGCATTGACATTCATTGCATTGAGTTTTTCAACCAAGGGCAAACCAAACGCCGCGGTTTTGCCACTGCCGGTGCTGGCTTGCGCGATCAAGTCGCGATCGCCCAGGGTCAAAGGCAAACTGGCCGCTTGAATGGGCGTCATCTGGGTGTAGCCCAGTTGCGTCAAATTGGCGAGGGTGTTGGGCGAGAGGGGTAAGGCGTTGAAGCCTTGGGTGGGTGCAGTCATGCACCGATTATCGCGAGGGAATGGCTTCGCAACCTCAAGCGCTGATGTGCATGGGTATCGTCACCGGCCCATCGTTCACCAAATGCACTTTCATGTCCGCACCAAACACCCCTGTTTGCACCAACGCGGGGTTGTGGGCGGCATGCATGCTTTTCGCCTGCGCCACAAATGCATCGTACAAACGACGGCCTTCATCCGCAGGCGCTGACGAGGTGAAGCTGGGGCGTGTGCCGCTGCTGGTGTCTGCGGCGAGGGTGAATTGGCTGACGATCAACAAGCCACCTTGCACATCGGTCACGCTTTTGTTCATCTTGCCTGCGTCGTCGTAAAAAATGCGCAGCTTCACTATTTTGTCGAGCAGCTTTTGACCGACGGCTTCGGTATCACCCTTTTCTGCACACAACAACACCAACAAACCGTGGGCGATGTCACCCACCACTTGGCCGTCCACCACCACGCGCGCTTCGCTCACCCGTTGCAGCACTGCTTTCATGCCAACACCTCACACCACATCATGCGGGTCATCGACATGGGCCTCTACATCGCTGGGCAGCAATTGAATGGTGGCGCGCAGGCCCGGCACTTCGCGCATCAAGCTCTGTTCTAAAGATGTGCGTAACCCAGCCGCACGGCCCAATGACCAATCGGCGGGCATGTGCATGTGCATGTCCACAAAGCGCCGCTGTCCTGCTTTGCGTGTGGTGATGTGGTCAAAGCGCACGATGTGCGCCATGTTTTCAGACTCAGCTTCTGGGTGTTGTGTGCCATGTGAAAAATCGTGCAACACCGTTTGAATTTGCTGCATCACCTCAGGCTCGACCGCTTGGTCCATCAACCCTTGTGAAGCACTCCACACCAAATGCACGCCTTCTTTCAAAATATTCATGGCAACGCCAATGGCAACAGCCGCATCTAACCACAGCCATCCTGTGACATGCACCAAGCCAATGCCCAACACCACACCCACCGATGTCCACACATCGGTCACCAAATGACGCGCATCTGCGTCGAGTGCGGCTGAGCGATGCACACGCGCTGCACCAAACATCACCCAGGCCAACAGGCCATTGAGCATAGAGCTCACCACCGACAAGCCCAAACCCAAACCCACTTGTTCAATCGGTTGCGGATCGAACAAACGGTGTGACGCTGCCCACACAATGCCCAACGCCGCCACGATGATCAAGATGCCTTCAAAGCCTGAAGAAAAATATTCGGCCTTGTGGTGACCATACGGGTGGTCCTCATCAGCAGGTTGCGCTGCGACGGTGACCATCATCAAACCAAACACGGCGCTGGCCAAGTTCACCAGCGACTCCATCGCATCAGACAACAGCCCCACCGAATCGGTCAACCACCACGCCAATGTTTTCAGCGTGATGGTGATGATCGCCACCCAAACCGACGCCCAAAGCAAGCGTTGCGGTGTGAAAAGTTTGGGGTAGCGAGTGATCATGTCAAAGCAATGCGATGTGGCGATGGGTGTGTTTTAACAAACACACATCACGCCAGTGTGACACGCGCGAACTTGCGCTTGCCCACTTGCACCACATATGTGCCAGCATTGAGCTTCAAACCTTTGTCGCTGACCACATTGGAGTCCACGCGCACACCACCGCCATCGATCAAACGGTTGGCTTCACTGGTAGACGGTGCCAAGCCTGCAGCTTTGAGCAAAGCGCCAATGCCCATCGGGGCACCGACCAAGGGCACATCGGGAATGTCATCGGGCACACCGCCCTTGCTGCGGTTGATGAAATCTTGTTCTGCCGCCTCCGCTGCTGCTGCACCGTGAAAGCGTGAAGTGATTTCTTTGGCCAAGGCTACTTTGGCGTCTTTGGGGTTGCGCCCGCCTTGCACTTCGCGCTTCAAGGCTTCAATCGCGTCCATCGATTGGAAGGACAACATGGTGTACCAACGCCACATCAGCTCATCGCTGATCGACAACACTTTGGCAAACATGGTGTTGGGCTCTTCACTGATGCCGATGTAGTTGTTTTTCGACTTCGACATTTTTTCAACGCCGTCTAAGCCCTCCAACAAAGGCATGGTCAAAATACATTGCGGTTCTTGGCCGTACTCGGCTTGCAAATGACGGCCCATCAACAAGTTGAACTTTTGATCGGTGCCACCCAACTCTAGATCTGACTTCAACGCTACCGAGTCGTAGCCCTGCATCAACGGATACAAAAATTCGTGCACGCTGATGGGTGTGCCCGCTTTGAAACGGTCATGAAAATCGTTACGCTCCATCATGCGCGCTACGGTGTATTTAGCAGCGAGTTGAATCATGCCCATCGAGCCCAGCGGCAAACACCATTCGCTGTTGTAGCGAATTTCGGTTTTCTCAGGGTCGAGCACCAAGCTCGCTTGCTTGTAATAAGTTTCCGCATTCACTTTGATTT
>JBEGOM010000065.1:0-9847 GCA_041181985.1 Pseudomonadota bacterium | reverse complement strand
TTCAAACGGTTTTCGTTGACCAACATGGTTTGCTGTTTCATCCATTCGGCCCAAGCGGGTTTGCTGACCGATTCCCAAATGCGTTTGCCCAATTCACCGGGGTAGGGAGGAAAGTCAAGACCTTCAGCTTCGGTGCCAAGTTTGATGCATTGAACGGTACGTGCCATGGTGTGTGAATGGTTAGAAAAGTTAAAAAGAAGAACTTTAGCAAGCTTTGCAAGCCTGTAGGGTGGGCATGGGCTTAAATGACGCGAAAGTGATGCGTGCCATCGCGACCGAGTTGTTCGACCAAGCCGAACTCCCAGTCTAAATAACCTTGCATGGCTTCTACCGGATTGTCGGTGCCCTCGTAGGGGCGGCGGTAGCGGTCGATGCGCTCGTAGCCCATTTGTCGGTCGCTCGCATGCAGGCTGTGACCTGCGGCCGTCCAAGCGGCGTTGCCACCTTCGAGCCAGAGTACCTCGACACCCGCTTTGACCAAGGCTTGCACATCGGGCAGGGCATATTTAGAAACTTGACCATCTTGGCAAGTCAACACATAGCGGTAGCCTTTGTGCGCGGCGTTCAAGCAAGCTTTGAGTTGTGTGCGCAAGACCCACCACGCGTTTTGAATATGGCCTTTGGCAAACTGTGCGCTGCTGCTGAAGTCGAGCACCACGGTGTGACTGTTGCGATCGGCTAACAGAGCTTTGAGTTGCGCCACATCGACGCTCGGTACTTCGCCAATGGGTTCGGGTAAATGTGGGGCTGTTGTTTCAGTGACCGTGAAGTCTTCAGCCGTCAAACCATCGAGCACATACACATCCCAACCCATTTGCGCCAACCAAGAGGCGCTCATGTTGGCGCGTGCGCCATCGGTGTCGCACAACACAATGCGCGCACCACGCACTGGGGCTTGGTGATCGGTTTCTTGCACCAGTTGTCCACCTGGTGCGTTGAGCGCTTGCGCCACATGGCCTGCGGCGTATTCTTCAGGTGTGCGCACATCAAAGAAATAGGTGGTGCGCGTTCTTTCTTGTAACCACTCGTTCAGTTCAGGTTGCTTCACGCGCTTCACACCCGCGCGGTAGGCCACGGCCATGGCGGTGGCGGCGGCTTGCTTGCGCAGGTTGTCGTCGATCTCTGGAAAGCGCTGATCTGCGCCTTTCACCAGTTCTTGCCCTGCCAAAGTCCAACCGATGGTGCCGTTGCGCAGCGCGCTCACAGGGTTGGGAATGCCCGCATTGATCAGCGACTGCGTGCCAATGATGCTGCGTGTGCGCCCCGCACAGTTGACGATGATGCGGGTGGTGACTTTGGGCGCCAAGGCACGCGCACGCAACACCAACTCAGCACCCGGCACGCTCACGCCTTTGGGAATGCTCATGGTTTGGTATTCGTCAAACCGACGCGCGTCAAGCACCACCACATCGGCGTTGCTGTCAATCAACGCTTTGACTTCTTGCGCTGACAACGAAGGCGTGTGCCGTTGCGATTCAACCAATTCACCAAACGATTTGCTGGGCACATTCACATCGCGAAAGAGTTCGCCACCGCCGTCGTGCCAACCTTTTAAATCGCCAGCAAGCAAATGCACTTGTGTGTAGCCCATGCGTTTGAAAAGACGCGCAGCAGGCAAGGCCAAATCGTCGCCATCTTGGTTTTTGCCATACACCACGATGGGTGTGTCGCGCTGCGGAATACGGCGGTAAGCATCGACCTCAATGCGTCCCAAAGGCATGTTGGCCGCAAACAAAGGGTGCGATTGCGCAAAAGGGTCTTCTTCACGCACATCGACGATGGCAATTTCTTGGCGTTGCAGCAGCATTTGGCGAATTTCCAAAAAGGTGCGCAATGGAAATTCGCTGGCTTCAACCGCCAATTCGTTGCTGTAGCCTGAAATGAATTCTTTGACGGTGCCGTCTTCATGAAACACATGGCGTTTGACTTTGCCAATGTTGGCGCCATACACATGGATGCTGATCGAGACTTGGTCATCGAACGCATTCCACACACGGTGCACATCGCCAATGGTGGGCGACACGGCTTCGACCTGACCGGGCTCTAAACGCAATTTGTCGCCGCTGGCCACCCAATGGCCCGATGCGTTTTTGGCAAACGGTTGGGTCAGTTCTGCGCCTCGCAGCATGCCAATCAACCCCCACACGGTGTGGTCATGGATGGGTGTGGCCTGACCGGGGCCCCATACAAAGCTGACCACCGAAAACCGGTCGTCTGGATCGGCGTAGAGTAAAAACTGTTGGTAGCGCTCGGGGTTGGGCTGAGCGAAGGCCTCGGGCAGCCAATCGTCTTGCATGACGAGCTGCTCGAGCAACACTTTGCCACGCTCCAAAATAGCGGCTTCGTTGCTGGTACGACGCAACAAATCGTCCAATTGAGTGACGAAATGCTGCAAACGCGGTGTATCGTTGAGCGCTGGCGTGCGAAGGGTCATGGGGTGATTGTTTCACAGCCCAAAAGTCGCACAATAGCGCTTGTTTTTGTAATCAGGAATTCGTACATGTCAACTCAGCTGTTGCTTGAAATTTTGCGTCAACCCCGCTTGCTGCTGAACTACCCGCGTGGGGTGTGGGCGCTGATTGGCGTGGTCTGCATCGGCTTGTTGTCGTTCGGCCTTTATTTGCAGCATGTGGTGGGCTTAGAGCCATGCCCGATGTGCATCGTGCAGCGATATGTGATGGTGTTGCTGGCCATCATCGCGCTCTTGGGGGCGATGAGCCCGGGCAAAGGTGTTGGGCTGATCACCGGGGGATGGTTGATGGCGCTGTCCATCGCGGGGGCTTATGTGGCCGCAGTGCAGAGTTGGTTGCAGTGGTACCCGCCGGAGGTGGTGTCGTGTGGCCGTGACTTTTACGGGATGATCGAAACCTTCCCCCTCAAACGCGCGATTCCCATGATTTTCAAAGGCGGTGGCGACTGCAGCCAAGTGGATTGGACCTTTTTAGGCGGCTCGATTGCCAACTGGTCGTTTCTGGCTTTTGTGGCCATTGCCGTGCTTTCGATCATGAGCACTTGGCGGGTGTTGCGCACGCCTAAGCCTTCCGACGGCTTGGTGCATTGAAACTCAAAGGTGCTTGACCAGCACCAAGCTCTTGCGGTTCCAGTTGTATTTGCGTTTGCGCGCTTCGGGCAACCATTCGGCATCGGCTTGCACGAACCCGCGTTTCAAGAACCAATGCATGGCACGCGTGGTCAACACAAAAATACTTTTCAACCCTTTGTTGCGTGCGCGTTGCTCGATGCGCTTCAATATTTTTTCGCCATCGCCTTGGCCTTGCGATTGCGGTGATACGGTCAGGGCCGCCATCTCCGCCGTGTTGGCTTCGGGGTAAGGGTAGAGGGCGGCACAAGCGAAGATCACGCCGTCGTGCTCGATGACCGAGTATTGGCCAATGTCGCGTTCAATTTCATTGCGATCGCGCTTGACCAAGCTGCCGTCGTTTTCAAACGGTTCGATGAGTTGCAAAATGCCGCCCACATCTTCGTGCGTGGCCTCGCGCAAGCTTTCGAGTTTTTCGTCGACCACCATGGTGCCAATGCCGTCGTGCATGTACACCTCGAGCAGCAAAGCACCATCCACCGCGAACGGCAAGATGTGGCTGCGCTCCACGCCCAATTTGCAAGCCTTCACACAATGCTGCAAATAAAACGCAATGTCTGATGGGTTAGAAGTGGCTGGCAAACTCGCCAACAGTTGCTCAGCCGCGTCGAGGGGCAGTTCGGTGTCAATCGGGTTGTCGTCACCTTCAGGGTCTTGCGGGCGCACGCGAATGCCAGGCGTTTCGGTCACAAAAAGCAGTTTGTCGGCTTGCAAAGCGGTGGCAACCGATGTGGCCACTTCTTCCATCGTGAGGTTGAACGCTTCGCCAGTAGGTGAAAAACCAAACGGCGAAATCAGCACCATCGAGCCTGCGCTCAATGTTTGGCTGATGCCTGCTACATCTACTTTGCGCACCAAGCCAGAGTGTTGGAAATCCACCCCATCCAAAATACCCACTGGTTTGGCGGTGATGAAGTTGCCCGAAATCAAACGCACGGTGGCACCGGCCATCGGTGTGTTGGGCAAACCTTGGCTAAAGGCGGCCTCAATTTCGAAACGCAATTGACCAGCTGCTTCTTGCGCGCAGTCAAGCGCCATGCTGTCGGTGATGCGCATGCCGTGTGAATACTGCGGCACATGGCCTTTGGCGGCCAATTGTTCGTTCACTTGGGGGCGAAAGCCATGCACCAGCACAATCCGCACGCCCATGCTTTGAATCAGCGCCAAGTCTTGCGCCAAGTTGGGTAACTTGCCTGCGGCAATGGCTTCGCCTGCGATGCCCACCACAAAGGTTTTGCCGCGGTGCATGTGAATATAGGGCGCGACCGAACGAAACCAAGGCACAAAGGTGAAGTTGAAAACAGCGGACATGGTGCGTTTAAGGGGTGGGGCTGAGGTGAAGTGTTGGGGCTGGGATAATTGCGGATTGTCACCCAAGTTTGTGCCTGTTTTGTCTACCTCGTCGCCGTCTTCTTCTGCTTTGAAGATTGAATTTCCAGAATCGCTTCCCGTCTCGGCCCGCCGCGACGAGATCATGGCGGCCATGCAAGCGCATCAGGTCATCATTGTGTGCGGCGAAACGGGCTCTGGCAAAACCACGCAGTTGCCCAAAATGGCGCTGGCTTTGGGGCGAGGCGGTTGGAAGACCGCGCAGACCTCAGGCAATAAGGGCGCCACAGAGGGGCAGTCAAACAAAGGGCAGCGCAGACAAATCATTGGCCACACGCAACCGCGACGCATTGCAGCGAGCTCGGTGGCCAAACGCATTGCGCAAGAACTCAACACACCTTTGGGCGAGGTGGTGGGCTACAAAGTGCGGTTTCAAGACCGCTTGAGCAAAGACGCCTCGGTCAAGCTGATGACCGACGGTATTTTGTTGGCCGAAACGCAAACCGATCCGTTGCTCAAAGCCTATGACACGCTCATCATTGACGAAGCACACGAGCGCAGTTTGAACATCGACTTTTTGTTGGGCTACCTGCGCGAAATTTTGCCGCGTCGACCTGATTTGAAAGTGATCGTCACTTCGGCCACGATTGACGCTGATCGCTTTGCGCAGCACTTTGCTTCGATGGCGCAATCGCCCAATGGTTTGGTGCGCAAACCTGCGCCCGTGCTGATGGTCTCAGGCCGTACCTTTCCGGTGGAAATGCGCTATCGCCCTTACGAAGAAAGCCGTGACTACGACCTCAACAACGCGATTGCCGATGGCGTCGACGAATTATGGCGCGTGCCCGAACAGCAGGGCGATATTTTGGTGTTCTTGCCCGGTGAGCGTGAAATTCGCGAAGCAGCGGACCACTTGCGTGCGCACCTGACCCATTCACCGGTGTTGCGTGGTGCAGAGGTGTTGCCACTGTTTGCACGTTTGTCGCAAGCCGAACAAGACCGTGTGTTTGACACACACAACGGCCGTCGCATTGTGTTGGCCACCAATGTGGCTGAAACATCGCTGACCGTGCCCGGCATTCGTTATGTGATCGATGCAGGTACTGCGCGCGTGAAGCGCTACAGCTGGCGCAGCAAAGTAGAACAGTTGATGATCGAGCCTATCAGCCAAGCCGCAGCCAACCAACGCGCAGGGCGTTGCGGTCGTGTGGCCAACGGCATTTGCATTCGCTTGTATGACGAGCAAGACTTCAATGGCCGTTCGAAATTTACCGATCCAGAAATTTTGCGCAGCTCATTGGCCGGTGTGATTTTGCGCATGAAGGCGCTGCATTTAGGACAAGTAGAGCAATTTCCATTTTTAGAAGCGCCAAGGCCCAAAGCCATTGCGGACGGCTACCAATTGCTGAACGAACTCGGTGCGGTAGACGACGACAACGAACTCACCCCCGTAGGGAAAGAACTGTCACGCTTGCCACTTGACCCACGCGTGGGCCGCATGATTTTGGAAGCGCGTGAACGCAACGCACTCGAAGAAGTGCTGGTCATTGCCTCAGCACTCAGCGTGCAAGATGTGCGTGATCGACCTCTCGAAGCGCAAGCCGCAGCCGACCAAGCGCATGCCAAATTTGACGATGACAGAAGTGAATTCAGCGGCTATTTGAATTTGTGGAAATGGCTGGACAACGCGCGTGGGGGCAAGCCTCATGGAGTGCAAGCCAATGCGCCGCGTCTGGCGTCGCATGCAGCAAACGCAGCCAAAAAGGGTGGCACCAACCCCAATGTGAAAGTGGGTGTGACGGGCGTTGCAGAACACAAACTCTCCAACCGCCAATACGAAGCTTTGTTGCGACAAAACTTCATCAATGTGCGCCGCGTGCGTGAATGGCGCGACACACACACCCAGTTGTTGACGGTGGTGACCGAACACAAATGGCGTTTGAACACTTTGCCTGCCTCCTATGAACAATTGCATTTGTCCATGCTCTCTGGCTTGCTGGGCAATGTGGGTTGCAAGCTTGACGACGAAGATGTGTATTTGGGTGCGCGCGGTATCAAGTTTTACCGGCACCCCGGTGCGCATTTGCGAAAAAAACCAGGCCGTTGGATTGTGGTGTCCGAACTGGTAGAGACCACCCGTTTGTTTGGCCGTGGCATTGCCAACATGGACCCCACCTGGTTGGAGCAAGTAGGTGGCCATTTGCTGAAAAAGCAATTGCTTGATCCGCATTGGGAAAAGAAAGCCGGTGAAGTCAAAGCGCTTGAGCGCGCCACTTTGTATGGTTTGGTGGTGTACAGCGGCAGACGTGTGAGTTACAGCAAAGCCGATTTGGCAGGTGCGCGCGAAATTTTCATACGTGAAGCGTTGGTGGCGGGCGAGATGGACAGCAAGCTACCTTTCTTGGCGGCCAACCAAAAACTGATTGCACAAGTTGAAGAGTTAGAGCACAAATCGCGTCGCCAAGATGTGTTGGTGGACGATGCGCTCATCTACGCCTTTTACGACCAACAGTTGCCAGCCGATGTATGCGGTGTGGTCACGCTCGAGAAGTGGTACCGCGAAGAAGTCAAACGCCAACCCAAACTTTTGCAGTTGAGTCGCGAAGAGTTGATGCGTCATCAAGCAGCGGGTATCACCACGCAAGCGTTTCCCAAAACCATTCGCTTGGGCGGCGTCGATTGCAGTGCCGACTATTTGCATGAACCGGGCGATCCCAAAGACGGTTTGACAGTGACGGTGCCTTTGTTTGTGCTCAACCAAGTGAGCGAAGACCGTGCCGAATGGTTGGTGCCGGGCATGTTGAATCAAAAAGTGCATGCCTTGCTCAAAACCTTGCACCAAAAACCGCGCGCACGCTTGGTGCCGTTGCCAGAAACTGCTGCGCGCATGACCGAGGCACTGTCTGTTGAAGAAGTGTTTGGCACGGGGTCGTTGACCGACGCTGTGTTGCAAAAAGTACGTGCGCAAACGCAGCTCGACATCAAGCGTGCTGACTTCAAGCTCGACATGTTGACGCCGCATATGTTCATGAACTTTCGAGTGGTGGATGAGCATGGTCGGCAGTTGGGGCATGGGCGCAATTTGGGGGCGTTGAAGGCTGAGTTGGGGGGGCAGGCTCGGGGGGCTTTTCAGGCTTTGGCTCAGATGCGCGGTTCACTCGGTGGTGCTACTTCGTTGGCATCTAGCGCGCCGACGGATGGGGGGCCGCAGGCGTCTCATGCTTTTCAGAAATCGACGCCTGCGGCCCCCCAGCCATCGGCGCTTGCTTCTGGCCAACGGTCTGGTTCATTGACTGCTTCGGGTTCCGCTGCAGGTGTTGGTGAGCAACGCTATACGCAATGGACTTTTGGTGAATTGCCTGAACTGATGGAAATTTCTAAAGGTCAGCAAACTTTGATTGGGTTTCCGGCGTTGGTGGATGTGGGCGATGCGGTTTGCATTGAGGTGTTTGACGAGCCTGAAGTGGCAGCGCATAAACACAAAGCGGGGTTGCGTCGGTTGTTTGCTTTGCAAATCAAAGACGCGTTGAAGTATTTGGAAAAGAATTTGCCTGATGTGAAAAAAATGGCGGTCGCCTATATGTTGGTCGGTAAATCTGCTGATGGTTCGGGTGGTGGCAATGCCGATGAGTTGAAGCAACACATTTTGGATGTCGCGCTTGATCGCGCGTTTTTGCTCGATCCTTTACCAACCTGTGAAGCTGATTTCAAACGTCGTCTCGAAGAAGGGCGTGGGCGCTTGACGCTGATTGCCAATGAAGTGGCGCGTTTGGCCAATACCGTGTTGACTGAATTTAGCGTGGCGAGTCGAAAGATCAAAGACACCAAATCGCACCCTGACGCGGTGGCCGATTGCGCGCAGCAACTGCAGCGTTTGGTGGGCAAACGGTTTGTGATCGACACACCTTACGCGCAACTGCAACACTTTGCGCGTTACCTCAAAGCCATCGTGTTGCGCTTGGACAAAATTCGTGCCGATGCAGCGCGCGATGCCAGCAAGTTGGCAGAACTCAAACCACTCGAGCAAAAGTATTGGCGCTTGGTGGCCGAGCGCAAGGGCGTGACCGATGCACGCATGTCCGAGTTCAGATGGTTGCTAGAAGAACTGCGCGTGAGCTTTTTTGCGCAAGAACTGCGCACACCGCAACCGGTGAGCGTGAAACGGCTGGAAAAGGCTTGGCAGCAGTTGGTGCATTGAAAACCAGCGCAGTTGCTGGTTTGCATGCATTATGGTAAATTGCATGCATTGCTTTCAATCGTAAAAGGTGACTTCATGGCTATGCTGACTGTGCGCAATTTACCCGACGATGTGCACCGAGCCCTCAGGGTTCGGGCGGCCGAGCGCGGTCACAGCACCGAGGCTGAGGTGCGAGACATTTTGGCCACAGTGGTCAAACCACAATCACGCGTTTTATTGGGAGACGCGCTGGCCGATGTGAGTCGAAAGCTCGGTTTGACCAATGCAGACTTTGACGCCTTGGCTCAAGTGCGTGACAAGATGCCAGCTCAACCCATGAGCTTTGATGCATGATCATTTTGGATACCAATGTCGTCTCAGAGGCGATGAAACCAGCCCCCCATGTTGCTGTGCGTGCATGGCTGAATGCACAAACCATTGAAACACTTTATTTGTCCAGCGTGACGATGGCTGAGTTGCAGTTTGGCATTGCCGCGTTGCCAAAAGGCAAGCGGCAAAAATTGTTGATGCAAGCTTTCGAAGGCATGGTGGCGCATTTCAACAACAGAGTTTTAGCGTTTGATGCTGAGGCCGCGCGTCACTATGCGGACATGGCTGTACGCGCAAAAACACGAGGTCGTGGGTTGTCGATGGCCGATGGCTACATTGCCGCCATTGCTGCTTCAAAAGGCTTCATGGTGGCAACACGCGACACTGCGCCGTTTGAGGCGGTGGGGGTGGCGGTGATTGACCCTTGGCGAGAGTAGGTGAGTATCAAAGTCGTGCTAATCGCCCGAGGGCCAACTTCAATGTCTCGTCCTGCTTCGCAAAGCAAAAGCGCACCACGCGTTGGTCGAACGCATCGGCATAAAACGCTGACAGTGGAATGGCGGCCACGCCTATTTCGGTGGTGAGCCATTTGCAAAATTCGGCTTCGCTCAAATTCTTTTCAGGCACCGCCAGTTTGTCGATGCGCACGCATTGAAAGTAGCTGCCTTCTGAGGGTAACAACTCAAACTTTGTGTTGGCCAAACCAGCGCGGAACAAATCGCGTTTGGCGCTGTAAAACGCGGGCAATTGCAAATACGGTTGCGGGTCTTTCAGGTAAGTGGCTAAACCGTATTGCACCGGTGTGTTGACGGTGAACACATTGAACTGATGCACCTTGCGAAACTCGGCGCTCATGCTGGCGGGGGCGGCCACATAGCCAATTTTCCAGCCGGTCACATGAAAGGTTTTGC
>JBEGOM010000064.1:0-10173 GCA_041181985.1 Pseudomonadota bacterium | reverse complement strand
GATGGTCGTTGACCCATACACCGGCTCCTAGCTTGGGCGCAGGAAACTGAAAAATTTCGGGTTGCCCTGCTTTGAATTTGGCATCGCGCGCACGCGCTGCTTCGGGGTCGGTGGTTTGAATGATGTCCCCCAACTTCACCGCCAAGTCAATGAAGGCATGCACATGAGGTGCGCGTTCGCTTTGGTAAGTGTCTAGCAACGCATCATCCACGCCGTGAAGCACCACGGCTTCTAATTTCCATGCCAAGTTGGCGGCATCGCGAATGGCCGCACACATGCCCTGCCCTAAAAAGGGCGGCGTTTGATGTGCGGCATCGCCTGCCAGCAACAGGCGGCCCTTGCGCCAGTGGTCTGCAATGACGGAGTGAAAGGTGTAAATCACTGCGCGCTCAATGTCGGCATGCTCGGGTTGAATCCACTTCGAAACCAAACGCCACAAGGTGTCCGGCTTGACCAGTTCTTGCGGATCGTCACCTGGCATCAACATGATTTCCCAACGGCGACGGTTGCCCGTGACATTGCAATACGTCATGGGTCGGGCTGGGTCGCAATGCTGCACCGTGTGGTCTGGCAATTCGGGGGCGTTGTCTTTCAGCAGCACATCAAACACCAGCCAAGGTTGGTGCAAACCCAAATCCATCATCGTGGTGCCCAACACTTTGCGCACCAAAGAACGTGCACCATCGCAACCCACCACATACTTTGCGTGAACTGTGTATTTGCTTTGAGTTGTTGCATCGAGCACTTGCAAGACCACATGCGCATCTACTTCCACTATGGCCTTGACCTCATGCTGTGTGCGAACCACCACCTGCGGGTAGCGTTTAACACCCTCGCGCAACACTTGCTCTAACTCTGGTTGATGAAAGTAGTAATTGTTGGCACAGCCATGCGGACCATGCGCACTGGTACCAGCGCGTATCAACAGCGTTTCACCTTCGGCGTTGTTGAAATACATGCCTTTGTGTCCCGGCCGTGAAATAGCCTCCATGGGCGTGCGCAAACCCGCTGTTTCAAACACACGCATGACTTCACCGTCGAAATGAATGGCACGCGGCAAGGCGTAGATGTCGGCATCTTTTTCAAGCACCAACACCGTCAAACCCAACTGCCCGAGTTGGTTAGCCAAGGTGGCACCTGCGGGGCCATAGCCAATGATGGCCACATCAAACATAGAAGGCGACATGGCTCAACGCTCCGCGGTGTAACCCATCAATCGCACCATGCCGGCTTGCCAATCTGCACGCGATTGAAATTTCGGACGGCTGCGCGCCAAGGCTTCGGCTTGCGCCATGACATCAGCATCGCTTTGGTCAAGGTCGATGGGTTCGCGCAGGGGTTGCTCGCAATACCAGGGCATGTCCATGAACACTTCTAAGCGGTTGCCTTCTGGGTCGCGAAAGTAAATCGAAATGGCATTGCCATGCGTGGCGGTCAATAACTCGGTCACATCGGGGTCTGCCGCCACACGGTCGCGCACCGCACGCAAAGTATTCAGGTCAGGCACACGGAATGACATTTGATTGATCACACTGAAGGCCGCATCAGCAGGTCTGCCTGAAGCCAATACCACTTGGTGGTGCTCACTGGGATCACGGCTTAAGAACACCAACTTGACGGCACCCAAATCACCCCGGTCGGTCTCGAAAAAGCACATCACATCTTTGTAAAAACGCGCCATTCGGTCAAGGTCGCGCACATAAAAGCCCATGTGGCTGAAAACCAAAGCATCGCTGCGACTCAGTGGGTGGCTCATATTGACTCCTGTGCGTATTTTTGCCATTTATTGTGGCATAAATACAATTTTTTATGTCGGATTATTATATTTTGACAAAATCGTATTTTTCATGGACACTTTGGCCTGACCCTCAAAGTCGCGACAACATTTGAAAATTTTGGAGACAAACGCATGCAAAAAATCACTCGCCGTCTCGGCCTTGCCACCCTCACCTTGGCCATGATGACGGCTTTCGGGGTTCACGCGCAGGACTACCCCAACAAGCCCATCAAAATAATTGCCCCCTTCCCCACGGGCACTGGACCTGATGCCAACACCCGTGAAATTGCCCTTGAACTGAGCAAAGCTCTGGGCCAATCGGTCGTGGTCGAAAACCGCCCTGGTGCATCAACCATGATTGGCATGGAAGCCGGTGCCAAAGCCACACCCGATGGCTACACCTTGGTGATGGGATCGACCACCTCAATGTCGGTGTTGCCCTACACCTATGGCGCCAAAGTGCCCTACAAAGTGGAACGCGATTTTGTGCCCATCAGCATCGTGGGTTTGCTCAACACCGCGTTGACCGCCCACCCGAGCTTGCCCGAAAAAAATGCGAAAGAATTGATTGAACGTTTGAAATCACAACCCGGTTCGGTCAATGCAGCCACCTCTGGTGTGGGCAGCTATTCGCATTTGGCGGGAGAGTGGTTCGCCTCTAGCGCAGGCGTGAAAATCAATTTCGTGCCTTACAACACCAGCAGCCCCTATGCCGATCTTGTGGCGGGGCAAGTGAATGTGATTTTTGATGCACTGCCTGCTGCGATTGGCAATGTCAAAGCGGGCAAATTGAAAATTTTGGCGCTCACCGGTAAAACCCGTCACCCTAATTTTCCAGATGTGCCCACATTTGCAGAAGCAGGCTTGCCCGACTACAGCCCAACCGCTTGGATTGGTTTGTTTGCACCCGCCGGCACACCTGCACCCATCGTTGCCAAACTGGGCGAAGCGATGCAAAAAGCAGCAGCACAAAACCCCGAGTTAATTGCCAAGTGGCGCTCATACGGTGGTGACTTGAAAGCGCAAACACCGTCAGAGTTTGCGACCTTTTTGAAACAAGACGACGCTTTGTGGGGACCCGCCATTCGCAAAGCTGGCGTGAAGTTGGAGTGACATGACAGTGGTCAAGGTGGTCTCATCAACCACCTTGACCTTGTGTACACCTATCAAGCCAACTCACGCATGGCGCTGATCAAATCAGATTTACCTTCAAAACCAATGCCTGGCAACGCAGGCAAATCGACATAACCGTTGTTGACCTTCACACCATCTGGAAATCCACCATAAGGTTGAAACAAATCTGGATAGCTTTCATTGCCGCCCAGTCCTAGACCTGCGGCAATCGCGAGCGACATTTGATGGCCTCCATGTGGAATACAACGCTTGGGTGACCAACCATAGTCCTTCAACATGTTCAAGGTTCTGAGGTATTCCACCAAGCCATAGCTCAGGGCGCAATCAAACTGCAACCAATCGCGGTCTGGTCGCATACCGCCATGACGGATGAGGTTGCGCGCGTCTTGCATTGAAAAAAGATTTTCACCTGTGGCCATCGAACCTTGATAGACCTGACCTAACTCGGCTTGCAATTCATAGTCGAGAGGATCACCCGCCTCTTCATACCAAAACAGCGGGTATTGCGACATGGCTTTGCCATAAGCCACCGCTGTGGGCAAATCGAATCGACCATTGGCATCGACCGCCAATTGCTGAGCTGGCCCAAGAATTTTGAGCACCGACTCGATGCGTTCGCAATCTTCTGCCAAAGACGCACCGCCAATTTTCATCTTCACGACTGAGTAACCACGTTCGAGGTAGCTGGTCATTTCACTTTTGAGTTGATCCAGCCCTTTGCCTGGGTAGTAATAGCCACCAGCGGCATAGACAAACACTTTGGTGTTGGCATGGCCGTCACCATATTGCTCAGCCAGCAATTGATAAAGGGGTTTCTCCGCAATTTTTGCAACGGCATCCCACACTGCCATGTCAATGGTGCCAACAGCCACCGAACGTTCACCGTGGCCACCAGGTTTTTCGTTGGTCATCATGCGCGCCCAAATTTTGTGTGGGTCAAGATTTGTGCCTGCATCATTCATCAAGCTCTCAGGCGGTGCTTCCAAAATACGCGGCAAGAACCGTTCGCGGATCAAACCGCCTTGACCATAACGGCCGTTTGAATTGAAACCATAACCCACCACCGGCTTGCCATCGCGAATGACATCGGTGACAACGGCGACCAAACTGAGGGTCATTTTGGAAAAATCGATGTAGGCGTTTCGAATGTCTGATTTGATGAAACGGGTTGACTCAAGAATGTTGACGATTTTCATAGTGTGAACGCGTTCAGAGGTGCAGCGAAGAACCGCCGCAAATGTTGATGTTTTGTCCCGTGATGGCTGCCGCAGAAGGCGACAAAAGAAAACCCACGAGTTCGGCGATTTCTTGCGGCTGTATCAAGCGACCGATGGGTGGCAAGCGCGGTTGACTGCCTGCACGTTGGGGGTCGTTGAGCATGCCTGTGTCGGTGGCTGCAGGCGACACCACATTGATGGTGACACCAGAAGCCGCCACTTCGGCAGCCCAACTTTTGGCCATGGCCACCAATGCTGCTTTGGTGGCTGCGTATTGCCCCCGACCGGGCAGACCTGTTGCAACGCGACTACCAACGAACACCATTCTGCCAAGCTGTTGCTGCACCATGTAGGGCAACAGTGCATTGGCAATTGCAGCAGCAGCTTGGTCGTGCAAACGCCACATTTGCTCAGCGCCCGTATGGTCGAGTTGACCGAGTTTGCCCACGCGCAAAACACCGGCTGCATGCACAAAGCCGTAAGCATTCACAGGCTTCAACAACTGATCGACAGCTTGCACATCGGTGAGGTCGATCACTTGGTGTTGGTAGTTGGCATGCACCATAGAAGCTGGCGAAATGTCCAAACCAAGCACAGACCGCCCCGTCGACAGCAGATGTTGGGCAATGCTGCGGCCAATGCCAGAGCTGGCGCCAGAGACCACCACCAGCGAAGTGGCATCACTCGACACGTATGTTTCCTTCGGTGATGATTTTTTGCGACTTGCTCATGTCGTCGCGTTGAAACTTCACAAAATCAGCCACGCTGCCAGGAGACAACACCAGACCTTGTTGCGTCAGTTTTTCGTTCATGTCAGTTGCAAGTGCTTTGTTCACTTCAGCGTTTAGTTTTTGGCGTAAATCGTCGGGCAACTTAGCAGGCGCCCACAATCCATACCAACTGAAAAACTCATAGCCAGGCAGGGTTTCAGCAACAGTTGGCACATCGGGCAAATTGGGAGTACGTGTGCTGGAGGTCACAGCAATCACGCGCAACATGCCGTTTTTGTGATACTGCAACGAGCCCAAAATGGGGTCGATGAAACCTACGATTTGCCCACCAATCAAATCTTGAAACGCTGGGGCAGTCCCCTTGTATGGAACGATGGTGTATTGGATATTGGCTGAACGCTTGAGCAACTCGGTGGCCAAGTGTCCGGCAGAACCAATCGAGCCAGTAGCAAATGTGGCTTTGCCCTGTTCAGTTTTTGCATAAGCAATGAGTGACTTGATATCCGTGACGGGCAAGTTTTTATTGATGGCGACCGACAACGGTGCTTTGGCCACCAAGGCGATGGGCGCAAAGTCTTTTTCTACTGAGTAAGGCACTTGCTTCATCGTCATGGGTGCCGAGGTGAAAGTCGATGCATTGAACAGCAAGGTGTAACCGTCCGCTGGTGCTTTGGCCACCAGATCTGCGCCAATGATGCCGTTGCCACCAGGCTTGTTTTCAATCACAAAAGGTTGCCCCATTTGTTCGCTGAGTTTTTGCGCCAACATGCGCCCCACTGCATCCAATGTGCCACCTGGTGGAAAAGGAATGATCACACGAACAGGTCGGTTCGGGTAACTCTGCGCCAAGGCAACAGACAGGGTGAGTGCTGCCATCAGCGTGATACCCAGTTTTAAAAAGAAATTTTTTGTCATGGTCGTCTCCTGTATGTTGCGTTTCAACGTTTGAGCAAACCTGCTTGCGCAACAGCAGCGCGCAATGCGGCCATTTCTTGCGCATTGGGTGCTTCGGTAGGTGGACGCACAGTGTGGTCATCGAGCACACCTGCCAAATACATGCCTGCTTTCATGCGGGCATGCGCTTCACCGGTGGGTTCACCACCGCCATACACAGCATCTTTCAAGGGTGTGATGATGGCTTGAATTTTCATAGCTTGATGCAGGTCCCCTGCCTTCACTGCATTCCACAAATCAATGATCAGCTGCGGAATGAAAGTGGCAAAACCCACCAACGCGCCATCAACCCCTTGCACCATCGAGGCCAGCAGATATTCGTCGTGGCAAGTCAAAATAGCTTTGCTGGCATCGGCTTCGCGTATCGCTTGAATGTCGCGCGCATATTTGTTCATGTCGCGCTGACCCACTTTGAAAGCTTGCAAATAAGGCAGTCGCGCCAAATCAGCCAACAACTGCGAAGAATAGGCCGCGCGCGTCCATGCGGGATACACATGACACACCAAATCCAAATCAGGCACAGCTTGATGGATGGCATCAAAGTATTGCAAGGCTTGGCTGTGGGTGCAACCAAAACGCAACCAATGGTGCGGTGGCATGACATCCAATGCCACTGCACCTGCTGCTTTGGCAGCTTTTGCGTGCGCTGCAGCATCGAGCAAACCTTCGCACACGATCGAAGAAATCACAGGTGTTTTGCCTTTGAGCTCATCGGCCACAATGCGCGTGACTTCGGTGCGCTCTTCGGGGGTTAGCGAGAACACCTCACCGGTATGGCCATTGGTCATGACCGCCACTACGCCATCGTGGCTTGACAGCCAAGAAGCCAGTTTGCGCAAGGCTTTTTCGTCAATGCGATGATCTGCTGTGAAAGGGCAAGAAATTGCTGGAATGATGCCGCGGTAATTTTTGATGTTCGCCATGTCTGTCTTTCGAGGTTTACCTGTGTAAAAAATCTGCGCTATGTTGGCGCCACCGCGAAGCTGCGTCCAATACTAAAATCGCATGGAACTATTCGCACACACCATGGGCCCCGGCAATAAACCTTTAGACTTAGACTGGCTGGAAGACTTCATCACTCTGTCTGAAACCGGTAACTTCTCGCGCGCTGCAATTGCGCGCTCGATTGCCCAGCCCGCCTTCAGCAGGCACATCAAGTCGTTGGAAGAATGGGTGGGCATTGATCTAATCGACCGCACAGCACACCCCGTCGAATTGACCGCTGCTGGCAAGAAATTCAAACCTCTGATTGAAAGCGTTGTTGCCAACCTGGAGGCTGCACGCATCAAAGCCAGGGCAGCGCATGACCAAGCGTCTGCCAGCCTGCGATTTGCCAGCACCCATGTTTTGTCACTGACCTTTTTCCCAAACTGGTTAGCATCGTTAGAAAATGGGCTGAGGCTTGGCCCTGTACAAACCTTATCAGACAGCTTTCAAGCCTGCGAAGATTTGATGACACAGCGCAAAGTGCAATTTTTGCTTTGCTATGGCCACACTGCCATTCGCAGCAAGCTCGATGAAGGCGATTACCCAGTTGTCACTTTGGGCAACGACACATTGCTGCCTGTTGCTGCAACAACACCAAACGGTGAGCCGCTTTTTGCGATTGAATCATCTTCGGTGTTGCCCGTGTTGGAATACAGCGATGGCTCTGGCTTGGGGCGCATTCTCAAATCCACGCAACGGCATTTGTACTCAGAGAGCGCGCAGGTCAAAACGGGCAACACCATCTCAGTGGTGTTCACAGCCCCCAATGCCTTTTTGTTGAAAGCCATGGCGCTAGAGGGGCGCGGCATTGCGTGGTTACCCAAATCTTTGATTGCGTCTGAATTGGCAAATGGCAAATTGGCAACCGCTGGCTCAGCCACTTGGCAGGTACCGGTTGATATCCGTTTGTACCGCCAACCCTCAGAGATGAGCCCTGCAGCAGAAGAGATTTGGAAAGCCACCGCTGCTTCCAATGCGCAATAGCGCAGGCAGCACCCTCACTCCCCTTGCCAAGCCTTCACAAATTCAAACGTGATTTCTTTGGCACTGACATCACGCACACCTGCGGTGTTTTGACCTGACCACATCGGCGTGAAATCATGCAGCCCTTTCGCTTCTGCAGCTGCGCGCAAAGGGGCGATGCCTGCTGTGGCCAAAGGAAACGCTGGTGCGTGTTCACTGATGGGTCCTAGCTCAAGCATCAATCGATTGACCACACCTCGCGCTGGTCGTCCGCTGAACAGATTGGTCAATGCCGTGTGTTGCGATTGCGTTGAATGCAATACTGCACGGTGCAAAGCACCGGTAGTGGCCTCGTGGCTGCACAAATACGAAGTGCCAATTTGTACCCCGCTGGCACCCAATCGTTTAGCTGCCTGAACACCCGCTGCCGTGGCTATGCCACCTGCAGCAAAGACAGGCACTTTTACCGCACGCACAATTTGCGGCAACAACGCAAAAGTGCCCAATTGCGTGGTCAGGTCGGTTGTTAAAAACATGCCTCGGTGTCCACCGGCCTCTAAACCTTGCGCAATCACCACATCTGCACCGTGCGTTTCTAACCATTGCGCCTCTGCCACTGTGGTGGCTGACGACATCACCAAACTGCCCCATGCTTTGACGCGCGCTAAAAGTTCAGGCGCGGGCAAACCAAAATGAAAACTCACCACGGGTGGACGAGAGGCCTCCAGCACGTCTGCCATCTCGTGACTGAACGGCATGCGTGTTGGCCCTGCGACAGCAAGGTCTTGCTTCAGTCCCAACTCTTGGTAGTAAGGAGCCAGCGCATGTTGCCATTGCTTGTGTTTTGCAGCGTCAATTTCTGGCGATACGTGACAGAAAAAATTGATGTTGTACGGCGCTTGCGTCGCTTGGGTCAGGGCGTTGAGTTCCTGTTGCAAGTCTTGCGCCGTCCACATGGCCGCAGGCAACGACCCCAACCCACCGGCCGCACACACGGCCAACGCCAAGCGATGGTTTTGCGAACCCGCCATCGGGGCTTGCACGATGGGCGCAACCAAGCGCGCCATGAGATCGTTGAATGTCATACGGGTCATCAGGTTGAAAATCTAAATGTCTATTTTGCATGCTTCAAACACACCTTTAGCACACGGGACAGTCGGGTTGATCCGAACGATTGATAATCCAACCAAACTACCCATAAGGTCAACATGACACGCTGGCTAAAAATCATCTTCCGAGCCACTTTGTGGCTCATGCTTGCGGTGGCCGCAGGCCTCGGTTTGTGGGTGTTTCATACACAGCCCATGTATGACGGCAAGCTGGTCTACAAAAACTTATCCGCCCCAGTTGAGATCAAACGCGACATGGCAGGTGTGGTTCACATATCAGCCAACACCGATCGCGACGCTGCTTTTGCATTGGGGTTTAGCCACGCGCAAGATCGCAGTTGGCAATTGGAATTTAACCGCCGCGTGTTGCGCGGTGAGTTGTCAGAAATTTTGGGTGAAGCCACCCTACCCACTGACAAACTCATGCGCACGCTTGGGCTCATGCAAGCCGCGCAACAACAACTGGAGCGTTTGCCGGCCGATGTGCGCGACCAACTCACCGCCTACAGCGAAGGCGTTAATGCGTTTCATGCCAACCGCCCCCAAGGTTTACCGCCTGAATTCTTGATACTGCGCACCCAACCTGGTGGCCGTTCTGGTGTGGCCTGGCAACCGGTAGACAGCGTGGCCATGTCTTTGTTGATGGCGCTCGATTTGGGCGGCAATTGGGGCAATGAATTTGCGCGTCTTGCCGCTGCGCGCACTTTGAACACAGCGCAACTGTGGGACCTCTACCCCGCCTACCCCGGCGAAAAACCCGCCACCTCGGTTGACTTGGCCAAGTTGTACCGCGAGTTAGGTGTTTACAAAACCGAGGGAGGGTTGAAAACATCGATGTCGTTGCCCGTGATTGGTGAACCCGGTTTTCACGAAGGCCGTGGCAGCAACAATTGGGTTTTGGCAGGTTCGCACACCGACACAGGCAAACCGCTGCTCGCCAACGACCCGCATTTGGCATTGAGCGCACCCGCCATTTGGTACTACGCCCATTTGCAAACGCCCACCACCGATGTGATCGGTGCGAGCTTGCCAGGTTTACCTTTGGTGGTGTTGGGCCACAACAAACAAGTGGCATGGGGCTTTACCAACACAGGGCCCGATGTGCAAGATTTGTATCTTGAAAAAATCGACCCCACCAACCCATTGCGCTACAAAACACCCACAGGTTGGCAAAACTTTGAAACGCGCACAGAAACGATTGCTGTCAAAGGCCAGGCCGATGTCACGCAGGTGGTGCGCAACACCCGACATGGCCCGGTGATCAGTGATGCACAAGCCACCCATGCCGAAGTGTTAGACCT
>JBEGOM010000063.1:0-10680 GCA_041181985.1 Pseudomonadota bacterium | reverse complement strand
CCAAGGCGCAACATATGGCGTCGGTCATGGCTGCGCAATTTGGGCAGGTGCATTGGTGGTGCCCGCAGTTGCCGCCCTCCCCCAAAGCCGCTGCTGAGCTGATTTTGGAGGGCACGCGCGACTGGCCAGCGGCCACCAGCGCGGTGATGGGCTCGTCATTGGGGGGCTTTTACGCGACTTGGTTGGCATCTCAGTTCGATGTTCGGGCGGTGCTGATCAACCCAGCGGTGTTTCCTGCGCGTGATTTGGCCAAGCACATTGGCGAGCAAACCACTTGGCAATCGCCAGAGGAACGGTTTTACTTTGCGCCTGAGTTTGTGACGGAGTTGACGGCGCTCGAAGTGGGCGCGCTTGAAAACCCACAGCGCGTGTTTGCTTTCATTGCCAAAGGTGACGAAGTGCTCGATTGGCGCGAGATGAGCGGTCGCTACCCCAACAGCCAACAGGTGGTGCTAGAAGGTGGCGATCACGCTTTGAGCGATTTTGAACAGCATGTGCCGCAGGTTTTACAGTTTTTCCAATTGACTGCCGACTGAGTCAGCCACTGCATGGCGGGTGCGCTTGCGTGGGACAATCTGCGCCATGTATGCATTGTTTGAAGAAGCTGGCAAATTCCAGACCGGACGCGTTTTGTCCGAGGCCGAGGCCTCGAGCCAAATTGAATTGGAGAGTGGCAAACGGGTCAAGGTCAAGGCCGCCCATCTGTTGCTGAAGTTTGAGAAGCCATCGCCCGGCGATTTGATGCGCGAGGCACAGGCTTTGAGCGAGACCATCGAACTTGATTTGGCGTGGGAATTTGCACCGCCTGACGAATTTGGTTTTGCCGAATTGGCACGCGAGTATTTCAGCAACGATGCATCGCTGGCCCATCAAACGGCAGCACTGCTGCGTTTGTATGACGCGCCGCATTACTTTCGCCGTGCGGGCAAGGGGCGCTTCAAGAAAGCACCAGCTGAAATCATTCAACAAGCGCTGGCTGCGATTGAAAAGAAAAAACAAATTCAAGCACAAATTGAAGCTTGGGCAGAGCAGTTGGCACAGGGCACCTGCCCCGAGGCGATTCAAACGCAGCTGTACAAAATTTTGTTCAAGCCTGACAAGAACGCGTCTGAATACAAAGCAGTGGTGGAAGCTGCACGCCACACACAGACGGCGCCTTTGGCCTTGTTGCAAAAAGCAGGTGCCATCACTTCGGCGTATCAGTTTCATTGGCAACGCTTTTTGTTTGACAACTTTCCTAAGGGCACGCAGTTTCCTTCATTAGAAGCACCTGCGATTGAAGCCGATTTGCCCACCGCGAATGTGCAGGCGTATTCGATTGACGATTCGCAAACCACCGAGATCGATGACGCCTTGTCGGTGCAAGGTTTGGGCACGGGCACGGTCACCTTGGGCATTCACATTGCGGCACCAGGCTTGGCCATCGCACCTGATTCAGCCATCGACCAACTGGGGCGACAGCGTTTGTCCACGGTGTACATGCCGGGCTACAAAATCACCATGCTGCCTGACGAGGTGGTGCAACGCTACACCTTGCAAGAGGGGCGCGATTGCCCTGCGCTGTCGTTGTATGTCACTTTTGACGAAGCCACATTGCAACAACAATCGAGCGAGACACGCATTGAGCGTGTGCCGATTGCGGCCAATTTGCGACACGATCAACTCGACCATGTGGTCACGCAAGCTTGGTTAGACAACCCCAACTTTGCGCACGATGCAAACGTGGCCTTGCCGGCCATGTCGCGCGAGCAACTGTCTTTTTTGTTTCGCTTGGCCCAACACCTCAAAGCCCAACGCGAAGTGGTGCGTGGCAAACCAGAAACCTTCAACCGACCCGATTACAACTTCCGTTTGGTGGGCAACGATGGCCATGCACCGCAAGGGCATGAGCAAGTTGAGATCAGTGTGCGCCAACGCGGTGCACCGCTGGATTTGATGGTGGCCGAAGCGATGATTTTGGCCAACAGCACTTGGGGGCAATGGCTAGGCGAACTCGGTGTGCCCGGGATTTATCGCAGCCAAGCCAGTTTGCAGCCCGGCGTGAAAGTGCGCATGGGCACCAAGGCGTTGCCACACGCGGGCATTGGTGTGCCGAGCTACGCATGGAGCACATCGCCCTTGCGCCGTTACACCGACTTGGTGAACCAATGGCAAATCATCGCATGTGTGAAGCATGGCAACACCGCGGCATTGGTGGCGCCCTTCAAACCGAAAGATGCGCAACTGCTGTCGATCATCTCGGCGTTTGACGCGGCCTACACCAGCTACAACGCTTACCAAGTGGGCATGGAACGGTTTTGGACTTTGCAGTATTTGCAACAACACAAGATCACGGAGTTGCCAGCCACGGTGTTCAAAGTGTTTCCGGGTCAACCACCGATGGCGCGTGCAGACCACTTGCCTTTGGTGTTGCCCGTGATGGGTGCAAACGATCTGCCTCGCGGCGCGCAGGTGTTGTTGCGTTTGAGTGAAATCGATGACATCAGCTTAGACATCAGCGGTCAATTGCTGTCAGTGTTAAACAGTTCTGATGCGTCAAGCGATGCCTCGCATGACGCGCAAGCGATGGATGACGATGACGACACATCCGCCGGCCCCATCGCGATTGCGGTGGATATGAATGAAGCGGAGCCCGCTGCGACGGAGGCCCCTGGCGCTTGAACATGCTTGGCCCAACTTGCTGCGCGTGAATATTTATTGATGAACCTTTTCAATTGAAATCTTTGCCGATGAACTCTTCACGTTTGAACGCTTTGCGAACTGTCGCTTCGCGGTTCACCACTTTGCAAGTGGCGTTGGCTATTTCTATTGGGGTGCATGGGGGTTTGTTGACTTTGCGCATTGCCGCACCTGAGCGCTTTGACCGTTTGTTTCAAGACACACCACTGGAAGTGATTTTGGTCAACACACGGGCCAAAGCAGAAGAACCAGACAAAGCGCAGGCCTTGGCGCAAACCCAGTTGGCAGGTGGCGGCGAATTGCGCTCAGGAAGGGCAGCATCACCCTTGCCTTCCGCGGCCAACACCGCCACCGGCGAGAGTGCAGAAGCCATGCAAAAGCGCGTGCAAGCGCTCAAGCAAGAGCAAGCCATGTTGCTCTCGCAAGTCAAACAAACATTGGCACAACTCAAGCCCGCAGAAGCACACAAAAGCAGAGCCGAAAAAGAATCCGTAGAGCAAAAGCGCAGACAGTTGCTCAAACTGTTGGCAGAAATTGAAGAGCGCATCAACCAAGACAATGCGCGACCACGCAAGCACTACATCAGCCCCGCCACGCAAGAGGCCAGCTATGCGCTCTACTACGATGCGTTGCGACGCAAAATTGAAGCACGGGGCACGCGTTTTTTTCCTGAGAAGAACGGACAAAAAATGTATGGCGAGTTGACCATGATCATCACCGTCAACACCGATGGCCATGTGTTGTCCACCGAGGTGGTGCAAGGCTCGGGCAACCCCGATTTGGACCGACGCGCGCAAGGCATTGCCGCAGGCTCGGGCCCCTTTGGCGAGTTCAACAGCGAGATGAAAAAACAAGCCGATCAACTGGCGGTGATTTCGCGTTTTATTTTCAGCCGTGACAACGCTTTGCGCACGCAAGGTGGCGAGCGGGTGAACTAAGATTAAAACCTCATGGCCAAGTTCACCTCTGCCCCACACCCGCTCATGCGCTGGCTGCTGCTGGTCGTGGTGGCCTGCGTGGGTTTGCAATTTTTCTTTTTGGCACGCATTGCCCTGATGGCACGCGTGGCGCCAGAGTCGACCGCGTTTGAACGCTCAGAGGCTTGGCGCATTGCCAACCAGAAAGACAAATTGCGTTGGGGCCAAGACTGGGTGAACTACAACCAACTGTCCGACAACCTCAAACGCGCGGTGATTGCGTCTGAAGACGACATCTTTGCGCAACACGATGGTGTGCAATGGGATGCGATTGAAAAAGCTTGGGCCAAAAACGCCAAAGCTGAATTGCAGGCCAGCAAAAACAACAGCGCCAAGCAAGCCAAGATCGTGGGTGGCTCGACCATCACACAACAACTGGCGAAAAATTTGTTTTTATCAGGCGAGCGCACCTTTGTGCGCAAGGGCCAAGAATTTGTGTTGACCCTCATGCTCGAAGCCTTGCTGAGCAAGCAACGCATTTTGGAAATTTATCTCAACCATGTGGAATGGGGTGAAGGCATCTTTGGTGCTGAAGCCGCCGCACGGCATTACTTTGGCAAACCTGCCTCGCAACTCAATGCGTGGGAGGCTGCGCGTTTGGCGGTGATGTTGCCGCGCCCCAAACACTATCAAAAATTTCCACAATCGGAGTACCTCAGTGGTCGCACCGACATCGTGGTCTCACGCATGACGCGTGTGCAACTGCCCTGAGCACCCCATGCGCATTCTTGGCATTGACCCCGGCTTACGCACCACAGGTTTTGGGGTGATTGACAAGCAGGGTTCGCAACTGAAATATGTGGCGAGTGGCACCATCAAAACCAACAAAGAAGACCAAGGCAATTTGCCCGCACGTTTGAAGGTGTTGTACGACGGCATTCGCGAAGTGGTGGCACGGTATCAGCCCACCACTTCTGCGGTTGAAATTGTGTTTGTGAATGTGAACCCGCAAGCCACCTTGTTGTTAGGTCAAGCACGCGGGGCATGTTTGACAGCATTGGTGAGTTGCGATTTAGAAGTGGCCGAATACACCGCGTTGCAAATGAAGCAAGCTGTCGCAGGTCACGGCAAGGCGCAAAAAAGCCAAGTGCAAGAAATGGTGAAACGCTTGTTGCAACTGCCTGGGTTGCCGGGGCCGGATGCGGCCGATGCATTGGGGCTGGCCATCACCCATGCCACGGTGTCAGCCAGTTTGGCGCGCGTGGGGGCGTCGGTGTTGCAGCGAGAGACCAGTGGCATGTATCGCTCGGGTCGAGCGAAGTAGCTTTTTTCTTTTACTGTGTCACCAAGCCGGTGCCAACTGCGCCAACCCCGGCGGGGCTTTGCGCTCATCTTCAAAGGTGACCACCTCGTAGGCGTCCGGTTGGTCTAACAGCGCGCGCAACAGTTTGTTGTTCATGGCGTGGCCTGAACGAAACGCGGTGTATGACGCGAGCAAGGGTTTGCCGATCAAATACAAATCGCCCATGGCATCGAGGATTTTGTGTTTCACAAATTCGTCGTCGTAACGCAAGCCGTCGCTGTTGAGCACTTTGTAATCGTCCATCACGATGGCATTGTCCAAACCACCGCCGAGGGCCAAGCCATTGGCACGCATCATTTCCACATCGCGTGTGAAACCAAAGGTGCGCGCGCGCGCGATGTCACGGGTGTAGGTGTCGGTGTCCATGTCAAACACCACGCGTTGACCGGTGGAGTCGACGGCTGGGTGATGGAAATCAATTTCAAACGCCAGCTTGTAGCCATGGTGCGGCTCTAAGCGCGCCCACTTGATGTTGTCGCCCTCACCTTCGCGCACTTCGACGGGTTTGAGCACACGCACAAAACGCTTGGGCGCATTTTGCAAAGCGATGCCCGCGCTTTGCAACAAAAAAACAAACGACGAAGCAGAGCCATCAAGAATGGGCACTTCTTCGGCGGTGATGTCGACATACAAATTGTCAATGCCCAAACCCGCACAGGCCGACATCAAATGCTCGACCGTGTGCACTTTGGCGCCACCGTTGGAAATGGTGGAGGCCAAGCGCGTGTCGGTGACAGCGGTGGCGTTGATGGGAATGTCCACCGGCTGCGGCAGATCGACCCGACGAAACACAATGCCGGTGTCGGGTTGCGCAGGGCGCAGGGTCAACTCCACACGCTGACCGCTGTGGAGACCGACCCCCACCGCTTTGGTGAGAGATTGAAGGGTTCTTTGTTTGAGCACGCTTGAATTTTATCGATCCCCTTGTCCTTTTGCAGAACAAGGGGATGGATCATCTCAATCACGGTGATTGAGATTTTTTTTGCAACTGACGATCAGTCGGCTTGCTTGCGCAAGAAGGCTGGGATTTCGTAGTCGTCCATGCCGCCCGATGACAAGGCGTCCACCTTGGCAGCCGCTTGGGTGCGGTTGGTGCGCCACACGCTGGGCACGGCCATGCCTTCGTAGTTTTGCGCGCTGGCTGTGCCACCGCCCAAACCTGTGGCAGCCAAACCGGCCAAGCCTGCCGACGCTGCGGCTAACACACCGGCAGGCGATGCGTTGTTGGCGTTGGTGGTGGGAAAGCTCATGCCGTCAGTTCCGGTGCGCAACACCTGAATTTGTGGACGGCGGCTGCCAGCCAAACCGGTGGCTACCACGGTGACGCGAATTTGGTCGCCCAAGCTTTCGTCGTAAGCGGTGCCATAAATCACATGCGCATCGGGGGACGCAAATTTGCGGATGGTGTTCATCGCTTCGCGTGACTCTGACAACTTCAAGGCACCTTTGGCGGCAGTGATCAACACCAACACGCCCTTGGCACCTGACATGTCTACACCTTCGAGCAAGGGACAAGCCACCGCTTGTTCGGCGGCAATGCGTGCGCGGTCGGGGCCATTGGCCACGGCGGTGCCCATCATGGCTTTGCCGGTTTCACTCATCACGGTGCGCACGTCTTCAAAGTCGACGTTCACCAAGGCTTCGACATTGATGATCTCAGCAATGCCACCGACCGAGTTTTTCAACACATCGTTGGCAAAGGCGAACGCTTCGTCTTGGCTGGCGTCGTCGCCCAACACTTCCATCAGCTTTTCGTTCAACACCACAATCAACGAGTCGACGTTGGCTTCGAGTTCGGCCAAGCCTGTTTCAGCATTGCTCATGCGGCGGCTGCCTTCAAACTCGAAAGGTTTGGTGACCACGCCCACGGTCAAGATGCCCATCTCGCGAGCCACACGTGCCACCACAGGTGCAGCGCCTGTGCCGGTGCCGCCGCCCATGCCGGCGGTCACAAACAACATGTTGGTGCCTTCGAGTGCATTGCGAATTTCTTGCTCTGCCACTTCGGCGGCTTCACGGCCTTTTTCAGGTTTGCTGCCTGCGCCCAAACCGGTGGTACCCAATTGGATCACCTTGTGTGCATTGCTGACACGCAATGCTTGCGCATCGGTGTTGGCACACACAAATTCGACACCTTTAACGCCAGAGCTGATCATGTGCTCGACTGCGTTACCGCCGCCGCCGCCCACGCCGATGACTTTGATTTGTGTGCCTGAGTTGAATGCTTCAACTTCAATCATTTCGATGCTCATATGGTTCTCCTATCTATCTTAAAAATTTGCAGTTGCCAGGTTTTCAATGTTTTTTGATTTCGTTTCATCGCACCTCTTTTCATGAAGGCGGTGCTGTGGCGCAACACGGTCGACATCGTCGGCCTTTGCGCCGGTGGGCATGCGGACTGCCGCGTGCCAAGTAAAGGAGTGAGGCGGGCAACATGTTTAGAAGTTCCCCACAAACCAGTCTTTGACGCGGTCCATCGCTGTTTTGACCGAGCTGTTTTTTTGCGACACCTTGATGCCACGCATGCGTGCCAAGCGCGCTTCTTCGAGCAAGCCCATCACCGTGGCTGCACGTGTTTGCGACACCATGTCAGCCAATGCGCTGTTGTATTGCGGCACCCCACGGCGCACAGGTTTCAAGAAAATGTCTTCACCCAACTCGACCATGCCGGGCATGACCGCGCTGCCACCGGTGAGCACAATGCCTGAGGACAACACTTCTTCGTAGCCCGATTCGCGCACCACTTGTTGCACCAGCGAAAAAATTTCCTCGACACGCGGCTCAATCACACCAGCCAACGCTTGACGGCTCAACATGCGTGGGCCACGGTCACCCAAACCGGGCACTTCAACTTGCACTTCTGGGTCGGCCAACAATTGTTTGGCAAAACCCGATTCCACTTTGATGTCTTCCGCATCTTTGGTGGGCGTGCGCAAAGCCATGGCGATGTCGCTGGTGATCAAGTCACCCGCAATCGGAATGACGGCTGTGTGACGAATGGCACCGTTGGTGAAGATGGCCACATCGGTGGTACCCGCACCAATGTCAACCAAGGCCACGCCGAGTTCGCGTTCATCGTCGGTCAACACCGATTGGCTTGAGGCCAATGGGTTGAGCATGAGTTGCTCCACTTCCAAGCCACAGCGGCGCACACACTTAATGATGTTTTCAGCTGCGCTTTGTGCACCGGTCACGATGTGCACTTTGGCTTCTAAGCGAATGCCACTCATGCCAATTGGTTGGCGCACATCTTGGCCGTCAATCACAAACTCTTGCGGCTGCACCAACAGCAAACGTTGGTCAGTGGAAATGTTGATGGCTTTGGCGGTTTCAACCACACGCGTGACATCTGCGGCGGTGACTTCTTTGTCTTTCACCGCCACCATACCCGTGGAGTTGATGCCGCGAATGTGGCTGCCGGTGATGCCTGTGTAGACCTTGGTGATTTTGCAATCGGCCATGAACTCGGCTTCTTTGAGCGCTTGCTGAATGCTTTGCACCGTGGCTTCGATGTTGACCACCACACCGCGTTTCAAACCATTGCTGGGGGCAACGCCTAAGCCCGCGAGTTTGAGTTCACCGCCCGGCAGCACTTCGGCCACGACCACCATGACCTTGGCTGTGCCAATGTCTAAGCCGACCACCAAATCTTTGTACTCTTTTGCCATAAAGCCTCGTTCTTTCTCTTGTCTCTTGTGTGCGTTAGCGTTTGGTGGCCACGTCCAGCGTGCTCACCCCGCGCAGTCGCAGCGCATAACCGTTTTCATGTCGCAAATCGGCTGACTCCAGCGCGTTGATCTTGCGTCCATACTTTTGTGTCACTTGCAACAAGGTTTTGCTCACCCGTTGCACGCGTGGCAGCACATCGTCTTTGCTACCGCGTCCCAATTCAATGACGGCGCCTTGCGCCACTCGCGCACGCCAACTGCCACGATCGGTCAGCTCCAAACTGTGAAACGCCAGCGTGAGGTCTTCGAACAAGGGTGCCAATGCGCGGTACATCGACAACACTTCTTGCGATTGGCTGTCGGGCCCAGTCAAGCGTGGCATCTTCAAACTGTCTACATCGGCTGAACTGGCATCAAACACTTCACCGTAGGTGTTGAGCAAACGCGCGTCGCCCTCGTCACCCCAAAACGCCACTGGGCGATGCTCTTCCAAGGTCACGCGCAAGCGATTAGGAAATTCGCGTTGCACTGAGGCTTGCCTGACCCACGGCACCATTTCAAACGCTGTGCGCACACGTTCTAAATCGATGGTGAAGAAGTTGCCCGTCAAACGGGGCGCCACATTGGCACGCAAGGTGACGGCGTTGTTGTGCTCCACATCACCGCGCACCGTGATGCCTGTCAAAGCAAACATGGGTAAGCGCACAAACGACCACACCATCAGACCCACCAGCGCCAACGCAAAGCCAACATACATCAACGACGCGGCCATGTGCATCAGGCGCACATCCAATGGCACAGCCACCGATGTGTCGACATCGGGCGTGGTGCGCATGTGGGTGGCAAAGCGTGTGCTCATGGCAGTGTGCGGCCTCCGGGATGGTCCAAGGTGGCACTGGCCAACAAGGTCAAACACAAATCTTCATAGCTGATGCCGGCAGCGCGTGCTGACATGGGCACCAAGGAATGGCTGGTCATGCCAGGCGATGTGTTCATCTCTAACAAGAAAGGCTTGCGATCGCTCGCGCGCAACATGATGTCGGCACGGCCCCAACCGCGACAACCGAGTGCGCGGTACGCGGCCACCACCAGCGCTTGAATTTCTTTTTCTTCTTTTTCAGGCAAGCCGCTGGGGCAGTGGTATTTCACATCGTCGGTGAAGTATTTGTGGTTGTAGTCATACGCACCATCTGGGGCAGCAATACGCACGACCGGTAATGCGCGTGCATTCGCACCTTGGCCCAACACCGGACAGGTGAGTTCTTCACCGGTGATGAATTCTTCGCACAACAAATCGGGGTCGTATTGGGTGGCAAGTTGCACGGCGTCGCTCAGTTGCGATGCTTGCGTCACCTTGGTCATGCCAATCGATGATCCTTCACGCGGTGGCTTGACGATCAAGGGCAAACCCAATTGCGCAGGAATGGGATTGATTTTTTCTGGTGTTTGTTCGTCAGGTGCCAACCACACATAACCTGGGGTCGACAAACCTACCGCGGTCCACACGCGTTTGGTCATGACTTTGTCCATCGCCATGGCAGAGGCCATCACGCCTGAGCCAGTGTAGGGAATGCCGAGCAACTCGAGCGCACCTTGCACCGAACCATCTTCACCATAGCGACCATGCAAGGCAATGAAGGCATGCGTGTAGCCCTCTTGCTTCAACGCTTCAAGGTTGCGTTGTGCGGGGTCAAACGCCGTGGCATTCACACCTTTGGTTTGCAAAGCTTGCAAAACGCCGGTGCCCGACATGATGGACACATCGCGTTCGGCCGACAAGCCGCCCATCAACACCGCTACTTTGGCCGTGCTTGGATTGAAAGAAGTCGTGTGCACCATGTTTATTTTTTCGCTGCTTGCTGCAAGGCCAACACTTGTGCGGGCACTTGTCCGATGGTTCCTGCGCCCATGCACATCACGACATCACCGTCTTGGGCGTTGTCCAAAATGACTTGGGCCATTTTTTGAATGTCTTCCACAAACACCAAGGCGTCGTGACCTGCCACGCGCATGGCACGCGACAACGCACGGCCATCGGCTGCCACGATGGGTG
>JBEGOM010000062.1:0-11159 GCA_041181985.1 Pseudomonadota bacterium | reverse complement strand
GTGTTGGGACAAGTCACGCGCGTTTTGCCACTCGTCAGTGAAGTGACATTGGTGACCGACCGCGAACACTCCATTCCTGTGCTCAACACACGCAATGGCGCACGCGGTGTTGCTTATGGCGAAGCGGGTGGCGCACCTTTGTTGGAATTGCGCTTCATGGCCACCAACGCTGACATTGAGGTCGATGACATGCTCTACACCAGCGGTGTGGACGGCATTTACCCAGCGGGTGTGCCAGTGGCCAAAGTTACCAAGGTGGAGCGCCGCGCTGAAACCGCTTTTGCGCGCATTTTGTGTGAACCCTTGGGTCGTGTGCAAGGCGCGCGTCATGTCATGTTGCTCGAACCCTTGAGCGACAAGTTGCCACCACGCCCGCAGATTGAAAAACCACAACCCATCGCTGCCACCAAAGGAGGTCGCCGATGATCATGCCGCGCGGCCAACAGCTGTTGTTGCCTGCCAGTCCATGGTTCATTGGACTGACCTTGTTGGCGGCTTTGTTTGCCAACATGGTGGCCAACATCAGCTTGGTGGGCAACGCTGCATGGATGCCCGATTTTCTGGCGGTTGTGTTGGTGTTTTGGTGTGTGCATCAACCGCGTTTGGTTGGCATTGGCGTGGCGTTTTTCTTTGGCGTCATCACCGATGTGCATCAAGCCTCATTGTTGGGACAACATGCGCTGACCTACACAGCACTTGGTTTTTTGGCCATCATGATTCACCGCCGTTTGCTGTGGTTCACAGTCCCCTCACAAGCGATGCAAGTCTTGCCCGTGTTCGTGGCCGCGCATGCGCTTGAGTTGACGGTGCGCATGATGTCAGGCGCGCTGTTTCCTGGTTGGATGATTTTGATCGCCCCCATCGCTGAAGCCCTGTTGTGGCCCTTGGTGAGTGTGTTCTTGCTGGCGCCTCAACGTCGTGCACCCAACCCCGATGCCAACCGACCGCTATGAGGGTCATTCGCAACATTGAGCTCGATCTGCGACGCTTCAGGTCGCGGGTCATGGTCATCACGGGTTTCATCGTCGCGGCCTTTGTGTTGCTGGCTTTGCGTTTGTTTTATTTACAAGTCATTCGGTATGAAGAGCTCAATGAAAAAGCCGAAAGCAATCGCACCGCCATCGTGCCCATCGTGCCCAACCGTGGCGTCATCATGGACCGCAATGGCATTGTGTTGGCCACCAACTATTCGGCCTACACGCTGGAGATCACCGCTTCCCGCGTGGTCGAACCGCTCGATGAGTTGATTGAAAAACTCTCGACCGTCATTGAAATTCAACCGCGAGACAAGCGCCGTTTCAAAAAGCAACGCGAAGAATCCAAGAGCTTTGAATCGGTTCCTATTCGCAACCGTTTGACCGACGAAGAAGTGGCGCGTTTTGCCGCGCAGCGTTATCGTTTTCCAGGCGTTGAAATTCGTGCGCGTTTGTTTCGCAACTATCCCTACAACCAACTCGCCAGCCATGTGATTGGTTACATCGGTCGCATCAACCAAGCTGAAAAAGCCAAGATCGAAGAGTCTGAAGACGCAGGCAATTACCGTGGCACCGAATACATCGGCAAGCTAGGTGTTGAGCAAAGTTACGAATCGCAACTGCACGGCATCACGGGTGTGCAAGAAATGGAAACCTCTGCCGGCGGTCGCGCGGTGCGCCGCTTGAACAGCAGCCAATCGGTGCCCGGCAACAGCGTGGTCTTGTCGATCGACATCAAGTTGCAAAAGTTGGTGGAAGATTTGTTTGGCAACCGACGCGGCGCGTTGGTGGCACTCGACCCCAAAACTGGTGAGGTGTTGGCCTTTGTCAGCAAGCCCACGTTCGACCCCAATTTGTTTGTTGACGGCATTGACTCTGACAACTGGCAAGCCCTGAACGAGTCGCCCGACAAGCCGTTGCTCAACCGTGCATTGCGCGGCACCTACCCACCCGGTTCTACCTATAAACCTTTCATGGCATTGGCGGCTTTGCAAACGGGTAAGCGCAATGAAAAAGCCTTGATCGCTGACCCAGGTTTTTTCATGTTTGGTAACCACCGTTTCCGTGACGACAAAGAAGGTGGTCACGGCATGGTCGATATGTACAAATCGATTGTTGAATCGTGCGACACCTATTACTACACCTTGGCGCGCGACATGGGCGTGGACTTGATGTACGAGCAAATGAAGCCTTTGGGCTTTGGGCAAATCACAGGCATCGACATTTTGGGTGAATCGCGTGGTGTGTTGCCCTCAACCGAATGGAAACGCACCACCTATAAGAAACCAGAGCAACAACGTTGGTACTCAGGTGAAACCATTTCACTTGGCATTGGTCAGGGCTACAACAACTTCACCATGTTGCAGTTGGCGCACGCTACCGGCACCATTGCCAACAATGGTTTGAAAATGAAACCTCACTTGGTCAAAGAAGTGGTCGACATCGAAACCAAAGTGGCTACACAAGTGGCCAAAGAACCGGTGGCGCAATTACCGTTGCTCTCTGAAAACTTAGAGGTCATCAAACGCGCTTTGGTCGGTGTGAACATCGAAGGTACATCGGCCAGCAGTTTCGTTGGCGCACCTTATGTCAGCGCTGGTAAAACGGGCACTGCACAAGTGTTTACCGTCAAGCAAAACGAAAAGTACAACGCGTCACAAATTGACGAACGCATGCGTGACCACGCACTCTACATGGCCTTCGCGCCTGCAGACGACCCCAAGGTAGCGCTGGCCATGGTGGTGGAAAACGCAGGCTTTGGCGCACAAAACGCAGCCCCCATCGCGCGGCGTGTGTTTGACTTTGTGATCTTGGGTCAGTACCCCGCGCAAGAAGACATTGACGCGGTGCAAAAAGGCCAAGCCACTCGCCCGATTGGCAAACCCAGACTGGTGGCGAATGTGGCGTGGCCACCCAAATCTTCAGAAAATTCGGCACAAGATGCTGAGGCCCGCGCTGAGGCGAAAGCAGAAGCCAAGGCGACTGCCAAAGCTGACGCGCGAGATGCCAAATTGGCCACTCCTGCAGCAGCAGCGTCGACACCTGCACTCGCCGCAGCTTTGCCAGCATCCGCAACAACTGCACCAAAAAACACCGCGCTCTCCACCAAACCAGCATCATCTGCTGCCAGCGCCACGCGTTGATCGTAGAAGTTACACAGCGGTCAGCGCAAAAATGCGTCGTAGCTGGTTTTACAAATCAGCGCACTCACCACCACGATGAACATCACGCGCACAAATGCGGCGCCATGTTGCAACGCCAAGCGCGTGCCTAGCAAACTACCGGCCACATTGGCCATCGCCAAGGGCAGTGCCACATGCCACCACACATGGCCCTTCCAAGTGAACAACACCAACGCGGCAGCGTTACTAGAGAGGTTCAACAGCTTGGCCGCCACGGAAGCGTTCAAGAAGTCATAGCCCAACCAACGCACCAGCAAGAACACAAAAAAACTGCCGGTGCCTGGCCCAAAAAAGCCGTCGTAAAAACCAATCGACACACCCACCACGCAAGTGGCCCACAACTCAGCTCGTCCGGCAAAGCGCGGCAGATGGTGACGGCCCAAATCTTTTTTCATCAAGGTGTAAATCAACACCGCCAACAAAACAGCTGGCAACAAGCGGCGCAAAAATTCGGGTGACACTTGCGTCACCACCCACGCACCAACGAACGAGCCACACATCGTCAATGCAGCAGCAGGCAACAGCACGCGCCAGTTGATTTGCACGCGACGGCTGTATTGCCAAGTGGCAAACAAGGTGCCCCACACAGAGGCGCTTTTGTTGGTGCCCAGCAAGGTGGCAGGAGGGGCGTTGGGGTAGACCGCCAACAAGGCAGGCAACAAAATCAAACCACCGCCGCCCACAATGGCATCGACAAAGCCTGCCAAAGCGGACGCGAAGGTTGCAATCACTAATTCCATGGGGACATTGTCGCGTGTGCCAAAAATGCGAAGGCAGAAAGCAAAAAGCACCGGGTTGAGCCGGTGCTTTCTACTTTTCCAGATGCCACTTCGAGAGCGGCTTGTTGTCTGTCTCCTCGGACCCTCTGTCAGCAACATCTTGATTGCTGCGAGTGCTGGAACTGTAAGCGTCACTATCACCCAAATTACCTAGGACTTTCCCTTGCGGATTAACCATGGCATTAAAAGGCTGCTGAATGCTTGGGATGGTCTGGGTTGTGAGGCGTTCAGCCGTTCGCTGCTTCAAGCGTCAACCACTGCGCTGCCTTTTCAGCCAACATCAAGGTGGGGCTGTTGGTGTTGCCGCTGGTGATGGTGGGCATCACACTGGCGTCGACCACGCGCAGGCCACGCACCACGCCGCCGCGCCCATCGCGCACACGCAACTCGGGGTCGACCACCGCCAAGGGGTCGTCAATCCGTCCCATGCGTGCGGTGCCTACGGGGTGAAAAATGGTGGTGGCAATGTCGCCGGCCAAACGAGCCAAGTCTTCGTCGCTTTGAAACTGCACACCGGGCTTCCACTCCTCGGGTTGGTATTTCGCCAACGCAGGTTGGCTCGCGATGCGACGGGTCACGCGCAACGAGTCTGCTGCGACTTGGCGGTCTTCAGCTGTGCTCAAGTAATTGGGTGCAATGCGGGGTGCATCTGCAAAGTGGGGGCTGGTGATGGTCACGCTGCCGCGGCTGGTAGGGTTCAGGTTGCACACACTGGCAGTGAACGCCGGAAAGCTGTGCAGGGGTTCACCAAAGGCATCGAGGCTCAAGGGTTGCACATGGTATTCAATGTTGGGGTAGGGCTGGTCGGCACTGCTGCGGGTGAAAGCCCCCAACTGAGAAGGTGCCATGCTCATCGGCCCGCTTTGTTTGAGCACATATTCCAAACCAATTTTGGCTTTGCCCCACCAGCTGTTGGCCAAGGTGTTGAGGGTGGTCACGCCTTTCACCTTGAACACTGCACGAATTTGCAAGTGGTCTTGCAAGTTGGCGCCAACACCGGGCAAGTCAATCACCGGTGCAATGCCGTGTTGCTTGAGCATGTCGGCAGGCCCCAAGCCTGAGAGCTGCAAAATCTGTGTGGTGCCAATGCTGCCCGCGCTCAAAATCACCGCGTGTTTGGCCGTGGCCGTCACATGGCCATGGTGCCCCGCCCACACCTCTACCCCACTGCAACGCGCTTGGCCATCGGCGTCGGTGGTCATCACCAGCTTGGACACTTGCGCCGACGACCACAACTCAAAATTGGGGCGTCCATAGCAAGTGGGTCGCAAAAAAGCTTTGGGTGTGTTCCAACGCCAGCCCGATTTTTGGTTCACCTCAAAGTAGCCCACGCCTTCGTTGTCGCCACGGTTGAAATCATCGGTGGCAGGAATGCCCGCTTGCACAGCGGCTTGTGCAAATGCATCGAGCACATCCCAACGCAAACGCTGACGCTCCACACGCCATTCACCGCCCGCCACATGGTGGCGCAAAGTTTCGCCATAAATGCTGGTGTCGCTCGCCAACACCTCGCTGCGCGCGCCTTTGGCGCCGTGCCATGCGTTGGCACCTGCATGGTGGTCTTCGTGCAATTTGAAATAGGGCAAGCAGTTGTCCCAACGCCAACGCGCGTCGCCCGTGATGTCTGCCCATTGGTTGTAGTCGCGTGCTTGGCCTCGCATGTAAATCATGCCGTTGATGCTCGAGCAACCGCCCAACACTTTGCCGCGTGGGTAACGCAAACTGCGCCCGTTCAAACCAGCGTCGGGTGCGGTTTGGTAAAGCCAATCGGTGCGCGGGTTGCCAATGCAATACAAGTAGCCCACAGGGATGTGCACCCAGTGGTAATCGTCTTTGCGACCAGCTTCTATCAGCAACACACGCTTGCTCGCATCGGCGCTCAAACGGTTGGCCAACAAACAACCGGCGGTGCCGGCGCCCACGATGATGTAGTCAAACTGTGTGTCGCTCATCACTTCCATGCCCTGAATGAATTCATCGTCCGCCACCCACATCCAAACAGGTGCCGGTCACATAACTCGCTTTGTCGCTCAGCAACCAAACAATCGATTCAGCAATTTCTTCGGCTGTACCGGCGCGTTGCATAGGAATGAGAGGCGCCAAGTCACGCGCACGGTTGGGCAAGCCGCCACTGGCGTGAATGTCGGTGTCGATCACACCAGGCCTCACGGCGTTCACGCGAATATTCTCGGTCGCCAACTCTTTGGCCAGACCCACCGTGAAGGTGTCGATCGCGCCTTTGCTGGCGGCGTAATCGACATACTGGCCCGGTGCGCCCAAGCGTGCAGCCACGCTGCTGAGGTTCACGATCACGCCACCCTGTCCGCCGTGGCGCGTGCTCATGCGGCGAATGGCTTCTTTCGCGCACGCAAAGCTGCCCAGCACATTGATGCGCATCGTGCGCTCTAAGCGTTGCCAACTCATGTCTTCTACTCGCGCGGTCACATCCACCACGCCTGCGTTGTTGACCAAACCAGTCACGGGTCCGAGCTGTTGGTCGACCGTAGCAAATAGACGAACGATTTGCGCTTCATCGGCCACATCACCTTGCACCGCGATGGCCTGGCCACCGGCTTGTGCAATGGCTTGCACCACTTGGTTGGCTGCTGCTTGGTTGTTGGCGTAATTCACTGCCACTGCCCAACCATCTTGCGCCGCCAGCAGCGCTGTGGCAGCGCCAATGCCGCGACTGCCACCGGTGATCAAAAGCACGCGTTTCAAGTTTGTCTCCTAGGTGCTGGTTGTTAGCACGATTGCGCTGCACGATAGCATGCAAAACTTAAAATAACCGTAACCCACAAGACAAGTTTGCAGCTGTTGCAAAGCTCGGTCTCATTACATTCAACAAGGTGCTTTCATGACCATTCGACTCACATCCGCCGACGGTTTTCAATTTCCCGCTTATGTCGCCACACCCAAACACACACCCAAAGCAGCGGTGGTGGTGTTGCAAGAAATTTTTGGCGTCAACGCCCACATCCGCGAAGTGGCCGATGGTTATGCCGCCGCCGGTTATTTGGCCATCGCCCCTGCTACTTTCCACCGCGCCAAACCGGGTGTTGAACTCGGCTACACCCCTGAAGACATGCAAGCTGGCATGGCACTCAAAACCGCCATCGAGAATTTGCCCGCCCCCGGTGTCATTGCCGACATCCAAGCCACGGTAGACCATGCCCACATCACCTGCGGTGGCAAAGTGGGTGTGGTGGGCTATTGCTGGGGCGGCTTGCTCACTTGGCGCACGGCCGCTTTGGTCAAGGGCGTGAGCGCTGCGGTACCTTATTACGGCGGTGGCTCCACCAGCGAGGCAGAAATCAAACGCACCCCGCATTGCCCCGTGCTGGCGCACTTTGCCACGCAAGACCACTGGATTCCGATGGAGACGGTGGAAGATTTCAAAAAAGCACAGCCACAGGTGGAGGTGCAGTTGTATGACGCGGACCACGGATTCAACTGCGACCACCGCGGGGCTTACCAAGAAGCATCGGCCAAATTGGCGCGTGAACGCACCTTGGCCTTCTTTGCCAAGCATTTGGCTTAACTTGCCAACCAACTGAAGAAGAACAATAGATGACCACCTCCAGCTCAGCGCACACCATGCGGCAAGTATTTGTCAGCGGCGGCACCAGCGGCATTGGTGCGGCCATCGCGCATGCTTTTGCGCAAACCGGTGCGAAGGTCACCGCCACAGGCGCCACTGAAGCGGAGGTACAAGCCGCAGCACAACATGCACCCGATGTCCATCACCAAGTGCTCGATGTGCGCGATGGTGCAGCCGTCAAAGCCTTGCTCCACAGCTTGGGCCCACTCGATGTGGTGGTCAATTGCGCGGGCATCATTCAGCGTCAAGCCGAACTCGATCCAGAAGCCTTTGAGCGCACCGTCGACATCAACCTCAACGGCACCATGCGCGTGTGTGCCGCTGCGCGTGAGGGCCTCAAAGCACGACAAGGTTGCATCGTCAATACCGCCTCGATGTTGAGTTTTTTTGGCGGCGGTTTGGTGCCCGGCTACAGCGCCAGCAAAGGCGGCGTGGCGCAACTCACCAAGTCATTGGCGATTGCGTATGCGAGCGACCAGATCCGCGTCAACGCGGTGGCCCCGGGTTGGATTGCCACGCCACTCACGCAAGCATTGCAACAAGACCCTGAGCGCTCTGCGCAAATATTGGGGCGCACACCTTTAGGCCGTTGGGGTCAACCGCAAGACATTGCAGACCCCGTGTTGTTTTTGGCCAGCCCCGCCGCGCGTTTCATCACAGGTGTGGTCTTGCCCGTCGACGGTGGTTATTTGATTCAATAAAACATTCATCCCAACATTCATACATTGAGACACACGCCATGATCGTTCAACACCCCGGTATCCAAGCTGAAATTGCGGTGCAAGCCATTCCCGACGATGAACGCGTGTGGGTGCCGCAAGCCCCCGAAGTTTGGTTCAGACCGCTGTTGCTCAACACCGTCACCGGCAGTTGGTGCAACTTGTTGCGTGTGCGAAAAGCCGGTGTGTTGTCTCGCCACATTCACCCTTCATGGGTGACGGGCTATGTCATCAAAGGGGCGTGGCGTTATTTAGAGCACGACTGGGTGGCCAATGCCGGTTCGTTTGTGTACGAACCGCCGGGTGAAATTCACACCTTGGTGGTTGACGATGTGGTGGGCGAGCCCGAAATGATCACCCAGTTCAACATCCACGGCGCCATGGTCTATGTCGATGAAAAAGGCAACACCACAGGCTACGAAGATGTGTTCACCAAAATCGAAATGTGCCGCAAACACTACATAGCGGTTGGTCTAGGTGCTGACTATGTCGATCAGTTTGTGCGTTGATGCATACAGCTTGCTTGGGCTTGATGCATTGCGCGCTGTATCAACCTTGCTCGCGTAACTTCTTCGCCACATCCAAAGCAAAGTAAGTCAGCACCCCATCCGCCCCCGCGCGTTTGAAGGCCAACAAACTCTCCATCATCACCGCATCGTGGTCTAACCAACCGTTTTGTGCGGCGGCTTTGAGCATCGCGTACTCGCCTGACACCTGGTAGGCAAATGTGGGCACTTTGAATTCGTCTTTCACCCGACGCACGATGTCCAAATACGGCATGCCCGGTTTGACCATCACCATGTCGGCACCCTCAGCAATGTCCATCGCCACCTCGCGCAAGGCTTCGTCGCTGTTGCCTGGGTCCATCTGATACACCTTCTTGTTGCTTTTGCCCAAGTTGGCCGCTGAACCCACCGCGTCGCGAAACGGCCCATAAAACGCACTCGCATACTTCGCGCTGTAAGCCATGATGCGTGTGTGAATGTGTCCCTTGGCTTCGAGCGCGTTGCGTATTGCACCAATGCGCCCATCCATCATGTCGCTCGGTGCCACGATGTCCACACCCGCATCGGCTTGCGTTAGGGCTTGTTGCGTCAACACCGCCACGGTCTCGTCGTTCAAGATGTAACCGGTGTCGTCTAACAAACCATCTTGCCCATGGCTGGTGAAAGGGTCGAGTGCCACATCGGTCATCACGCCCAATTCAGGAAAACGCTTCTTCAATTCACGCACCACCTGCGGTACCAAACCTTCAGGGTTGGTGGCTTCTATGCCATCTGGTGTTTTCAAATGCGCGCTGATGACCGGAAACAAGGCCATCACCGGAATGCCCAGTGACACACATTGCTCGGCCACAGGCAACAACAAATCCAAACTCAAGCGTTCCACCCCTGGCATCGACGCCACCGCTTCGCGGCGTTGTTGGCCCTCAAGCACAAACACGGGGTAAATCAAATCGTTCACGCTCAAGGCGTGTTCGCGCACCAGGTTGCGGGTGAAGTCGTCGCGGCGCAGGCGTCGGGGGCGGTTGGCGGGGAAGGGGGCAAAGGTGTGGGTCATGCACAAAATTGTGCCCCAAACCTTGGCCCGCGCTGCAATGCGGACGATTGTTCTCGACAAAACCCCCACTCTTACCCGATTGTTGTGGCCTCACACATTTGCTAGATTGGTTCTGGGCGGCTTGCTGCTCCCCGCTTTTCCTCCCTGAGCGGGTGCCGTTTGTGTCACAGCAAATTGGCAACTTCGGCCCGACCTTGTGTCGGGCTTTTTTTGCTTCGCTGGTGGCAAGCCCAGCTAAACTGGCCCCATGTTGTGGATCAAAGCTTTTCATATCGTGTTCGTGGCCAGCTGGTTTGCGGGCTTGTTTTATTTGCCGCGCATCTTTGTCAACTTGGCCATGGTCGAGGCGGGCTCTTTGGCCGAAGAAGAACGCTTGTTGCTGATGGCGCGCAAACTCATGCGCTTCACTACTTTGTTGATGGTGCCCGCGGTGGTGTTGGGTTTGGTGTTGTGGCTCTACTACGGCATCGGTCTGACAGGGCCTGGTAACGCTTGGATGCATGCCAAATTCACGCTGGTGTTGTTGGTCATGGGCTATCACCATGTGTGTGGCAAATTGCTGCGCCAATTCGAAGCCCACGCCAACCAACGCAGCCATGTGTGGTTCCGTTGGTTCAACGAAATGCCGGTGGTGTTGCTGATACTCATCGTCATTTTGGTGGTGGTCAAACCTTTTTAAGCACACTGCAGGACCATGCGCAAAACCTCAGCGTGGCCCTTGTCGCAACTCTGCGTTGCGTTGATCATCTACGCCAGCCTGTACCCGTTTGACCAATGGCGTGATCAAGGCATTGCGCCTTGGGCCTTCCTCACCGCGCCTTGGCCCAAATACTGGGTGGGGTTTGATGTGGCGGCCAATGTGGTTGGGTATGCCCCGTTGGGTTTTTTCTTAACCCTCAGCGCCATGCGCATGGGCTGGCGCGGCCAAGTCATCATCGGTGCCACCTTGGCAGCGGCGTTGTTGTCGTTGACCATGGAGAGCTTGCAAAGCTATTTGCCGTCGCGTGTACCTTCGCTGGCTGATTTTTTATTGAACAGTTTGGGGGCTTGGTTGGGGGCCTTCGTTGCCAGTGCGCTTGAGCAAATGGGGTTGCTGAATCGCTGGAGCCAATTTCGCGAACGGTGGTTCGTTCGCGATGCCTACATGGGCTTGGTGCTGTTGGCGGTTTGGCCTGTCGCCTTGTTGTTTCCTGTGTCAGTGCCCTTGGGTTTGGGGCAAGTGTGGGAACGCGTAGAAGACACCCTCACCAGCGCCTTCGAAGCCACCCCGTTTGAAGACTGGATTCCGCTGCGTGCGTTCGAACTCGAGCCGCTCTTGCCCGGCGCAGAAGTGTTGTGCGTCA
>JBEGOM010000061.1:0-11349 GCA_041181985.1 Pseudomonadota bacterium | reverse complement strand
AAGTGACAAGACGATGAACATTCAAAAAATATTTCAATCCTGGTTGCTGCAAGAAGACATCAACTTTTTGCTGACCAACCGCATTCCGCGCATTGCGCTGACGCGTTTCATGGGCTGGTGGAGCCAATTGCGCCATCCCTGGATCGTCAAGGGCTCAATTGCCGTATGGCGTTTTTTTTCTGATTTGGATTTGCGCGAATCCAAGCAGCAAAGCTTTGACAGCTTGCAAGCCTGTTTCACCCGTGAGTTGCGCGAGGGCGCGCGCGTGATCGACCCAACGCCAGACGTGTTGACTACGCCATGCGATGCCATCGTTGGCATGAATGGCACCATCCGTGACGGCACGGTCTTTCAAGCCAAAGGTTTTCCATACACCTTAGAGAGTTTGTTATACGCACCTGAATGGGTCAAGCACTGGTCACCGTTGCTTGAAGGTGGCTCATTCGTGACGCTGCGGCTGACCAGCAGCATGTACCACCGCTTTCATGCACCATGTGACGCACACCTGAACCATGTCACTTATGTTTCGGGCGACACATGGAATGTCAACCCCATTGCGTTGAAGCGTGTCGAACAATTGTTTTGCAAAAACGAACGCGCTGTGTTGCACATGCAAACCACCGCAGGCGTACCGTTTTTGATTGTGCCGGTGGCTGCCGTGTTGGTGGCCAGCATGCGATTGCATGCGCTGGATGTGTTGCTGCATTTGCGCTACCAAGGGCCCAACGAAATTCCATGTAACGCTGGCTACGCCAAAGGCCAAGAAATGGGCTGGTTCCAACATGGCTCGACCCTGCTAGTGTTTTTGCCGCCAGGCTATGAGATGGTGGAGGGCGTTGCCATGGGGGAGCGCATTCAAATGGGGCAGGCTTTGTTCAAGCCTCTGTCAACCCACTCACACTGATCGATTTTTTGTGACTTGAGAAATAAGAAGGACTCTGTATGTCAACCCTCAAAACCAAACTCCGCGCTCACCTGATGCAAGGTGTGTATTGCCATTTGTCCGTATCTCTCATTCATGGCATTGGTGTGTTTGCCATTAAAAATATTCCCAAGGGAATCGAGCCCTTGCGCGCTTTGATTCCAAATGACGAAGTGAAGTTCACGCACAAAGAAGTGAAAGAATTCCCGCGCAGTGTGCAAAAAGAAATGCAAATGTTTTGTTACTACGACGACAAACACTTTTATGTACCGCGCTCGGGCATGAATGCCATCAACATGGGCATTTATTTGAACCACTCCAAATCACCCAATGTCCAATACAAGAAAAACGGTCATTTGGTGACATTGCGTCGCATCAAAAAAGGGGAAGAGTTGTTGATGGATTACGACATCAATTTCGGCTTCAAACATGTTTTTTGATGTTGGATGCATTGTTGCTATTTGTCTGTGACAAGCGTGTTCGTTCGTGACATTCAAGTTTCAAATTGATGACTTAAATAGTCCTTGCTTGTCATGTCTTTGAAAGCAATAGCAACCCATAATGAAGTCTGTTTGTTGACTTCTAGGAACACACCATGCGTGCCATTAAAAAAGCCCGAAAAGCAATTGAACTCGACCCAACTTCTGACAAAGCCAACACGCTTTCAAAATTGATCTTGTCGCTAGAGAATGAATCCGAGTTCCCTCTCAAAAGCCTCTACACCTTGAACCTGGACGATTTCAATTTGGCCATGGAAGTCATGCACGACTGGCGACTCGACCGTTACTACGCCGGCAAAGCCAAAGCCATTGATGTGGCGCTGCAAGCCAAGGCCATACAAACCAGCAAGTGATCTCCGTCCTGACGCCCCAATTAGTCACGCAAATGTCATAAAACCTGCGTAAACTGGATTTTCAGCAGGTTTTTACACAGACAAGGGGTGCATTCATGATCGATTTCGACCAGCAAGACCAGGCGAACCACCCCCGTTTAGAAACGCCCGCGTTTCAAAAGTTGATCGAGGCCGGCCTCAGCCGCCGCCAAATGCTGGGTGCCACAGGTGCGGGCTTGTTGTCTTTTTTGGCCGGCGAATCACTGGCCAAATCACCCGCCCCTAAAAATGCATCGGGCCCCATCATTGGCTTTCAACCGGTCGCCGCCAACAGCCTAGACACCATCACTTTGCCAGAAGGCTACCAATGGCAAACCTTGGCCTCTTGGGGCGATGCCATCTTGTCCGGCGGCGTTGCGTTTGACAAGCAAACACGGGGCACCGCGCAGAGCCAAAGCTTGTCGATTGGCGACAACAACGATGGTATGAGTTTTTTCAACCTCGGCAAAGACCGCGGCGTTTTAGTGGTCAACAACGAATACGCCAACTACGAATATTTGTTTGCCACTGGTAAGTGTCAAAGCTTGGAAGACACACGAAAAGCGCAAGCAGCGCACGGCATCAGTGTGTTTGAAGTGCGCAAGGTCGCAGGCCACTGGAAGTTGCAAACCAACGCCCCATTGAACCGTCGCTTGACCGCCAATTCAAACATGCGTTTGAGCGGACCTGCCGCTGGCAATGCCTTGCTGAAAACCGCTGCAGACCCCAGCGGTACACAAGTGCTCGGCACCTTCAACAATTGCGCCAACGGACAAACCCCTTGGGGCACTTACCTGACCTGCGAAGAAAATTTCAATGGCTACTTTGGCAGCCAAGAAACACTGGCAGACAACGCGATTTTCAAACGCTACGGCATCAGTGCCAAAGGTTTTGGGGCCAATTGGTTTCCTTTCGATGAACGATTTGATTTAGCAAAAAATCCCAACGAACCCAATCGCTTTGGCTGGGTGGTAGAAATCGACCCGATGAACCCCAACAGCACGCCCATCAAGCGTACAGCTTTGGGTCGCTTCAAACATGAAAATGCCGAAGTGGTTGTCAATGCCGATGGTCATGTTGTGGTCTACATGGGTGACGATGAAAAAGGCGAACACATTTACAAATTTGTGTCGAACAAAAAATTCGATCGCAAAAACTTGGCGAACAATCGCGATTTGCTAGACGACGGTGTGTTGTATGTCGCGCGATTCAGCAGTGTCGAGGGACAGACAAAAGGTGAGGGCGAATGGTTGGAGCTCACCCACGGCAAAAATGGTCTGACCGAACAAGCGGGCTTCAAAGATCAAGCAGAAGTGTTGATTCACGCCCGCCTGGCCGCAACGGTGGTGGGCGCTACCACCATGGACCGCCCTGAATGGGTGGCAGTACATCCCACATTGCCCCAGATTTTTGTGACGCTGACCAACAACTCAGAACGTGGTGTCAAACCTAACCAAGCAGTGAATGGTCCCAACCCGCGCGCCAAAAATGTGTACGGTCAAATTGTGCGTTGGTCTCCCATGAACGGCGACCACACCGCACGCACATTCACTTGGGATATTTTTGTGTTAGCCGGTAACCCCAGCAAACACCAAGATGCTTACCGTGGTTCAGCCAATGTCACAGCTGACAACATGTTCAACAGCCCAGACGGTTTGTCGTTTGACAGAGACGGTCGCATGTGGATTCAAACCGATGGCGACTACAGCAATGCCAAAGAATTTGAAGGCATGGGCAACAACCAAATGCTGTGCGCTAACGCACTGACAGGTGAGATCAAGCGATTTATGGTGGGCCCTGTGGCTTGCGAGATCACGGGTATCGCTTTCACGCCAGATCAAAAAACCATGTTTGTGGGCATTCAACACCCCGGTGAAAAATTGGCACCTTCGCATTTCCCTGAAGGGGGTGACGCCGTGCCGCGCTCGTCTGTGGTGACCATCACACGGCGCGATGGTGGCGTGATCGGAACTTGACATGGCGACCAAACAACACAACACAGAAACAACAGGTCCCGCAGAAGGGCAAAGCCTGTGGCTTGACCGCGACCTGAGTTTGCTCGCCTTCAACGAGCGTGTGTTGGACTGGGCCAAACGCGACGATGTGCCTTTGCTCGAACGCCTCCGTTATTTGTGCATTGTGTCGTCTAACCTCGACGAGTTTTTTGAAGTGCGCGCGGCCTTGCATCACCATGTGCATCACCTCAAGCCCACAGGCAAGGCCGACAACAAACAAGCGCACCACACCCTTAGCGCAGTGGTGCATGCCTTGGTGGATGAGCAATACGCCTTGTACAACGATGTGTTGATGCCCGCGTTTGCCAAAGCCGGTGTGCGAATTTTGTCGTATGGTGAACGCAATTTGGCGCAACACCAATGGGTGAAAACATTTTTTGAAAAAGAAGTGCGTCCCTTGCTGTTGCCCGTGGGGCTTGACCCCGCACACCCGTTTCCGCAAGTGGCCAACAAATCGCTCAACTTCATTGTGCGGCTCTCGGGCAAAGATGCGTTTGGTCGTGACAACGAAATTGCCATTGTCAAAGTGCCACGTGTGTTGCCAAGGCTCATTCCTTTGCCTGAAAAACTTTCGGGCAGACGGCAATTGTTTGTGTCAATCTCCAGCGTGATTCGTGCGCATTTGAAAGATTTGTTTCCAGGCCGCGAAGTGGGACAGTTCTCACAATTTCGTGTGACGAGGCATTCCGACTTGGCAGTCGACGAAGAAGATGTGAAAAACCTGCGCACAGCCTTGCGCCAAGGTTTGGTGCAACGCCATTACGGGCAAGCGGTGCGTTTGGAAGTGTCTTCAGGTTGTTCTGAATATCTGTCTGATTTTTTGTTGCATCAGTTTGAGTTGCCGCATGCGTCGCTTTACCGCGTGCATGGCCCTGTCAATTTGGTGCGCTTGAACCAACTGATTGATTTGGTGGACAAACCCAAATGGTTGTTTCCGCCTTACCAAGCCAGCTTTCCGCAACAAATGGCAGCTGCGGGTTCGGTGTTTGACCGTTTGAAAAAAGGCGATGTGCTGATTCACCAGCCTTATGAGAGTTTTGACGGTGTGCTGTCGTTCTTGCGCGAAGCGGTGCTCGACCCCAATGTTTTGGCCATCAAGCAAACCATTTACCGCACCGGCGCTGACTCGGTGTTGATGGACCTGTTGCGCGAAGCCGTGCGACGCGGCAAAGAAGTGACCGTGGTGGTGGAGCTCAAAGCACGCTTTGATGAAGAGGCCAACATCAACTGGGCTGAAAAACTCGAAAGCATTGGCGCACAAGTGGTGTACGGCGTCGTGGGTTTGAAAACCCACGCCAAAATGCTGCTGGTCTCGCGCAGAGAAGGGCGCAGCATTCGCCGCTATGTGCATTTGTCAACCGGCAACTACAACCCTCGAACGGCCAAGCTCTACACCGACATCAGCCACATCACTTGTGAGAGCAAAATCACACAAGATGTGGAAAATGTTTTCAACTTGCTGGCCAACCAAAGCAAGATTCCGCGTTTGCAAAAACTGTTGATTGCACCGTTCAATTTGCAACGCAGCATGGTCGACAAAGTGGCCAAAGTGGCGCAGGCTGCACAGGCGGGTGTGGCCAGTCGCATCATTTTGAAAATGAATTCGCTCACCGATGAAAAGCTGATGCAAGCTTTGGTCGATGCAGGTCAAGCCGGTGTGCAAATTGATTTGATCGTGCGCGGCGCTTGCATGCTGCCCGCTCAGCGCAAAGGCGTGACCGACAACATCCGCGTGCGTTCCATCATTGGCCGGTTTTTAGAACATTCACGGGTGTTCTATTTCCAAACTGGCACCACGCAAAGCTTGTATTTGTCGAGCGCCGATTGGATGAACCGCAACATGATGCGCCGCGTTGAATTGGCTTGGCCCATCGAAGATGCCGACCTAAGACAACGCATCATTGACGAATGTCTGACCCTGTATTTGCAAGACAACGCCGACGCCTGGAGCCTCAACAGCGAGGGCCAATACACACGCGTTCAACCTGCGAAATCAAAGCGTGTGGTCAGTCAAGCCAACAAAGCCGCAGCAAAAACCGTGGCACCGAGAAGCGCGCAGGTTGCCCTCATGGCACTGCATGGCAGTAAACGATGAAAAGCGTCAAAGCAAAGCGTTGAAACATTTTGCGTTTGTAAGAGGCAAACATGGATTTGATTTTGTGGCGACACGCCGAAGCAGAAGTGGCAGAGGAGGGCGGTGACGACCTCTCTCGCCCCTTGACCAAAAAAGGCGAGCGTCAAGCCAGCCGCATGGCCGCTTGGTTAGACCGCCATTTGCCCGAGGGCACACGCGTCTTGGTCAGCCCATCAGAACGCACCCAACAAACCGTTGCCCCCTTGGGCCGCAAATTCAAACTGCGTGATGAGTTGGTGCCCGACACCACGGTGGACGATGTGCTCACATTGCTCAAATGGCATCCCGAAACCGGACCGCAAAGCAAAGGCCCCGTGCTGTTGGTCGGACATCAACCCTACTTGGGTCAATTGATTGCGCGATTGTTGGGCATGGATGAGCAAATTTGCTCAGTGCGCAAGGGCGGTGTGTGGTGGTTGCGCACCCGCATGCGCGACGGTCAACTGCAAACGGTGCTGTTGACCGTGGCTGTGCCAGACTTTATTTCGACTTCTTGGGACGACCGGTCTTGATCGGTGGCACATTGCTCAACGCGGCTTTGAACTGAATCTCGCTCATGGCGGCTAAGGCTTTGATACCGGCGCGCAACAACTCGCTTTTCTTCACCGCTTGACCTGACGCGATGGCGCGTTTTTTCAAGCTGTCAATCACCACATATTCGTTTTTAGGAATGGTGAAACTGTCACGCACCAGCTTGGCTTTTTTGACCTTGGTGGCTTGCACAGCCGCTGAAGCTTTGGCAGTTTTCTTTGTAGTGGCTAGAGGCACACTTGCTTTTTTGACAGCTGTTTTTTTAACAGCGGCTTTCTTTGTGGCGACCGACTTGCGCGTTGTGGTTTTGGCGTTGATGCGTTTTTTTACTGCAGCGCGCGGACTGATTTTTTTAGTGGCTGTTCTCATGTTTTTATTCCTTCATTCGAAAAGAATAAACAGTTTATATATTTATCAATCAAACACCTAGTGTCATATTTGTCATGACTTTGTCACAAACTCAAACTGCCAAGGTGTTTTCTGCCAAGCCACCATTTCTTGCTTGAGCAAATGGCATGACTGTGGGTAGTCGTTGGCCCATGTGTCGTTGGCGGTCAATGTCACGCGTTGCTTGTGATCGTCGCAAAGCAAGGCCAAATGTTTGTAGTCAGGGTTGGCCCGTGCGTGGCACAAAATGAGGCTCAAGCGCAAAGCCATCAGCATTTTGGCAAACGCTGTTTCTTCTAGTTCTGTTTCTAGTTTTTTTAGTTTGCCGCGCTGACCCAACACCAACACACTCAAACGGTGTAACTCGGGCATGCTAAAGCCCACCATGTCTGCGTTGTCGAGAATGTAAGCACCGTGCTTGTGGTAGTCGCTGTGCGAAATGGCCACACCCACCTCGTGCAATTGACACGCCCAGTTGAGTTTTCTGCTCAAACGCGTGAACTGTGTGGCGTTTTCTTTTGACTTGGCAAAAAGGGCTTGCAGCCAATGGAGTGCTACTTGGCTCACGCGTTGGCTTTGTTGGGTATCTACTGTCAATTTGAGCGCCAATCGCTGCACCGACAAATCGCGCATGTCGGGTTGCTCGTCTTCGCGCTTGACCATTTCAAACAACACACCATGACGCAGCGCACCTTGCGCCACATGCAGGGTGTTGATTTTCAAGAGCTTCATCAAAGCACGCAAAATGCTGACGCCGCCACCAATCACCGCACGGCGGTCTTCGCGCAAACCTTCGAGCTGCACTTTGTTGACATGGCCCGCACGCACCAAACACTTCACCAACCAGTCAAGGCCTTCCAGGCTGATTTCGTCTTTGGGAAAACCTGCCATCGCCAAAATATCAGCCACCGCACCCACGGTACCTGACGAGCCGTAGGCTTTGGTCCATTTGCTGTGGTGATAGGTGGAGACAGCCTCTTCTAAAACAGCAAGGGCCGCAATTTCTGCACGGTAAAAGGTTTGCTCAGACAACTCACCGGTAGAGAAATATTTCATCGACCAAGCCACGCTACCCAAGCGAAACGAAGCGGTTTCGCTGGCCTCTATGCCTTGACCCAACACCAATTCGGTAGAGCGGCCACCAATGTCGATCACCAAGCGGTGTTCGTTGTCGCTTGGCAAAAGATTGGCAACGCCTTGGTAAATCAGCCGTGCCTCTTCTGTGCCAGCAATCACCTCGATGGGAAAGCCCAACAACTCGCAGCCGCGCTTTAGGAAGGCCTCTCGGTTTTTGGCTTCGCGCAGGGTTTGTGTGGCCACCGCACGCACCTGCGATTTTTTGAACTCAGACAAGCGCTCCGCAAAACGTGCCAAACAGTCCCAGCCGCGTTGCATGGCCTCTTGGCTCAGGTTGCGGTCGGCATCTAGTCCATTGCCTTGCCGTACGGTCTCTTTGAGGTAGGCTACCCGTTGAATTTGACCGTGTTCAAAGCGACCAATTTCCAAGCGGAAGCTGTTTGAGCCCAGATCGATTGCCGCCAGTAGGGTGCCGTTTTTCATAAAAACAATATTACTGTTTATTCATGACAATCATATGTCAGTCTGTTCACGAAACCGTCATTTTTCTGCCGGCGGCTTATTGGATAATCTTCATCATTGATCCAATATTCATTCCCCATGTTTTTTCACGCAGCGCTCCGACAAGTTTGTAAGCAGGGCATCGTCCTGAGCTTGCTCGCGTCTGCAGGGCTGGCACATGCTGCGCGTCCCATGAACACCGATGATGCCAACATCGTGGACCACAACAGTTGCCAGTTGGAAAGCTGGGTCAAAACCACCCACACATCGTTTGAGCGTTGGGCCATTCCTGGTTGCAACTTTGGTGGCGACATCGAATGGTCAGTGGGAGGCAACGCGCAACAAGAGCAGAATTTGCCCAGCACACAGTTTTGGTTAGCCCAAGCCAAAAAGCGTTGGCGTGTGGTGGACGACAACACCATTGGCATTTCAACCACCTTGGGCGTCATGGAAACGCATGTCGCCTTGCCGGGTCAGACAGTTGACAAAGACTACTATGTGAATGTGCCGGTGACCATTCCTTTTGGCGACGATCGTTATGTCCACCTCAACGGCGGGTGGGTCAACCACCAAGCGTTGAAAGTCAACCGTGCCACATGGGGTTTAGGCGGTGAGTGGCCCATTCGTCCCAATGTGATTGGCATTGCAGAAACATTTGGCGAAAGCAACTACGGCACCCGTTACCAAGTGGGCTTGCGTTTTTGGGTGGTGCCCAAGCGCATGCAAATTGACACCACTTATGGCAACCAAGTGGGGCAACCCGAACACCTGCGTTGGTTCACTTTGGGTATTCGTTTGCTCAGCCCACCGCTTTGGTAGGTCGATAAGCCGCACGCCACAACACACTCAGCAACACCATCGAGGTGATGGACAAGGCAAAACTGCTGCTCTGCCAAAAAGCAATGGGCGATTGCGGTACCAGCCACGGCAAATGCGCAGCGCCCAAGCCTAAATAAGCCACAGCATAACCACCTGCCAAGCCAACGCCCCACAACAACACGGTGTAGGTGATGAGTGGCAACACCGTGATGCCATAACTACGCAGCGTGAACACGCAAAACACTTGCACTGCATCGGTCAAGTGATACAAGGTGATCCAAGCCAACAGCGCCATCGTCAGTTGCGCCACTTCAGCAGACTGCGTGTAAAACGCAGCCACCCATTCGCGCCCTAACCAAAGCGAACTGGCCAGCGCCACACACATGCACAGCACCAAACTCAAACCTGTGCGAAGTGCCAAGCGCGCTTTCTTGCTGTTGTTGGCACCGATCCAATAACTCACCCGTGCGCTGCTTGCGATGGACAACGACAGCGGCACCATGTACATCACCGCCGCCAAGTTAGACACAATTTGATGGCTTGCCGTGGCCGTCACACCCAAACGCGCGATGAACAAAGACATGAGGGTGAAGGAGGTCACCTCCACACCAATCGTCAAACCACTGGGTAGCCCCAAGCGCACAAAGCGTTTCAAGACAGTCCAGTCAGGGGACTCCATCTTTTTCCAAAGCGCATAGGGTTTGTAAAAATCTTGCGTGCGAATCAACCACAACGCCAAACCGAGCATGATGTAGTTGACGATCAAAGTAGCCCACGCACAACCTACCAGCCCCATCGCTGGCAACAAGCCGTCTATGCCGAGCGTCAGCACGATGGACAAAGGTATCTTGACCATCAAGGCCACCACTTGCACCCAGGTCACCAATTTGGGTTTGCCCAAACTTTGGTTGAGCGTGCCAAACATGCGAAACAAAAGCGAAGCGGGCAAACCCAGCGCCACGATCCACAAGTAGTGTTTCACTTCGTCTTGCATGTCGACAGGTACCTCGGTCCAGTCGAGCAACGGTTGTGGATACGACAAGGCAGCGATGCCAATCAACATGGTGAGCACGCACAGGTACAAGGCTTGTCTGACCGAGGGCCCCACAGCTGAAGCTCGGTTGGCACCGTGCAATTCAGCCCACACTGGCAACAGCGCTTGCAACATGCCCATGAGCGTGATGTGAACCGTGATGTAAGTGGCTGATCCCACCGCCAACGCGGCCAGCGCAGTGTCAGAAAAACGCCCCGCCACAATGGTGTCGGTCATGCCAAAGGCCATGACGGCCAATTGCCCCACCAGCACCGTGCCGGCATGTCGCACGATGGTGCCGCGTTCAGAACTCATGGTTGTGCGCGGCGGCGGTAAAGCGTGACATCTTCGTTGTTGTCAGACGGGCGGCGAATGGTTTGAATGCGTCGCCATTCGTTCAAACGCACCACTTGTGACAACTCGGGTCGCAAATCGTTGTCCACCAACAACCATTCGCATTCAGCTTTTTGCGGCTTGGTTTTGTCGTTGAGCGATTCAATCTCAAAACCACCGTGGTAATGAAACGCCGTCATTTGGCCGGTGTCCAAACCGTAAGCCATCATGCATGAGGTGTTGGCATTGCCATGTGCCGCCATGATGGTTTGAATTTGTTTCACCCACGGTTTGTAACTGCGCGCAAAGTCAAGCAAGGGCAACCACAAGGTCATGAGCAATAACCAACACAACGCAGCACCACCCGCAGGCAGCACCAAACTCTTCCAAAGCGCATGGCGGTGACGCCCCACACGCCACACGACCAACCAAGTCCACGCAGCGGTGGCGAGCAAAGCCACTGCGAATGCAAACACACCCAAGCTTGGTTCAAAGCCTGGTGCCAAACGCGCCACATTGGCTGCTGGTTGCGCGGGCCAACCGGTTTGCATGGCCAACCACACCACCCAAATGATGAAGGCGCAGCCCGAGAAAAACAGCAGCGTGAACCAATCGATGAAAGCCGCCATGCTGCGACGCAAAGTGGGCAACGCGAATGCGGCCAGTGTGGCCAATGCAGGCAACGACAACAACAAGGTGCGTTCGGCTGACAAAGTGAGCAAACCT
>JBEGOM010000060.1:0-11438 GCA_041181985.1 Pseudomonadota bacterium | reverse complement strand
GAACAAGCCGCGAAGAAATAACCATGGCCAGTTGTTTGGAGTTGCGCGGACTCACCAAGTCCTATGTCAGCGGCAAGCCGGTGTTGCGTGGCATTGATTTGCGTTTTGACAGCGCCGCACTCACTGCCATCATCGGACCCAGCGGCACTGGCAAAAGCACACTGATCCGTTGCATCAACCGTTTGGTGGAACCCAACAGCGGTGACATGGTGCTCGATGGTCAATCTTTGTGTGGCTTACGTGCCAACGCCTTGCGTCAAGCACGCGCACGCATCGGCATGGTGTTTCAAGAATACAACTTGGTCGAGCGTTTGACCGTCATGGAAAACGTGCTCACCGGTGTGCTGGGTAAAACCTCTGCCATCAACGCATGGTTACGACGCTTCTCATCGCAAGACATCGAGCGTGCTTGGCAAACCTTGGGCTATGTCGGCTTGCAAGACTTCGCCAACGCGCGTGCTGATTCATTGTCGGGCGGTCAACGCCAGCGTGTGGGCATCGCACGCGCAGTCATGCAATCGCCTGCGTTGTTGTTGGCCGACGAACCCACCAGTTCGCTCGATCCCAAATCATCGGTCGAGATCATGGGCTTGTTGCAACGCATTGGACAAGAGCGCGCCATTCCTGTCATCGTCAACATGCACGATGTTGAATTGGCTAAACGCTTTGCCGATCGCATTGTGGGCATGAGCCAAGGCCATGTGGTGTTCGATGGTCCACCCAACGAATTGACCGACAGCCAACTGACTGCCATTTATGGTGGCACCTCATGGCTCAACTGAGCATGACCAACACACCCGTGCGTGGTGATGTGCCTGCGCACATCCAACCGTTTCGCATGCCATGGCTCACGCAATTCGGTTGGTGGTTGGTGGCGTTGTTGATGTTATGGGCTTTGTCGCGTGTTGATTTAACTTGGGCGCGATTTGTTTTGGGTCTTGAAGGTGCCAGCAAATTTGTGCACCGCATGTTCCCCCCGGTGTTTGACCCGCGCGCCGAGTTGATCAAAGGTTTGCTTGAAACTTTACAAATCGCCGTGTTGGCCTCTGCGGCTGGTGTAGTGCTCGCCTTGCCCATGGGCTTGTTGGCAGCGCGCAACCTCATGCCGAGTTGGATCACTTGGATGGCACGCTTTGTCATCACTTTGTGTCGCACCTTTCACCCCATCATCGTAGCCATTGTGTTTGTCAAAGCGGTGGGTTTTGGTGTGCTGGCAGGCATCTTGGCGCTCACAGTTGCATCGGTGGGTTTTTTAGGAAAACTGTTTGCCGAAGCCATCGAAGAAATTTCGATGAAACAACTCGAAGCGGTACGCGCCACCGGCGCCAGTTTTGCCAATGTGCTGATATTTGCTGTGTTACCGCAAGTGCTTTACCGTTTCATTGGTTTCATTGCGTATGAAATCGACAGCAATTTGCGCAACTCCACCATGGTGGGCATTGTGGGTGCGGGCGGCATTGGTGGCACCTTGTTTGCCGCATTTCAACGGTTTGATTACGACTTTGTGTTGGGCATGGTGCTGTGCATCATTGCCATCATTGTGTTTGGTGAATTTTTGCAAGTCGTTGTGAAGAAAGTGTTTGGCCAATGAACACCGCTTCACACCATTGGCAACGCTTCACCCCTGCCCAACGCTGGTCGCGCTGGGCCATTTACTGGTCTTGCGTGTTGGCCATTGTGGTGTCCATCAAATCGGTGGACATCATTCCTGAATTTTTGTGGGATGCACCCGAGCAAATGAAAGATTTGCTGATCCGCATGTGGCCGATTGAATGGTCCTTCTACATCACACCACAAAACACCGGCGCGCAAACCGTGCACCAAGCTTTGCTCGACTCACTGGCTGTGGCGTTTTTGTCCACCGCCTTGGGTTTGATCTTGGCCACGCCCTTTGCCTTTTTGGCAGCGCGCAACATCACGCGCATTGTTTGGCTCAACGCCGTGGCGCGATTTGTGTTGGTGGCCACCCGCAGCATTTCTACTTTGCTATGGGCTTTGTTTTTTGTGGCCATGTTTGGACCCGGCGCATTGGCTGGTACCTGTGCCATTGCGTTTCACTCCATCGGTTTTCTTGGCAAGATGTTGTCTGAAGCCTTAGAAGAATCCAACCGCGGCAGCATCGAAGCGCTGACCGCCACAGGGGCCACTTGGTACAGCCGCATCTTGTATGGCTATTGGCCACAAATCAAACCCGCATTCGTCGCCATCGCCTTGTTTCGTTGGGACATCAATGTGCGCGAATCCGCCATCTTGGGGCTGGTAGGCGGCGGCGGTTTGGGGCTGGCCCTCAATGCGTCCATCGATGTCTTTGAATGGGACCGCGTGGGCTTGGTGCTGTTGGTCATCTTGGTGATGGTCATGCTGGCCGAGTGGTTGGCTACGGCCATTCGCAAGCGAGTCATTTGATTCACATACAAAGTGCCTTTTAATGTCGTGCATGACCTTTGCACCAGGCACTTGCTTTAACCATTGAACAACCGCCCCCGCGCGTTTTGCGTGATCGCCGCCACACATGGGTGCGAAATCCGGCGCTCGACTGACACCGCAAAAAATTCTTCCACCAATTCATCGGTGCGCCCCAACACTTGCACACCGTAGTGCGCCACGGTTTCTTTTTCCAATATGGTGGGTGACATGAACACCCCTCGCCCTTCGCGGCCAAACGCGGTCATCAGCGCACCGTCGTCAAACTCACCCACCACGCGCGGTTGAAGTTTGTGCTTGACCAGCCAACCATCGAGTTGCTGTCGCACCGAAGAAGCAGCACCTTGAATCAACATCGGGGCTTGATGCAAACATTGTGGAAAGCGGCCCTTCAAAGTGTCACGCAATTTGGCCGTGCAAAAAAAACTCATCGGCGTGGTGCCCAAGGCATGGTTGAAAGCTTTCACGCTGATGCGTTTGGACAAGGGCTCATCTGCAATCACCAAATCTAATCGATGCAAAGCCAACTGCGCCAGCAAATCTGGAAACTTGCCCTCACTGCCAATCAAGCGCACCGGTTCATCAATAGACAGCGCTGGCTCAATCAAACGGTATGCCACCGATTTGGCCACCGAGTCAGCCACGCCCACGCGAAATTCCAAAGTGCGCACACCGGCTTGGGTGTTGCTCATGGCCTCACGCAATTCTGAGCCCAACGCAAAAATGTCATCGGCATAGCTCAATGCTTTGCGTCCGTCCTCGGTTAACTCGAGTTGTCGACCCTGCTTGCGAAACAGTTTGCGGCCCAAACTCTCTTCGAGCAGTTTGATTTGCCCCGACAGCGTTTGCGGCGTGGTGTGCAACTGTTCGCCCGCGCGCATGATGCCGCCCGCGCGTGCAGTGACCCAAAAGTAATAAAGATGTTTGAAGTTCATACCCGATCACAACCCTCCATACTTCGTAAAATTCTGAGTAATTTTAATAAAAATACGAATTTACACGAAGTGATTGAATCTTTACAGTTCACCCCAAGTTGACATGTAGTTCAACGACAACCCAAGGAGTGCGCCATGAGATTGAGTACCAAAAGCCGTTTTGCCGTCACCGCCATGATTGACATTGGTCTGCGCGAGCACCAGGGTCCTGTGTCATTGGCAGCCATCAGCCAGCGTCACAACATATCGATCTCTTACTTAGAGCAGATCTTCAAGAACATGCGCGAGCAAGGTTTGGTCGACAGCACACGCGGGCCAGGCGGTGGTTACACCCTCAACCGACATGCCCATCAAATCAATGTGGCGGACATCATTCGCGCGGTTCACATCGACGAAGACGATCACGCACATGATGCAGAAGGTAAACAACAAGGCTTTGTGTCTACAGAAGATTTGTGGAACAACTTGAACCAAAAACTGGAAGACCACATGCGTGCCATCAGCCTGCAAAGCTTGATTGCCGCCCAGCAATCCAAAGGTGAAACAGTGCAAGAGCTCAGTTCGCCCAAGCGTGGTGTGTTTGCGCAAAAGCAAAAGCCAGTGGTGCCGAGCAAAGTGCCCAACTCGGTGTTTGCGTTGGGTGCCGTGTAAGCCAGCGGGCATTGAATGTCAAAGCGCATAGCACTAAAAGCTATGCGCTAAAAACCCAAACTTTATCTTCCGCTGGGTGCTGGGGGCTGTGGCGTGTTCTGCCGCTGCTGCACAATGGCCGCGGCTGTGGCTGCCGCAGCAGCAACGGTAGCCGCTTGCATCAGGGCCGGATTGTCTGACGCGCCCGGTGGCATACCGGCCGACGAACCCGCAGGCGCTCTGCCCCCTTGCGCACGGGTTTCAAACACAGTCGATGTGTTGCTAGCCGCTGCTTTTTTCAATGGTGGGTTGAGCAACATTTCCAAAGCGGCTGGATCGTCCAAACTTTTGGCTTCAATGGCTGCTTCAATCAAACCAGAAATTCTGGCGGTGAGCGCGGTGCCCAACCACAAAGGGCTGCTCGACAAAATGCTGCGCAGTTGCTCGGGCTTGCAAGTGGGAATGTTGTCTTTCAACCATTTGCTGGCAAACGCTTCGCGTTCTTGCGGGTCGTTTATGGTCATGGCTTGGGCTTTGAAGTGCGAACCCAAACACACTTCGGCCTGCACCATCAAAGGGCAAACACACAACAAAAGTAAAAGACGTTTCATGACAGAGCCTTGCATCTATACATAGATCGACCGCTGTTGCCGTCTCTTTAATGGTCTGCGCTCACCTCTGGCAATGTTTTGAGGCGTGAAACCATGAAATGCGAGGCCTGCATGAGGTGCTCTTTGGCCAATTTTTCTGCCAACTCAGCTTTGCCCGAAACAATGGCTGCCAAGATCTTGGCATGTTGATCCCAAATGTCGCGCGGCTCTTGGTCTTGCACCAACACCTCGCCCATCACACGCTGCGTGTAAGTGAGGTGCGTGTCCATCGCGGGGCCAATCAAAGGGTTGCCCGACAGACCATACAAAAATTCGTGAAAGCGAATGTCCGCCGCAATCATTTTGGCCACTGACCCTGAGGCCACTGCTTTGCGACCTGCTTCGATGATCGCTTCGCCTTGTTTGCGCGCTTGCTCGGCGCGGTGTGTGGCTGCCAAACGGCATGCCAAACCTTCAATGACCGCGCGCATTTCGTAAATGTGGGCCACATGGTCGGCATCAAGCGGCGCCACGATGAGCCCTCGGCCGCCGGCGTCTTTCAGCACACCTTGGTTGCGCAACAACAGCAACGCCTGTTGCACCGGTTGCCGCGACACACCCAAAGCCTGCGCAATGTGTTCTTGGATGATGCGCTCACCCGGGCTGAGCTTGCCCGAAGTGATTTCTTCAAGCAATGCGTCTTTGACTTGATCGACCAGATTGGGTTGAAGAGAGATGGCTTTCATGACAGAAATAGTCTAACGCATGTCGCAGTCGCATGAGGCAGTTGTTAGAACGCTAAGAAGCAATCGTTTCAACCATTTGTTGACGCAGCACGCGGTGCAAAATTTTGCCCGTCGCCGTGCGTGGCATGTCAGCATCGGTGATGAAGGTGATGCTTTGCGGACGCTTGTAACCCGCCATGCGACTCTTGCACCAATCGATCAACTCTTGTTCATGGGCCTCCTGCCCGTTGTGCACTACCACCACCGCATGCACGGCTTCGCCCCATTTGTCGTGCGGCACACCGAGCACCGCCACATCTTTCACTTTGGGGTGCGCGCCCAACACTCCCTCTACCTCTGAAGGGTAAACATTCTCACCACCGCTGATGATCATGTTGCTTTTGCGATCGACCAAACGGATATAGCCATCGGCATCGCGCGTGGCCATGTCGCCTACCGAGCACCATGTGCCATGAAAGGCCTCCGCGGTTTTTTCGGGGTTGCGCCAATAGCCATCAAACACATAGGGCGTGCGCGAAAACAATTCACCCACTTCACCATCGGGCACTTCTTGACCTTGTGCATCTAGCAACTTGATTGGGCCTGATCCCGCCCACTCGCGACCCACGGTGCCCATGCGGTCGAGTTGTTCATGCGGTCGCAACAAGGTCACCCAGCCTGCTTCGGTGGAGCCATACAACTCATACAGCTTGCCGTTTTTGAAAAACTCCATGATCTCAAGCTTGGTGTCGCGCCTTGCAGGTGCAGATGAAATCATGAGTTTTTCAACCGCCGACACATCGTATTTGTCTTTCACGGTTTGGGGTAAACCGAGCATCATGATGTAGTGCGTGGGCACCAACGAGGTGAAGGTGACTTTCTCTGCCGACAAGGTGGCCAACAAAGCCTCGGGGTCAAAACTCTTGCGGTCGTCAATGACACAGGTGGCACCGAGTTGCGTGAAGGTGTGGCTGAAATACAGCGAGTTGGCATGGCACATCGGCATCACCAACAAGGCGGTGTCGTTGGCAGTAAAACCCATTTCCAAAGCGGTGGCCAATGCAATGAGTGCGCTGCCCTCATGGCTGCGCATGGCACCCTTGGGCTTACCTGTGGTGCCCGAGGTGTACATGAGTGCGCTCATATCGCTGGGCTTCACATCCACCTGTTGAATGTAGGCAGGTGCTGTTCTCAACACACCTTCATACGATTGCCAACCGTCAGGCACTGTGTTGCCAAACGACACATACGCTTTGGGTGAAATGTTCAAGCCCTCGCGCAACGGTTGCACACGGTCGATCAATTCATCTTGCACGATGAAAGCCACTGCTTCGCTGTGCGTCACGATGTACTCAATTTCTGGCGGGGTCAATCTGAAATTCAAAGGCACCGCCACCAAACCGGCACGGGCCAAGCCTGCATAAATCTCCATCCACTCCACACAGTTGTAAGCCAGCAAAGCCACGCGATCGCCTTTTTCCAAACCAAGCGCGCGCAAACCGTTGGCCAATTGCGTGGCGCGTTGGTGCCAAGCCTCAAAACTCAGCTGGCGTTTGCTGTCACGCGCGCCCAATTTGTGCGGCGTCAAACGGGCATGGGTGGCAACGGCGTCGGAGATGTTCATCAACAGGTTCATGGCGGGCCTTGTGAAGAAATAGGACAGGAAAAATGCAAAAACAGCGTCAGAAATGAGCGCTCCATGCCGATATTATTAATGAATTCTGAATTCAGAGTTCTATAGGGAAAATACCCATACAAATAGAACTCTGAATTCAGAATACTCCTTGAATCACGCCATCACACCATTCACAAAGGCCCCCATGAGTTCCCCCCTCGTCACCCCCGACAGCGCCGCCGCATTAATCGCCAAATTCTTGAAAGCCCGCGGGGTGGAGCGTGTGTTTGCACTGTGCGGCGGGCACATCATGCCCATCTGGATGCGCCTTGACGCCGAGGGCATTCAGATCGTGGATGTACGCGACGAGCGCGCCGCGGTTTACATGGCACACGCGCACTCAGAACTCACCGGTCAAATCGGTGTGGCTTTGGTGACCGCTGGTCCCGGCGTGACCAACGCCATGACCGGCATTGCCAACGCGCACACGGCCAGAGCGTCGGTGTTGATTTTGTCGGGCACGCCACCGCAAGCGCAAGAAAACCGTGGGGCCTTGCAAGACATGGTGCACACCGAATTTGTCAAACCCCTGACCCGCCTCGCACGCACCGTGCGCGACCCCAACTTGGTGTTGCAAGCCTTGGACGAAGCCGTGTCAAAAGCACAAGGACAAGGCGGTGAACCTGGCCCGGTGTATTTGGATTTTCCGGTGGACACATTGCGTGCCAGCGTGAGCGCTGCGGTGCAATTGCCAGAATTTTTCAAATCGCGTGAAAAACAAAAAACACTGCCCAACGCCAACGCTGCGCAACAAGCGATGGAAGTGATGTGGCAAGCCAAACGACCCTTGGTGATTTCAGGTCGCGGTGCGAAAGGGTGTTCTAAAGCCTTGATCGCTTTTCTCGACCGTTTGGGTGCACTCTATTTAGACACCGGTGAGAGTCGCGGCTTGGTGCCCGAAGACCACCCCTCGGTGGTGGCCGCCATGCGCGGCTCGGTGATGTCGCAAGCCGATGTGGTGATCACCCTCGGGCGCAAACTCGATTTTCAATTGGCCTATGGCTCACCCGCCGTGTTTGGCAACGCCAAGTTTGTGCGCATTGCCGATTGTTTGGCCGAGTTGCAAGACAACCGCAGAGGTGAGGCCGAGGTGTTTTCAAGTGTTGACACCGCGCTTGAAGACATCGTCGCATTGGCAGGTGAGCGCAAGCCCGAATTAGACCGCGAATGGACACAACAGGTCAGAGCACAACACTTGTCGCGTGCACAAAAATTGTTGACCAGCATGTCAACAGCCCCCGCAGGTTCAGATGGTTTGATGCACCCCAATACTTTACTGGCGGCGATGCGCAACGCATTGCATGATGACGCCATCGTGATCGCTGACGGTGGTGATTTTTTGAGCTTTGCGCGTGTGGGTTTGCCCGCTGCCACTTACCTCGACCCTGGCTCGTTGGGTTGCATTGGTGTGGGCACACCTTTTGGCATTGCCGCAAGCCTGGCGTTTCCCAAACGCGATGTGGTGGTGGCGACAGGCGATGGCGCGTTTGGTTTCAATGCGATGGAAATCGACACCGCTGTGCGTCATCAAGCGCCTTTGCTTGTGGTGGTGGCCAACAACGGTTCGTGGGCGATTGAAGTGCGCGATCAACAAGAAACGCATGGCAAAGTGGTGGGCACCCGTTTGCAATTTGCAGATCACGCAGCCATGGCCCGTGCCTTTGGCATGCACGCAGAACGCGTGACACGCGCCGAAGATTTACCCGCCGCCATTGAACGCGCGATGGCCAACCGCCCTGCATTGTTAGATGTGTTGGTCACGCCAGAGGCTGCGTCGTCAGATGCAAAATCTGGCTTGGCATGGGTGCCCGATTTGCAAGCACTCGGCGCGTGGGACGAGGCAGAAGAAAAGTGGCGCCAAAGCGAGAAACTGGCATGAAAACACCTGACATGAAAACAATTGACACATCCTTGTTGCGCGTAGCGTATGAAGAGTGGAATGCCACAGCCACGCGCACCGCCATTTTGTTGCACGGCTGGCCTGACAGCCCGCGCACATGGGCAAAAGTAGCACCTGAATTGGCACAGCAAGGATGGCGTGTGATCGTGCCCGCACTGCGCGGTTTTGCTCCCACGCAATTTTTGAAAAGCGACACACCGCGCACCGGTCAACTCGCGGCGTTGGGCAGAGACTTGGTTGAATTCATTCACGCCTTGAAGTTGCAACAACCTGCCTTGGTTGGACACGATTGGGGCGCACGCGCCGCAGCAAATGCATGCGGCTTGTCAGCCAACATCGCCAGCCATTTGGTGATGGTGTCGGTGGGTTACGGCACCAATTTGCCCAACCAAAAAATCGACTTTGCTCAAGCCAAAAGTTATTGGTACCACTGGTTAATGGCTACTGAAAAAGGCGAGCAACTGATTCGTGAAGACAAAAAAGCCTTCGCCAAAATCATGTGGGACACCTGGTCACCCGAAGGTTGGTACAGCCCTGAAGAATTTGATGCGACATGGCAAACCGTCGACAACGACGATTGGTTGCCCGTCACGCTTCACTCTTACCGTCATCGCTGGGGCCATGCACCAAGCGACCCGTATTACGCAGCCGACGAAGCGGTGTTGCAAAACACACCTCACTTAAGCGTGCCCACGCTGGTGCTGCATGGTGAAGCTGACACGGTCAACCACCCCAGCATGTCAGAAGGCAAAGAACGGTTTTTCACGAATGAATACAAGCGCACTGTGTTGCCGGGTATTGGGCACTTCCCGCAAAGAGAAAATCCTGCACTGATTGCGAAGGCATTGCTTGAATTTTTGCGGTGAGTGAAAGCCGTGCCTGATGAGCACATAGGGCATCAATCGCATCGAAGACCTCGAAGGCCCTTTAGCGCCCTTAAATAGACTTAAGTCCTCTATGCATGCACCGCTTCCAGCGATTCCTCTTCGCTTTCACGCAAATGTTGCATAAGCGTTTCACGCGCCAGCTCGGCATGTTTTTCTGACAGAGCGGCTGCGCGATCTGCATCGCCATCTTGAATCGCTTTTGCGATGGCGGCGTGTTCGTCCCATATACCGGTGCGCCCCAATTGGCGTTGCAACACGGCGCCCATCACTCGGCGCACATGGATCCAATGCAACATGGCATTCTCCACAATGAGTGGGTTGCCCGAGGCTTCGTAGATGGCTTTGTGAAACGCCATGTCCGCATCGATCAGCGCATTCACATCGGTGCCGGCTGCAGCTTTGCGGCCACGCTCGATCAACACCGCCGGAATGTTGGCGCGGTTTTGCGCTGCCAATCGCGCAGCCAACGCATCGAGCGCACCCCGCACTTGGTAGAGGTGGCCAATGCGAATTGGGTTGAGCATGGTCACCACCAAACCGCGGCCGGGTGCTTCTTCGAGCAAGCCATCTTTTTTCAGCAAACGCAAGGCTTGCAACACGGGTGAGCGCGAGACATTTAGCTTCTCTGCCAAATCTTCTTGTGTGATGCGTTCGCCCGGCGCCAAAGTGCCAGCGCTGATGGCATCTAGCAAGGTTTTGTAAACCGTATCGACATAGTCGGTTCGACCGGGAATTTTTGCCAAACTCATTGCTCACTCCAGTTGCTATTGCTATTGCACGCATCAAGTGAACATGTCAGGCTGTGTGGCCACCAAGTGATCGTAAATCGGTTGGAAGTGCAACCAACCAATGTATTCTGAGCCCACATGCTCACGGCTGTAGCGCGAACGATCAGGTGGCACCAACACAGGTTTGTGGCCAGTGGCTTCCACCAACATTTGCTGTTTGCAGCAACGCTCTAGAGCGATGAACCAAAACGCAGCAGCTTCAATGCTGTGGCGGCTGGCCGTTAGCAAACCGTGGTTTTGGTGAATGGCCGCCTTCACACCTTTGAACCAATCGCACACGGCCAAACCGGCTTTCTCTTCAACCGCCACTTGACCTGCTTCGTCTTTGATCACCACATGGTCTTCAAAGAAAGCCGCAGCGTCTTGTGAAATCGGTTCAAGAGGTCGACCCAGCGCTGCAAACGCGGTGCCATACACCGTGTGGGCATGGCACATCGAAATGATGTCAGGGTGCGCCTCGTGCACCGCAGCATGCAACACAAAACCTGCGCGGTTGATGGCATGCTTGCCTTGCACTACATGGCCTTTGTGATCAGCCAAGATCAAATTAGACAATTTCACTTGCGAAAAATGCACGCACATGGGGTTGGTCCAGTACAACTCTGGATGCTCGGGGTCACGCACGGTCAAGTGGCCGGCAAAACCATAGTCGAGTTTTTCCAATGCAAATGCACGGCATGCCGCCACCAAGCGTTGCTTGCGATGCAAACGCTCTGCTTCGAAGTTGTCGAAGGTGGGCATTTCGGGATAGATCAGACCCTCTTGCGTGGGGTCATAGATTGATTTTTTGTGTGGGCTCACGATGGGCGATTTCACTTTATCCAACATTTCTAACTCCTGTTGTTTGATCAAAGATCCAATGACAATGTTTTTCCTTTGGCGCG
>JBEGOM010000059.1:0-11578 GCA_041181985.1 Pseudomonadota bacterium | reverse complement strand
GCACGGCAGGACCGCCGGGCAAATCGTTCACGGCGTGCGCAGCAGTGGCCACCCAGGCCCCAGCCCAAAGCAGACCCGAGGCAAATGTCTTGGTCAAAGAGTTCATCATGTTTTTGCTGGAATAAGAGAGATTAAAAAGACCCAACACCGATCAGCGGAACTTGGACTGTGGCACGACATGCAACTCACCGGGCTGGCGACCAATGTAATTGGCGAGCTCTTTGAGTTCTGCGTTGCTGAATTGCTTGGCAATAGTGCCCATCACGGGGTTCGAACGACCCCAAGTGGCATTGCCATCGGTTTTGTATGACTTGAGCGCGATGTAGAGGTAATCGCGGTTTTGACCTGCGAGCTTGGGATAGCTGGCGTCGATAGGTTTGCTGAAGTTAGCACCGTGGCATGAGTTACAGGCACCTTTGGTGAGCAATTCATTCACACGTGCTGAAGGCGCGCTAGGCTGCTCAGGCAAGGTCACAGCGGGGCCATGACCGTCGTAGTAAGCAGCAATGTCGGCCATGTCTTGATCGCTCAAGCCGGCAGCAACACTGCGCATGGTGGGGTGCTTGCGCTCACCACTCTTGTAGCCTTTGAGCGCAGCAACAATGTACTTCCCGCCTTGGCGCGAAATCATGGGAACTTTGTAGACCTCAGGGAAGCTGGCTTGGTAACCAGGAATGCCATGGCAACCAATGCACATCGCGATTTTTGCTTCGCCGTTGACAGGGTTGCCTTTAACCTCTTGCGCATTGGCGGTTTGAAAAGAAAACGCCAACAAAGCCAGCGCAACGGAGAAAAAACGGTTAGATGTGCTTTGCATTATTATGATGGGCAGTGTGTTTTAACACTGATGAGTATAAAACATATTGATCTAACTCAATAAATTACGGGAAAACCCCAAGCTCACGAGGCCCACTCAGAGAAATGCAGCAACCATCAGTCATCCAACAGTACTACGCACTGACCAAGCCGCGCGTCATCCAATTGATTGTTTTTTGTGCCTTGATTGGCATGGTCTTGGCCATTCCCGTGCTGCCCTCTTGGGACAGCTTAGAGCGCATGGCGTGGGCGTGTTTGGGCATTTGGCTGGTGTCGGGCGCAGCGGCTGCGTTCAACTGCTTGATTGAAAAAACCATCGATGCACAAATGCGGCGCACCGCATGGCGCCCTACTGCACAGGGCCAGCTATCCGACAAGCAAGCGCTGGTGTTTTCTGGCGCGCTGTGCGCGACCGGGTCCACAGTGCTTTTTTTCTTGGTCAATCCACTCACCATGTGGTTGACCTTTGCCACTTTCATTGGCTACGCGGTGGTGTACACCGTCATTTTGAAACCCCTCACGCCGCAAAACATTGTGATCGGCGGCGCCTCTGGCGCCATGCCGCCGGTGCTGGGGTGGACCGCCATGACGGGCGAAGTAGGCCCCGAGGCGCTGATTCTTTTTCTGATCATTTTTTTGTGGACGCCCCCGCACTTTTGGGCCTTGGCGCTTTACAGGGTGGAGGACTATCGCAAGTCGGGTCTACCGATGTTGCCCATCACGCATGGCAATGAATTCACGCGCTTGCAAATTTTGCTGTACACCTTTTTGTTGATGGCCGCGTGTTTGATGCCCTTTGCATTTGGCATGAGCTCTTGGTTGTACTTGGCAGCGTCCACCGTGTTGAGCTTGGGCTTCATTGCCTATGCGTGGGGGCTGTGGCGCAAATACTCTGATGCGTTGGCGCGCAAAACATTTCGCTTCTCGCTCATCCACCTCACCGCTTTGTTTGCAGCGCTGTTGTTGGACCACTACTTGTTGTGAAGCTTGATGTGAAGGTTGTTCAACCTTTCACTGATTGCGTTTTATTTGGTTTTTAACAAACCGCGCATGTCTTGCAATGCGATCACGCTTTCGCCTGTCATTTTGATTTTAGGTAAGGGCTTGAGCGCATGCCCATAAATCACTTCGATGGTCAGCACCAAACGACCATCGTGTTGCGGTGACGCCAGCGCCAGCAAAGCGCGTTGGAGTTGTTGGTGCCAAGCGCGACCACGCAAACCCGCAAAGCGTTGCGTGTGAAAGTTTCTGCCCAACTGGCGCAGCTCATCCAACAAACGCTCAGGAGTTTCATAAGTCAGGGTGATGCGTTCCATGTCCATCACGGGCTCGGCGAATCCTGCATGCACGAGCATGTCACCCCAATCGTGCATATCGGTAAAGTCGTGCGAGGGTGGCGGCCAACCTTGCTGCGCATACACATCGCGCAGTTCACGCAGGGTGTCGGGGCCTAAGCACGAGAACATCAAAAAACCATCGACAGCCAAAGCTTGATGCCATTGCTTCAACAACGCTTGTGGGTCGTCGCTCAAGTGCAAGGCCATGTTGGCCCAGATCATTTGCATTTGACCGGCTTGAGTTGGTGTGGACTTGACTTTGTTGGGCTTGAACCACCGTTGCCACCAGGGCCTCTGCAACATGGCGAGGGCTTTGCGTTCGCGTTGTGGTGAGGCTTCTGTCACAAAACAAGTTGCTTGCGGGTATTGCGCTTGCACTTGCGCATGGGTTGCCATGCCGCCGTGCAAGGGCCACCAACTCAACCATTGCTGCGGTTGCAAACGTATCCAACTCAAACGGCTGGCCATGCGCGCACCGATTTCTTCGTGCAACCAAGGCGATGTCGTATAGGGCCGTTTGGCCCAACGATCACTAGCGGCACTTTGCAAAGAGGGGGGGCGCTGCGTCAGCGTTGCATCAGACATGAGGCTAGAAGTATATTGAGTGATGTTCAAGACCCTTCGCTGGCCCAGCGTATGTCAGATTTGCCACGCTTGGCCTAGCGCGCCAGTGTGTGTGTCTTGCGTTGAACGGTTTGCGCAACCCATGCAGCGTTGCCCATGCTGCGCACAAACGCTTTCAACCGATGTGTGTGAGAACTGCCAAGACTCCCCTTCCGAATTGGACGCTTGCTTGACGGCAGTGAGTTATGGCTTTCCATGGGACAGCTGCATGGCGCGCTTCAAATTTCGCGCAGACGCTGGTCTGGCGCATCACTTGGCGCACTTGATGCAGCACGCTCCGCATGTTGAGCCCGCCCTAGAGGCCGCAGATCAGGTGATGGCCATGCCCTTGTCAACTGCGCGTTTGCGCGAACGTGGTTTCAACCAAGCCTTTGCATTGGCCAAACAACTTTCACCTCAAAAAGCGTCGGCCAATATCTTGTTGCGCTTGGGCGATGGCGCTCACCAAGTGGGGGCTTCGCGCGAAGAGCGGCATGGCTTGGTGCAAGATGTGTTTTGGGTTGCGCCCAAAGCATTGCCTTTGTTGAAAAACCAACGCGTGGTGCTGGTGGACGATGTGATGACCACCGGTGCAACCTTGTATGCAGCTGCCCACGTGTTACGTGCTGCTGGGGTGGCGCACATCACGGGCTTGGTGTTTGCGCGCGCTGAAAAATTTTGAAAAGCACTGACCACGCATGCGAGACAATGCAGGCATGTTCAATATTGTTTTGGTTCATCCTGAAATCCCCCCTAACACGGGCAATGTGATTCGCTTGGCCGCCAACACCGGTTGCCAGTTGCATTTGATCGAGCCCTTGGGTTTTTCGATGGACGACAAACACATGCGCCGCGCAGGGCTCGATTACCACGAGTACGCGCCGGTTGTGCGTCACGCCAGTTGGAAACAATTTTTAGCAGATGCCAAACCCGATGCATCGCGCATGTTTGCCATCACCACCAAGGGCTCGCACAGCGCGCATGAAGAAGAATTTCAAGCGGGTGATTGGTTTGTGTTTGGTTGCGAAACCAGTGGTTTGCCCCCTGCGTTGCGCGAAAGCTTTGCGCCAGCACAGCGTTTGCGTTTACCGATGTTGCCAGGGCAACGCAGTTTGAATTTATCGAATTCTGTGGCGGTTTTGGTGTACGAAGCTTGGCGACAAAATGGTTTTCAACAGGCGCAACTTCAAGCAGATGTTTAACGCTGGTTGAAACCACGCAAGCGTACAAACCTCGTTCAGGCTCTCTTCGTTTAGGCGTACAAACGCGTGACTGTTTCAGCAATGCAAACCACTTTGTCAGACCCTTCGCGCTCGACATGCACACGCCAAGTCAGTTGCAAGCCTTGGTTGTCAATTTCTTCACACGACTTCAACACAAAACTGCCACGCAAGCGGCTGTTGACTGGCACGGGCGACGTAAAGCGCACGCGGTTGAGGCCATAGTTCACGCCCATGCGTACATCGCTGATGCTGAACGCGGTGTGAAAAAACAAGGGCACCATCGACAGCGTTAAAAACCCGTGTGCGATGGGTGTGCCAAAGGGGCCTGCTTTGGCTTTTTCAGGGTCCACATGGATCCATTGGTGATCGCCAGTCGCTTGGGCAAACTGGTCGATTTGCGTTTGGGTGATGGCATGCCACTCGCTGATGAGGGGCTCTTGATCGACCCAGTCTTTGAGTTGCCTCAGGTGGTCAAAGATTTTCATGTGAGGCCTTTGTTGAAAACACTTAATCTACCAAGCGCGGTGCGCGGCTGGCATCGTTGTTTGTCGCCACCAGGACTTTGAGCATGCGCAAAAACTCTTGCCGCTCTGCTTCTGGCAACGGTGCCAATATTCGCTCTTGGGTACTCAACACCGAAACCGACAGTTCCTGCAACAGTTGCTTGCCTTCAGGTGTGACTTGCAACAAGCGGGCACGTCGGTCCTCGGGAGAAACTTGGCGCTTTACCCAACCACGCGCCTCCAAGCGGTCGACCACGCCACCAATGGTCGAGGTGTCAAAGCCGATGCTGGCCGCCAGCGTGCGCTGGTCAATGCCGGGGGTCGCCACCAAGGCGTTGAGGGCTGCAAATTGCACCGGCGTGACGCCAAAAGCCTGCGTCTCTTCCATGAACACGCCCACCGCAATTTGTTGCAAGCGGCGAATGTAGTGACCGGGCAGGTCGGTCAGAGGCAGCAATGGGGGCGGGGTTTTGGTTGGCATAGCTTATGGAGATGGATGCTATCACTATGCTTTTTATCAGCATGCTGAGGGGTTACTTCACTTGGACCACCGAGCGGTTGATTTGGCGCCATTCCCCTCGCCCAGCCGAGCCGAAGGTATATGCATATAGCCAGCCGTTAGAAGCCTTCCCCTACACTTAGGGGTTATTCCTCATATTTCTCTGAAACCTACCATGAGCGCTTTTTTAGAAGAAGAAGTTTTAACGGTTCACCACTGGACCGACCGACTGTTCAGTTTCACCACCACGCGTGACCAAGCGCTGCGTTTTTCCAATGGTCACTTCACCATGATTGGTTTGCGGGTGAACGACAAGCCCCTGTTGCGCGCTTACAGCATCGTGAGCCCCAACTACGAAGAGCATTTGGAGTTTTTGAGCATCAAGGTGCCTGATGGCCCATTGACTTCGCGTTTGCAACACATTCAGGTGGGCGACAAAATTGTGGTGGGTCGCAAGCCCACGGGTACTTTGTTGATCGACTATTTGTTGCCTGGCAAAAATTTGTATTTGCTGTCGACTGGCACGGGCATGGCGCCGTTCTTGAGCATCATCCGCGACCCCGAAACTTATGAGCGCTTTGAGAAAGTGATCTTGGTGCATGGTGTGCGCGAGGTTAAGGAGTTGGCGTACCACGACTACATCACGCAAGAGTTGCCAAAGCACGAGTTTTTGGGCGAGATGGTGAGCCAACAACTGTTGTACTACCCCACTGTGACGCGCGAGCCTTTCAAAAACCAAGGCCGCTTGACCGACGCGATTGAGAATGGCAAATTGTTCAGCGACTTAGGTTTGCCCACCCTCGACCCCACGCGCGACCGTGTGATGATTTGTGGCAGCCCACAAATGTTGAAAGACCTCAAACGCATGTTGGAAGAGCGTCAGTTCAAAGAAGGCAACACCAGTACCCCCGGTGACTTCGTGATTGAACGGGCGTTTGCTGAGCAATAAATTGTTTGCCGTTAGCTGATGTTGTGCTGCGCCTTCGTTGGGCACAACATCATGCGAAGCACGCTTTTCGAATCACCTTTATGCGTGAATCGATAAGCCCACCAATTGCTCAAGCGCTTGGCGGCTCAAGCCCTCAACTGCATCGATCAACCGCAAACCTTGCGGTGTGACCTCTAAGGTAGCTAGGTCGGTGTAGATGCGTTTCACGCAAGCCAAACCTGTGAGCGGATAGGTGCATTCACGCACCACTTTGCTTTGACCTTGTTTGGTGAGCAAATCCATCATCACCCAAGTTTGTTTGGCACCGATGGCCAAGTCCATCGCACCACCAACAGCGGGAATGGCGTCGGCTTCACCAGTGTGCCAATTGGCGAGATCGCCCTTCTCGCTCACCTGAAACGCACCCAACACGCAAATGTCGAGATGCCCGCCGCGCATCATGGCGAAGCTGTCGTTGTGGTGAAAGTAGGCACCACCGGCCAACAAGGTGACGGGTTGTTTGCCTGCGTTGATGAGGTCGAAGTCTTCGTCTTGCGGCGCGGGTGCGGGCCCCATACCCAACAAACCATTCTCACTGTGCAAAATGATTTCTAAACCCGCTGGCAAATGGTTGGCCACTTGCGTGGGCATGCCAATGCCGAGGTTGACATACGCTCCCTCGGGAATGTCTTGCGCCACACGGGCTGCCATTTGGTCCTTGGTTTTACGGGTGTAGGTCATGGTGAATGTATCGTGCCGTTTGCTCAAGCAGATGCTTGTTTGAAGCCACCACCCACGGTGACGGTGCGTGGCACTTGCACGATTCGATGCACAAAGATGCCCGGTGTGACGATGGCTTCAGGGTCGAGTGCGCCCAAGGGCACCACTTCATACACCGAGGCGATGGTGCGCTTGGCGGCCATGGCCATCACAGGCCCAAAGTTGCGTGCGGTTTTGCGATAGGTGAGGTTGCCCCAACGGTCACCGCGCTCGGCTTTGATGAGCGCCACATCAGCGTGAATGGGGTACTCCAACACATATTGGCGTCCATTGATGTCACGGGTTTCTTTGGAGCTGCCGTCAGCGTTTTTCGCCAACTCGGTGCCGTAGCCGGTGGGCGTGAAAAACGCGCCGATACCTGCACCCGCTGCACGAATGCGTTCAGACAAATTGCCTTGCGGCACGAGTTCGAGTTCGATTTTTTTGTCGCGGTACAAACTGTCAAACACATGGCTGTCGGCTTGACGCGGAAAGCTGCAAATGATTTTTTGCACGCGTCCGGTTTTCAATAACGCAGCCAGACCGGTGTCACCATTGCCGGCGTTGTTGTTGACCAAAGTGAGATGACGCACATCGCTGCCATCGAGCACTTCGATGAGGCCGTCGATCAATTCATTGGGAATGCCAGCGGTGCCAAAACCGCCCACCATGATGGTGGCGCCGTCGGTCAAGCCCTCGAGGGCTTGTGTGACTGAAGCGGCTTGTTTGTTGATCATCTTGCAGCCGTGAAAGTGCGTTGCTTAAATAAAAAGCTTTGCTTTGAGAGAGTGCGTTGCTTCAAACACGTTCAACAATCATCGCAATGCCCTGCCCCACGCCAATGCACATGGTGCATAACGCATAGCGACCGTTGGTGCGATGCAGTTGGTTGATGGCGGTGGTGACCAAACGCGCACCGCTCGCACCCAAGGGGTGACCCAACGCGATAGCGCCACCGTTGGGGTTGACGCGTGGGTCGTTGTCTTGCAACCCCAATTGACGCAAGACGGCCAAACCTTGCGCCGCAAATGCTTCGTTGAGTTCAATGACATCGATTTGGTCTAGCGTGAGACCTGTGAGTGCCAACACTTTTTGTGTGGCCGGTGCAGGGCCAATGCCCATGATGCGTGGTGGCACACCTGCGGTGGCCATGCCAACCACGCGCGCGCGTGGGGTGAGGCCTTGCTTTTTGGCGCTGGCTTCGTCGGCCAACAAGACAGCACAAGCGCCATCGTTCACGCCACTGGCGTTGCCTGCGGTGACGGTGCCATCAGGACGCACCACAGGTTTCAATTTGGCAAGCGACTCCATGCTGGTGGCGCGTGGGTGTTCGTCTTGGCTGACCACCACTGCGTCGCCCTTTTTTTGTGGAATGGTGACAGGGCAAATTTCCGTCTCAAAGAAACCCGATTGTTGGGCGGCCACGGCTTTCGATTGACTGGCCAAAGCCATTTTGTCTTGGTCTTCGCGGTTGATCTTGAAATCGGTGGCGACATTTTCTGCGGTCTCGGGCATGGAGTCGACGCCGTATTTTTCTTTCATCAATTTGTTGATGAAGCGCCAACCGATGGTGGTGTCATACACCGCGTTGCTGCGGCTGAAGGCCGACTCGGCTTTAGGCATGACAAAGGGCGAACGGCTCATGCTTTCTACACCACCCGCGATCATCAAGGTGGCTTCGCCGGCTTTGATGGCGCGTGCGGCGGTGCCAATGGCGTCCATGCCTGAACCGCACAAACGATTGATGGTGTTGCCTGGTAACTCAAGCGGCAAGCCTGCCAACAAACTGGCCATGTGGCCCACATTGCGGTTGTCTTCACCGGCTTGGTTGACGCAACCGTAAATCAAATCGGTCACAGCCATCCAGTCGACATTGGGGTTGCGTGCCATCAAGGCTTTCAGAGGCACTGCGGCCAAATCGTCCGTGCGCACCGAGGACAAGGCGCCGCCATAGCGGCCAAAGGGGGTGCGGATGGCGTCACAAATAAAAGCTTGGTTCATGGTCGTTTCCTTGGTCTTAGCCTCAGTCGTTACTTCGGTCGTATTTTGAAATCTTTCGGGTGCATCAGGCACCTCGCCACGGGGCATGCCGCGCAGCACATCCTCAAATGTATCAAGTCGCGCGGGTGCCAGGGTTTGGCCGGACGCGTGAGTGACAATTCAAGCCATGTTTGAACCCAGTCAGGCCGATGTTCGGCGCTTTTTTTGCACGGTCTACGCGAAGTGGCGCGACGGTCAACCCATGGATGCGCTAGAAACTCTGGCCAGCCAATGGGTGGCCGAGCACCCCGAATACCACGCTGATTTTTCTGATGTAGACGCAGCGCTCGAGCGCATGTACGAGGTGAAAGACGGCAAGGTCAACCCCTTTTTGCATTTGTCCATGCATTTGTCGGTGAGCGAACAATGTTCGATTGACCAGCCGCGTGGCATTCGCCAAGCGGTGGAATTGCTGACCGCACGGCGCGACTCACTGCACACAGCTCACCACGAAACCATGGACGCCTTGGGTCAAATGATTTGGGAAAGCCAGCGCAGCGGCCGCCCGCCAGACGGACAAGCCTACATTGACGCGGTGCAGCGGCGTGCCACAAAAAATTGAAGTCGCCGACCTAACAGCCTATTTTGACTTTGCCTTTGTACACTTTCTAAAAACCACCACACAGATCACATCACCATGAAATTCACCGGCACCGATAACTATGTTGCAACGCAAGACTTGATGTTGGCCGTCAACGCCGCCATCACGCTCAAGCGCCCCCTGTTGGTCAAAGGCGAACCCGGCACTGGCAAAACCATGTTGGCAGAAGAAGTGTCCGAAGCCTTGGGCATGCCCTTGCTGCAGTGGCACATCAAGTCGACCACCAAAGCACAGCAGGGCTTATACGAGTACGACGCCGTCAGCCGTTTGCGCGACAGCCAGATGACCGACCTTGACGGTGCTGATAAGGTGAAGAACATTGAGAACTACATCATCAAAGGGGTGTTGTGGCAAGCCTTCACCTCTGAAACACCGGTGGCTTTGTTGATCGATGAGATCGACAAAGCTGACATTGAGTTCCCCAACGATTTGTTGCGTGAACTCGATCGCATGGAGTTTTATTGCTATGAGACGCGTCAGCTCATTAAGGCGAAAAATCGCCCGCTGGTGTTCATCACCTCGAACAACGAAAAAGAATTGCCCGACGCATTTTTGCGCCGCTGCTTCTTTCACTACATCAAGTTTCCTGATGCGGACACCATGCGCCAAATCGTGGCGGTGCATTTCCCCAAACTCAAACAAGAGTTGCTGAATGCCGCGATGAAAACATTTTTTGACATTCGCAATTTGCCGGGCTTGAAGAAAAAGCCATCGACCAGCGAGTTGCTCGATTGGCTCAAGCTGTTGGTGGCCGAAGACATTCCGTTAGAAGCTTTGCAAACGCAAGACGAAAAAGTTGCCGTGCCACCTTTGGTAGGCGCCTTGCTGAAAAACGAACAAGATGTGACGCTGTTTGAAAAACTGGTGTTCATGCAAAACCGCAACCGCTGATCGAGGAACTCCATGCTGGCCTCATTGCTTGAAGGACTGACCGACGCCATTGGTTTCATGGTGGGCGCATTGCTTGGCTATGGTTTAGGCGTGGCTTTGGGCTTGGATTTGTTTGCACCGGGCTATGGCACGGGCAGCATCGTGGCGATTTTGTTGGTGGGGTTGGGGGGCGGCATGGGTTTGCAAGCCGCCCGTCGCTTTCGTGCGCCTCCTACTGACGCTGAGTGATTGTTGGGCCAGACACCATGTTGATCGACTTCTTTTACACCCTACGCGCCGCCAAGTTGCCGGTTTCGGTGAAAGAGTTTTTGACGCTGCTGGAAGCTTTGCAAGCACGCGTGGTGGGGCCAGAGAGCGATGCTTGCAGTTTGGATGATTTTTATTTTCTAAGCCGCTTGGTGTTGGTGAAAGACGAGAAACATTACGACAAATTTGACCGCGCCTTTGGTGCCTATTTCAAAGGCGTGGAAATGTTGACCGACTTCACCAAGGACATTCCTGCGGATTGGTTGGAAAAAATATTGCAACGCGAACTCACGCCCGAGCAAAAAGCCGCCATCGAAAAAATGGGCTGGGACGAGTTGATGGAAACGCTGAAAAAGCGTTTGGAAGAACAAAAAGAACGCCACCAAGGCGGCAACCGCTGGATTGGCACAGGTGGCACCTCGCCCTTTGGCAACAGTGGTTACAACCCACAGGGTGTTCGCATTGGCGGCAAAGGTGGCAACAAAAGTGCGGTGAAAGTTTGGGACCAACGCGCTTACCAAGACTACGACGACACGCAAGAGCTGGGCACCCGCAACATCAAGGTGGCTTTGCGCCGCTTGCGTCGGTTTGCGCGCGAAGGCTCACAAGAAGAGCTCGACTTGGATGGCACGATTCACAAAACAGCGGCGAACGCAGGTTTCTTAGACATTTTGATGCGCCCAGAGCGACACAACAATGTGAAGGTGCTGTTGCTGATGGATGTGGGTGGCACGATGGACGAGCACATTGCGCGTGTGGAAGAAATGTTTTCAGCGGCCAAAGCTGAGTTCAAACATTTGGAGTTTTATTATTTTCACAACTGCGTGTATGACTTCATGTGGCGCAACAACAAACGCCGCTATGCAGAAAAGTTTGAAACTTGGGACATCATTCGCAAGTACAACAAAGACTACAAGCTGATCTTCATTGGTGACGCCACCATGAGCCCCTACGAAATTTTGCAACCCGGTGGCAGCGTGGAGTACAACAACGAAGAAGCCGGTGCCGAATGGTTGCAACGTTTGACCCATGCGTTTCCGAAATATGCGTGGATCAACCCCGAACCGCAAGGGGTGTGGCAATACCGCCAAAGCATCAGCGTGATTCAACAGTTGATGAGCAACCGCATGTA
>JBEGOM010000058.1:0-11743 GCA_041181985.1 Pseudomonadota bacterium | reverse complement strand
GGCGTGAGTCCTTTGGGTAGTCTGCCCAGCGCATTGGTGGCCGCACCTGGTTTGGGTGTGAAAACGGTCAAAGAGTTGGTCGATAAAAATCGCGCCGCTCCCAATGGTTTGAACTACGCGAGTGCTGGTGTTGGCAGTGCCGCGCATGTGAATGCTGAAAAGTTTGTGGTGGGCTTGAAGCTCAAAGGCAACCACATTCCTTACAAAGGCACGCCCCAAATGTTGGTCGATGTGGCGGGCAACAGCGCTGACTATGTCTTTGCACCTTTGATTTCAAGCGTTGCCATGATCCGTGAAGGCAAAGTGGTGCTTTTGGCCGTGAGCTCTGAAAAACGATCTACCGCATTTCCCAATGCGCCCACCATGGCTGAAGCAGGTTACCCACAAGGGCAATTCAACTTCTGGGTGGGCTTGTTGGCGCCTGCACAAACACCCAAGGCCATCCTCGATAAATTGAACGATGAAATCAATGCCATCGTGGACATGCCTGATGTGCGCGAACGTTTTGAAAAACTAGGTGCTGTGCCGTTCAAAATGAAGCCCGCTGCATTTGACAAATTCATCGAAGAAGAAGCGTCCTCATTGGGTGAAGTCATGAAAGCTTCCGGCGCCAAATTGGATTGATACGGATGAGCAACGCATCCAACACGCCTATTCGCTTGGCCTATATTTCAGGCGGCTTTCCTGTCTGGGCCTTGTTTGTCGCGCAAACCCAAGGTTTGTTTGAGGCCCATGGCGTGCATTGCGAGGTAACGCACACAGGCGCATCCACCCCGCAAATGCAAGGTTTGCGTGAAGGGCGTTTTGATGTGGGCTTGCAACTGCCCGACCATGTGGTTCGCGCAGGTTTGCACGGCAGTGACTTGTGCGTGTTGGCAGCGCAATCACACGCGCCAGATGTGGCGTTGGTGGCTGCGCCGGACATTCAAACCTTGGAACAACTCAAAGGCCATCGCATTGCGGTGGATGGTGCGCGCAGTGGCTATGCCTTGTTGTTGGTCAAGTTGCTGAGTTCACTCGGATGGGGCGCAAACGATTACCAGTTGGTAGAAGTCGGTGACAGCCAACAACGGGTGCAAGCTTTGCGCAGTGGTGAACTCAAAGCCAGTTTCATCAACCCACCGCTTGACAAAGCGTTGGTCAACGACGGTTATGTGCGCTTGACCACCACGCGCCAAGCGTTTCCAAGTTATCCAGGACCGGTGGTGGCTGCACGCCGTGCGTGGGCCGATGCACATGTGCAAGCTGCACTGGGCTTTCAGAGGGCTTGGACAGAGGCTTGGCAGTGGTTGCTCAACCCCGACAACCAAGCGAAAGCCATAGAGATCGCGGTCAAGCATTTGGGAGCAGAAGCACCCGCTGCACAAAACGCCTTGCAAAACTTGCAACGGCAAGGCATGCCGTCTATCACTGCCGAAGGCATGGGGCAGGTGGTCGATTTGGTGTGGCACACCGAAGCCGTTGGTCAAACCCCCAAACCTGACCCTGCGCAGTATTTTTGGCGCGCGTGAGCCGGGTTCTGACGCCGCATGTGCGTGGTTTCAAAAAGAACTTGGGGTTTTCCCGAATCTGTGCCACAATACGCGTTGCTCCACAAAAAGTGTGGATGCTTTAATCGCACATCTACCTGACACACAAGGGCTCAGACACTGAGCCGCCCGCGCCGAACACGGCGTAGAACTTCGTTTGATGGTTGATGTTGTTCAACCTAAAACGGAGCCGCTCACCAGCAGGTGCGCGGTCGTGAAAATGACTGACTCTTTTGAGCTGGACGCACGTCTGGCAGAACCTACTATTGACGCAACTTTTGATGCCCCTTCGCACGATGAGCCATCACAAGTTGAAGCACAACAACCCGAAGTACCCAACGGCTTCAAACTCTTAGGCCTCGCACCTGAGTTGATTGCCGCTGTGGCTGACTTGGGCTACACGCAACCCACCACGGTGCAAGCCAAAGCCATTCCCATGGCCATGCTTGACGACAGCCAAAAGCTCAACGACTTGATGGTGTCTAGCCAAACCGGTAGCGGCAAAACAGCTGCGTTCTTGTTGCCTGTGTTGCACACCTTGATTGCGCAAATGCATGCGCAAAACAAAAAAGAAGCCGATGAATGGGCGGCCGTGGTTGCAGAGGCTGAGGCCAACGGCGAACCAATCCCTAAGCGCCCACGTCGCAAAGACCCCACCAACCCACGCAACTTCAAAGCCGCCACACCTGGCGCGTTGATCTTGTGCCCCACCCGTGAGTTGGCCCAACAAGTGGCGCATGACGCCATCGGTTTGGTCACACATTGCCGCGGTTTGCGCGTTGCCAATGTGGTGGGCGGTATGCCTTACCAATTGCAAATTGCCAAGTTGCAAAACGCCAACTTGGTTGTGGCCACGCCCGGTCGTTTGCTGGACTTACAACGTTCGATGCAAATCAAACTCGACCAAGTGCAGTTCTTGGTGGTGGACGAAGCCGACCGCATGCTCGACTTAGGTTTCTCAGACGATTTGGCCGAGGTCAATCAGCTCACCATCAAGCGTCAACAGACCATGATGTTCAGCGCCACCTTTGCGCCACGCATTCAACAATTAGCCACACGTGTGATGCGTGAGCCCAAGCGTGTGCAAATTGATTCACCGCAAGAAAAACACAACAACATCAAACAAATTTTGCATTGGGCTGACAACGCGAGCCACAAGCGCCGCATGTTGGACCATTTGCTGCGTGACACCAGCATTGACCAAGCCATTGTGTTTGCCAGCACGCAAATTGAATGCGATGGTTTGGCCAACGATTTGCAACAAGACGGTTTTTCAGCGGTCGCGTTGCATGGCGCTTTGAGCCAAGGCTTGCGCAACCGCCGTTTGATGGCATTGCGTCAAGGTCAAGTGCAAATTTTGGTGGCCACCGATGTGGCAGCACGCGGTATTGATGTGCCCACCATCACGCACGTGTTCAACTACGGTTTGCCCATGAAGTCGGAAGACTACACCCACCGCATTGGCCGCACTGGCCGTGCAGGGCGTGACGGTTTGGCTGTGACTTTGGCGGAGTTCCGCGACAAGCGCAAAATTTTTGACATCGAAGCCTACACACGCCAGCCTTTCACGGCTGAAGTGATCCCAGGTTTGGAGCCCACCCAACGCTTAGAGCGAGGCCGTGATTTCGCACCTCGCAAAGGCGGCGGCAAATTCGACGGCCGCCGTGGTGGTGGCGGTGGTGGTTTTGGCGGCGGCTTTGGTGGCCGTGGTCGCCCTGAAGGACGAGGTTTTGAGGGTCGTGGTTTTGAAAACCGTGGCTTTGAAGGTCGCGGCGATAACCGCAACGAGGGTCGTGCAGACCCACGATTCGAAGGCCGTGCTGAAAAACGTTTTGACGATCGCAAACCTTTTAACGATGACCGTCAAGTCGGCCCTCGCGGAGGCTTTGCCGAGCGTCAAGATTTTGGTGATCGCAAAAACTTCGGTGATCGCAAAGAGTTTGGCGACCGCTCGGGTTTTGCAGCCAAGCCGTTTGGCAAACCTGCTGCATCAAAGTTTGATGACCGCAAGCCTCGCGGTCCACGTCAAGTGGGCTTCGAAGCGGGGCGTACACCGTTTGACAAACCTGCACGTTCGGCTGGCAAACCTTCTAGCGGGTTTGATGCCGCGAAAAAGCGCACGCCTAAGCCACGTGTGGCACGCTAATTAACCGCGTGTGGCGCGTTAACAGCGCGCTCAAGCCAACAACCGCTTGGCCAATAAATCCAAGCGGTCTTGTCCCCAAAAAATTTCACCATTCACCACATAGCTGGGTGAGCCAAACACCTGCGCGTAAATAGCGTGCTGTGTGTTTTGCTCATAGCGCGCTTGCACATCGCTTTGTTTTGACGCTTCCCAACAAGTGGCGGGCAGGTTTTGTTCGCGCAACAACGCTTGCAACACTTCTGGGTCAGCGATGTTGCGCTCTTGCGCCCATACTGCCGCCAGTATGGCGCCGGTGATGGCCATCGCTGCTTGCGCGCCTTGTGTCATGTCAACCGCAATGATCAAACGCGACGCATCGTCGCCAGCCACTGGAAAAAACTGGGGTTTGATGTTCAACGGCATTTGCAATGCGTCTCTGAAGCGGGCGAGTTCTACCAATCGATACGCTTGTCGCTGCGGTGCGCGTTGACCCAAAGGCAAACCGCCTGAGACAGGAAACACTTTGCCCAAATCCATCGGCAACACACGGATGTTGGCCTTCGCTTGTTGCGCGATGGCCTGAAAACGCGTGTGGCCCAAATAAGTCCAAGGGCTTTGTGGGGCGAGGTAGTAATCAATGGTGTGTGACATGGGTGCATCCTTCGGTTGAAACTTCATTGTCAGTAGTGCGGTGGCAATTCGTCGCGCAAATGGGTGACAGTGTTGCCCTCTGGTATTTGTCGCCTGAGTTGGTTGATCTCGCGTATCAGCGCATCGATTTGCTCTTGCTGGCGAAAAATGGTTTGGTTGAGTTGTTCCAGCCAATCTTCGGTGAAGCTGGCTTTGATCTCTAGCTCGGTCAAACGCTCATCGACTTGGTCGGGCGGGGGGAGTGCGGAAGGTGTGTTCATGGCGAGCTGTTTTGGTGTTGTCGAGATTGATAAGGTCAAGGGTTTTCAATAGCCTGCAACTGTTTGCGCAGATTTTCCAATTCTTTTTTGTAGCCCTGCGCATCGCCAAAGTCAACAAAGCCTGCGTAGTAGGGATGCGCGTGCAATGTTTTGCGTGCATGCTTGATGGGGCACCAATACTGCTCCGTTTTGCCGACCACTTCGCGTGCATACGCTACCAAACCGTTGCCGTATGAGCAGTAAGCGCAGTTGATTTTTTCAATCAGGTTGAGGTAAGCCAAATGCGATCGGTCATACACAAAATACTCGCTGCGTTTGACGCGCGACATGCCATACACCGGAAAGCAAATCCACTGGTAAAGGGTGACAAATGCATCCAGTAGCAACATGGGCAACAGCACCGAGTAAATGACCGGCGCGGTGACGATGGTCAGCCAATGGGAGGTCGCGATGTAGTGCAGCAAACCGGTTTTGAAGCGGCGTTGTTGTTCCAGAATTTCACGCTCAAACCTTACCCGGCGTTGATCGAAGTCGGCTTGTAATTCGGCGCGCCGACGCTTGGTTTCAAGCTCAATTTCGTGCTCGATTTGACGAATTCGCTCGACCAATTCAGTGATTTTGGGGTTCATCTGGTGCTCCGTTGGGGCTGATTATGGGCGCGGGATCAAAAATGGGGTGCCAGTGGCTTAAAATCGGGCTTTTCTCACTTTCTCTGGAAAATTCAATGGGTAACAAAATCGTCACCGAAGCCGACCGTCAACGCACTCCTGCTCCTAAGCCTTTGCCTGGCACCACATTGCGCACAGGCGGCCGTGGTCAGCGTGTGAGCCTTGAGCGCGGCGTTGCAACACGCAGCAAAAAGAATCCTGGCAAGCGCTCTAAAAAGGGCGGTTGATCCGTTTCTGTTGCGTAGCCATTGCGCACCAAATAAAAAAGCGTCCTGAGGGACGCTTTTTGTTTGCCGTTGCATCGCGCGCACCTTGTGGGTGCACTGACGAGAGTGAGGCAGAAACTCAAACCGAGTCAGGCAACTCGATTTTCACTTCCAACACTTCTAAATTGTCTTGGCGCTCCAGATTGACTTTGATGTCATCTGGGTTGATCTTCACATACTTAGACAGCACAGCTACCAAGTCACGCTGCAATGCAGGCAAGTAGTCGGGCTGATGACCGCTACGGCCTGTGCGCTCATGCGCCAGAATGATTTGCAAGCGTTCTTTGGCAACGCTTGCTGTTTTTTTCTTTTCGCCCAACAACAGGGACAGCAGAGACATGTGCTTATCTCCCGCCAAAAATGCGTTTCAACAAGCCGGGCTTTTCAGCTTCGGTGAATCGCAAGGGCACATCTTCACCCAAGAAGCGACTGATCACATCTTTGTAGGCCTCTGACACATCGGTGTTGGGCAAATGCACAGCGGGCAAACCTTGGTTAGACGCGGTCAGCACGGCTTCTGATTCGGGAATGACGCCGATCAATGGAATGCGCAAGATGTCTTGAATGTCTTCGAGCGAGAGCATTTGACCGTCTTCGACACGCGCAGGGTTGTAGCGCGTGATGAGCAAGTGTTCTTTGATGGGCGTGTCGCCGTTGATGGCACGCAATGTTTTGCTGCTGAGCATGCCCAAGATACGGTCAGAGTCGCGCACCGAAGACACTTCGGGGTTGGTCACCACCAAGGCTTCGTCGGCAAAGTGCATGGCCATCATGGCGCCGGTTTCAATGCCAGCAGGTGAATCGCAGACGATGTAGTCAAAGCCCATGCCTTTGAGTTCGTTCAACACGCGCTCCACACCTTCTTTGGTGAGGGCGTCTTTGTCGCGGGTTTGTGAGGCGGCCAAGACAAACAAGTTGTCGCATTGCTTGTCTTTGATGAGGGCTTGGTTGAGCGACGCTTCACCGTTGATGACATTGATGAAGTCATACACCACACGGCGTTCGCAGCCCATGATCAGGTCGAGGTTACGCAGGCCAACATCAAAGTCGATCACCACGGTTTTGAAGCCCCGCAAGGCCAAGCCAGACGAAAAACTGGCACTGGTGGTGGTTTTGCCAACGCCGCCTTTGCCAGAGGTCACCACAACGATTTTTGTCATGAAAAAAACCCTAAATTGTTCTGAAAAATCTAATCGCTTAGTTTACATCCGTTGCATGACCAACTTATCGCCTTGCAAAGTGATTTGTGCAGGTTTGCCGGCCACATCATCGGGCAGCGGTGTGTCGCTGGTGCGGTAGGTGCCAGCGATGGAAATCAACTCGGCTTCCAAGCATGAAGTGAAGATGCGGGCGCTTTCATCGCCACGCGCGCCGGCAATGGCTTTGCCGCGCAGGGGCGCATACACATGGATGTGTCCGTCGGCCATGATTTCAGCCCCGGGGTTGACCATCGCCAGCACCACCAAATCGCGGCCTTTGGCGTACACATGCTGGCCCGAGCGCAGGGGTTTGTCGATCACCATGGCCGAACCACCGCCTGCGGCGGGCACTTCTCGCACCACTTCGACTTCGCGCACCACCTCTTGCACCACGGTTTCCACCCGTGTTTCTGCTTGGTGGCTCAAATCGCGCGCTTCAAACAGTCCCGCTTGGGCTGCGCTGGCCCTTTGAGCCTCGCTGACACCGCGCACGGCCACGGGCAGCATGTTGTGGGTGCGCAGCATCAGGCACACAGAGGGAAAGTCGATCTCGGCCTGAGGGTTTTCTAAGGCGCTTAAATCGATCACCACGGGGTCGTTGTCAAAGAAGCCAGGGGTGGCGCCTAGGCGGCGCGATAAATCGGCTTGCAGGGCCGAGATGTCAGCAGTTTTGAGTAAAAAAGCAACCAAAGGCAGCGAAGCGCTCTTGATTTCGTAGGCGTGGGGCGCGGCGGCGTTCATCTTGTTGTGTAGAAAAATAAAACCTGAACTTTACACGGCAGGGACATTGATACCTCGGTAAACTTTTTGTATGCGCATTTCACCCCCATTTTCTCTTCGTTATTTGCTTGCTTTGCCCGTGTTGGTGCACGGCAGTGTGTCCCTGGCGCAAACACCCGCACCTGCGGCTGACATGGGGCGGGTGGAAATCACCAGCGGTCGTGACAACGACACGCAACAACGCCGCGAATCCACCGCCAGCAAAATTGTGATTGGCCGTGAAGAAATAGAAAAACAAGGCGATGCCACGATTGGCGAGGTGCTCAAGCGTATGCCGGGCATCAGCATCGGCGGTGTGCCTGGGCGAGGTGGCGGCATTCGCATGCGGGGCTTGAGCGCAGGCTACACACAAATTTTGTTGGATGGGCAACGCGTGCCCCCAGGTTTCTCGGTTGAATCGTTGACGCCCGAGATGGTCGAGAAAATTGAAATTTATCGCGCACCCACGGCTGAAACCGGTGCGCAAGCGATTGCTGGCACCATCAACATCATCACCCGCGAGGGGCGCAAAGGTATGCCCAGCGAGTTGAAGGTGGGCAGTTCATGGCAAGGGGGGTATTACGCACCCAATGCGTCGTTGGTGAAATACCACGATGCCGAGAAGTGGAGCGCGAACTACACCTTGTCGTTCAACCAATATGCAGCGCCTGATCACAGCGAGAGCATGCTGACTCGGCATGAAATTGTCGACCCCAATAACGCCGCGAGCGTGCGCGACACCACCCGTCAGCGCATCAACCATTCGAACTATGGGCGCGATGGTGTGAATGTCACCGCAAGGTTGCAATTCAAAGGTGATCCGGGAGAGAGTTTGACCTTGATGCCTTTCGTTGGTTTGTCGCGCGGCAGCACTTCAGGCCGTGTGATCATCGACCAAACATCGACGGGTCAAAGTCCATTGACCAACGGCAGCACATCGGGCACCACCCAAAACGATAACCATTTTGCGATTGCACGCTTGAATGGGCAGTGGCGTCGCAAACTGTCGTCAGACAGCAATGTCGAATGGAAATTCAATGGCGGCGGTTGGAACAGTCAAACCAACTACAGCCAAACCGCATTGAACAATGGCCTGTTGCCAAGTTATGCAGAAGAGTCCAACATCCAAGACCGATCTTTGTCGGTAGGTGGCAAATACACCAATGTGCTGGGCGGTGGTCACCAATGGGTGAGTGGCTCAGAAGTAGAAACGGTCAGACGCAATCAAGTGGCTGTGAACAATATTTCGGGTTTGAGTGGCAGTGCAGACTTGCATGCCAGTTCAATGCGTTATGCCATTTACTCGCAAGACGAATGGCAACTTACCCCCAATTGGTCCACGCATTTAGGCGCGCGCTACGAGGGGCTCACCACACAAGGCAACACAACTGCCGGTGATGTCACCAATCGCAACAGTGTGTTCACGCCTTTGTTGCATGCCATGTGGCGTCCCAACCCTGACAGCCGCGACCAAGTGCGCATGAGTTTGACGCGCAGTTTCAAAACGCCCAGCATGCCCACATTGTTGGCGCGTCGCACTTATGCCCGCGATGAAACCAGCCCCACCAATGCAGACTCGGTGGGTAACCCCAATTTGAAGCCCGAAATTGCCACCGGTTTGGATGTGGCGGCGGAGCGTTATTTACCGCAAGGTGGCGTGTTGAGTGCCAGTGCATTTCATCGGCGTGTGCAAAATTTGATTCGCAGCGTCACCAGTTTTGAGAGCAGTACACAGCGTTGGGTGTCGAGTCCACAAAACATCAGCGACGCAGTGACTGAGGGCATTGAGCTAGAAGCCAAATTCAGGCTCGACCAAATGGTGCCGGATGCGCTGCCCATTGAGTTGCGCAACAACCTGAGCTTTTACCGTTCGCGTGTGCTCAGCATCATGGGGCCTGACAACCGATTGGATCAACAACCTGCCATGACCGCCAATATCGGGGGTGACTACCGCATGCGCAGTTTGCCATTCACGGTGGGTGGCAATGTCAACTACAACCCCGGTTACACCACCCGTACCAGCGATGTGCAGTGGTACACCGTGTCGCAAAAACGCGTGATCGATGTTTATGGTTTGTGGCGCGTGGATAACAACACCGCATGGCGTTTGACATTGAGCAACCTCGACCCGCGCTACTACAACACCAACAGCTACTACAACACCACCAACTTTGTGGAAAACAACAACACGCGTAACCAAAGTTGGATCAACGCACAAATTCGATTGGAGAAAAAACTATGACCACCCCACGCGACGGCGCATGGTATGACCGCATGTACAACAACCGAGCCTTGGTGCCCGAATTTGCCATGCACTTTGCGCGTTGGCATGAAGCATCAGAGGACACACGCGCTGCGCACCGCTGTTTCCAAGATGTGGCGTATGGCAAGGGGCCCAATGAGTCGTTGGACATTTTTCCGTCACAAACACCGGTCAGTGGCAAGGGTGCACCGGTGGTGATTTTCATCCACGGTGGCTATTGGCGTTCGCTCGATAAAAAGGAGCATTCATTTGTGGTGCCACCTTTCACAGCACAAGGTGCTTGCGTGTTGGTCCCCAACTATGCGCTGTGTCCTGCGGTCACCATTCCTGACATCGTGTTACAAATGGTCAAGGCCACTGCATGGGCGTATCGCAATGTGCATCGCTTTGGTGGCGACCCATCGCGCATATCGGTCATTGGGCACTCTGCGGGCGGCCATTTGGCGACCATGATGTTGGCCTGCGATTGGCAGGCTTATGACAAAGTTTTGCCCAAACATCTGGTGCACAAAGCCATGTCCATGTCGGGTTTGTTTGAGCTTGATTCGGTTCGTGCCACACCGTTTTTGACCGACAGCTTGCGTTTGACCGAGGTCGATGCCGTCAAGGTCAGCCCCGCATTCATGCCCGCACCCAAGCACGGCAGTTTGACCACGGTGGTGGGTGCGCAAGAGAGCGAAGAATTTTTGCGTCACAACCGCCTCATTCAACAGGCCTGGGGCGACAAAGTGGTGCCGGTGTGCGAGGACATTCCGAACACCAATCACTTCAGTATTTTGGAAGAGTTGTCTTTTCCGGGTTCACGCGTTCAAACGCTGGCCAGTCAGTTGTTGGCGTAAAAAAACCTGCGCAGCTTGCGGGCTGCGCAGGTTGTGTGCTTTGCGTGCCTTCGTGAAAGGCGCAATCGGTTACATCAACAGATGTTCACCCGCGTTGTCGCCACCCAAAATCACATAGTTGACTTTGCGCACATCCATCAGCTTGGTGCCGCCGGCGTAGCTGATCGAGCTTTGCACATCTTGTTCCATCTCAATCAAGGTGTTGGCCAACTTGCCTTTGATGGGCTCCAAAATGCGTTTGCCTTCGACGTGTTTGTATTCGCCTTTGTTGAAGTCAGAGGCTGAGCCGTAATATTCTTTGAACATCTCGCCATCGACTTCGACCGTTTTGCCGGGCGATTCTTCATGGCCTGCAAACAACGAACCGATCATGACCATTGAGGCACCAAAGCGAATGCTCTTGGCAATGTCGCCGTGGCTGCGGATGCCACCGTCTGCAATGATCGGCTTGGTGGCCACGCGGGCACACCATTTCAGGGCGGAGAGTTGCCATCCACCGGTGCCAAAACCAGTTTTGAGTTTGGTGATGCACACCTTGCCGGGGCCCACGCCCACTTTGGTGGCATCGGCGCCCCAGTTTTCCAAATCGATCACGGCTTCGGGGGTGGCCACATTGCCAGCAATCACAAAGCTGGTGGGCAACTTGCCTTTGATGTAGGCAATCATGTCGCGCACGCTATCAGCGTGACCATGTGCGATGTCGATGGTGATGTACTCGGGCACCAGTTTTTGGGCGGCGAGTTGATCGACGGTGTCGCGATCGGGCGCTTTCACACCTAAAGAGATAGAAGCGTAAACACCTTTGGCATGCATGTCTTTGACGAACTTCACATTGTCCAAATCAAAGCGATGCATCACATAAAAGTAATTGTTTTGTGCCATCCACAAACAGATGGACTCGTCCACCACGGTTTTCATGTTGGCAGGTACGACGGGTAGGCGGAATTTGCGGCCACCGAGTTCAACGCCAGCGTCGCATTCCGAGCGGCTTTCCACGCGGCATTTGCGTGGCAGCAGCAAGATGTTGTCGTAATCAAAAATTTCCATTTCCCAAGCTCCAGAAAATAACGTTCGAAGATTGAGCGCTTGGCTTGGTCGGTTCTTAAGGCCTCAAAAGCAGGCCAAAAAAAACCGAGCGCAAGAATCTTGGGCCCGGTGGCTGATTCTAACAGCGCTTGCCAACA
>JBEGOM010000057.1:0-12533 GCA_041181985.1 Pseudomonadota bacterium | reverse complement strand
AAAGATGGGGTGCTTAGCTCAGTTGGTAGAGCAGCGCCCTTACACGGCGTAGGTCGGCGGTTCGAGCCCGTCAGCACCCACCACCATCTAGCAAAGGCGAACCCACCGTTCGCCTTTTTTCTTGTTAATTCCCATTGGGGTTGTTCGCATGTTTGAATTTGTTCGTCAACACAACAGGATCATGCAGTTTTTGCTGTTCTTGTTGATCTTCCCATCGTTTGTGTTGTTTGGCATTGACGGCTACAACCGCATGCGCGAAAAGGGTGAAGCGGTTGCCACGGTCAATGGGCAAGAGATCACGCAAGGTGAACTTGAAAACGCACACCGCACGCAAGTTGAACGCATGCGCAGTGCCATGCCCAACTTAGATGTGAAAGTGTTTGATTCACCCGAAGCCAAACTCGCCACCCTTGAGCGTTTGGTGCGCGAGCGTTTGTTGCAAGTGGCAGCACAAGATTTGCGCTTGGGTGCCAGCGATCAGCGCTTGGCCAATGAACTGCAACAAAACCCCAATATCCAAGCCTTGCGTCGCCCCGATGGCACATTGGATATTGAGCGCTACAAACAATTGCTCAGCAGCCAAGGCATGACGCCTGAAATGTTTGAAAACCGCGTGCGTGCTGATTTGGCTTCGCGACAAGTCATGGGCGGTGTGGGCATCACCAGTTTCAGCCCAAAGGCGCTGGCAGATGTCACCTTGAATGCCTTTTACGAACAGCGTCAAGCACAAGTGGTGCGTTTTGCACCCGCTGATTTTGTGGCGCGACTCAAACCCAGCACCGAAGATTTGACCGCCTATTACCAGGCCAACACAGACAAGTTCCAATCGCTGGAACGCGCCGATGTGGAATATGTGGTGCTCGATTTGGCCTCGGTGCAAAAAACAGTTTCTGTTTCTGAAGAAGAGCTGAAAAGCTACTACGAACAAAACATGGCGCGTTTGTCCAATTTGGAAGAGCGCCGTGTGAGCCACATTTTGATCACGGCCGATGCCGCAGCCCCAGCCGCTGAGCGTGAAAAGGCGCGTGCTAAAGCGGAAAAGTTGTTGGCAGAGATCAAACAATCACCCGATAAATTTGCCGACTTGGCGCGTAAAAATTCGCAAGACCCAGGTTCAGCGACCAAAGGTGGTGACCTCGATTTCTTCTCCCGTGGCGCCATGGTCAAACCTTTCGAAGAAGCTGCATTTGCCTTGAAGAAAGGCGACACCAGCAGTGTGGTGGAGACCGAGTTTGGTTTTCACATCTTGCGCTTGACCGACATCAAAACGCCAAAACAAAAAACATTTGAAGAGTCTCGTGCCGCGTTGGAAGTCGATGTGCGCCGTCAATTGTCGCAACGCAAATTTGCCGAAGCTGCGGAGCAATTCACCAACGCCGTCTACGAGCAGTCAGACAGTTTGAAACCGGTGGCAGAGCGCTTGAAACTAGATGTCAAACGCGCTAACAACTTGACCCGTGGCGCAGCGCCTCAAGAGCATGCGTTGTTGGGCAACCCCAAATTGTTGGCAGCCGTGTTTTCGTCTGATGCGATCGAGAACAAACGCAACACCGAAGCCATTGAACTTGGTGCCAATCAATTGGTGTCTGCTCGCATCGTGCAATACAACCCCACCAAAGCCTTGCCCTTTGACGAAGTGAAAACACGCGTGCAAGACATGTGGGTAGCAGAACAATCGGCCAAAGCTGCGAAAGAAGAGGGCATGGCAAAACTGGCTGCGTGGAAAGCCAAACCCAACGAGGCTGCGCTGCCTGCAGCTGTGATCGTCTCGCGTGATCAATCCAACAAGCAGCCGAGTGCTGTGGTCGAGGCCACCTTGCGCGCCTCCACACAAACCTTGCCCGCATGGGTTGGGGTGGACTTGGGGGCGGAAGGTTACGCCGTGGTCAAGGTTGAAAAAATTGTGCCACGCGAAGCTTCATCGGCGCAAAACCGCGACCGTGAGCGCGACCAATACGCCCAGTGGTGGGCCTCGGCCGAGGGCTTGGCCTACTACCGTTTGTTAAAAGAAAAGTACAAAGCCGAGATCAAAACACCTCGGCTATAATTCGATTTCTACGGTGGCTGTAGCTCAGTTGGTAGAGTCCAGGATTGTGATTCCTGTTGTCGTGGGTTCGAGCCCCATCAGCCACCCCAATATTCATGCGCCCCTGAGACCTTTTCGGTCCCTGGGGCGTTTTGTTTTTGCAGGTGGCCAAACTGCATGAGCAAAAGCAATGAGGCTGATGGTCTATGCCTTATGCCTAGGGAAAAAAGGGATCAATGCGTGTTTTTTCCGTCCTTATAGTTAATGAGTAACTTAATTTTGATGAAGTCATGAAAAAAACCATCCTGTCAATTCTTGTGTGTTGCGCAGGGGCCGCTCAAGCCCAACAACTCAATATCATTTGTTCCGTTCAGGCGGAGTGGTGCAACATGATTTCTACCGTCTACAGCCGAACGACGGGGGTCAAAGTCAATATGACAAGCAAGGGGTCAGGCGAGGCATTGGCGCAACTGATTGCTGAGCGTGAGAACCCCAAAACGGACATTTGGTTTGGTGGCACCGGCGACCCTCATTTGCAAGCTGCGGAACAGGGTTTGACAATGGAGTATCAGTCGCCCGTTTTGACGCAATTGCATCCTTGGGCGTTGCAACAGGCCAAGCAGTCAGGCTATAAAACCGTGGGCATTTATTCAGGCCCCTTAGGTTTTGCGTACAACACCGAATTGTTGACTAAGAAAAAATTACCTGTTCCAAAAACTTGGAACGATTTGACCAAACCTGAATACAAAGGCGAGATTCAAATGGCCAACCCTGCATCCAGCGGTACAGCCTACACCATGATTGCAACATTGGTTCAGCTGATGGGAGAGGAGAAGGCTTTTGCTTATCTGAAAGCCCTTCATAAAAACATCAGCCAATACACCCGCAGTGGGGTTGCCCCACTCAAAGCTGTAGCGCGAGGTGAGGCCGCAATTTCAATCAGTTTCGTGCATGACGGACCTCAAGAAAAAATGAATGGGTTTCCGGTTGCGACCGTCACACCATACGATGGAACAGGCGCTGAAATTGGCTCGATGAGCATTCTCAAAGGCGCTCGCAATCTTGAGGTTGCAAAAAAATTCTATGAGTGGGCATTGACACCCTCAGCTCAAGAAATGGCTGCAGCTACCAAGCAGTATCAACTGCCGAGTCATAAAAATGCCAAACTTGATCCGAATGTGCCAGACTTCAAGTCAATCAAATTCATTCCATACGATTACGCTAAATACGGCGCGAGTAACGAGCGCAAACGCTTGATTGCGCGCTGGGAAAAAGAAGTTAACGCGTTGCCGCGATGAGTGGATTGCGCAAACCAGTGTCGTGGTTGTGGCTGGCCCTGTTGGTCGGTTTTTTTGCATTGCCTTGGAACGCTTGGCCCGATGCCAATTGGTTTGAGGTTTGGTTTTTTTGGTTTAAAGAGTCGCAAGCCATCAATGGTTGGCATTACTTGGAGCTGCTTTGGCGGGGGGGAAGGCCTCTTCCCCTTGGCGTTGGGGCATTGGTCAGTTTGACAGCAACGCTACTCTTAGTGGCTTGTGGGTGGGCCAAGTTCGGTGCGTTCAAGGGTGATGCATGGACTGCAGGTGCAGTTATCTTGATAGGGGCATTGTTGCTTGTGTTTGTGGCTTATCCGGTAGGCGCAGCACTGACTGCTGCTTGGCGCGATGAGCAAAACATATATAGCTGGAGTGCCGGTTGGACGCGTTTGAGTGACAGCCGCATTTGGAGTTTGTCATGTCTCCAAACCCAGCTAAGTTGTGGTGTGGCTTGGAACACACTTTGGTTGAGCACTTGGGTGGCATTGGGAACCAGCGTTTTAGGAACGCTGTTGGCATTGTTATCGGTGCGGACAGGTCTAAAACAAGATGGATGGTCACAAAAGTCACTCAAGGTCATGGCGTTGGCCCCAATCATCACGCCTCCCTTTGTGGTGGGGCTGGGTTTGATTTTGTTGTTTGGGCGTGCGGGCATCGTGAATCAATTGTTAGAGTGGGGGTGGGGTATCGAGCCCTCCCGTTGGTTTTATGGTGCGCTTGGAATTGGTTTGGCGCAGATGTTTGCTTTCACGCCCATTGCTTATTTGATCATGCGTGGCGTTTTGCAAGGCATTTCACCCAGCATGGAAGAGGCATCCCAAACATTGGGGGCGAGCCGAGCCCAAGTGTTTTGGACAGTGACCTTGCCGTTGCTCAAGCCGGGTTTGGTGAATGCCTTTTTGATTGGCTTTATCGAGAGCATGGCAGACTTTGGTAACCCCATTGTGGTGGGTGGATCGTATTCAGTTCTTTCTACTGAAATATTTTTCGCCATTGTCGGTGCGCAATTTGACCCAGGAAGAGCTGCTGGCCTGGCGTGCCTGCTAACGGTATTTGCATTTGCTGTCTTTGCCTTGCAGCGTATGGTCATGGGTCGGCAAAGTTATACAACCGTCAGTGGCAAAGGTGATTCGGGCTTGTCTGCGATGCTTCCCAATGGACTGAAGCATCTGACGAGATCCATTGCAATACCTTGGCTGATATTCACTTTTGTGATTTATGTGTTTGCTTTCACCGGTGGTTTTGTCAAAACTTGGGGGCGCGACTATAGTTTGACCTGGCACCATTTTGAAGTGGCTTTTGGTGTAACCAGAGGAGATTTCGGCTGGGTCTGGTCAGGCACTGCCTGGAATTCACTGTGGACGACTTTAGAGCTGTCAGCGATTTCTGCCCCACTGACGGCCGTGGTAGGTTTGCTCATTGCTTGGGTGTTGGCTCGCCAAAACTTTTTTGGAAAAAACCTTTTTGAATTCTCTACTTTGCTGGCCTTCGCCATTCCCGGTACCGTGTTGGGGGTGAGTTATGTGGTTGCTTTCAATGCGCCGCCAATCGAGTTGACAGGTACAGGCACCTTGATTGTGTTGTGTTTTATGTTTCGCAACTTGCCAGTTGGCGTTCGTTCAGGGGTGGCATCTTTCAAGCAACTTGATCAGTCGCTCGAAGAAGCCTCATCGATGTTGCGAGCTTCCACTTGGCAAACGCTGCAATATGTTGTGTTGCCTTTGTTGAGACCTGCGCTTCTAACAGCCTTGCTCTACAGCTTTATCCGAGCCATGACAACAGTATCAGCTGTGATTTTCTTGGTGACTGCAGAAAACGATTTGGCTACCACTTACATCATTGGGCGCGTTGGCAATGGCGACTACGGTGTCGCGCTGGCCTATTGCACAGTACTGATGATGTTGATGACATTGGCTGTCTTGATCATTCAAAAAATGGTGGGCGAGCGTGAGTTAGGTCGTCGCGCAGTTTGAGTTTGAACCCGAGGAATTGATGTGACCCAAGTTAAATTTTTAAATGTAAAAAAACGCTACGGCACAGACAAAGATGCACCTTGGGCAGTCAATGATGTGAGTTTTGAAATTCCCAAGGGAACGCTCACCACCTTGTTGGGACCCTCTGGTTGCGGGAAAACCACCACGCTTCGCATGATTGCGGGTCTGGAGATGGCCAATGAGGGGCAAATTTGGATGGGGGGTGAAAATGTTACCCACCGCGGCCCCGCGCAGCGATCAGTCAGCATGATGTTTCAGAGCTACGCCTTGTTTCCTCATCTTAATGTGCTGGATAACGTGATGTATGGCTTGCGCATGTCGGGTGTGCCCAAGCCCTTGGCTGTGCAGCGTGCCATGCAAACACTGGCCAATGTGGGCCTGGAGTCCATGGAGGGGCGGTGGCCCAGTGAACTCTCAGGCGGGCAACAACAACGCGTCGCCTTGGCGCGTGCGTTGGTGCTTGAGCCTGCGGTTTTGTTGTTTGATGAGCCTTTGTCAAACCTTGACGCTCGTTTGCGACGAGAAATGCGTGAAGAAATCAGAGACATCCAGCAACGCTTGGGTTTGACGGTAGCCTATGTGACGCATGATCAATCTGAAGCTTTGGCGGTGAGCGATCATGTGATCGTGATGAACCAAGGTCAAATCGCCCAACAGGGTACGCCCCGCGAGTTGTATGAGCATCCCAACAGTCATTTTGTGGCCAATTTCATGGGTGAAGCGATCACTGTCAGTGCGCAAGTTCAGCCTGATGGGCATCAAATCAACTTGGGAGCCCTTACTTGGAAGAGTCCTCGTGCGTTGCTTCCCGGAGAAATTCAATTGGCAATTCGACCCGAGGCCTGGCGTATTCGAGATGTCAACACAGGGTTGCCGGCAAAGGTGTTGAAGCATTCATTTTTAGGTGCGCTTTGTGAAATCACCTTGATGTGTGAAATGGGGCGCTTGTGGCTACAAATGCCTTCACATGAAACACCGCCTCCAATTGACACATGGATCGGCTTGGGTTTAGGTGATTCAGGTGTGATTGCATTACCTACTGTTGGATAAACACTGAAATTTTTTATTGGAAAGCCGCATATGAATAAACTGTCATTTTTAAAACAACTATCCTGCTTGATTTTTGTGACGCTTGGAGCGTCGCATGCTCAGGCTCAAGTCGTTCATGCAATTTGCAGCACAGATCAATCCTGGTGTGAAATGGCCGCGGCCGAGTTTCAAAAACAAACAGGCATTCGTGTGTTGCAAACCAGAAAACCCACAGGCGAGGCGTTGGCGCAATTGCGTGCGGAGGCATCCAATCCCAAGACCGATGTGTGGTGGGGTGGTACGGGAGATCCCTTTTTGCAAGCAGCTGAAATAGGGCTTTTAGAACCCTACAGACCAGCATATCTGGACCAACTGAGTGCATGGAGCGTGCGGCAATACGCGCTGTCAGCAAATATGGTGGGTGGTTTTTATACCAGTGCCATTGGTTTTGGATGGAACACCGAATTATTGAAAAAGAAAAATCTCCCCGCTCCCAAATGTTGGAGTGATTTGATCAAGCCAATTTACAAAGGGGAAATAGAAATCTCTCATCCTGCTTCTAGTGGGACTGCGTACACCATCTTGGCTGGGCTGGTTCAACTGATGGGGGAGGAAAAAGCTTTTCAATATATGAAGGATTTGCATAAAAACATTGCCCAATACACCCGCAGCGGTACGGCTCAAGCCCCCAATGTTGCCAAAGGTGAAGTAGCGGTTGGTGTGAGTTTCATTTTTGGCTTTGAAGGATGGCGCTACAACAATTACCCCGTGTTGACGGGCGCACCTTGCGAAGGCACGAGTTATGAAATCGGCGGAATTGCACTCATTCACGGCAGCCGTAACAAACAGGCTGCTCAAAAGTATTACGACTGGTTGATGGGGCCTGTGGGACAATCGATTGGAGCCAAAGCCGGAAGCTTTCAATCGCCAGCGAATAAAACATTCAAACACGATCCTAGAATTCCCAATTTGGACAGTGTTCGTTTGATTAAGTACGATTTTGAAAGATATGGAAAATCGTCTGAAAGACAACGGCTTCTCGAACGTTGGCAAAAGGAAGTTGAGTCTTTGCCGCGTTAACCCTCCCTCACTTGATGTGCCTTAGATTCCACCTGACATGACCGAAACAGCCCCACGTCCGCCATTGCCCGATCACCTCAGCATCGACCCACGCAGCCCTCACTATGACGCTGCCGTGTTTGAGTATGACATTGGCATTCGCTTCAATGACAAAGAGCGTCATGATGTGGAGGAGTACTGCATCAGTGAAGGCTGGATCAAAGTGCCCGCAGGCAAAACAGTAGATCGCAAGGGCAAACCATTGCTGATCAAACTCAAAGGGCGCGTCGAAGCTTTTTACAACTGATCGCTGAACGATGACGCAACTCTTCAGCGACACCTCGCGCAACCGACAAATTGGCATTGCACTGGTCACGCTGACCACCTTGGCCTATGCCACGCTAGATGCGAGTGCCAAATGGTTGGTGCAAACCTTGCCGGTGTTTCAAGTGGTGTGGATGCGCTTCTTGGTGCACAGCGTGTTTCATGCAGCGGTGTTCACCCCAAGCATGGGTTGGCGTTTGTACAAAGTCAACCATGTGCGTCTACAACTGCTGCGTGGTTTGCTGTTGGGCTCGATGACCTTGCTCAATTTTTGGGCCTTGCAATATTTGCAATTGGCGCAAACGGGTGCGATTCAGTTTTCTGTGCCCATCTTGATCGCATTGATTTCAGCCATTTGGTTGGGTGAGCATTTGGATGTGCGTCGATGGGTGGCCATTTTGTTGGGCTTTGTGGGCGTGCTGATCATCATCCGTCCAGGCAGTCACGCCTTTCACCCTGCTATTTTGTTGTCGGTGGCCAATGCCTTTTTGTACGCCGCTTTCAATTTGTTAACGCGTCATCTGGCAGCATCAGAAAATCCTGTGGCCACGCAGTTTTTTTCAGCGGTGGTGGCAGCCACGGTGCTCACACCGTTTGCCTTGATGCACTGGCAAACCCCTGAGGGTTGGCTCAACTGGGCCTTGGTGGCTTCGATGGGTTTGTTTGGTGGCTTGGGCCACATTGGTGCCGCGGTGGCGCATCGCTATGCGTCTGCGGCTGTGTTGGGCCCTTTTTTGTATCAACAAATCATTTACATGACATTTTTTGGCTGGCTGGTGTTTGACCAAATACCAGACCACGGTGTGGCCATCGGCGCCTGTGTGGTCGTGGCCAGTGGGTTGTATTTGTTGTGGCGTGAATTGCGACAAGACAAAGATGCATTGCCAGAGGCATAGCGCACAAGGCGCCGCTTGAGAGCTCTAGGAAACCATTTTTGTTTTCATCATGCGTTGCAACTCACCCATTCACCAAAACAAGTTTGCCCATCACACTGCGTGAGCCCATCTCGTCATAGGCTTGTTTCAACGCTGACATCGGCAAGGTGTGGTCAATCACGGGTTTGATTTTTCCTTGCGCATACCAATGCGCCAACTCTTGCAGCATGGCCGCATTGGCAGTGGTTTCTCGGCGTGCGAAATCGCCCCAAAAAACACCCACGATCGACGCGCCTTTGAGCAAGGCCAAATTCCATGGCAAGGCTGGAATGGGACCGGCTGCAAAGCCCACCACCAAATAACGCCCACGCCAAGCGATGCTGCGAAATGCGGGCTCAGCATAGTCGCCGCCCACAGGGTCGTAAATCACATCGGGGCCTTTGCCATCGCACAACGTTTTCAGCGCATCACGGATGTTTTCTTTTGCGTAATTGATGGCGGCATCTGCGCCTTGCTGCAAACACAGGGCGCATTTCTCATCGGTTGAAGCGGCAGCGATCACGCGCGCACCGACTGCTTTGGCAATTTGAATGGCCGCTGTGCCCACGCCTCCTGCGGCGCCCAACACCAACACGGTTTCGCCGGCTTTGAGCTGGCCTCGGTCGAGCAAGGCATGGTGCGAGGTGGCATAGGTCATGATGAACGCCGCCGCATCGGTGGCCGGAAAACCAGCGGGCAAGGGCATGCACAGCTTGGCAGGTGCCAAGGTGTGGGTGCCAAAGCCGCCCGTGCCACTCAAGCAAGCCACCGATTGCCCCACCTTCAAATGGGTGACCCCTTCGCCCACCGCTTGCACCACGCCTGCGTATTCAGAGCCCGGTACAAAAGGCAAGGGCGGTTTCATTTGGTATTTGTTTTGCACGATCAGCAGGTCTGGAAAATTCAAACTGGCTGCTTCAATCTGAATCAACACCTCGCCTGCACCGGGTTGGGGCGTGGGCAGTTCTTTCCAAGTCAGGGCATCGACACCCACGGGGTTTTCACAAAGCCAAGCGTGCACAACAGTCTCCAAATGGTTTTTTGCAAATGATAGTGGGTGAGGGCTGGGTGGCATGTCACCTGTGTGCGGTGCCTTGGCAACTCTACAATTCACACAACTTAATTTTGAACACCATGAACATCCTCATCTCCAACGACGACGGTTACCAAGCGCCTGGCATCGTCGCGCTTTATGAAGCATTGAAAGACTTGGGGCATGTCGAGGTGGTGGCGCCCGAGCAAAACAACAGCGCCAAATCGAATGCCTTGACCTTGCATTCACCTTTGTATGTTCATCAGGCCAGCAACGGTTTTCGCTATGTCAACGGCACCCCCGCTGACTGCGTGCACATCGCGTTGACAGGGCTGTTGGGTTACAAGCCCGATTTGGTGGTCTCTGGCATCAACAACGGTGCCAACATGGGTGACGACACCATTTACTCTGGCACTGTGGGTGCTGCGATGGAAGGTTATTTGTTTGGCATTCCTGCCATTGCGTTTTCACAAGTCGAAAAAGGTTGGGCACACCTCGATGCCGCGGCGCAGTCTGCCAGAGCCTTGGTGCAACAGTTGGTGGCGCAACAACAAACGCAAGGCCCTGCATGGTTGTTGAATGTGAACATTCCCAACCAACCGTTAGACAACATCAAGCCTTTGCGTGTCACGCGCTTGGGCAGACGGCATGCTGCGGAGCGCGTCATCACGCAAACCAGCCCACGCGGCGAAACCATGTACTGGATTGGCAGCGCAGGTGCCGCCAAAGACGACAGCGACGGCACCGATTTCCACGCCACTTTTGAAGGCCATTTGTCGGTCACACCGTTGCATGTGGACCTCACTGAGCATGTGGCTGTGGGCGGTTGGCGTCAGCGTTTAGAAACAAGCAAGCCATGAAAGAACGCCCGCGTTTTCCGGCCAAGCTCAACACCGATCAAACATCGGCGCCAAAAACTTTGCTGGCAGCCACACGTGTGATCACGCCCAACACAGGGGCACGCAACGCCGTTAAACCGGCTGCACTCAGCCCGACAGGCGTAGGTCTCGATTCATCGGCCATTCGCGCACGCATGGTGCAAAAACTCGCCGAACAAGGCATTCAAGACGAAGCCGTGTTGGCCGCGATGGGGCAAATTGAACGCCACCGTTTTGTTGACAGCGCCTTGGTCAACCAAGCCTACGAAGACACCAGCTTGCCCATTGGCTTGGGCCAAACCATTTCCAAACCCAATGTAGTGGCACGCATGATGGCTTTGCTGCGAGAAGCGCCGGGCTTGCAAGGACAAGCCATGGGGCGCGTGCTCGAGATCGGCACCGGTTGTGGTTACCAAGCCGCGGTGTTGTCGCTGCTGGCGCGCGAGGTTTACAGCATGGAGCGTTTGCGTGGCTTGCACGACAAAGCGCGTGAAAATTTGCGGCCCATGCGATTGCCCAATGTGCATGTGATTTTTGGTGACGGCATGTTGGGTTACCCACAAGGTGGTCCCTACAGCGCCATCGTTTCAGCTGCAGGTGGGGAAGCGATGCCGCAAGCGTGGATTGACCAATTGGCCGAAGGCGGGCGCATTGTGGCCCCCATGCAAACCAGCGCAGGGCAACAAGCGTTGGTGGTGGTCGATAAAACGCCCCAAGGTTTGAAGCAAATGTTGCTCGAACCGGTGCTGTTCGTGCCTCTAAAATCAGGCATTGATTGAATCTGGAGAACAGCACATGCTGCGTGCTATGAAGTGGGGATGTTTGAGCCTGTTGACGGCCCTGACTTTGTTGGCTTGTTCCAACAAAGGCCGTCTTGCCCCGGTGGAAGACCGTGCCTTGGGCGCCCCTCAGAAAACTGCCAAAGCACTGCCCGGCGCAGAAAATGTAGGCAAAGCGGGTTATTACACCGTCAGACAGGGTGACACGCTTTTGCGCATCGGTCTAGACCATGGGCAAAGTGCACGCGACTTGGCGCGTTGGAATAATTTAGACAATCCCAACCTGATTGAAACAGGTCAGGTTTTGCGTGTTGCGCCTCCTGCACAAGAAGTGGCAGCTGCTCGTGCAGCAGCCCCCGCCATGACGGCATCAGCACCAGCAGTCGCCGCTGCACAACCCGCCTCTGCAGCTTCGGCTGCTACTGCAGCTAAACCAGTTGCGGCAGCCCCATCCGCTCCCGCCCCCATCAATACCGAAGGTGATGAACCCGTGGCATTCCAATGGCCTGCGCGCGGTGCTTTGATTGCAGGTTTTGACGAAGCCAAAAACAAAGGCTTGGACATCGCAGGCAAAGCGGGCGACCCCGTGCTCGCAGCCGCTGACGGCAAAGTGGTGTACGCAGGCTCTGGTTTGCGTGGTTACGGCAACCTCGTCATCATCAAGCACAACAACACCTACCTGACGGCGTACGCTCACAACCAAACTTTGTTGGTCAAAGAAGAACAAGCCATCAAGCGTGGCCAAAAAATTGCCGAAATGGGCAACAGCGATGCCGACCAAGTGAAGCTGCATTTTGAAATTCGTCGTCAAGGCAAACCGGTCGATCCCGCCAAATTTCTTCCCGCCAATTGATGACCGAGACGACAGCTTCCAAAACTTGGCCAGACAACGCGCTGCACATTGAGTCGATGGACCTCGATGCGCAAGGCGTGGCGCATCGTGCCGACGGCAAAGTGGTGTTCGTCGATGGCGCTTTGCCTTTTGAGGTGGTGCGCGCCAATGTGCATCGCAAAAAAAACAATTGGGAACAAGCCTCACTGCTCGAAGTGTTGAAAGAGTCATCGCAACGGGTGCGCCCTGGTTGTCCCAATTTCGGTTTGCATGCCGGTGCATGTGGTGGCTGCAAGATGCAGCACCTCGAACCCACCGCGCAAGTGGCCATCAAACAACGCGCACTCGA
>JBEGOM010000056.1:0-12707 GCA_041181985.1 Pseudomonadota bacterium | reverse complement strand
CTGCTGTGATCGGCAACACCGCTGTGCCACGCACCGAAGTGGTCAGCAAGTTGTGGACATACATCAAGAAGCACGGTCTGCAAGACAAAGTCAACAAGCGCAACATCAACGCTGATGACAAATTGCGCGCCGTGTTCGGCAAAGCTCAAGTCACCATGTTTGAATTGGCTGGCTTGATCGGCAAGCACCTCAGCTGATTTTCAAATTCGCTGAAACAAAAAGGGCCTCTCACGAGGCCCTTTTTTTATCGTTACAAATTTAAGACTTGGCTTGTTTGGCTAACGCAGCATCGCGAATTGCGCTAAGGGTGCCGCGGGTGGTGATGATGTCTGCATCAATCATCACTTCAATCAAGGTGCCCTGCTCTCTCGTCAATGCCTCTTTGAAAGCGGCCTCAAACTCTTGTGTGCGGGTGATGCGCACGCCAGCATAGCCATAGGCCTTGGCCAACTCAGCAAAACTTGGGTTGTTGAGGGTGGAGCCACTCTGGTGCGTTGGAAATTCTCGCTCTTGGTGCATGCGGATGGTGCCGTACACACCGTTGTTGAGCAGCACGATGATGGTTTTGGCGCCGAACTGAACAGCAGTGGCTAACTCTTGGCCGTTCATCAAAAAGTCACCATCGCCTGCGATGGTGAACACGGTGCGTCCGGTGAGGATGTTGGCCGCAATGCCTGCAGGCACACCGTAGCCCATTGAGCCCACCGTGGGGGCCAACTGCACTTTGTGGCCGTGCACCAAGCCATGGTGTTGGTGAAATCGGTGCACCCAACTCGCAAAATTGCCCGCGCCGTTGGTGAACACCGCGTCAGGCGGCAACAAACGGCTGACGGTGTTGACGATGCTCGGCATGTCAATGTCACCCGGCAAGCTTTGTGGCTTGAGGTTGTCCAGGTAGTCGGCGTGGGTTTGGGCGGTCCATGCTTCCCAAGGCAACTGGGTGGGTGCTGTCAGCACCTCGAGCGAACGCGCTGCGGCGTTCATGGTGGACAAAATCGCCAAGTCGGCTTGGTACACACGGTTGAGCTCTTCGGCGCTGGCATGGATGTGCACCAGCGTTTGTTGCGGCTTGGGGGCTTGCAACAAGGTGTAGCCGCTGGTGGTCATTTCGCCCAAGCGGGGGCCGATGGCCAAAATCAAATCGCTCTCGCGCACACGCTGCGCGAGTTTGGGGTTGATGCCAATGCCCACATCGCCCGCGTATTGGGGGTGGTGGTTGTCGAACGTGTCTTGAAAACGAAAGGCATTGCCCACAGGCAATTTCCAGTTTTCGGCAAAACGCTGCAAGGCTTGCGCGGATTGCGGCGTCCAGCCACTGCCACCGGCAATCACGAACGGGCGTTTGGATGCCAGCAGCATTTCGCGCAGTTGACGCAAAGCACCTGGGTCGCTCCAAGCTTCGACGGGCTCTACCCGCGGCAAGGGGCGCGCACGCACTTGTCGCACCAACATGTCTTCGGGCAAGACCAACACCACGGGGCCGGGGCGACCGTTCATGGCGGTGGCGAAGGCACGGGCCACATATTCGGGAATGCGCTCGGCGTCATCGATGCGCTCAACGCGCTTGGCCATGCCTCGGGTGCTGGGGCCAAAGAAGCTGTTGTAGTCGACCTCTTGAAAGGCTTCGCGGTCGCGAAAGTCGCTGCCGACATCGCCCACAAACAACACCATGGGGGTGCTGTCCTGAAAGGCCGTGTGCACCCCGATCGAGGCGTTGGTGGCCCCAGGCCCTCGGGTGACAAAACAAACGCCTGGACGGCCCGTTAAACGGCCTTGGGCGTCGGCCATGAAGGTCGCCCCGCCCTCTTGGCGGTTGGTGATGAACTGAATCTGGTCTTGGTAGGCATGAAAACCGTCCAACACTGCAAGATAACTCTCGCCGGGCACACCAAATGCATGGGTCACGCCCTGCGCGATGAGGCATTCAACCAGCAAGTGGCCGGCCATTTGTGTTTTGTCGCTTGACGCTTTCTGTCCTGTCATCTGTCTGCCTTTTTATATTTCTGCCTTATGTTTTTAGAACTGCACGGTGCGCCGTCCCACGCCCAAAGCCACCAACACGCTGAGCAACAACACCGTGGCCGCACCGAGCAAAGTCGCGCCATACCACCCGTGGTCCATGAACACCCCAAACACCAGTGGTGAAATGGCAAAGCCCACATCCAGCCCTGAGTAAACAATGCCGTACACACGGCCTGTGGCACCTTTTGGGGTGGCTTTTTTGATCATCATGTCGCGCGAAGGCCCCCCCACGCCAATGGCCAAACCGGTAGCAGCCAAGATGACCATGGTGGACAAGCCCTCGAGCCAACCACTGCCGCACAAGGCCATGCACAGCGCAGCAACGGTCATGCAGGTGGCCACCACTTTGTCGCTTTGCTTGGGCCAGCGAGCGGCCACAAAACCACCCACAAACATGCCAGCCGCGGCACACAACATGTAAGCGGTGAGCGTCATGGTGGCTGCTTCAAAAGTCACTTGGTGCATGGCTTGCAAAATAGACACTGCAAAACTTTGCACCACCGCCAAGGTCATGGTGGAGAGCAAGAAAAATGCGAAGCACCACCACACCACTGGTATTTTCAAAAAGGCCAACACATGGTCTTCGCTCGATTGTTGTTTGTGCGGCACCACCTCGGTGTGCAAGGCCTCGCGATTGAGCAACAACAAAATCAAAATAGCTAAGAAAAACAGAGACGCACCGACATAGGCAGCACGCCAGTCAAACCATGTGCTCAAACTCACCATGAACACCGGTGCAATCGCCCAACCCAAATTACCGGTCAGGCCATGCGCGCTGAAGGCATAACCCAAGCGAGGTGCCGACACTTTTTGATTCAGGATGGTGAAGTCCACCGGATGAAACGAACAGTTACCAATGCCCAGCATGGCAGCTGCCAACATCAATCCGGCATAACTGGTGGCAACCGAGGCCACCAGACATGCCAAAGCCATGATGGCGACAGACACAAACATCACGGGGCGCGCGCCGAAGCGGTCCACCACAAAACCTGCCGAAGCTTGCCCAATGCCTGAGACCACAAAAAACACCGACATCAGCAAACCCATTTCGGAATAGCTGAGGCCAAAGGTTTTGCCGAACACCGGAAACATGAGCGGCAGCAGCAAGTGTGAAAAGTGTGAACTGGCGTGCGCCAGCCCAACCAAGCCAATGACCGTGGCGTCGTTGCGCCACGGCGTGTCTGTTTGCGCCAAGGTAGTCATTGGCGAATCGTACCTGCTTCGCAAAAGCGAGCCGTCTAGTGGGCGACAAGCAGGGTTTGTCGCCTACTAGGCCTCAGAGTTTCGCCATGCACTGCTTTCAAGCTTTAGCGAAAGCAAACTCCCCCGGCGCACGGACTGGGTCGACGCTGACGGCGATGGTGTCTTTGGGCAAAAACTTGCCTTCGAGCAACAGCTTGGAGAGCGGGTTTTCAATGCGCTGTTGAATCGCACGCTTCAAGGGACGCGCACCAAACACGGGGTCGAAACCGACCTTGGCCAACTCTGCCAAGGCAGCAGGTGGCACTTGCAGGTTGAGGTCCATCTTGGCCAAACGCTGCGCCAAAATTTGCAACTGGATGTCCGCAATTTTGGCAATGTGCTCTGCATCCAAGCCGTGGAACACCACGGTTTCGTCGATGCGGTTCAAAAACTCGGGACGGAAGTGGCTTTTGAGCTCGTCCCACACCGCGTCTTTGATGTCTTGTGGGTCTTGCCCCACCATGCTTTGGATGATGGGCGAACCAATGTTGGAGGTCATCACGATCACGGTGTTTTTGAAGTCCACTGTGCGACCTTGGCCATCGGTCAAGCGACCATCGTCTAGCACTTGTAACAAGATGTTGAACACATCGGGGTGGGCTTTTTCCACCTCATCGAGCAACAACACGCTGTAGGGTTTGCGACGCACGGCTTCGGTCAAGTAACCGCCTTCGTCGTAGCCCACATAGCCGGGGGGCGCACCGACCAAACGGCTGACCGAATGTTTCTCCATGAACTCGCTCATGTCGATGCGAATCATGTGGTCTTCGCTGTCAAACAAAAAGCCAGCAAGCGCTTTGCACAACTCGGTTTTGCCCACACCGGTGGGGCCTAAAAACAAGAACGAACCCGTGGGACGATTGGGGTCACCCAAGCCTGCACGCGAGCGACGAATGGCGTTGGCGACAGCCGTGATGGCCTCTTCTTGCCCGACCACACGCTGGTGCAATTTGTCTTCCATTTGCAACAACTTGTCGCGCTCGCCTTGCATGAGTTTAGACACTGGAATGCCGGTGGCACGCGCCACCACTTCAGCAATTTCTTCAGCGCCCACTTGGGTGCGCAGCAAGCGGTGCACACCGTCTTCGACCTTGCCGCTTTCGCGTGCATTGGCTTCTTTCATGCGTTTTTCAAGCTCGGGCAATTTGCCATATTGCAATTCGGCCACTTTGTTGAAGTCGCCCTTGCGCGTGAGTTCTTCGATTTGAAAACGCATGCGATCAATTTCTTCTTTGATCTGCGCACCACCTTGTGCGGTGGCTTTTTCTGATTTCCAAATTTCTTCTAAATCAGCATATTCTTTGCCAATTTTTTTGATCTCTTCTTCGAGCAACTCCATGCGCTTTTGTGAAGCTTCGTCTTTCTCTTTGCGCACCGCTTCGCGTTCGATCTTCAGTTGAATCAAACGGCGGTCGAGTTTGTCCATCACTTCCGGCTTGGAATCAATTTCGATTTTGATTTTGGCCGCGGCTTCGTCGATCAAATCAATCGCTTTGTCGGGCAAGAAACGGTCGGTGATGTAACGGTGCGACAACTCTGCCGCCGCCACGATGGCGGGGTCGGTGATTTCGACACCGTGGTGTACTTCGTACTTTTCTTGCAAGCCTCGCAAGATGGCAATGGTCGCTTCAACCGACGGTTCGCCCACGATGATTTTTTGGAAACGGCGCTCAAGGGCCGCATCTTTTTCTATGTATTTGCGGTATTCATCTAAGGTTGTAGCGCCCACGCAATGCAATTCGCCACGCGCCAAAGCAGGCTTCAACATATTGCCCGCATCCATCGCACCTTCGGCTTTGCCGGCCCCCACCATGGTGTGCAACTCGTCGATGAACACAATCGTTTGACCTTCGTCTTTAGCCAGTTCGTTCAACACGGTTTTCAAACGCTCTTCAAATTCACCTCTGAATTTCGCACCGGCCAACAAGGCGGCCATGTCGAGTGACAGCACGCGCTTGCCTTTGAGTGAATCAGGCACTTCACCCGCCACAATGCGCTGCGCCAAACCTTCAACGATGGCGGTTTTACCTACGCCAGGTTCACCAATCAGCACGGGGTTGTTTTTGCTACGACGCTGCAGCACTTGAATGGCGCGGCGTATTTCGTCGTCGCGACCAATGACTGGGTCGAGCTTGCCTTGTCTGGCGCGTTCGGTCAGGTCGAGACAATATTTTTTGAGCGCTTCGCGTTGGCCTTCGCTGTCGGCGTTGTCTACTTTTTGTCCGCCGCGCACAGTGTTGACGGCTGACTCGAGCGATTTGCGCGACAAACCGTTTTCGCGCATGAGCTTGCCCCACTCGCCTTTGTGGTCGCACACGGCCAACAAAAACAATTCGCTGGCCACATACTGGTCGCCGCGTTTGATGGCGTCTTTTTCAGCCGCTTGAATGAGCGAAACCAAATCGCGCCCCACTTGCACTTGCTCTTGCCCCTCCACTTTGGGCAAACGGTTCATCGCGCTTTCAGCGGCCGTTACCAAACCATTCACATTGGCACCCGCACGCTGCAACAACGACTTGGGGCCATCGTCTTGGCGCAACATGGCGACCAGCACATGAGAAGGCTCGATGTAAGCGTGGTCGCTCCCAAGCGCCAAGGTTTGCGCTTCGGCCAGGGCTTCTTGAAATTTGGTGGTGAGTTTGTCAACTCGCATAGGCACTCCAAAACTTGTTTACTGGCAATTACCTGAGGCTGGTTGCCATCATTTCAAGTGGTGACAAGCTTAGTCGAGTTGACTTAGGTCAAGCGAAGGGGCTTCTGGGGCAGCCAAAAGGCCTCAAAACCTTGATGCAACCTCAAGGCAGGTTCAGGGCAGTGTCAGCTGCCTGAGTTGCTGAGTGCGATGCCCCAGCGTGCCAGCGCTTGGTCGTCGCTGACGCGGGCATCGACCCAGCGCGCACCCTCTGGGGTGACTTCTTTCTTCCAAAATGGGGCTTGGGTCTTGAGGTAGTCCATCAAAAACTCGCAGGCCTGAAAGCTCATGCCACGGTGGGCAGACGTGACAGCCACCATCACGATTTGGTCTTCGGGATGCAACAAGCCCACACGGTGAATCACACGCGCGGCATAAATGTCAAACTTTTCTTGCGCTTGCGTGAGCATGGCTTGGATCGATTTCTCGGTCATGCCGGGATAGTGTTCGAGCTCCATGCTGGAGACCGCACTGCCGTCATTGCGTTCTCGCACCGTGCCTAAAAAAACACACACCGCACCGACGCGTGCATCGCCACCACGCAGTTGCGCCACTTCGTGTTGCACATCGAAGTCTTCGGTTTGAATGGCTACGGTGAAGGACATGTTCAACCACCGGTCACGGGTGGGAAGAAAGCCACTTCGTCGCCTGTTTTGATGGCTGCCAACTCGTCGCACACCGTTTGATTCAAGGCCATGCGCACCGCGCGACCTTTGGCTAACACTTCAGCGTAGGGTGCACCTCTTGCAATCAAAACATCGCGCAACTCGGCCAATGTCTGCGCGGTCGCATCGACCGTTTCGCTGCCTTGCCCAATGGCTTCGCGAATCGAGGCAAAGTAACGCACGTTCACATGCACAGTTGCACTCATGCCAACCACTCCGCAAAAGAAATGAATTGAACCGTATCACCTTTGGCAATGGTTTGCCCTGCGGGGTTGTCAATCACCCCATCGCCCCACACGGCAGAGGTGAGCACGCCTGAACTTTGGTTGGGAAACAAATCGAGCCCACCTTGCGCATTGCGACGCACGCGCAAAAACTCGCGTCGCTTGTCAGCGCGTGGCCAATCGAAATGCGCGGTCATCGCGGTGCGCGTGATGTCAGTGTGCGCAGCACCTTGCAAGGCCAACACAAAGGGACGCACCAACAACAAGAATGTCACAAAGCTCGACACCGGGTTGCCAGGCAACCCCATGAAGTGGCATGACGCTGAGGGTTGTGCCTCATGAGTGTTTTGCGTTTGTTGAACGGCATCTCGGCGCACACTGCCATAGGCAAAGGGTTTGCCGGGTTTGATGGCGAGTTGCCACAAATTCAATTCACCCAAAGCTTGCACCGAGGGTTTGATGTGGTCTTCTTCGCCCACCGACACGCCGCCACTGGACAAAATCAAATCATGCGATTGCGCGGCGTTTTGCAATGCCTGCATCGTGGCCTCGCGTTGATCGGGCACGATGCCCAAGTCGCTCACCTCGCAACCCAAACGCTGCAACATGGCGCGCAAGAAAAAACGGTTGGAGTTGTAGATCGCACCGGGTGCCATGTTTTCAGGTGCAACGTCACCAGGCATGACCAATTCATCACCGGTTGAAAACAATGCCACCTTGGGTCGCTTGGCCACTTGCAATGTTGCCAAGCCCACGCTCGCAGCCAAACCTAAAGCTGCGGGGTTGAGCCGTGTGCCAGCTTGTAGCACCGTGTCACCACGGGTGACATCTTCGCCAGAACGACGAATCCACTGCCCCTCGCTTGGGGCTTTCAACACTTTGACTTGGTCGCCCCCTAACGCTTCGCAGTCTTCTTGCATGACCACCGCATCAGCACCAGCTGGAATGGGCGCACCCGTGAAAATGCGCGCTGCTTCGCCCGCATGCAACGCCACGCCATGCGAGCCGGCGGGAATGCGCTGCGTGACACGCAACACAGCATCGCCTGAAGTGCAATCGGCCACGCGCACGGCGTAACCATCCATCGAACTGTTGTCTTGTGGTGGCACTTGTAAAGCGGACACCACATCTTGTGCCAACACGCGACCATCGGCATCAAAAGTAGACACCACATCCACACCCGACAAGCGATGCGCATGCGCGAGCAACTGCGGCAAGGCGTCGGTCAATGACAACAAGGCAGGACGGTTCATGACACTTGCAAAGGTTGGTATTCGAAACGGTCTTGGTTGGCCAACAGCCAATCGCACACTTCTTCGGGACTGTTCAAATCGAGCAAGGGGCGTTGCGTGGGCTCGGGCAATTGCTCAGGCGAATCGGTTGCGATGGCCACCACAAAATCATCATCTGGGTAACGCACGGGTTGATTAGAAGCATGTCGCCACACTTCCACTTTCAACAAATCACTTTGTTTGAAACCTTCTACCAACACCCAATCCACACCGTCATACACCTCGGCCAACAAATGATGCACCGACAACTGCGCAGGTTTTTCAAACTGGCGTTGCAACACCAAGCGCTGGTTTGAAGCGACCAACACCTCAAACGCACCTGCTTCGCGATGACGCCAACTGTCTTTGCCGGGTTGGTCAATGTCAAACGAATGGTGCGCATGTTTGATGACCGACACACGCAAACCACGCATGCGCATGGCCACGATCAAGAGCTCCACCAAAGTGGTTTTTCCTGAACCGGAATAACCGGCAAAGGCCACTACTTTCATGTTCGGTCGCAGTGCTGAGAAATGTAGGCTTTGACCTGTGCCACATCCGCAGGCATGACATGCACTTTGCGGGGCAAGGCTTCGATGCCATCAAACTTTGGTGGACGCGTTGGCTCTTGGCCCAAAGCTTCCACGATGGTGGCGGCAAATTTGATGGGCAAGGCAGTTTCGAGCACGATCATGGGCACGCCGGCTTGCACATGTTCACGCGCCACCTTCACACCGTCGGCGGTGTGGGTGTCGATCATTTCATGAAAGCGCTTGTGAACATCTTGAATGGTCGCCAAGCGATTGGCATGCGTGCTCTTGCCACTGGCAAAACCATAACGTGTGGCCGCCTGCGCAAAGTGCGGATTGCCACTCAAGTCGAACCGTCCGTGCTTGGACAACTGCGCGCCAAACAAATCGTTGGTCAAAGCAGCATCTCGGCCTAACAGGTCGAACACAAAGCGTTCGAAGTTGCTGGCTTTTGAAATATCCATCGATGGGCTCGATGTTTCGTGCGTGTCGGCACTGCCACGCACACGGTACACGCCTGTGCGGAAAAATTCGTCGAGCACATCGTTTTCATTGGTAGCCGCCACCAAGGTGTGAATGGGCAAACCCATCATGCGTGCCACATGGCCGGCGCACACATTGCCAAAGTTGCCGCTCGGCACCGTGAAGCTGACCTGCTGCGCATTGCGTGTGGTGGCTTGAAAATAACCGGCAAAGTAATACACCACCTGCGCCAACAAACGCGCCCAGTTGATCGAGTTGACTGTGCCAATTTTGTATTTGTTTTTGAAAGCCAAATCGTTGGAAACTGCCTTCACCAAATCTTGGCAATCGTCAAACACACCTTCGATGGCGATGTTGTGAATGTTTTCATCCAACAAGCTGAACATTTGCGCTTGCTGAAAGGGGCTCATGCGCCCGTGTGGGCTGGTCATGAACACACGCACACCGCGTTTGCCACGCATGGCGTATTCGGCAGCACTGCCGGTGTCACCGCTGGTGGCACCAAAAATGTTCAGCTCTTCACCGCGGCGCGCCAATTCATATTCAAACAAATTACCCAGCAATTGCATGGCCATGTCTTTGAAAGCCAAGGTGGGGCCATTCGACAAGGCTTCTACAAACAAACCATCCTCTAACGGACGCACTGGCACAATTTTTTCAGTGCCAAATACTTCTTGCGTGTAGGTCTTGTTGCACAGCGCTTTCAAGTCAGCCGCAGGAATGTCGTCGATGTAGAGCGACAACACTTCAAACGCCAAGCTCGCATAGCCTTGGGTGGCAAAGGTGGTGCGCAAACGCGTCAACGCAGCGTCGTCCACCTGCGGGTAGTGTTCGGGCAAATACAAACCACCGTCAGGCGCCAAACCTTCGAGCAAGATTTCACAAAAGCGTTTGCGATCAGGATGACCGCGCGTCGACAAATACTGCATCAGTTCAACTCTTCTTTGCGGATGCGGGTGATGGGTGCCAACACGGTTTTGAGCTGCTGCATTTCGGCCATGGCTTGGTTCATCTTGGCTTCCACACAATCGTGGGTCAAGATGATCAGGTCGGTTTGACTCTCGCCTTCGCTGGCCTCGCGTTGCAACACCGCGTCGATGCTGATGTTGGCATTCGCCAAAATGCCTGTGACTTTGGCCAACACACCGGCTTCGTCGGCCACCCGCAAACGCAAGTAATAGCTGGTCACCACTTGGTCCATGGACAAGATGGGCAAGCTGCTCATCGCATCGGGCTGGAAGGCCAAATGCGGCACACGGTTCAAAGGGTCTGCGGTGTGCAAGCGTGTGATGTCCACCAAGTCTGCAATCACAGCACTGGCGGTGGGCTCGCTGCCCGCACCTTTGCCGTAATACAAAGTGGTGCCCACCGCATCGGCTTGCACCATGACAGCGTTCATCGCGCCCTCAACATTCGCAATCAAACGCTTGGCAGGTACCAAGCAAGGGTGCACACGCAATTCAATGCCTTGCGCAGTTTGTTTGGAAATGCCCAAAAGCTTGATGCGATAACCCAGTTGCTCGGCATAGCGAATGTCTTGCGCTTCAAGTTTGGTGATGCCCTCGACATACGCTTTGTCAAACTGCACCGGCACGCCAAAGGCAATGGCCGACATGATGGTGGCTTTGTGCGCAGCGTCCACACCTTCGATGTCAAAGGTGGGGTCAGCTTCTGCATAGCCCAAGGCTTGCGCTTCTTTCAACACCACATCGAAGGCCAAGCCTTTGTCACGCATTTCAGACAAGATGAAGTTGGTGGTGCCATTGATGATGCCTGCCAACCATTGAATGCGGTTGGCTGTTAAACCTTCGCGCAATGCTTTGATGATGGGAATGCCCCCGGCCACCGCCGCTTCAAACGCCACCATCACACCTTGCTTGTGTGCAGCCGCAAAAATTTCGGTGCCATGCACAGCGAGCAACGCCTTGTTGGCTGTGACCACATGTTTGCCTGCGGCAATCGCTTCGAGCACCAACTGCTTGGCGATGCCGTAACCACCGATGAGTTCGATCACGATGTCGATGTCGGGGTTGGCAATGATCTCGCGACCGTCTTTCACCACTTTGGCATGGTTGCCCACAATTTTCTTGGCGCGTGCTTCGTCGAGGTCAGCCACCATGGTGACTTGAATCGGACGCCCTGCACGGCGCTGAATTTCTTCTTGGTTGCGTTTGAGCACTTCAAAAGTGCCGCTGCCCACAGTGCCAATGCCTAACAGGCCTACTTGTATCGGTTTCATGATGCTCGTTTGTGACGGTAGTTTTCTAAGAATTTGGCGATGCGTGCAATCGCTTCACGCAAATCGTCTTCGTGCGGTAAAAACACGATGCGAAAGTGATCGGTGTCGGCCCAGTTAAAGCCCGTGCCCTGCACCAACATGACCTTGGTTTCTTGCAACAACTCCAAAAAGAATTGCTGGTCGTCTTGAATCGGGTACACCTTCGGGTCCAAGCGCGGGAACATGTACAGCGCCGCTTGAGGTTTCACGCAAGTCACCCCCGGAATGGCGGTGATGAGCTCGTAAGCCAAGTCGCGCTGCTTGCGCAAACGACCACCCTCACCCACCAAGTCGTTGATGCTTTGGTAACCACCCAAGGCCGTTTGAATCGCCCACTGCCCTGGCACATTGGCACACAAGCGCATGTTGGACAACATGTTGAGGCCTTCGATGTAATCAGTCGCAGGTTTTTTGTCGCCCGACACCACCATCCAACCCGCGCGGTAACCGCAAGAGCGATAGCTCTTGGACAACGAGTTGAATGTGAGCGTCAACACATCGTCGCTCAAACTGGCAATGGGTGTGTGCTTGACGCCGTCGTACAAAACTTTGTCGTACACCTCATCGGCAAAAATCACCAAGCCGTGTTCACGTGCCAAGGTCACAATTTGTTTCAACAACGCATCGGAGTACAAAGCACCGGTGGGGTTGTTGGGGTTGATCACCACAATGCCTTTGGTGTTGGCGGTGATCTTGCTGCGAATGTCGTCGATGTTGGGCATCCAGCCGTTGTGTTCATCGCACAGGTAGTGCACAGGTGTGCCACCCGACAAACTCACCGCGGCCGTCCACAATGGGTAATCGGGCGCAGGCAACAACAACTCGTCGCCATTGTTGAGCAAGGCATTGGTTGCCATGACGATCAGCTCGCTGGCACCGTTGCCCAAGTAAATGTCGTCAAGCGTGACGCCTTTGATGCCTTGCTTTTGGGTTTCGTGCATCACCGCTTTGCGTGCACCAAAAATGCCCTTGCTGTCCGAATAACCCGCCGAGGCTGGCAGGTTGCGGATCATGTCTTGTTGAATTTCTTCAGGCGCATCAAAGCCAAACACGGCCAAGTTGCCAATGTTGAGTTTGATGATCTTGTGACCCTCTTCTTCCATTTGACGCGCGCGGTCCATGATGGGTCCGCGGATGTCATAACAGACGTTGGCCAGCTTGTTTGATTTTTGGATGGTTTTCAAAGTCCCTCCGAGGGCGCTTTTACGGGGTGAAAACCTATAATTTGACCACAGATCGCGCCCTTTTTTCTTATTTCAAAGCCACAATCTCCCCATGAAACTACAACCTGATCGCATCG
>JBEGOM010000055.1:0-13694 GCA_041181985.1 Pseudomonadota bacterium | reverse complement strand
TCACGCCTTTGTGACGCACGGTGCGCCAAATGGTGAAAGCCGACACAAAGGCAAAGAGCGACCCCAAACCATAGGCCCACAAAAAACCTGCATGCAACACATCTTCAAAATGCCGTTGCGCCAAAGCATTGAACAGCATGGCCGGCAAAGCGAAATACATCACAAAACGCCCAAGGGCTTGTGTGTCAGCCTTGCTGAAAAACCCGCGTCGCGTGGCTGTGTAACCGAGCCCGATGGCGATGTAGATGGGCCCGGTGATAGTAAGAATGTTGAGCATGCGCGATATGGGTTGCCGCAGTTGGCGTGACGGTGTGCGTTATTGTTTTTGAATGCCAGCTTTTTGAATCACATCGCCCCAACGTTTGATTTCACTCTGCAACCAATCTTGCGCTTGCGCAGGCGTGGTTCCATAAGGCGTCACATTCAGCTCGAGCAGTTTTTGCTTCACAGCTGGGTTTTGCAACGCGGCGTTGACTTCTTTGTTCAAACGCTCCACCACCGCTGCAGGTGTTTTGGCGGGCACGCCCAAACCATTCCAAGATGAGGACAGCAAGTTAGGCACGCCAGACTCTTTGGCGGTCGGCACTTGGGGCAAAGCAGCATTGCGTTGGTTACCGGTCACGGCCAAGGCTTTGAGCACACCGCCTTTGATTTGCGGCATGACAGGGCTCAACACTTCAACCGCCACATCGATTTGCCCACCGCGCAACGCTGTGATGACAGCGGGCGTGCCGTTGAAAGGCACCACTTGTGCGTCAAGCCCTGCTGCTGATTTGAACAACTCAGCCGTGAGGTGTTGTGTGCTGCCAATGTTGATGCTGCCCACATTCAACTTGCCAGGGTTGGCTTTGGCCCATGCCAACAATTCAGGCAAGGTGTTGAAACGCGATTCGGCGCTGGTGACGATGGCCAAATCGAAGGTGCCCATGAGTGACACGGGTGTGAAGTCTTTCACAGGATCGAACGGCAAGGTTTTGAACAAACCAGCACTCACCGCGTTGGCGTTCGACATCAACAACAAAGTGTAACCATCGGGCTCGGCTTTGGCCACAGTTTCTGCGGCCACGATGCCACCGGCACCGGGACGGTTTTCGATCACCACCGCCTGCCCCAAACCTTCTGACATTTTTTGCGCCACAGTGCGCGCGGTCAGATCAGCCACACCACCCGCACCAAACGGCACCACGATGCGCAGTGATTTGCTGGGGTAGTTTTGTGCGTGCGCCATCGATGCCACGATTGAAAGAGTGGCGGCCAGCAGCAATGAACGGCGAAACAACATGAAGAAACTCCTGAAGGTGTTAGCAATCACATGATTGTCCTTGATTGCCAACACCGCTTCATGTCGCACAGGTTTCGCTCGTATTTTTTTAAGGTTATTTTTCAGCCTGTTTGTCCAAGCCCAACAAACGCACCGCGTTGTCTTTCAGGATGCCAGGCATGACTTCGGGTTTGAAGCCCGCCACTTCGAAGTCTTTCATCCAACGCTCGGGCGTGATGAGCGGATAGTCACTGCCAAACAACACGCGGTCTTTCAACAAGGTGTTGGCGTATTGAATGAGTTGCTTGGGGAAATATTTTGGGCTCCAACCCGACAAGTCAATCCACACATTGGGCTTGTGCGTGGCTACGCTCAGCGCTTCGTCTTGCCAGGGAAAACTGGGGTGCGCCATGACGATTTGCATGTCGGGCCAATCAATCGCCACATCGTCTAAGTGCATGGGGTTGCTGTAGGCCAAACGCAAGCCGCCACCGCAACGCATGCCGCTGCCAATGCCGCTGTGACCGGTGTGAAAAATGGCGGGCAGTTTGTAATGGTTGATCACTTCATAAATGGGCCATGCCATTTTGTCGTAGGGGTGGTAGCCCTGCACTGTGGGGTGAAACTTGAAACCTTTGATGCCATCCTCTTTGATGAGTCGCTCTGCTTCGCGTGCGCCCATTTTTCCTTTGTGCGGGTCGATGCTGGCAAACGCAATCATCATGTCGCTGTTGGCTTTGGCAGCGTCTGCAATTTCTTCGTTGGGAATGCGACGGCGACCGAGTTGTGATTCGCTGTCCACCGTGAACATGACCAAACCAATTTTTCTCTCGCGGTAATAGGCCACGGTCTCGTCGATCGTGGGGCGTCGGTCTGAGCCAAAGAATTTGTCGGCCGCACGGTCGTATTCCTCGCCGTAGTTGTCAAACGGGTTGCGACAGCTCACTTCGGCGTGGGTATGGATGTCGATGGCGATGAGGTTTTTGTAATCCATAGGTAGTCTCTTTATGTAGAAGGCAACGGTGTTTTTTGCGGGCTGGTGGACTAGGGTTAGTCCCGATCATTTAGTTATCTTTCATAACCATAATTCATCCTAACAAAAAAAGCAACCGCGTCAACCCGAATCCTTTTATTCAAACACGATATGAACCTCAGCACCCAAGACATCCATTTCGAAATGCGCGGCAACATTGCTGTGATTCGCCTGACCCGCCCCACCAAACGCAACGCCTTGAGCGACAGCTTGGTGGCCTCGATCCGCAAAATTTTCGAGAACATGCCTGAGAACGCAGGCGCTGCGGTGATCGATGGTGACGGTGAACATTTTTGCGCTGGCCTCGATTTGAGTGAGATCAAAGAACGCGATGCTGGCCAAGGCATGCACCATTCACGCAGCTGGCATGTGGCGCTCGAGCGTTTGCAATACGGCCCCGTGCCCGTGGTGGCGGCCTTGCATGGTGCGGTGGTGGGTGGCGGTTTGGAATTGGCCAGTGCTTGCCACATTCGCGTGGCCGATGACACCACTTTTTACGCTTTGCCCGAAGGCTCACGCGGCATTTTTGTGGGCGGAGGTGGCTCGGTGCGCATTCCACGTTTGATTGGTGTGTCGCGCATGACCGACATGATGATGACTGGCCGCGTGTACAACGCCGTCGATGGCGAGCGTTTGGGTTTTGCGCAATACCTCGTGCCCAACGGCACCGCGTTTGACAAAGCGTTTGAATTGGCACAACGCATTGCCACCAATGCACCACTGACCAACTACGCGTTGATGCACGCCCTGCCGCGCATTGCAGAACAACCGGCTGACCAAGGTTTCTTGACCGAGGCCTTGATGTCTTCGATTGCACAAGCAGCACCTGAAGCCAAGCAACGCGTGCGTGACTTCTTGGAAGGTCGCGCTGGCAAAGTTCAAAAAAGCTAAGCACACAAGCGCTGCAATAAAAGAGCTCTGGAGACACCCATGACGACTGCCAAATTTCGCCCCCTTCGCTTTGGTGTGACCCGCGTGCAATTGCGCGACGGCGCTGCCGGCACGCATTATTTGAAAGCTGATCAAGCACTGCAGGCGTATCCTGAGCGCATCACCGACCGTTTGAAACAGTGGGCGCAAACCGTACCCGAGCGCACCTTTGTGGCACGCCGTGTGAAGCAAGCCGATGGCAGTTTGGGCGATTGGCGTCATGTGACTTACCAAGAGGCGTGGACCACTGCGCGTCACATTGCACAAGGCTTGATCAACCGCGGTTTGAACAACGACAAACCAGTGGCCATCTTGAGCGAAAACAGCATTGAGCACGCGATGATGGCCTTGGGATGTTTGATCGCCGGTGTGCCGTATGTGCCCGTGTCACCACCCTACTCGTTGATCAGCGTCGATTACGACAAACTCAAACATGTGCTCAACACGGTCACACCTGGTTTGGTGTTTGCCTCTGACGCACGCTATGCCAAAGCCATTGCTGCAGCAGTTGGCCAAGACATGGAAGTGGTGATGCATGAAGGCGATGTGGCAGGTCGCACGATCACCCGCTTCGCCGACTTGTGCAACACACCTGTGACACCTGCGGTGGACCAAGCCATGGCCGCCACCGGCCCAGACACGATTGCGAAATTTTTGTTCACCAGCGGCTCCACCAAAATGCCCAAAGCGGTGATCAACACCCAACGCTTGTGGTGTGCCAACCAACAGCAAATGACGCAGTCAATGCCCGTGTTGGCCGAAGAGCCTTTGGTGTTGGTCGACTGGTTGCCCTGGAACCACACCTTCGGTGGCAATCACAACTTTGGCATGGTGATTTACCACGGTGGTTCGCTCTACATTGACGATGGCAAACCCACGCCAGCCTTGATGCACGAAACCCTGCGCAACTTGCGCGAAATTGCACCCACGGTGTATTTCAATGTACCCACTGGTTTTGAAGCCATCGCCAACGCGATGAAAACCGATGACGCTTTGCGTAAAAACTTGTTGTCACGCGTGCGGATGTTCTTTTACGCAGGTGCTGCGTTGGCACAACCCATTTGGGACAGTTTGTACGAAAGCCAAGAGCGTGAAATTGGCGAACGCATTGTCATGACCACCGGCTTGGGCATGACTGAAAGCGGCCCCTTTGGTATTTTTGTGACCAACCCGAATGTGCGCGCGGGTGACTTAGGTGTGCCCGCCCCCGGTTTGGAATTGAAGTTGGTGGACATGCAAGGCAAAACCGAAGTGCGTTACCGCGGCCCCAACATCACACCCGGTTATTGGCGTGCGCCGAAAGAAACAGCGGAAGCGTTTGATGAGGAAGGTTTCTTTTGCACCGGCGACGCTGTGAAATGGATTGACGAAACCGATGTGCATTTGGGCTTGAAATTTGACGGCCGCATTGCTGAAGATTTCAAACTCTCCACCGGCACCTTTGTCAGCGTAGGCCCCTTGCGCGGCAAGATCATTGCAGCAGGTGCGCCCTACATTCAAGATGTGGTGTTGACTGGTTTGAACATGAAAGAAGTGGGCGCCATGGTGTTCCCTACCGCTGCAGTGCGCACCCTGAGTGGGTTAGCCGCTGACGCACCTTTGGCCGATGTTTTGTCATCAACCCCTGTGTTGGCGCACTTTCAAAAAGTGGTGAATGAATTGGCAAGCACAGCCACGGGTAGTGCCAACCGCATTGCGCGTTTGTGTTTGCTGTCAGAGCCACCGACGATCGACAAAGGTGAAATCACCGACAAAGGTTCGATCAACCAACGCGCGGTGTTGACGCACCGTGCTGACACGGTCGACAAGCTGCATGCCGATGCGTTGCACTACATCATCAAGCCCCAATAAAAAACAGGAAAGCACCATGAACATTCAAGGACATGCCGCATTGGTCACTGGCGCTGGATCAGGCTTAGGTGAAGCCACAGCACGCGAGTTGGCGCGTCTCGGCGCCAAAGTGGCGGTGCTCGATTTGAATTTAGAAAACGCACAACGCGTGGCCTCAGAGATTGAAGCCGCACATGGAAAAGGCAGCGCCATTGCCATTGCGTGCGATGTGACACAACCTGACAGCATGCAGCATGCGATTGATCAAGCCGCCGCCGCGAATGGCCCCGCGCGCATGTTGATGCACATTGCCGGCATTGGCACGGCCAAACGCGTGGTCGGCAAAGACGGCAACGCAGCGCCCTTAGAAGACTTCGCCAAAGTGGTGAATGTGAACTTGATCGGCACCTACAACGCTGCGCGTTTGTTTGCTGCTGCGTGTGCCAAGCTCGAACCGTTAGAAGACGGCGAACGCGGTGCCATGGTGTTCACCGCATCGGTCGCAGCGTTTGACGGACAAGTGGGTCAACAAGCCTACAGCGCTTCCAAAGCAGGCGTGGCGGGCATGACCTTGCCCATGGCGCGTGACTTGGCACAACACGGCATTCGCGTGTGCACGATCGCACCGGGTTTGTTTGCCACACCGCTGATGAAAACTTTGCCTGAACCGGTGCAGCAGTCGTTGGCAGCGTCCATTCCTTTCCCCTCACGCTTGGGTAAACCCGAAGAATTTGCACAGCTCGCAGCGCATATCGTCAGCAATTCACATTTGAACGGCGAAGTCATTCGCCTCGATGGTGCCTTGCGCATGGCACCGCGTTGATTTGAAGGCCCCCGATGAGCAAAACCGTTGTATACGAAGTGCAAGTGATGTTTGGCGATTGCGATCCCGCCGGCATTGTGTTCTTCCCCAACTTCTCAAAATGGATGGACGCTTCTTCGTTGAATTTTTTCATGAAGTGCGGCGTGCCCCCTTGGCGCGAGTTGGTCAAAACCACGGGCATCATCGGCACACCGTTGCTCGAGATCAACACCAAATTCATGCGCCCCGCCACCTACGGCGAAACACTGCAAATACACACCAGCATTTTGGAGTGGCGCGACAAAGTGGTGTTGCAAAAGCATGTGGTCATGCGTGGCGATGTGGTGTTGTGCGAAGGCATTGAAACCCGCGCGTTTTGCATCAAGCACCCCGATGACCCAGACCGCATCAAAGCGATTCCCGTTCCAGCTGACATCAAAGCGATGTGCAGTTGATCTTTTTTACCCCCCCTGTTTTTTACCCCTAAGGAGACAACCATGAAACTGAAAAAAAACCTACTCGCCGCCACCATCGCAGTGATGGCCAGCGGTGCAGCATTGGCGGACATCAACATCGGTGTGAGCTTGGCCTTGACTGGTCCTGGTTCGGGCTTGGGCATTCCCATGCAAAACCAATTGAAACTCTTCCCCAAAACCATTGGTGGCGAGAAAGTCAATTTGGTGATCTTGGATGACGCCACCGACCCAGGCAAAGGTGCTGCCAATGCACGCCGCTTTGTGACCGAAGACAAAGTCGATGTGATTTTTGGTTCATGCATCACCGCTGTGGCGGCTGCCATGAGCGACATCGCAACCGAAGCAGGCACCGTTCAAATTGCTGGCTCACCTGTGGGCTTGCCACCTGGCAAGGACAAGTGGGTGTTCCGCTTGCCACAGTCCAACACGGTGATGGGCCACGCTGTGGTCGAGCACATGAAAAAGCAAGGTGTGAAAACCTTGGGCTTCTTGGGCTACACCGACGCGTATGGCGAACAGTGGTTGAAAGAGATCACACCTTTGCTTGACAAAGCCGGCATCAAGATGGTGGGTGTCGAGCGTTTTGCACGCTCTGACACCAGCGTCACACCCCAAGCATTGAAATTGAACTCCGCCAACCCCGATGCGATTTTGGTGGTGGCTTCTGGCAGCGGTGCAGCCATGCCTCAAATGGGCTTGGTGGAACGCGGCTACAAAGGCAAGATTTACCAAACACACGCCGCAGCCACACAAGACTTGATGCGCGTAGGCGGTAAAGCCACCGAAGGCACCTTTGTGGTGTCTGGCCCTGCTGTGATTGCTGAGCAATTGCCTGACAGCCATCCCTCCAAAAAAGTGGCCATCAATTTCGTGCAGGAGTACGAAAAGTTGATGGGCGCAGGCACACGCAACCAGTTTGCGGGTCACTCGTATGACTTCCAAGTCACCATGGAAAAAGTGTTGCCTGCTGCGCTGAAAAAAGCCAAGCCCGGCACACCAGAGTTCCGCGCTGCTGTGCGTGACGGTTTGGAAACCATGGGCCGTACCGTGTTTGCACACGGCGTGATGAACTGGACCAAAGACGACCATTGGGGTTACACCATGGAAACAGGTGTGATGCTGAAAGTGGTGGACGGCAAGTTCAAGGTCGAGTAATCGCACCACCTGATGCGCGATGGCACACAAGGTGTCATCGCGCTTTTTTTAAGTTTAGTTTTTTGAACGAGGCCCATTCCCATGGACTTTTCAATTGCCAGCATTTTGTTGTTAGACGGCGTGACCAATGGCGCTGTTTACAGCTTGCTCGGTTTGGCCACCGTTTTGGTGTTCACCGTCACGCGCGTGATCTTCATTCCTCAAGGCGAGTTTGTTGCTTATGGCGCATTGACCTTGGCCATTTTGCAAACCGGCAAAGTGCCCGGCACGGTGTGGTTGCTGTTGATCTTGGCCGGTGTGGCCAGCATCATGGAATTGGTGAGCCGTTGGCAACATGACCGAAATGTCTCTGCAGGCATACGCGCTGCGTTCAAAACATTGTTGTTTCCGTGTGTCATTTCAGGTGTGGCCATTTGGGCTGCGCCACAACAATTTCCTTTGGTGGTGCAAGCGCTCATCAGCGTGGCGTTGGTCACCACCTTTGGCCCCTTGGTGTATCGCGTGGCCTACCAATCGTTGGAAGACGCCACACCCTTGGTGCTGTTGATTGTGTCGGTCGGTGTGCACTTTGCCATGACCGGTTTGGGTTTGTTGTTCTTTGGTGCGGAGGGTTTTCGCAACCCCGCGTTTTGGGGTGAGAACATGACCTTGGGGCCTGTGAACCTCACCGGCCAAACCATCATCATTTTTGCCACCGCGTTTGCATTGATTGTGCTGCTGTGGTTGTTCTTTGAACGCACATTGTTTGGCAAAGCCTTGCGTGCCACCGCGGTCAACCGTACCGGTGCGCGTTTGATGGGCATCTCCACCCACACGGCGGGTCAACTCACCTTCATGATGGCCGCGCTCATCGGTGCGGTGTCGGGTTTGTTGATTGGCCCTACCACCACCGTGTTTTATGACTCCGGCTTTTTGATTGGCCTCAAAGGTTTTGTCGCCGCTGTGGTGGCAGGTTTGTCGAGTTACCCCGGTGCGATGGTCGGTGCGTTGTTTGTCGGCGTGGTCGAGTCGTTTGGTTCGTTCTGGGCCAGCGCGTTCAAAGAAGTGATTGTGTTCACTTTGATTTTGCCGATTTTGTTGTGGCGTTCGCTCACCAGCGGTCATTCGGACGAGGAGCACTGACATGACACACCTCTTTGCAAAATTCAAATGGGTGACTTTGTTTGCCTTGGTGCCCATCGTGGCAGTGCTGCCACTGCCTGATTTTTGGATCTTTCAACTCAACTACATCGGTTTGTACGCCCTCACCTGTTTGGGTTTGGTGTTGCTCACTGGTGTGGCAGGTTTGACCTCGTTTGGTCAAGCCGCGTTCGTAGGCATTGGGGCATACACCACCGCATGGCTCACGTTGAACTTGGGCCTGTCACCCTGGCTCACCTTGTTGGTGGGTTTGGGCCTGACCGGTTTGAGTGCATTGATCGTCGGTGTCATCACGCTACGCATGTCAGGCCACTATTTGCCTTTGGCCACCATTGCGTGGGGTTTGTCGCTGTACTACCTCATGGGCAACTTGGATGCATTGGGCAAATACGATGGTTTGTTGGGACTGAAAAGTTTATCGATTAGCGAGTTTGACATCGGCCAAGGCCGTGCGTTTTTTGTCCTCACTTGGTTGATCTTGATCGCTGCGGCTTTGTGCTTCACGCAACTGCTCGACTCACGCGCAGGACGCGCCATCCGTTCGCTCAAGACCGGCACCCAAATGGCTGAGGCCATGGGCATCAACACCTTCCGTTACAAAGTCATCATCTTTGTCTTGGCTGCTTTGCTCGCCTCTATTGCCGGTTGGTTGATGGCGCACTTCCAGCGCACCGTCAACCCATCGGCCTTTGGTTTGAAAATGGGCATTGAGTATTTGTTCATGGCCGTAGTCGGTGGTGTGGGCTATGTGTGGGGCGCCGTGGTGGGTGCAGGCATCATCAAATTGATGGACGACCAACTGCAAGTGTTGTTGCCCAAGCTCATTGGCACCAGTGGCAGCTACGAAGTGATTGTGTTTGGCATTGCCTTGGTGCTGGTGCTGAAATATTTGCCCGATGGCTTGTGGTCTTTGGTAGCCAAGCACATGCCACGCAGCAACCGCCAAGAAGACTGGGGCGATGCTGACCATTTAGAAGAACGCAGCAAACCTGCGCGCGGTGAGTTGGTGCTCGATGTGCAAGCTGTGCGCAAAGAGTTTGGTGGTTTGGTGGCCGTGAACGACATCAGCTTTCAAATCAACGCAGGTCAAATTGTGGGTTTGATTGGCCCCAACGGTGCAGGCAAATCGACCACCTTCAACTTGATCACGGGTGTGTTGCCTCTCACCTCTGGCAGCGTGCAATACCGCGGTGAAACCATCAGCGGTTTGCCTTCACGCGACATCGCAAGACGCGGTATGGCGCGCACATTCCAACACGTGAAGATGATTCCCGACATGACAGTGCTTGAAAATGTGGCCATGGGTGCGTACAGCCGAGGTCACGAAGGTGTGGTGTCTGGTTTGCTGCGCACCAACCAAGCCGAAGAACAACGGTTGTTCAAAGAAGCACAGCGCCAACTCACACGCATTGGCATTGGTCATTTGTTGCACGAACAAGCAGGCAACTTGGCCATGGGCCCGCAGCGTTTGATGGAAATTGCACGCGCTTTGTGTGCTGACCCTGCCCTGTTGTTGCTCGACGAACCTGCGGCGGGTTTGCGTCACAAAGAAAAACAAGCCTTGGCCGATGTGTTGCGTCAACTGCGCGATGAAGGTGTGAGCATCTTGCTGGTCGAACACGACATGGACTTGGTCATGCAAGTGTGTGACCACCTGGTGGTGATGGAATTTGGAACCCTGCTCACCCAAGGCACACCCGAAGCCATTCAACAAAGCCCAGAAGTGCGCGCTGCGTATTTGGGCACCGAACATTGAGGTCTGTCATGTCACAACCATTGCTCGACATCCAAGATTTACGCGCAGGCTACGGCAAAGCCGAAGTGCTGCACGGTTTGAATTTGCAAGCCAACAAAGGCCAAGTCATCACTGTCATTGGCCCCAACGGCGCTGGCAAGTCCACCCTGCTCAATGGCTTGATGGGTTTGCTGCCCACCCAAGGCGCTCTGTATTACAACGGCGAAAACATCAGCGAACTCACACTGGAAGAACGCGTATTGATGGGCATTGCCTTGGTACCTGAAAAGCGCGAACTGTTTGGCACCATGACGGTGGAAGACAACCTAGAGCTCGGCGGCTTTCGCCAAATGCGTTTGGGCAATGCGCAATGGCGCCAGCGCATTGACGATGTGTACAGCTTGTTTCCGCGCTTGAAAGAACGCCGCTTGCAATTGGCGGGTACATTGTCTGGTGGTGAACGCCAAATGTTGGCTGTGGGTCGCTCGCTCATGTCGCGCCCCGAAGTGCTGATGCTCGATGAGCCGAGCTTGGGTTTGGCACCGCTGATCGTGAAAGAAATTTTCAGCATCATTGAGAGCTTGCGTCAAACCGGCGTGACGATTGTGTTGGTCGAACAAAACGCACGCGCAGCGTTAGCCGTCGCCGATCACGGCTATGTGCTCGAGATGGGCGAAGTCAGCTTGCACGGCCCCGCTGCAGAGTTGGCACAAGACCCGCGCGTGATCGACACCTATTTGGGCGCAGCTCGCAAAGCTGCTTGAGTTTCATCACTTTTATTTAACGCTTTGCACCCATGCACCCTCGCAACGATTGAACGCCTAACACCATGAGCCACTACCAACCCCGCCTCGATGATGTTCAATTCATTTTGAACGATGTGTTGCATGCACCCACGCGCATTGCTGAGTTGCCCAACTTCTCAGAAGTCGACGCCGACTTGATGACCCAAGTGCTCGACGAAGCGGGCAAATTCATTGCCGAACAAATCGCACCGCTCAACGCTGTGGGCGATCAAGTGGGCGCGCAATTCAAAGCGGGTCAGGTCACCATGCCGCCAGGTTTCAAAGACGCATACCAAGCGTTTTGGCAAGCAGGTTGGGCCTCTTTGAGCGCCGCGCCTGACGATGGCGGCCAAGGCTTGCCCGCGGTATTGGAAAGCGTGTTGTACGAATGGTTGTCCGCAGCCAATCACGGTTGGACCATGGCACCCGGCATCTTGCATGGTGCATATGAATGCATCAAGCACCACGCCAGCGATGCATTGAAAGAAGAGTTTTTGACGAAAGTAGGCAGTGGTGAATGGTTAGCCACCATGTGTTTGACTGAGCCTCACGCTGGCAGCGATTTAGGGTTGGCGAGAACCAAGGCTGTGCCCCAAGCCGATGGCACTTATTTGGTGAGTGGCACCAAAATATTTATTTCGAGCGGTGAACATGACCTCACCGACAACATCGTGCATTTGGTGTTGGCGCGTTTGCCCGATGCACCTGCCGGGCCCAAAGGTTTGTCGCTGTTCTTGGTGCCCAAGTTTTATGCCGACGGCACACGCAGCGCGGTGCATTGCGAACGCATCGAAGAAAAAATGGGCATTCACGGCAGCCCCACCTGCGTGATGCGCTTTGACGAAGCGCGTTGTTGGTTGGTGGGCGAAGTGGGCCGCGGTTTGAACGCCATGTTTGTGATGATGAACGCCGCGCGTTTGCATGTTGCGTTGCAAGGCGTGGGTTTGCTCGACGCCGCTTGGCAAAAAGCCAATGAATATGCACACGAACGCCGCCAAATGCGCGCGCCCAAACCTGCGGGCGTGAAAGGCGAACCGGTGGATTTGATCATCGAGCACCCCGCCGTCAAACGCATTTTGGACACGCAACGCGCGTGGGTAGACGGCTCGCGCGTGTTGGCCTACGAAACCGGTTTGGCCCTCGACATTGCCAAACACCATCCAGATGCGGCCAAGCGCGCATCAGCGCAACGCTGGTGCGCTTTGATCACGCCCATTTTGAAGTCAGCATGCAGCGAACAAGGCTTTCATGGCGCGAGCGATTGCTTGCAAGTGTTTGGCGGCCATGGCTATGTCAGCGAATGGGGCGTTGAACAAAATGTGCGCGATGCACGCATCGCCATGATTTACGAAGGCACCAACGAAATTCAAGCCATCGATTTGTTGATGCGCAAAGTGTTGGCTGACAACGGTCAAAGCTTGCAAGCCATGTTGCACGAATTGTCTGCCGCCCTGCCCGCTGGTAACGCACACACAAGCCAAGTGAACGATTTGTTTGACCAACTCAACGCCGTCACGCAACAAGCTGTGCAAGTCAGCACGCGCAACGATGGGGCCATCACCTTGAGTTGGATTGCAGGCGACTATTTGCGCATGGCCGCCATGGCGTTGCTCGCGTGGAGTTGGGTGCGCATCGAAGAGGCCAACCCACAGCAAAATGCGCGTTGGTCAACACCAGCAAAAGCATTGCGTGCGTGGGTGTTGCCCGAATTTGGCATGCGCAAAACCTTGATTGAACAACAGTTTGCGGACGCCACCGTTTGATGTGAAGCCATGTCCGAAGAACTGCACACCGCACACTTAGAAGCTCTTCTGGGCTACAACACCCGCCGTGCGGCTTTGCACATCATTGGCGCGTTCATGCAAAACATGGCGGAATTCGATTTGCGACCCGCTGAGTTTTCGGTGCTTTCGCTCATTCGACACAACCCGGGCATCACCTCGCGTCAGTTGTGCGCGGCATTGAACATCTTGCCACCCAACTTGGTGGTGATCTTGAAACAGTTTGAAAAACGCGGCTTGATTGTGCGCAAGCCCCACCCCACCGATGGGCGCGCGATTGGTTTGTCGCTGACCGACAAAGGCGACACCTTGGTGGCGGCGGCAGAAGAAGTGTCAGCGTCGTCTGACCTGAGTGCCACCCAATCGCTGACAGCCGCCGAGCGCAAAACGCTCACGCGTTTGCTGCAAAAAATTTATCTGCAAACTTGATGGCTTCAAGCCATCGCCATCGCGGGCAACATGCCTTGCTTGACCTTTTGGTAAGTCTCTAGCACGCTGATGCTGCGTTGCTTCCAGTTGTAGCAACCTTCGTTGGCCTCGACCTTGAAGTAACGGTCCAAGCGCACCACTTTTCTAAATGCGGGCTTTTCTTGGTAATACGCATAACCGCAACGCAATGAGGTGTCTGAACTTTCAGAGCGCAACACATAGGTGCAGCTCTGGCACTTGTCAGCGTTTTTGGTTTTGATGGGTTCGATGCGATGAATCACTTGCATGAGGTTCTCCAAACAGATGGGTTACCGACACTCAAGCAAAAAATTTGCCA
>JBEGOM010000054.1:0-14039 GCA_041181985.1 Pseudomonadota bacterium | reverse complement strand
ATGCCTTTGGCAGTACGAACCACCACAGCGCTGTAGACCTCGCCTTTTTTGACGCGGCCACGCGGAGCGGCTTCTTTGATGCTCACTTTGATGATGTCGCCAACACTTGCATAGCGACGCTTAGAACCGCCGAGCACCTTGATGCACAAAACGGACTTCGCGCCGGTGTTGTCGGCGACCTCTAACCGAGATTCAGTCTGGATCATTTCAAATATTCCCAACTTGCATTGAAGCCTGTGGTTTGCTCGTCTGGCGACAACGCCAGCGATCAGCCAAAAGCACCAATCAGTCTTGGGCCCGTCATCCACACGCGAACCATTCGCAGTGCTTCAACTTGGGGCAGATTTACCCCGCCTTTTTAAGCGGAGCCGCAGATTATGCCACACTTTTTTAGCCGCCGTCAACATTTTTGGCACGATCCGGCAAATATTGGACAATTCGGCCATGTCTACAAGCTCTTCCAACCCCCACCAACCCCTTCAAGCCCCCCCTCACAACCTCGCTTTCATCGGCGGCGGCAACATGGCCAGCGCCATTTTGGGCGGGCTGATTCAGCAGGGTACCCCCGCCAGCTCAATTTGGGTGGTGGAGCCGTTTGAGGCCGCCCGTGACAAGCTGCAAGCGCAGTTCAAGGTGCACACCCTGGCGCAAGCCGGGCCTGAATTGGCCCAAGCCGGGCTGGTGGTTTGGGCAGTGAAGCCACAAAATATGAAAGAAGCCGCCGCGCAAGCTGGGCCGTTTTGCGTTGAAGCGCTGCATTTGAGTGTGGCGGCGGGCATTCGCAGCGACAGCTTGGCCCAGTGGTTGGGCAGCGAGCGCATTGTGCGCGCCATGCCCAACACCCCCGCGCTGGTGGGGCTGGGTCAAACGGGCTTGTTTGCCCGCGCCAGTGTCAGTGCCACTGATCGCGCATGGGTGGCGCAAGTGGTGGCCACCACGGGTCAATCGGTGTGGGTGAATGACGAACCTTTGTTAGATGCGGTGACCGCCATTTCTGGTTCTGGCCCTGCGTATGTGTTTTATTTCATCGAGGCGATGGTGGCAGCTGGGGTTCGCATGGGCCTCACGCCAGCGCAAGCACACCAATTGGCGGTGGGCACATTTGTGGGCAGCGCTGAGTTGGCGCGTAGCGCCAGCGATTCCCCCGCGGTGCTGCGGGAGCGTGTGACATCCAAGGGCGGCACGACCTACGCGGCCATCACCTCAATGCAGGCTAGCAAAGTGGATGAATTGTTTCAAGCGGCGCTGGAAGCGGCACGGCAACGCGCCAAGAGCTTGGGGGATGAGTTTGGGGCGTGAATTGTGTGGTTGGGTTGTAGCCCACTCAATAGTCGCGGACAGGCGCGATAGTTTGTGCAATTCACTGGTCGCGCTTTTTTCTTGAGGTGATGGCTCGCAAAAAGCACCGTGCTGCTCGCAATACCCACACACAAAATGCGACAATTCACCTGTTTTCAATTTTCTGAAGTCTCATGAACAAACTGCTTCTCTCTTTGTTGTCAGTCGCCGCTTTGGCAATTCCCACACTAGGTCAGGCACAAAATGTGGCGCCTGCCACACAAGCTGCACCTGCAGCGCAGGCCGCGCCCGCGGTAGCACCGGCAGACAACGCCGCACCCGCACCTTCGAAAGCCGCTAAAAAAGCCAAGAAGAAAAAAGCGAAAAAGAAAAAGTCTAAAAAAGCCAAACGCTGATGAGGCGGTGGCATTTGTAATTGCCACGCGCTCACTCAACCGCCATGTTTTCACAAACGATTGGCGACATAAAAAAGACCGTCTTTGGCGGTCTTTTTTTATGGCGTAAATTTGCTGATGCGTTGTGGTTTTTGTTGGCACCTGTCAGATCACACATGACAAAGCGTTAAAGCGCATCAACGCATTGCAAAGCCCAAAGCAACGCCCATAAACAAAGTCGCGCCCAACCAATGGTTGAGTCGAAACGCTTTGAAACAACCCTCACGGGTACGGTCGCGGATGAGGCGGTAGTGCCACACCACTTGCGCCAAAGCCAACACACAGGCCACTTGCCACGGTGCGCCAAGGCCGAGTGGGCTCAACAGCGCATACCAACCTAACAAGTACAGCGCATAAAACAACATGACAGCACGCACATCCCATTCACCCAAGGTGATGGCCGAGGTTTTCATGCCGATGCGCAGATCGTCGTCGCGATCGACCATGGCGTATTCGGTGTCGTAGGCCAACACCCAAAACAAATTGAACACCATCAAACCCCACGCTTGCAGAGGGACGGCTTGCCAAATCGATTGCCACAATGTTTGCCAAGGGAGGTCTTGCCAAGCCACATCCGCGCCGTTCACCACCGCAAACGCCATCGGAATGCCAAAACTGAAAGCAATGCCCAACACCGCTTGCGGCATGGACACATGGCGTTTGGCATAGGGGTAGACCAAGGTGGCGGCCAAGCCCACAAACGACCATGCCACTGCCACCGCATGGGTGGTGAGCACCAAACCAAATGCCAGCAATGCGAGCACAGCACCCACAGTTAACGCCTCACGCACCGACAGGGCGCCGCGGGTGACAGGACGCTGCGCCGTGCGTTTGACATGTTTGTCAAACTCGCGATCGGCCACATCGTTGACACAACAACCTGCGCTGCGCATGAGGATGGTGCCGAGTACAAACACACTCAAGAAATGCCAACCGGGCCAGCCTTCGCAAGCAACCCACAACGCAGATAGCGAAGGCCACAACAACAGCAACCAACCTGCGGGGCGATCCCAGCGGATGAGGTCGAGGTAGAGCGACAACTTGTGTTGCCAGACAGGGCGAGTCGCTGATGCTGGTGTATCGGTCATAGCCTGAAACGTGGATCAAGAAAGCCGATGCACGCCCGGCAACTCGCAGGCGTAAATGGCATTGCGCAAGGCTGCGATGGCCTCGTAACGTGTGAAGCTGCGTCGCCACGCCAACACCACGCGTCGCGTGGGAGGTGCATCTGTTTTGCCATCGGTGATGGGCAAATAACGCACATAGGTTTCTTCGCTTTTTTTGCGTTTGGCCGGCGCCTCTAAAGCGTCTTTGGGCACACTCAAACGCGGCACCAAGGTCACGCCCATGCCAGCGGCCACCATGTGTTTGATGGTTTCAAGCGACGAGCCTTCAAAGCTTTTGCGAATGCCTTCTGCATCGCTGGAAAAACGCGCGAACTCTGGGCAAACTTCGAGCACATGGTCTCTGAAACAATGGCCATTGCCTAGCAACAACATGGTTTCACTTTTCAATTCTTGCGCGCTGATGGTTTTGAGCGCTGCGAACGGGTGTGTGCTGGGTACCGCGGCCATGAAAGGCTCGTCATACAACGGTGCGGTGGCCAAACCGGTATCTGGAAAAGGCTCGGCCATGATGGCGCAATCGATCTCGCCAGTGCGCAACATTTCGAGCAACTTCACGGTGAAGTTTTCTTGCAGCATGAGCGGCATTTGCGGTGTTTTGGCTATCGCTTGACGCACCAAGCTGGGCAACAAATAAGGGCCAATGGTGTAGATGACGCCCAACTTCAAGGGGCCGGCCAATGGGTCTTTGCCGCGCTTGGCTATTTCTTTGATGTTGGCCGCTTGCTCCAACACGCTTTGTGCTTGCCGCACGATTTCTTCGCCCAATGCAGTGACTGCGATTTCGTTGGCACTGCGCTCGAACAGTTTGACATCGAGCTCTTCTTCTAATTTTTTGATGGCCACCGACAAGGTGGGTTGCGAGACAAAGCAAGCATCTGCCGCGCGACCAAAATGTTTTTCGCGCGCCACAGCCACGATGTATTTGAGTTCGGTGAGGGTCATGGTGTCATGCTTTCAAGTAGTCCGATTTTCCACCTAACCAGCGTGTGACATGCTGCTCCGCCATTTCGGGGTATTGGTCGAGCATGAGGGGGGCGAGTTGACGCGCCCAATCGAGCAGCAGGGCGTCTTCGACCAAATCGGCAAAGCGCAGCAAGGGCGCGCCGGATTGACGCGCGCCCAAAAATTCGCCGGGGCCGCGTATTTCCAAATCGCGTTTGGCAATTTCAAAACCGTCGTTGGTTTCGACCATGGCACGCAAGCGCTCGCGCGCGGTTTCGCTCACGCGCCCGTTCTCGCCAGTGGCATACATCAGCACGCAAGCAGACGCCGCCGCACCACGCCCGACGCGTCCGCGCAACTGGTGCAATTGGCTGAGGCCAAAGCGTTCGGCGTGTTCGATCACCATCAACGAGGCATTGGGCACATCCACGCCCACTTCGATGACGGTGGTGCTGACCAACACACCCATTTGTCCACTTTCAAACAAAGCCATGACGGCTTTTTTTTCGGCGGGGGGCATGCGTGAATGCAGGAGACCGACCATGACAGGGGGTTGTGTTGCATGTGGTGCCCCATTTGCTTTGGTGGCACTGGAAGGCTTAGGGACCACGCTTTGCTGAGGCGTATTGAGCGCTTGCGTCAGCAACGCATGGGTTTCGGTGGCGTTGGTGAGGTCGAGGGCTTCGCTTTCTTCAATCAGCGGGCAAACCCAATACACCTGCCGTCCTTCTTGCAACTGATGTTTGATGCGCTCGATCAATTCATCTCGGCGCGAATCTGACACGACTTTGGTGACGATGGGTGTGCGCCCGGGGGGCAACTCGTCTAAGGTGGACACATCGAGGTCGGCGTAGTAACTCATGGCCAAGGTGCGCGGAATGGGGGTGGCGCTCATCATGAGCATGTGCGGCTCTTGAGCTGCGCTGTCTGATGGCGCTGATTGTTTGCTGGCTGATTTGTTCTGCGTCTGCGCCGTTGCAATGTAACCATGCATTTTTTCGCGCAAGGCCAAGCGTTGTGCCACACCAAAGCGGTGTTGCTCGTCGATGATGGCCAAGGCCAAGCATTTGAAATGCACTTGCTCTTGAATGACTGCATGGGTGCCCACCACCAATGCGGCTTCGCCACTGGCAATGAGCGCGAGCATATCGTTGCGTTCTTTTTTCTTTTGACTGCCAGTGAGCCACGCCACACGCTTGCCCAAAGGTTGGAGCAAAGGCTCTAACCACCCAATGAGTTTTCTAAAATGTTGCTCCGCCAATATTTCGGTGGGCGCCATCAAGGCGCATTGCCAACCGTTGTCGATCGCAATGGCTGCAGCGAGTGCGGCCACCACCGTTTTGCCAGAGCCCACATCGCCTTGTAACAAACGGTGCATGGGCACTTGGCGTTGCAAGTCGCGCGCGATTTCTTCGCCCACTCGGCGCTGCGCACCCGTGAGATCGAAGGGGAGCACAGCCAACAATTTTTCTTGCAAACCTTGTGCTCGCGTGGGCAAGGCCGGCGCACGCAACAAACTGCGCTCGCGTTTGGATTGCAACTGCGAGAGTTGTTGTGCCAACAATTCTTCGGCCTTCAAGCGTTGCCATGCAGGATGCGTGCGGTCTTCCAATTGCGCGAGCGACACATCGGGTGTGGGGTGATGCAAAAAGTGCAAGGCGTTTTCTAAATGCCATGTGTTGGCATGGCTTGCAACATGGGGGGCATCGCTTGCTGTGTGGTTGATACCGCGCAGACCACCGCTGAAAGACATCGGCCAATGTTCTTGTGGAATGGTTTCAGCAAACGCACCTTTGCGCGCAGCATGCGTGAGGCCACCGTGCACGGCTTTGCGCAAATAGGTTTGCGGCAAACCTGCCGAGGTGGGGTAGATGGGTGTGAGCGCTTGAGGCAACTCTCCCCCTGCTGTGTGAAAACTCGGGTGCATCATGGTGCGGCCCATGAAGCCTCCGCGCACTTCACCGCGAATGCGCAAACGCGTGCCCACGGCCAGGGCTTTTTGTTGCGAAGGGTAGAAACTGAAAAACCGCAATGTGCAGGTATCTGAACCATCGTCAACCACCACCAACAATTGACGGCGCGGTTTGTAGGCCACATCGCACGAGATCACGGTGGCTTCGATTTGCGCTGTGTCGCCGTCACGCGTGTCCGACAGTTTGACGATGCGGGTTTCGTCTTCGTAACGAAACGGCAAGTGCAGGGCCAAGTCGATGTCGCGCACCAACCCAAGTTTGCGCAACGCTTTTTGCGGAGCGGACAAGGGTTTTTGTTCAGCAACTTTGGCGGGCTTGGCGGCAGGCATGTGACAATTGTGCCTTCGTCATCTCGGGCTTTGTTGGCCCGCCACTTTCTTGGAACGGGTCCGTTCGGCCCTCAAGCACATGTCACATACCTACACACTCAGCGATTTCGACTTTGAATTGCCTGAGGCCTTGATTGCCCAACACCCTGCTGCCGAGCGGAGTGCTTCGCGTTTGTTAGATGGCCGCGAGGCCAAACCTATCGACCGCATCTTCAAAGACTTGCCTTCGCTGTTGCGCGCCGGTGATTTGCTGGTGTTCAACGACACGCAAGTGGTGAAGGCACGTTTGTTTGGCGAAAAGCCGACGGGGGGCAAACTCGAACTGTTGGTCGAGCGGGTGTTGGTAGACGCGTCACAACCCCAAGTGGTCGCCCACATGAAGGTGAGCAAAAAACCACCTGTTGGCACGGTGTTGCAAATGGCCGGTGGGCCTGCACAAGGCGGCTTCACCGCCACGCTGTTGGGGCGTTGGCCAGACGACAACGGTCAGTTGTTTCGCTTTGCTTTCAGTGACGACCCTCACACTTTGATGCAACAGCACGGCCATGTGCCGCTGCCACCGTACATCACCCACACCGATTCAGCCGACGACGAACGCCGTTATCAAACTGTGTTTGCCAAAAACCCAGGCGCTGCTGCTGCACCAACGGCGGCTTTGCATTTTGATGAAGGGGTGTTGCACGATTTAGAAGCCAGCGGTGTGCGACGTGCGAGCGTGACTTTGCATGTGGGCGCAGGCACCTTTCAGCCAGTGAAAACGGAAAACATCAGCGAGCACCGCATGCACAGCGAGTGGTACAGCATTCCGACTGAAACGCTGCAAGCGATTGCCGATTGCCGACAACGCGGTGGGCGCGTGGTGGCGGTGGGCACCACTTCGATTCGCACGCTGGAGTCTTGGGCGCGGTCACAACGAACCGAAGGTGACACTGATATTTTCATCACGCCGGGTTTTGAGTTCAAAGTGGTGGATGTGTTGATCACCAATTTCCATTTGCCCAAAAGCACACTGCTGATGCTGGTCAGTGCATTCGCGGGGTTTGACCACATGCATGCCTTGTATCGCCATGCGATTGCGCAGGGCTATCGTTTTTTCAGTTATGGCGATGCCATGCTTCTGACAAGAAAGACATAAAGATGTTGAAGTTTGATGTACTCAAAACAGACGCGCCTTCAAATGATGGCAGTTACTTGGGCACGCATGCGCGACGCGGCACGCTCACCCTCAACCACGGTGTGGTGCAAACACCGATCTTCATGCCTGTGGGCACTTATGGCACGGTCAAGGGTGTGATGCCACGCAGCCTCGAGGACATGGGCGCGCAAATCATTTTGGGCAACACCTTTCATTTGTGGATGCGCCCCGGCTTGGATGTGATGCAAAGCTTTGGCGGCTTGCATGGCTTTGAGCGTTGGCACAAACCGATCTTGACCGACAGCGGTGGTTTTCAGGTGTGGTCGCTCGGTGCGATGCGCAAGATCACCGAAGAAGGGGTGACCTTTGCGTCACCCGTGAATGGCGACAAATTGTTCATGTCGCCTGAAGTGAGCATGCAAATTCAAACCACTTTGAACAGCGACATCGTGATGCAACTCGATGAATGCACGCCTTACGAAACCAAAGGTCACCTGACCACACAAGCCGAAGCGCGCGCGTCGATGGAAATGAGTTTGCGTTGGGCCAAACGCAGCCAAGCAGAGTTTGCGCGCTTGGAAAACCCGAACGCTTTGTTTGGCATTGTGCAAGGCGGTATGTATGAAAGCCTGCGACAAGAGTCGCTCGATGCGTTGGTGGATATGAATTTCCAAGGCTATGCCGTGGGCGGTGTGAGTGTGGGCGAACCCAAAGACGAAATGCTGCACATCATGGCGCACACGCCACACCGTTTACCCGCGCACAAGCCGCGCTATTTGATGGGCGTTGGCACACCTGAAGATTTGGTGGAAGGTGTGGCGCAAGGTGTGGACATGTTTGACTGCGTCATGCCCACACGCAATGCGCGCAACGGCACACTGTTCACTCGCTTTGGCGATTTGAAATTGCGCAACGCGCGACACAAAGCAGACCACGGTCCGCTCGACAGCACTTGCAGTTGCTACACCTGTGCCGGTCACACACGCGCGGATGGTTCGGTCAGCGGCGGTTTCAGCCGCGCGTATTTGCACCACTTAGACCGTTGCGGTGAAATGCTCGGCCCCATGTTGACCACGATTCACAACTTGCATTACTACTTGAACCTGATGCAAGAAGTGCGTAACGCACTGGACGCGGGCAACTTTGGTGTGTTCAGAAAGAAATTTGCCGAGGATCGCGCGCGTGGGGTGTGAGTTACACCAACCCTTTAATGCTCACTTAAACCACCATGTGGTTCACCACCTGATGCACCGTTTGGTTTGAGGCAATACCCGCTGCTTGCGCCAGCGCATTGCAACGGATGATGATGCCGTTGCGCCAACCATCGTTGGCGTCACCAATGCGCGCTGAGGTGTGGGCATACACCGCGGCGATGACACCCACCTCTTGCATCAAGGCCAAGGCGGCAATGCCTGCGCCGTCTTTGCCAATGCCCGCATCGTTGAAAAAAACTGCGTAAGGTTTATGCGACAACGCCAACACAAAACTTGCAGCTGATGTGCCACCATGTGAACCGGTGACCACCACACCGTCAGCCATCTCTGGGGTGATGAGCGCGATGGAATCGAGCAAATGCAACGTGCGCGGTGTGGGCATATCAAGCGTCGGTCGCTTCAGTGGTGAATACCGTCAACACACCGGTGTAACCATGCAAAGACTGATGCGCGATTTCACCGCCTGCAAAAAAACCCACCAAAGGCACATCGCCCAAGGCACGGCGCACGATTTGCAACTCAGCACTGGGGCTGCCAAAGTGTGGGCCACCGCGCCCAGCGCAACTGACATAAATCGCGCCGGCCATGCGGCGTGCGGGATGCGGTTGTGCCTCGGTGTCGTTGGCCAACGCATCGGCCAAATCGGCGGTCATTTCTTCGGGCTCTAAGGCTTCGCGTATTTCTGCGCCAATGCGCATCAAATCTGCTTTGGCCGCTGCTGCATTGCGCTGACAAAATGTGAGCCGCGTGCCTTCTTGCACCGGTTGCCCAATGGCGACACCGCGGCGTGCAGGGTCGAGGCCGATGATGTGGCGCACCAACACCGCATCGTCAAACTCACCAGTGCGTTTGATGCTCGGTGCCGCGTGGTCAACCGTAGACAAACCCACCAAGGTGGCGCGCACTTTGGCCAACGCAGGTTGCGGTTGCTCCAAACTGATGTCGAGGTCGCGCAGCAACACATCGAGTGCTGGTTCATCGTCGAGCATCAGCACCACATGGCCTTCTGCTTGCGTGATGGTGTGCACAGGCGAGATGGGTGCACAGCCTTGCGTGACGCGTGACATGAGGTCCACCTGTTGATCAAAAGCCACACCACTCAAGCCACCATAAAACACACCCTTGGCATGACCTTGACCAGCCATGTTGCCGTCGCCTTTCAATGCGAACTGCACCACATCGTCACGGCTTGATGCGAGCCCACCAAACACATAACCACTGGCGGTGCGTTGGGCCAACTCAACAATCAAATCGGGCACATCGGGCGTGTGTGCATCGGCATGCAGTAACGCAGTGTGTGGCACAAACTGACCCGTCGCATTGAGCGGTGCAACACCACTGAACACACGGTAGTGCTCGGGCGAAATGTCGCACAGCATGACGCTCAGTGCAGGCTCATCAAAGTACTCCACATTGTTGGCGGCAATGCCCACGCCCACAGTGCCGGCCCAGTCGGTCACTTCGGGCAATTCGTTGCTGAAGAAATCTAATATGTCTTGTGCATGCGAGCCGTAATGGTCGGTGATGTAAATCAAACCCAAAGGTGGCGCACTCGCGTATTCAGGCAAGGCCATGTGCGCGCGCAATTGCGCCAACACCAAACCGGCGGCCATGCGCCATTGCGGGTGAGTGGCATGACCGTAGGGGAAAAGTTTCATCGCTTCGATTTTGTGCTTGTTTTTTTGGCGGCTGTTTTTCTGGCAGGTGACTTCGATGCACCACTGGCAGATTTTGTTTGGTTGGCCGCAGGTTTTGCGCTGGAAGCAGCAGCGCTAGACGATGCCTTGGCAGCCTTAGGTGCCCCCGCATGTTGTTGCGCTGTGTGCGCCATGTCGGTCATGGCTTTGTGGGCGATGTGTTGAAACTGATCTGTCAACGCGCCCCACCAATGAGATGGGTCAACTGCAGCTGCAGTTTGTGCTGCTGAGCTTTTTCCTGTGCCAGCTGTTTTTTTCTTCGGTGCAGCCTTGCGCGGTTTGCTGGCAGATTTGGTTTTTGCAGCAGGTTGATCGAACGATGTGTTGAACTGAAAAGGAGATGCTTTTGCAGGCGCCCCATCATCTTCAGTGTCTTGCATGGGTTTGACTTTCAACGACTCTGCCAAATCGTTGAAGCTCATGTTCATACCCTTCAATGTGGCCAAGGTCATGCGTTGCACTTCCAAGGCTTGGATGGTCGCCCCCACGGCTTTGGCATTTTGCTCAAGCCAAAACTGCACGGTTTTGAGTTCTTGAATGCGCTTGTCCAACTCTTCAGGGTCGAGCGTGGGTGCTACCCACCCCGGTGCGGCTGCTGTACCGCTGGCACCGGGCGTGAGGTTTTTCAGAAAGTCAAAGCCGGGCACAAATTTGGTGAAGTCAAAACCTTGGGGGGCGCTCATGGGTGTCTCCTGTTATTTCTGTGTATGCGCATACTTTATCGTTTATCTGATTTTGGACGAAGCGCCGCGCACTTTGGCCACATCCAATTCGCTCACTGGCGGCGCTTGGTTGCCCCAGCGTTGTCGAATGTGGGTCAACACATCGGCGATGTCGGCATCGCTCATGACCAACACATAGGGCGGCATGCCATAGGGCCGAGGTTGTGCAGACGTGCTGACCGAAAAGCCGCCATACAAAACACTTTGCACCAAGTTGGTGGGGTTGGTCATCGTCACGGCTTGATTGCGTGCCAAGGCGGGATAGACATCTTCCAAACCTTCACCATATTGACCGTGGCAATTGGCGCACTGTTGCACATACAACTTGGCACCATTGCTTCTTGAGTCTGCAGACACCGATGTTTGCCACGCCAAGGCTTGTGCATTTTGCGCGCTGGCCGATGTCGATTTGGTAGGCAAATGGTTTTGTGTTTCGGTTTGCAAATACACCGCCATCGCGCGCAAATCGGAAGGCGTTAAATATTGCAAACTGTGCTGCACCACTTCCTTCATGGGGCCTGTCACCCAACGGTGTTGGTTATGCCCTGTTTGTAGCAACCGCATGGTTTCGAGTAAGGGCGTACTGCCTAGTTGCGTTTCTTTGTCGTTCAACAATGAAGGGGCATACCAGTTGGCGCCCCACATCATGCCGCCACGCAAATCGTCGACTGCCCCCGTGGCACCCATGTCGTTGCGTGTGCTGTGACAAGCTGCGCAATGCCCGAGGCCTTGCACCAAATAGGCACCTCGGTTCCATTCGTTCGATTGATGCGAAGCGGCTTTGAATTCGGCAGGTTTGAAATTCAAACTGCGCCACACCGCCAACGCCACTTGTGTGCCGTAAGGCCAGCGCAATTCATTCTTAGGCACATGCTGCTCAACAGGCGGTAAGTTGATGAGGTAAGCAAACAATGCATCTGCATCGTCACGGGTGATGAGCGTGGTGTGGTTGTAGGGAAACACCGGCGTGAGCAAACGCCCGTCGTACGAGCGCCCATGGTGCAGTGCACGCCAAAAATGTTGCGTGTTCCATTTGCCAATGCCAGTGGTTTCATCAGGCGTGAGGTTGCTGGCATACACGCGCCCAAACGGGGTTGCAAAAACGCGTCCCCCCGCATAAGGCTCGCCGCCAGCTTGGGTGTGGCAACCCATGCAATTGCCTGCGCGTGCCAAGTAGGCACCTTTGGACTCTAGCGCTTGCAAAATTTTGGCGTCTTCTTCGCTGTCGGCGTCTTGGGTGTCGTTGTCACTCTCAGTTGCTTCTTGTAGGTCAACGCCGTCATAGAAGTTATCGACCACTACCCAAGCGATTGGCAACAACAAAGTGAGGGCGACACAGGCGCCAAGGACATATCGCCTCATGGTTGCAAAGGCGTTGCAACACGCGCAGAAGAACCACAACGCCACTCAGCGCCAAGACGACGCGACGCATTCAGCAGTGATTGCGAAGAAACAGGCGATGCATCCGCAGGCAATGCCTGTCGGGCCAAAAAGTAGGTAACGGCCATGAGATCGTCGTTGCGCAAACCTTTGGCCACTTGCGCCATGCAGTCGGGCGCATGCGCTTGGCGTGCGCCTGTTTGCCAAGCACCGAGTTGCGCGTTTAAGTAATCTAAGGGCAAGCCCAACAAGCCGGGCACGTTGGGTGTTGCGCCTGTTAGCTTGGAGCCATGACATGCAGCGCATGCGGGCACATTGTTTTGCGGGTCGCCTTCGAGTGCCAATTTTTTGCCCCTCGCCAGCACATCAGCAGACACACTTTCAGTTTGCAAAGTCGGTGCTGGGTACGGTACTTTCAAGCCAGAAAAATACTCAGCCATGTCACGCAAGTAATCGTCTGACAGTGGGTCTATAAGACGAGTCATCAAATCGTAATGGCGCCTGCGTTGTTTGAAATTTTGCAATTGGTTGTAAAGATAACCCGCTGGTTTGCCTGCCAAACGTGGGTAATAACCATCCGGGCCCGCTTTGCCTTGTTCACCGTGGCAATGGGTGCATGCACGTGTGCGTTCGGCCATGTCTGCGTCTGACGCCAGTGCATTGGCAGCCAAGATGAAACAGCCCACGAACATGCCAATGACCTTGCGGCACACACTGGCGTACTGCGTTTGGCGTTTGAAATGCGCGCGGGCCATCTCAGGTGAATCAGGTGTATTTGGGTGCGCGGCGTTCGCGCAACGAGGCCACGCCTTCACGCACATCGGGACCTGCAAAGCCCATGAACTCAAGGGCCAACGAAGTATCAAACGTTGGGCCTGCTTGGCGCAACCAATTGTTGAGTGCGTACTTGGTCCAACGGATGGCGGTTTGGCTGCCGGTGGCCAAACGGTCGGCCACTTCATAGGCTTTGTCGAGCAGTTGGTTTTCATCGACTGCCAACGAGACCAAGCCAATGCGTTCGGCCTCTTCACCGCTGACAGGTTCACACAACATGAGGTAATACTTGGCTTTGGCCATGCCGCACAACAAGGGCCAAATGATGGCCGCATGGTCCCCCGCTGCCACGCCCAAACGGGTGTGGCCATCGACGATTTTGGCGGTCTTGCTCGCAATCGAAATGTCGGCCAACAAACCCGCCACCAAGCCCGCGCCCACTGCAGGCCCATGCATGGCACTGACGATCGGTTTGTCACAGTTGATGACGTTGTAGACCAAATCGCGCGCTTCTTTCCACACGCGTGTACGCACCTCGAAGTCAGCCGCCATGTCTTGCACCAAGGCCAAATCGCCACCGCCCGAAAAGCCCATGCCTTCGCCGCGCAACACGGCGCAGCGCACGGTGTCGTCGCGACCGATGTCGCGCCAAATTTCGCTTAACTCCCAATGGCCTTCATGCCCCGAAGTAGGTAGCTTGCCGTTGCCGCCAGGGCCACCGGCTTTCATTTGCAAATCGATCACGCTGTTGTCGGGACCGCGACGGGTGATGTTGAGGGTTTGGTATCGGCTGTAGTCCACAGGGGCTTGGCTCATGGTTTCTCCATTTGTTTTTGCAATTGTGCCTTTCTTGTGCGTGCATAAAGGCTGCGTTATGCTTTGCAACATGCGTAGCCTGTTTCATTTTGCGTTCAATGTGACCGACCTCGACGAGGCGCGTCGTTTTTATGGCGATGTGTTGGGATGCACCGAAGGGCGCAGCACCGACACCTGGGTGGACTTCGATTTTTTCG
>JBEGOM010000053.1:0-14542 GCA_041181985.1 Pseudomonadota bacterium | reverse complement strand
GCTGTTTAGAACCGGAAGCCAGCCAACGTTACCCGTCTGCTGCGCATTTGGCGTTTGATTTGGAACACCCCGATCAAGTGAAAATCACCGCGCGTGGTCAGCAAATAGAACGTACACCGTTTTTCACACACTTCAAACGTTGGCTCAAAGCGGCGGGCATGCATTACCAACCCAGTCCGTTGCCTTCGCAACAAATTGAAGAAGTGCCCATCGTGATGGTGGCGGTGCCGCACTACGATGTGAGTGACGCCACGCTGTATTCACTGCGCCAAGCAGTGAGTCGCTCGCTGGGCATTCGCCCCGGTGCACGCTTGGCGGTGGTGACGGTGATTTCGCCTAACCAAACCAGCAGCACAGCGTCTGACAAAAGTGAAACCGCCGTGCATCGTCAGTACTTGAGCATGTTGCACCATTGGGCACAACCTCTCGATTTGCATGGCCATCAAACTTCTTACCATGTGCTTGAGTCAGGTGACGTGGCAGACGCCATCGTGCGTTATGCGCAAGGTAACCATGTGAGCATGATCGTGATGGGTGCAGCCACACACGGTTTGCAAATGCAACGCTTCGTGGCCACGGTGCCCATCAAAGTGGCGATGGATGCACCGTGTACTGTTGTGCTGGTCAAGCAGCAGTTGCCGTTTGAGCAACTGGATGCGCCAGGCGCAGATTAATCGACCTTCGCGCCAGAAGCCTTCACCACTTGCGCCCACTTTTTGTGTTCTGCATCGATGAACTTGGCAAACTCAGCGGGCGTATTGCCCCCGGGTATTGCACCTTGTGCCAACAGTTTTTCTTTCACCGCAGGTGAGTTGAGCGCCTTCACCACTTCTTGCTGAATGCGATTGACCGTGTCAGGCGAAGTGCCTGCAGGTGCCAACAAACCAAACCATGAACTGGCTTCGTAGCCTTTCATGGCAGCACCGCCTGCTTCTTCAACAGTCGGAACATCAGGCACCGCACCTGAGCGCTGGCTGCTCGTCACGGCTAAGGCTTTGAGCTTGCCCGACTTGATGTGCGGGATAGAAGAAGGCAAGTTGTCAAACATCACATCCATCGTGCCACCCAACATGTCGAGCAATGCAGGGCCCGAACCCTTATAGGGGAAATGCACCATGTAGGTACCACTCATGCTTTTGAACAATTCACCTGCCAAATGAATGGATGTACCGTTGCCGCTGGACGCCATGTTGAGCTTGGCAGGATTGGCTTTGGCATACGCGATGAAATCAGCCACGGTGTTGATATTGCGCGTTTTAGCAACTTCTGCATTGACCACCATCACATTGGGCACACCTGCCACGACGGTGATGGGCGCAAAGTCTTTGAACGGGTCATACGGCAACTTGGCATACAACGCGCGGTTGATGCCGTGTGTGCCCACCGTGCCCATGAGCAAGGTGTAACCATCGTTGGACGATTTGGCCACTTGTTCTGCACCCAAGTTACCACCCGCACCGGCTTTGTTTTCCACAAAAAAACTTTGGCCAAATGCTTTGGTCAACTCAGGTGCCATGGCACGCGCCAAGATATCGGTGGTGCCACCGGGTGCAAAAGGCACCACGATGCGCACGGGTTTGTTAGGCCAAGCACCTTGTGCATGCGCTTGCACACCTGCAAAAGTTGCCACGGCCAACAACATGCTATGAGAAATGGCTTTGAGCCAACTGCGACGGATCATCATTGTTTTGTCTCCTTTTTTGTTGGGCTATATCTTGCCACTAAAAAAGCCACCCGCAGGTGGCTTTTTCGTCTGCTCATACGCAAGCGATGCGCATCAGTCCGCGTACACGCCAGCGGCCTGAATGACAGGGCCCCACTTGGCGATTTCAGCTGCCACAAATTTCTTGTGTTCGGCACCATCGGTGCGCTTGTCTGTCACCACCACCGCGCCCAAAGCTTCTTGCTTCTTGATGAACTCTGGGTCTTTCAAGGCTGTTTTCAAAGCAGCGTTGATTTTGGCGGTCACATCAGCAGGCGTGCCTTTGGGGGCATACATGCCGTGCCAAATGGTGACATTGAAATCTTTCAAACCTGACTCTTGCATGGTGGGCAAGCTTTTCAAGGCAGGTGTGGTCAAACGCTTGGCCGTGGTCACAGCAAAGGCCTTGACGGTTTTGCCTTCGATTTGGCTGGTGGTGTTGGTGGTTTGGTCACACAACAAATCTACCTGACCACCCATCAAGTCGTTCATCGCAGGCGCTGTGCCTTTGTAGGGCACGGTTGTCATGTCCACTTTGATGGCGCTTTGGAACATCAAACCGCACAGGTGCGAAGCAGCGCCCAAACCGGCGTTGGCCAGATTGATCTTGCCTTTGTTTTGATCGATCCAAGTCATCAACTCTTTGTAGTTGTTGGCGGGCAAGGTGGGCCGGCCGATGAGGGTCATGGGCACATCGTTGACCATGCCCAAATATTCAAAATCTTCGGTGGTGTTGTAAGGCATCTTGCGATACAAAGCTGGCGAAGTTGCCATGCCAATGTGATGCAACAACACCGTGTGGCCATCGTTGGCTGCCTTGGCAACCTTGTTGGCGCCAATGGTGCCGCCGGCACCCGCCACGTTTTCAACCACCACGGTGGTGCCCAAGGGCTTGCGCATGGCTTCTGCCAAATCGCGAGCCACACGGTCTGTGGGGCCCCCTGCCGCAAACGGCACGACGATGGTGACGGGCTTGTCTTTGATGGGGAAATCAGCAGCTTGTGCGCCTTGTGTCGACGCGATCAAAGCCAATGCACTCAGAACAAACAGTTTTTTCATGAAGCCTCCTAGAACGATGGTTCTATGCTAAACGCACGCATTGATTTTTCAATGCGGGAATTACTGATGGGGTTTGTCTTAGGTCAAACCCATATGAAATAAGAGGCTTTGGCAGGGCGCTGCAAAAGAGGATTTGCCAGTGCCTCGTTGTGGTTATTGGTAAGTGCGCGCGTCTTCAATGACCTTGCCGTCGTTAGGCAAACTGCCAGCGGCCACAAAACTGACATCAGCGCGCAGCTTGGTGATGTCTCGCACGGCGTCACCAATTTTTTGCGCCAGGCCGTCTGCTTCTTTTGCTTCCACTTTCAAGCTCATTTGGTCGTTGGCCATTTCACCGGTGACCACCAAACGCGCGCGTTGAATTTCAGGGAAACGCTTGACCACTTCGGCCACTTGGCCGGGGTGCACAAACATGCCGCGCACTTTGGTGGTTTGGTCCGCACGGCCCATCCAACCTTTGATGCGCGTGTTGGTGCGTCCTGTGGGACATTGACCTGACAACACCGCAGACAAATCGCCAGTGCCAAACCGGATGAGCGGGTAATCGGGGTTAAGCGATGTCACCACCAACTCACCCACTTCGCCTTCGGGCACGGGGTCACCTGTGCCGGGGCGCACGATTTCCACAATCACACCTTCGTCGAGCACCAAGCCTTCGCGCGCTTCGGTTTCATAAGCGATGAGGCCCAAATCGGCGGTGGCATAACACTGATAACCGGCTATGCCACGCTCAGCCAACCAATCACGCAAGCTCGGCGGAAAGGCTTCGCCCGACACCAAGGCTTTTTTCACGCTGGGCAAAGCAATGTTTAACTCGGCTGCTTTTTCAACAATGATTTTCAAAAAGCTGGGCGTGCCGATGTAACCCGCAGGCTTTAACTCAGCCATGGCCTGCACTTGTTGTTCGGTTTGACCGGTGCCACCTGCAAACACAGTGCAACCAATGGCGTGTGCACCGGTTTCCATCATCGAGCCCGCGGGGGTGAAGTGGTAGCTGAAACAGTTGTGAATCAATTCACCGCTTCTGAAACCAGCGGCAAACACCGCACGTGCCATGCGCCAGTAGTCAGCGCGTGCGCCTTCGGGTTCGTAAATCGTGCCGGGGCTGGCGAACACACGTGGCATGGCTTTGCCAAAACCAATCGCAGCAAAACCACCGAACACATTGCTTGCGCGTTGCGCTTGTTGTTGTGCCAACAATTCGTATTTGCGAATCACAGGCAACTTGGCCAAGGCTTCGCGTGTGTTCACTGACTTGGCGTCCACACCTGCCAACGACTTGGCAAAGGCAGGAGAATTGTTTTGTGCATGCGCCACTTGTTGTGGCAAGGCTGCCAACAACGCCGCTTCACGCTCGGCAGGGCTGCGCGTTTCGAGCGCGTCGTAATGAGCTGACATCTGAAAGCTCCTTACGCCAACCAACGCTTGCGGCGTTTGTAGCTCTTGACATCTTTGAAGCTCTTGCGTTCACCACCACCCACACCAAGGTAAAACTCTTTCACATCTTCGTTGTTGGCGAGGTCGGTGGCAGCACCGTCCATCACCACACGGCCTGACTCCATGATGTAACCATAGTCGGCGTATTTCAAAGCCATGTTGGTGTTTTGTTCGGCCAACAAGAAAGTGACTTTTTCTTTGTGGTTCAAATCTTTCACGATGTTGAACACCTCTTCCACAATTTGTGGCGCCAGACCCATCGACGGTTCATCCAACAACACCATGCTGGGGTTGGCCATGATGGCGCGACCAATCGCACACATTTGTTGCTCACCGCCCGAGGTGTAAGCCGCTTGTGATGTGCGACGTGTTTTCAAACGTGGGAAATAGTTGTACACCTTCTCAAGGTTGGCTGCGATTTCACCTTTGTCGCTGCGGGTGTAGCTGCCGGTCAACAGGTTTTCTTCGATGGTCAAGTGGGCAAAACAATGACGGCCTTCCATCACTTGCACCACACCACGCTTTACCAAATCAGCAGGCGTTAAATTTTCAATACGCTCACCACGCAACTCAATGCTGCCTTTGGTGACTGCACCGCGCTCACCTTGCAGCAAATTGGAAATGGCGCGCAAGGTGGTGGTTTTACCCGCACCATTGCCACCCAGAATGGCGACGATGCCGCCCTCAGGCACTTGCAGCGAAACGCCTTTGAGCACCAAGATCACGTGGTTGTAAATGACCTCGATGCCGTTGACGTTGAGAACGATGTTTTGGGCGCTCATGTCTTACCTTGTTTCAAACGGGATTGAACTAACAAACTTTCATCAGCAGTGTGCTTTCACACACCACCGCCAAACCTCAAAAACCCATGCTTGTCTTTGAGGTTTGGCGACTCTTAGCGAGTCACCAAACTTGTTAACAAACCAAGCACTCCTGAACGAAGCGCTGGTTTGCTAACTTGTCTCACATTAAGACTGGCAATCAGCCGCTGTACGACGTGTGAGTTTTTTCTCAGCAGCGTACTTGTCAGCAAATTGTTTGACCAAAGGCTTGATGATGGACTCATCGGCTTCGATCCAGTCAGAGCTGTAGTTCCACTTCTTGCCGTCCCAAGTGTGCAGACGTGCTTGACGTGAACCTTCGTGGTCCAAGCATGAAGTGCTCAATGGCTTCATCACGCTGTTGAGGCCCAACTTGGTCAAGGCTTTGTCGTCCAAAGCCAAGTTCTCCAAGCCCCAACGGATTTGGTCGCCATTCATGACCTTGCCTTTGCCATAACGCTCTTGCGCACGGCGCACGCCTTCCACTGCCAACGCAGCGCTCACCAAACCACGGTTGTAAAGTGTTGAACCCACTTCGTCTGCTGGGCCGGTGCCTTGCTTTTTGTCATGCACATGCTTTTTGATGTCGTCAATGACTTTGCCGCCAGGACCTGTGGCCACCAAACCGGTGTAACCCTTGGCAGCTTCGCCCACGTCTTTCACATCAGGCTCAGCAGCTGACCACCACACGCCAAACATTTTTTCGCGGGGGTAACCGGTGGCCACAGCTTCTTTCAAAGCAGCAGAGTTCATCACGCCCCAGCCCCACAACAACACATAGTCAGGACGGGCTTGACGCACTTGCAACCAAGTGGCTTTTTGTTCCACGCCAGGTGCGGTCACAGGCAAGAGTTGCAATTCGAAACCTTGAATCTTGGCGCGCTCTTGCAACAAAGGAATTGGTTCTTTGCCGTAGGGGCTGTCGTGGTAGACCAAAGCAATCTTCTTGCCCTTGATGTTGCCGCCTTCTTTTTTGGTGATGTGCTGCATGATGATGTCAGCGCCAGACCAATAAGTGCCTTGCAATGGGAAGTTCCACTTGAACACTTGACCATCGCTTGACTCAGACCGGCCATAGCCGCCAGTGATCAATGGGTTTTTGTCGTTGGGTGCTTTTTCAGTCAACGCGAAGGTGATACCGGTTGACAAAGGTTGGAACACAGAACCTTGTGCTTTGCCTTTCAGGCGCTCATAACACTCCACGCCACGGTCAGTTGCATAAGCGGTGTCACATTCTTCGAAAGTGATTTTCACGCCATTGATGCCACCATCGCGTGCATTGATCAGCTTCAAGTAGTCAGAATAACCGTTCGCCCATGGCACACCGTTAGGCGCATAAGCACCAGTGCGGTAAGGCAACACAGGGAAGAACTGCTCTTTGGCTTGCGCCTGAGCAGTGGTGGTGACCAGCGCGCTGGTCAAACCGGTTGCTGCCACAGCCATGGCGAGCATGAGAGAGCGTAATTTCATTTGAAGTCTCCTTTTGAAAAGTATTAACATGATGCGCTCAGAAAAAAATCAGTGCGGGAAAGGCCACAGACGCAGCTTTTGTTTGCCCACACTCCACAACTTGGCCAAGCCATGAGGTTCCACAATCAAGAACCACACAATCAAGGCGCCAAAAATAATTTGCTCTGCATGCGTCAGCGCTGCGGTGCTCACGGCCACACCCACCAGCGCGCCCAGCTCAGGCAACACCAAGTTGATGACGATGGGCAACACCACGATGAAGGCCGCACCAAAGAAGCTGCCCATGATCGAACCCATGCCACCCAAAATCACCATGAACAGCAATTGGAATGAACGGTCCACCGAGAACGCAGCAGGCTCCCACGAGCCCAAGTGAATGAAGGCCCACAAGCTGCCGGCCACACCCACGATGAACGAGCTGACCGCAAAGGCGCTGAGCTTGGCATACATGGGGCGAATGCCAATCACGGCAGCGGCCACATCCATGTCGCGAATGGCCATCCATTCACGGCCGATGGCGCTGCGCACCAAGTTTTTCGCCAGCAATCCGAACACCACCAAGAAGCTCAGGCAGAACAAATATTTTTCAAATGGCGTGCTGATAGGCATACCAAACACTTGCAAATCAGCCACCGAAGCGGTGCCCGAAGCTGAGTCGTTGGTGAACCACTTGATGCGCAAGAAAGCCCAATCGCAAAAGAATTGCGCGGCCAAGGTGGCCACCGCCAAATACAAACCCTTCACACGCAAGCTCGGAATGCCAAAGAACATGCCCACCAAGGTGGCAAACACACCGCCCATCAGCAAGCACACGATCAACGGCAAACCTTCAACGCGCACAAAGAAGTTGTAAGCCGCATACGCACCCACAGCCATGAAGGCCCCTGAGCCCAACGAGATTTGTCCACAGTAGCCCACCAAAATGTTCACACCCAATGCTGCGAGTGACAAGATGAGGAAGGGAATCAAAATCGCGCGCATCATGTATTCGTCAGCCAACATCGGCACGCCGATGAAGGCAAACGCAATCAGCAACAACACGCCCAAGCGGTCTTGCGTGATGGGGAAGATCTGTTGATCTTCTTTGTAATTGGTTTTGAACTGACCGTTTTCTCTGTAAAACATGTTGTACTTCCTTACACGCGGTCAATGATTTTCTCGCCGAACAAACCTTGTGGGCGAACCAACAAGAAGCCCAAGGCCAGCACATAGGCAAACCAAATTTCAATGCCGCCACCCACATAGGGGCCCAAGAACACCTCAGACAATTTCTCGCCCACCCCGATGATCAAGCCACCGATGATGGCGCCGGGCACAGAAGTCAGGCCACCCAAAATCACCACAGGCAAAGCGCGCAAGGCCACGGTTGAGAGTGAGAACTGCACGCCCAACTTAGAGCCCCAAATCATGCCGGCCACCAAGGCCACCACGCCCGCCACACACCACACAATCACCCAAATGCGGTTGAGTGGAATGCCAATCGACTGCGCCGCTTGGTGGTCATCCGCCACCGCACGCAACGCGCGACCCGTGGTGGTTTTTTGGAAGAACACACTCAACAAAGCCACCAAGGCCGCTGCGATCACAGCAGCCACCAAATCTTCTTGGTTGATCATGATGCCGCCATCAAAGGCCGACTCAAACAACATCAAAGGTTCTTTGGGCATGCCCACATCGATCTTGTAAATGTCGCTGCCAAAAATCGATTGGCCAACACCGTCCAAAAAGTAAGTGATGCCCAAGGTGGCCATCAGCAACGTGGTGCCTTCTTGGTTCACCAAATGGCGCAACACCAAAAATTCCACCACCCACGCCACGATGAACATCACCACTGCTGCAGCGATGAACGAGAGCAAGTTGGCCAAAAAGAAGTTGTCGATGCCGGTGTACATCGGAATCCACTCGCCAAAGCGCGCCATCGCCAAGGCTGCAAAGAGCACCATCGCACCTTGCGCGAAGTTGAATACGCCTGAGGCTTTGAAAATCAACACAAAGCCGAGCGCCACCAACGAATACAACATGCCGGCCATCAAGCCGCCAAAGAGGGTTTCAAGAAAAAATCCCATGTCTATGTCCTTTGTGTTGGGCTCAGTGCGATGTGCCGAGGTAAGCGCTGATCACTTCCTCGTTGTTGCGCACCTCGTCGGGCGTGCCGTCACCAATTTTTTTACCGTAATCCAGCACCACCACGCGGTCTGAAATGTCCATCACCACGCCCATGTCGTGTTCGATCAACACGATGGTGGTGCCAAACTCGTCGTTCACATCCAAGATGAAGCGACACATGTCTTGTTTCTCTTCGACGTTCATGCCGGCCATGGGTTCGTCAAGCAACAACACTTCAGGTTCGAGCGCCAGCGCACGGCCCAAGTCAACACGCTTTTGCAAACCGTAGGGCAGTTGACCCACTGGTGTTTTGCGGAAGGCTTGAATTTCCAAGAAGTCGATGATGCGCTCCACCTTGTCACGGTGACGCATTTCTTCTTGCTCAGCAGGTCCAATGCGCAACGCTTGCATGAAGATGTTGCTCTTCATGCGCAAGTTGCGACCGGTCATGATGTTGTCGAGCACGCTCATGCCTTTGAACAGCGCCAAGTTTTGGAAGGTGCGCGCAATGCCCATGGTGGCCACTTGGTGGCTGTCCATGTGATCAAAAGTTTGGCCACGGAAGGTGATCGAACCCTCTTGCGGTGTGTAAACACCATTGATGCAGTTGAGCATCGAGCTCTTGCCCGCACCGTTGGGGCCAATGATGGCGCGTACTTCGTGTTCACGCACATTGAACGAAATATCGGTCAGCGCTTTGACGCCACCAAAACGCAAACTGATGTTTTTGACGTCGAGAATGACGTCGCCTATTTTTTTACTCATGCTGCTTTCCCCACGGGCGTGAAGGTTTTCGCGTCTGAAATCTTCAAGGTGGCGCTCACGCTGCCGGTGCGACCGTCTTCAAACTTCACTTGGGTTTCAATGAATTGCTCGTACAAACCGCCGTACAAAGCGGTGATGAGTGCGTCGTATTTCTCAGCAATGAAACCGCGACGCACTTTGTTGGTACGGGTCAATTCGCCATCGTCTGCATCGAGCTCTTTGTGCAGCACCAAGAAGCGGCTGACTTGGCTACCGGCCAACAAAGTGTCTTCTGCCAAATCGGCGTTCACTTTTTCAACACACTCTTTGATCAGGCCATACACCTCAGGCTTTTGCGCCAAATCGGTGTAACCCGCATAAGGCAAGTTGCGACGCTCGGCCCAGTTGCCCACGGCTTCGAAATCGATGTTGATCATCACGCACACTTTTTCGCGCTGGTCACCATAGGCCACCACTTCTTTGATGTGCGGGAAAAACTTCAATTTGTTTTCAACATACTTTGGTGCAAACATCGCACCGTCGTTGGCACCGCCTTTGATGCGGCCCACGTCTTTCACACGGTCAATGATTTTCAAATGCCCATGCGCATCCAAGAAACCTGCGTCGCTGGTGTGGTACCAACCGTCGGCCGTCAACACCTCGGCTGTGGCTGCTGGGTTCTTGTAATACTCTTTCAACAAACCAGCCGACTTCACCAAAATTTCGCCGTTGTCAGCCACTTTGATTTCCACGCCATCGCAAGGCACACCGACGGTGTCTGCGCGTGCTTCGTGATCGGGTTGCAAGCACACGAACACGGCGGTTTCGGTGGAACCATACAACTGCTTCAAGTTCACACCGATCGAACGGTAAAAGCTGAACAAGTCAGGACCAATCGCTTCACCCGCGGTGTAGGCCACACGCACACGGCTCATGCCGAGGTTGTTGCGCAAAGGGCCGTACACAAACAAGTTACCCAAGCCATACAACAAGCCACCGACCAAACCGATCGACTTGCCATCCATTTTGGTGGGGCCAAATTTACGCGCCACATCCATGAAGTAATGGAACATGTTGCGCTTGAGACTGCCTGCATCTTCCATGCGAATCATCACGCTGGTCAACAAACCTTCAAACACACGGGGTGGTGCAAAGTAATAAGTGGGGCCAATCTCTTTCAAGTCGATGGTGACTGTGGCCGCTGATTCTGGGCAGTTCACCACATAGCCGCAATACAACCACTGCGCGTAGCTGAAAATGTTTTGACCAATCCAAGCGGGTGGCAAATAGGCCAACACATCCTCTTCAGAAGTGAGATGGTCAAACTTGGCACCGGCCTCGGCGCGGTTGATGAGAGAGTTGTGGGTGTGCACCACACCTTTGGGGTTGCCTGTTGTACCCGAGGTGAAGAACATCGCACCCACATCGTCGGTGTGTGCTTTTTCAACTTCGTCCTGGCAAAAATCGGGGTGCATCTTGGCAAACACTTCACCGGCTGCCAACAATTCTTCGATCGACGCCAAACCTGGCTCGTCGTATTTGCGCAAACCACGTGGGTCGTCAAAGAAGATGTGCTCAATGCGTGGGCACTGCTCACGGATTTCCAACATCTTGTCGACCTGCTCTTGGTCTTCCACCACCGCAAAACGCACTTCCGCGTTGTTGAGTGGGAACACGCACTCGGCCGCCACCGCGTCTTGGTACAAAGGCACAGGAATGGCACCCAACGATTGCGCCGCCAACATGGTGGCGTACAAACGGGGGCGGTTCGAGCCCACCACCACCACATGCTCACCACGGGTCAAGCCGGCTTGGTGCAGGCCGCAGGCCATGTGCTCCACCATCTTGGCCATGTCTGCCCAAGTGATGGTTTGCCAAATGCCATATTCCTTTTCACGCATGGCCGGCGCGTTGGGGCGCTCGGTGGCGTGCTTGCGTAACAGTCGGGGGAACGTGGTCTGCATTCCGTATCCTTCGTTTTTTTGAGTCGACAAAATCACATCCGCGACAGGCGGGTGTGCGATGTTGGCGTGATCGTAGGCATGGGTTTGACGCCAAGTTGTCGTTTGAACGACAATTCAGGGAAGACCCCTAGCAGGACTTACCCCTGCCTGACATCGACCCTCTCATTCCCCGCTTATATGAGTACTGCCACCAGCGTTTACCAAAGACGGCGCTCCGTTGCCAAACACGAGTTGGGCATGATTCCGTGGCTAGCACTGCTCACCCCCGAAGAGCGCGTGCGCATCGAGCCGCAACTGGTGGTGAGCGACCCCATGCCGGGCGACTATGTGTGCCGCGTGGGCCGCCCCGTCACCTTTTGGTTTGGGGTGATCGAAGGTTTGCTCAAAATGAGCGCCGACAGCGCCAGCGGTCGCACCATCACCTTCACCGGTGTGCCGCCCGGGGGATGGTTTGGCGAAGGCACCGCCATCAAACGCGAACCGTATCGCTACAACATCATGGCCCTGCGCCGCAGCGTGGTGGCGGGTTTGCCCATCGACACTTTCCATTGGTTGCTTGACCACTCGATTGGCTTCAACCGCTTTGTGATGAACCAACTCAACGAACGCTTGGCGCAATTCATCGAAGCGCGCGAGATTGATCGATCCAACGACCCCGATGTGCGTGTGGCCCGCAACTTAGCCGCCTTGTTCAACCCCACGCTGTTTCCAGGTGTGGGGCAAATGCTGCGCATCACCCAACAAGAGCTGGCTTACTTGGTGGGCCTGTCGCGCCAACGGGTGAATGTGGCCTTGAACCGTTTGCAAGAAGAAGGGTCGATTCGCATCGAATACGGCGGCATGCGCGTGCTCAACCTCACGGCTTTGCGTGAGAGTGGCACGCTGGATTGACATCGCCTGCAGCTGACTACACTTGTTGGCACCACAAAACACACCATGACCACCCCCTCTCAACCCACACCTCATAACGCTGCCAGCGAGGCCGTGCGTCTGAACAAACGCATGGCGGAGCTCGGCTTGTGTTCGCGCCGCGAAGCGGATGATTGGATCGACAAAGGCTGGGTGCTGGTCAATGGGCAACCCGCGCAAATGGGCGTCAAGGTGACCACGGCCGATCGCATCGAAGTGCTGCCCAGCGCCAAAGGCCAACAAGCGCAACAAGTGACCATCTTGTTGCACAAACCCATGGGCTATGTGAGCGGCCAAGCCGAGGACGGGCACGAGCCCGCCATCACCCTCATCCAAGCGCGCAACCATTGGCGCGAAGACACCTCGCGCACACGCTTTCAGCCCAGCCAATTGCGCGGTTTGGCACCTGCGGGGCGTTTGGACATCGACTCAGTGGGCATGCTGGTGCTCACCCAAGACGGCCGCGTGGCGCGTCAATTGATTGGCGAAGACAGCGAACTCGAAAAAGAATATTTGGTGCGTGTGACCTACAACAACGAGCGCCTGAATGTGCAATCGGTGTTTCCCGAAGCGCAACTGGCGCGTTTGCGCCACGGCCTGAGCCTCGACGGCAAACCCCTCAAACCTGCCCAAGTGGCGTGGCAAAACCCCGAGCAATTGCGCTTTGTGCTGACCGAAGGCAAGAAGCGCCAAATCCGTCGCATGTGCGAACAAGTCGGCCTGATGGTGGTGGGCCTCAAACGCATCCGCATGGGTCGCGTGGTGCTGGGCAACTTGCCGGTGGGGCAATGGCGTTACTTGGGGGCCAATGAAAGGTTTTGAGGGGCGGTTGAGTTAGCCGCCGGCCAAATTTGCACCCTTGAAATTCCAAAAACCATCCCAACTCTTGGGGCACAGTTTTCTTTGCTATTTTTTGTTTTTTAGTTTTTCATCACCATGACCAAACACACCCATTCCTTCCAAGCCGAAGTCTCGCAACTGCTGCACCTCGTCACCCACTCGCTGTATTCCAACAAAGAAATCTTTTTGCGCGAGTTGGTGTCTAACGCGTCTGATGCTTGCGACAAACTGCGCTACCAAGCGCTGAACAACGATGCTTTGTACGAAGGTCAATCAGAACTCGAAGTGCGCGTGGCTTACGACAAAGCTGCCAAGACCATCACCATCTCTGACAACGGCATTGGCATGAGCCAAGAAGACGCCATCAACCACCTCGGCACCATTGCCAAGAGTGGCACGCGCGAATTCATGAGCCAACTCAGTGGCGACCAACAAAGCAGCGCCAAAGACCAAGGCTCACTCATCGGTCAATTCGGTGTGGGCTTTTATTCGGGCTTCATCGTGGCCGATCGCATCACCGTCGAATCACGCCGCGCCGGTTTGAAAGCCGAAGAAGGTGTGCGTTGGAGCAGCACCGGCACTGGTGACTTTGAAGTTGAAACCATCACCCAACAAGACCGTGGCACGCACATCATTTTGCATTTGCGCGATGACGCCGAAGAATACTTGAGCACTTGGAAACTCAAGTCAGTCATCAACAAATATTCTGACCACATTTCCTTGCCCATTCGCATGCGCAAAGAAGAATGGAAAGAGGGCGAGAAAGATGCACCGGGCGAAATGGTCGTCACCGACGAATGGGAAACCGTCAACCAAGCCAACGCCTTGTGGGCGCGTGCTAAAAAAGAGGTGACCGACGAACAATACGCCGAGTTTTACAAACACATCAGCCACGACTTCGAAGCCCCACTCGCTTGGAGCCACAACCGGGTCGAAGGCAGTACCGAATACACGCAGCTGTTGTACATCCCCAGCAAAGCGCCGATGGACTTGTTCAACCGCGACAAAAAAGCGGGCCTCAAGTTGTATGTGAAACGCGTGTTCATCATGGACGATGCGGAAGCTTTGATGCCCATGTATTTGCGCTTCATCAAAGGCGTGGTCGACTCTGCTGATTTGCCTTTGAATGTCAGCCGTGAATTGCTGCAAGAAAGCCGCGATGTCAAAGCCATTCGCGAAGGCAACACCCGCCGCGTGCTCACCACCCTCGAAGACTTGGCCAAGCGCGATGTGCCCGCCGCTGACGCGAGCGACGAAGACAAAGCAGACGCAGGCAAGTTCACCAAGTTTTACGTCGAGTTTGGTGCAGTGCTCAAAGAAGGTTTGGGCGAAGACTTCGCCAACAAAGACAAGATCGCCAAATTGCTGCGCTTTGCCAGCACACAAAGCGACACCACCAGCGTGTCATTTGCCGACTACAAAGCGCGCATGAAAGAAGGCCAAGACGCCATCTACTACATCACCGCCGACACCTTGGCCGCTGCCAAAAA
>JBEGOM010000052.1:0-14550 GCA_041181985.1 Pseudomonadota bacterium | reverse complement strand
GCATGCAAGCCCGCTTGTTGGCTTTCATGGACGAACACATCTATCCCAACGAGCAACGTTTCCACGATGAAATTGCCGCCAACCGCGCCAATGGCAACGCATGGATTCCCACCAAAATTGTGGAAGAACTCAAACCCAAAGCACGCGCCGCAGGTTTGTGGAATTTGTTTTTGCCCCACAGCAAACGCGCCCCAGAAGGTTTGAGCAATCTCGAATACGCACCCCTGTGTGAAATCATGGGCCGCGTGCCGTTTGCCGCTGAAGTGTTCAACTGCTCTGCGCCTGACACCGGCAACATGGAAACCTTCGAGCGGTATGCCAGCGAAGAACTCAAAGACAAATGGCTAGAGCCCTTGCTGCGCGGCGAAATCCGTTCTGCCTTTTTGATGACCGAACCTGCTGTGGCTTCTTCAGACGCCACCAACATCCAGTGCAGCATTCAACGTGATGGCGATGACTATGTCATCAACGGCACCAAGTGGTGGAGCTCAGGTGCAGGTGACCCACGTTGTGCGGTCTACATTGTGATGGGAAAAACCGACCCCGAAGCACCCCGTCACTCACAGCAAAGCATGATCATCGTGCCTGCCAATGCACCTGGCGTGAAGGTGTTGCGCCCCCTCACCGTGTTTGGTTATGACGATGCACCGCACGGCCACATGGAAGTCGAGTTAAAAAATGTGCGTGTGCCCGTTGGTAACCTGTTGTTGGGCGAAGGCCGTGGTTTTGAAATTGCACAAGGCCGCTTAGGCCCCGGACGCATTCACCATTGCATGCGCACCATCGGTGCCGCAGAGCGCGCTTTAGAGTTGATGTGCAAGCGCCTCAACAGCCGCACCGCCTTTGGCAAATTGGTGTCCGCACAAGGCGTGTGGCGCGAGCGCATTGCCGAGTCGCGCATCATGATCGAGCAAGCCCGTTTGCTCACCCTCAAAGCGGCTTACATGATGGACACCGTGGGCAACAAAGTGGCCCGTTCGGAAATTGCCATGATCAAAGTGGTGGCGCCCATCATGGCCACGCAAATCATCGACTGGGCCATCCAAGCCCACGGCGCAGCAGGTGTGTCTGGCGATTTCTCGTTGGCTTATTCTTATGCGCATCAACGCACATTGCGTTTGGCCGACGGCCCCGACGAAGTGCACCGCAATGCGATCGCCAAACTCGAGTTGGCGCGCCACATTGCCACTGCACCGCAAGATGTTGAAATGCCCATCACGCGCGGTTGCTGACACTTTGAGGTAGGCTTGGTTTTTTGCAACGAGGTTTAAAAATGATCGATGTTTATTCATGGCCCACACCCAATGGCCACAAAGTGCACATCATGCTCGAAGAGTGTGGCTACCGATTGGGCAAAGATTGGCAAGCGCATGCGGTCAACATTGGGCAAGGCGATCAATTCAAACCTGAGTTTTTGAAGATCAGCCCCAACAACAAAATCCCAGCCTTGGTCGATCCGCATGGGCCTGACGGCAAACCCATCAGCTTGTTTGAGTCAGGCGCAATCTTGGTCTACCTTGCTTCAAAGACAGGCAAGTTCTTGCCCAAGAGTGACCGTGACAAGTTTGAAGTCTTGCAATGGCTGATGTTTCAAATGGGTGGGGTTGGTCCCATGCTTGGGCAAACGCATCACTTTCGCATTTATGCGCCCGAAAAAGTGGAATATGCCATCAACCGCTACACCAACGAAACCAAACGTTTGTATGGCGTGATGGACAAGCAGTTACAAAACCACAAGTACATCGCAGGCAACAGCTACAGCATTGCTGACATCGCTATTTTTCCTTGGTTGCGCAGCTGGCAAAACCAAGGCATCGATTGGGCGGACTACCCGCACCTCAAAGCATGGTTCGACCAAATTGCCGAGCGCCCTGCGGTGCAACGCGGCGTGCAAGTGTTGGCCGATTTGCGCAAACCCATCACCGATGACAAGTCGCGTGAAGTGTTGTTTGGGTCAACGCAGTATCAAAAGCGTTGAGACACTGACGAACGGTTGGAGGTTTTAGGGGGCTGTCACGCTGAACGCACAACGGTTTGCCAAATCAGCACAGGCAGCGTCGTAGGCCACCAACTTTCCGTTCACGGGTTTGAACTGCGACACAAATCCATCGCTAGGAACCGTTGCTTGTTTGAACACCGTGAAACTGGCTTCAGTCGTGGTGTTGGTGCCATCCGCTGCGGTCAAGTTGAGAATGGAAGTGGCCGGGTTGTTGTTGGCCGGTAATTCATATCGCAACACCACCAAGTTGGTTTGTGCTGTCACAGCAGCACTGATGTCGGTATCTCTTGCAAGCACATACAAAAACCGACTGGTTTCAACCAAGTCCAGGGGTTTCAAAGCCACATTGGCGATGGTGTGGCCTTCGAAAGAGTTGAATGTCGAGGCAGAACTGGCATTCGCATAAAAAGAACCGCTGTCATTTTTCAACAAAATCATGGTTTTGTTGTTGCTCGCGCCGTCACCGCCAATCACCAAATCAGGCCCCTTGCCAATTCGTGGCAACAAGAAAACCTTGCGATGACGGGTTGGAAAATCCACCCCCGCCGCCGCAGTTGGAATGCGCCCCGCGGTGGGTGAAGAACCAAAACTCGCAGCGCCCTGCTTTAAACCGTCATTCAGATAGGCATAGGTCAGCCCGTTATCGGTCAACACCAAGTCCACATCACCATCGCCATCCACATCACCAGCGGCAACGCCCCAAGAATCGGTCAGGGTAAAGGGGCTTTCTTGTCTCGCATAGCCACTGCTTTGGCTCATGAAAAACACTTGCTTCACACCGATGCCACCGCACACCACATAAACATCAGGCTTACCGTCACCATTGAAATCGGCGGTGACTGCTTGAATGACATTGGTGCAAACGCTGTTGTCACCCTTGATCAGTCCTGTGATTTCTGACCAACCGCTGCCGCTCTTGCGATAAAAAAAGGCTTTAGGTGCCCCTGCTTGCTGACCAACAGCTACAAATGCTGAATAGGCACCCTCTTGCGCAAAGTCCCCCATGCTCAAAGACGCGGGAATGGCACCACTCACGCCAGTGATTTGCGTTTGTTCAAAGACGATGCTGTTTTTGTTGCCATATGAACTGGCCTCCACAGCCAGGGGCGAAGGAATCAAGCCACCTCCACCGCCGCCGCCACAGCCGAGTAGACTCAGCGCCGCCAGTGTCGTCGCCCAAAGGGAGTGAGAAGGTCGAAAAGTCATTGTCAGAGGTATCGGTTTGTGGCGACTTTACTTGATCGCGTTCATCAGTACAAAATCAGCGCGATCGGGTCTGCATCAGACATGCATCAGTTGCTGATAAAGTAATCCCTGTTCTAACCGATAGACGAGTTGTCATGTTCAAAAAGTTTTGCTTGCTAAGCTGCCTGATGCTGTTGTCGTTCACGCACGCGTGGGCGCAAGACAAACCTGAGCTCAAACCCAAGCCAACGCCTATCACCAAGTCTGAACCGGCCGCCGAAAGCAAATCCGACAGTAATTCAGACACCAAAGCCGACGCACCCAAAGCACCGCCTAGCGGATCGCGTGCCATGCTGGCGCGTCCACCGCAATCGGGCAAAGAGCCCATGATGCTCTTGGGTGCCAAAAACAAACCCTTCACCGAGCCTGTCTATTTCACTGACAAGCTCAAGTACTTCGATTGCGACGGCATTGTGGCGCCATGGTTCAGAGAATTGATCGTGGCCGAGATGAACTACTTTGCTGAACTCGTCGACATGCCTTTCGTCAAAGGCGACGCCTGCGTGGTCAGCATGGGCACCGAGAAAAGCCTCACGCCTGGTCGCCTCAGCATTCACCTCTACACCAATGGTGACCGTCTGTCGGCCTGCATTCGCAACGAAAAATGCCCTGTATTCAGAAGCGTCAACCTGATTCCAAAGGGCGAAGTGTTGTACCGCTCATACTTTTTGTCTGACATGTCTCGCAAACTCATTGCGCAGCATTGCGTCACAGCCAAAGGCAAGTTGCACAGCGATAAAACCTGCTACGAGGTACCCTGAGCTTTTTAATGGCCCTTCATTAAAGCCTGAGCGGGCGGTGTCGATCTTCTTGGGATAAGCCCTCATTGGTATGAAGTTCCTCCCTCACCTCCTTTTTCGATTTGCTTTGAGCAGCCTCTTGATGGGCGGCTCAGTGTTGCTCACGCCTGCTTTGGCGAGTGACCCCAAAAAAGAGCCCCCCAAGCCTGTCGAAAAAGAAATCAAGTATGTCGACGAGCCTGGCGCCGAAGGCCGTGCGGGCAATGTGTACAAACGCGTTGAACATGAAAAATACGACGAGCCACAACTAAAAGCCAAAGAGCCACCCGCGCCACCGCCTAAGCCTGCGAAGGACGATGGGCACGGGAAGAAAGACGATCACGGCAAGAAGGACGATGGTCACGGTGCGCCGCCAAAGAAAGAAGAGAAGAAGGACGATCACGGTAAGAAAGACGACAAGAAGGACGACCACGGTAAAAAAGACGATAAGAAAAAGGACGATGGTCACGGCGCCCCTAAAAAAGACGAGAAAAAGAAAGACGCCCACGGCAAAGATGCCCACGGCAAGGACGCGCATGGCAAAAAACCCGAGCCACCATCGTTCAGCACTTTGTACGACCCCAAGTTGATCAAACTCAACGGTGCCAATCGCCCGTTCACCGAGCCCACGCGCTCGACCAAACACGCCGATTACTTTTTGTGTCGCGGTGTTTTGAGAGATAGATTTCGTGAAACCATTCTTGCGGAAATGAACACCTTTGCCGATCGCATGGATTTGCCGCGCGCGATGGACGTGCCCTGTATGGTCAAGGTGGCCAAGCCAAATGCCAAATTTCCTGGCGCCATTTACGTCGAGTTTTACACCGACGACAAAGCCGCCTTGGCATGCATGAAAGGCGGCGACTGCGGTGCCACACGCTTGATGATGCTGTTTCCGAAAGACAAAACGGGCAAAAAGAGCAAAGAGATTTATCGCTCTTATGTGTTAACCGATGAAAAGCAGTACACACGCGGCGCGTTTTGTGTGTCACCCGATGGCCAGTTTTTGGGCGAGAAAAACTGCTACGTGGCCCTCAACCCTGATTGGTTGTTCAACTGAGCGTCTGGCATGACGGTTGATTGGCCTGTCCGGAGGGAATCGAACCCCCGACCCACAGCTTAGAAGGCTGTTGCTCTATCCAACTGAGCTACGGACAGAAATAGATGTAAGAAAAAAGGCCCCGTTAGGAGCCTTTTTTGTGTGTGGTCGGGGCGACATGATTCGAACATGCGACCCTCTGGTCCCAAACCAGATGCGCTACCAGACTGCGCTACGCCCCGAAGCTCAATATTCTAACCCGAATTTTTCACAACAGCGGCCGAATCTCTTGTGCCGCGCCCTGCAACAAACCCAAAAACTGCTGTTTGATTTGGCTGGCCGTCATTTCCGAGGCAGACAACACCACATTGAGTGCCGCCAAGGTGTTGCCTTGGGCGTTGCGCAAAGGAATGGACAGCGCGCTCACGCCCAGTTCATGCTCTTCGCAGCTGATGTCAAAGTCGTCTTGTTGCACTTTGGCGATGCGAGCACGAAATTGAGCCACATCGGTCACCGTGTGCCCCGTGAGTTTTTGCAAAGCTTTGCCTTTGAGCCAAGTGTTCAAAGCAGCCTTGGGTTTGGCCGCCAACAGCACACGCCCCGTTGAGGTGGCGTGCGCTGGCAAACGCGCGCCCAAATGCAGGCCGTAGGCCATCACTCGCGCCGCGTCGCTTCGCGCGATGATGACCACATCATCGCCATCGAGCACCACCGCAGAAAAAGAATAGGGTGATTGAATCGACAACCGATGCAAGGTCGGCTGAATCACACGCGGCAAGCGCGACGATGCCAAATAGCTGCCCGAAAAGCGCATCACCTTGGCGGCCAACCAAAAGTTGCTGCCATCGGTTTCCAAATAGCCCAAGTGCGACAAGGTCAGCAAATGGCGACGAGCAGCTGCACGGGTGATGCCCGCGCGCTGTGCCGCCAAGGTGGCATTCAAGCGCTGGCGTTCGGTGTCAAAACTCTCCAACACCGCCATGCCCTTGACCATGCCTTCGATGATGTCTGGTTTTGCAATTTCCATCGTTGTCATTCCATTCTGGTTTGATGAAGCCCTGCTCATTTGCTGGTGCTCCTCACATGCTGTGTTCAGGCAAATAGATGATTGCGCGATCATCGCACAATCATTCTGATCATCGCACAAACTCTTTTGTCCGTCGATCACTTCGCTTTGAATCAAATTTATGCTCTCCACCATATCAAAATAGGAGACATTCATGCGTACTCAGGTGGCCATCATTGGCGCAGGCCCTTCCGGTTTGTTGCTCGGTGCTTTGCTCAACAAAGCTGGCGTTGACACGGTCATTTTGGAGCGCCAATCTGGCGACTATGTGCTCGGCCGCATTCGCGCGGGTGTGCTCGAACAGGTCACGGTTGATTTGCTCGACGAAGTCGGCGTGGGCCAACGCATGCATGCCGAAGGTTTGGTGCATGGTGGTTTTGATTTGCTGTTTGCAGGCCAACGCCATCGCATTGACATCAACAAACTCACCAACGGCAAAAATGTGGTGGTCTACGGACAAACCGAAGTCACCCGCGATTTGATGAACGATCGCAGTGCCAAAGGCTTGACCACCATTTACGAAGCCGACAATGTGCAAGTGCACGATTACGACGGCACCAACCCACGCATCACCTACGACAAAGATGGCAAATCGCACACCTTGTCCTGCGACTTCATCGCAGGTTGCGACGGTTTTCACGGCGTGTGCCGCGCGAGTGTGCCCAAAAACGCGATTCACGAATACGAAAAAATCTACCCCTTCGGTTGGCTCGGCATCTTGGCCGATGTGCCACCGGTCTCGCATGAATTGATTTACGCCAACACCAACCAAGGTTTTGCCCTGTGCTCTATGCGCAGCGAAACCCGCAGCCGTTACTACATTCAAGTGCCATTGACGGACAAGGTTGAAGAATGGTCAGACGATCGTTTTTGGAAAGAGTTGAAAAACCACCTCGACCCTGAAGCTCGCGAAAAAATTGTGACTGGCCCGTCTATTGAGAAAAGCATTGCACCACTGCGCAGCTTTGTGGCAGAACCCATGCGTTTTGGTCGCATGTTCTTGGCAGGTGATGCAGCGCACATCGTGCCGCCCACTGGGGCCAAGGGTTTGAATTTGGCCGCCACCGATGTGAAGTATTTGAGCGAAGCCATCGCGCAATACTATGTGGAGAAAACCAACGCGGGCATCGACCACTATTCGCAACGTTGTTTGCGTCGCATTTGGCGCGCCGAGCGTTTTTCGTGGTGGTTCACCATGTTGATGCACCAATTCCCAGACACCGCAGGTTTTGGCCAAAAAATACAAGAGGCAGAACTCGACTACTTGGTCAACAGCGAAGCCGCGTCGCGTTCATTGGCCGAAAACTATGTGGGCTTGCCGCTGACCTTTGGCGAATAAACTCAAGGGGTATTGTCAGGAGCAATCCCCTTGAAGATAGATTTTGATGGTGTTCAAGCGTTTGTCACGGTCGCTGAATTGGGTGGCTTCAACAAAGCCGCGCATCAGTTGCACATCACACAAACCGCGCTGACGAGACGGGTGCAAAAGCTCGAGGCCTATTTGGGTCTGAAGTTGTTCGATCGCACCACCCGATCGGTATCGCTCACACCGGTTGGACGCGATTTTTTGCAACAAGCGCGCGCCATCGTTTCAGACATGACCGTGGCGGTCGAGCGTTTGAAAGACCTGTCGCAAAGCGGCAAAGGTCACTTCACTCTGGCTTGTGTGCCCACCATGGCCTCGCACATGTTGCCCAACTTGATCCGTCACTACGCCAAGGCGCAGCCTGATAACCGCATCCGTTTGCTCGATGCGTCGTCGCATGAAGTCAGAGAATCGGTGCTCAGTGGCAAAGCAGAAATGGGCATTGCCATCAATGGCGAAGTGCATGCCGATTTGGTAGAAACACCGCTGTTCGATGACCCTTTGATGTTCATCTGCCGCGACACGCACCCCTTGCATGCCAAAAAGTCAGTCACTTGGACCGACATGCGCGATGCGGAACTGATTGTGGTCAGCGGCTTCATGGCCACACGCATTTTCATGGACTACCAATTGGCCAAGCGTGGCATTCGCTTGAATGGCAACTACGAGGTGCAACACCATGCCACCGCCATCAACTTAGTGGCCGCCGGTGTGGGATGCGCCATCTTGCCCTCTTCCACCTTGCTCGATGGCGACCGCCCACACATTCGCAAAATTCCGTTGATCGGCCCAGTGGTTAAGCGCAAGGTGGCGCTGATTCAACGCAAAAATGTGAGCCTCTCGCCAGCGGCGCAAGCGTTTTTTGACATCATTCAAAAACAATACTTTCCAGCACCGAAAAAATTATTGCGAAAAAAGAAATAATTCTTTCTTATATTGCACTTATCAAATCAAGCTTCTTGTGACACACTTGCAAAGTTAAGTCAGCAAGGATATTTAAATGAGCACCGATGTGCTGATCATTGGCGGCGGCAACGCCGCACTTTGCGCCGCACTGATGGCCGCCGAAGCCGGCGCTTCGGTGCTGATGCTCGAAGCTGCCCCCAAGGCGTGGCGCGGCGGCAATTCAGGCCACACACGTAATTTGCGTTGCATGCACGATGCACCGCAAGATGTGCTGGTCGACGCTTACCCCGAAGAAGAATATTGGCAAGATTTGCTCAAGGTCACCGGTGGCATCACCAACGAAAAGTTGGCGCGCTTGGTGATTCGCGCCTCCTCCACCTGTCGCGATTGGATGCGCCAACACGGCGTGCACTTTCAACCCCCGCTCTCGGGTGCTTTGCATGTGGCACGCACCAATGCTTTTTTCATGGGCGGCGGCAAAGCTTTGGTCAACGCGTATTACCGCAGCGCAGAAAAGTTGGGCGTGGAAATCCGCTACAACGCACCGGTGGACCGTTTGGACATTCAAAACGGCCGCTTCATCGCGGCGTACATAGGTGACGAACGCATCACGGCCAAAACCTGCGTGTTGGCAGCCGGTGGTTTCGAATCGAACCGCGAATGGTTGCGCGAGGCTTGGGGACAAAACGAACACGGCGAATGGCCTGCAGACAACTTTCTCATTCGTGGTACGCAATACAACCAAGGCGTGTTGCTCAAACACATGCTGGCGCAAGGCGCTGACGGCATTGGCGACCCCACCCAAGCACACATGGTGGCCATCGATGCGCGCGCACCCTTGTATGACGGTGGCATTTGCACACGCATTGACTGTGTGTCACTCGGTGTGGTGGTCAATCGCAACGGCGAACGTTTTTATGACGAGGGCGAAGACTTCTGGCCCAAACGCTACGCGATTTGGGGGCGTTTGGTGGCACAACAACCTGGGCAGATTGGTTACTCCATCATCGATGCCAAAGCCATTGGCCGTTTCATGCCACCGGTTTTTCCAGGTGTTCAAGCCAACACCTTGCAAGAACTTGCACAAAAGTTAGAACTGCCTGTTGAGACCTTCATGCAAACACTCAACGCTTACAACAACGCGTGTCGCGTGGGCACTTTCGACCACACCGCCCTAGACGACTGTCATACCGAAGGTGTTACACCTGCCAAAACACATTGGGCTCGCACCATCGACACAGGGCCTTTTTATGGCTATGCGATGCGCCCCGGCATCACCTTCACCTACCTCGGTTTGAAAACCGACGAAACCGCTGCGGTGCGTTTCAACGATCAACCCAGCGACAACTTGTTTGTGGCTGGCGAAATGATGTCGGGCAATGTGCTGGGCAAGGGTTACACCGCTGGTGTAGGCATGTCAATTGGCACCGCGTTTGGTCGCATCGCTGGCACGCAAGCGGCCAAAGCTGCTTTGTCTCAATCATCTGCTGACAAAAAAGGAGCGCAGCATGCAAACGCTTGAAGCGCTCACCCAAGAAGCCCGTGCGCTCGCCAATGGTGACATCGTGATGTCAGCGGCAGAAACCGAAGTGGCGCGTCAATTGCAAATTTGCAATGCCTGCCGTTACTGCGAAGGTTTTTGCGCCATGTTTCCCGCCATGACGCGCCGACTTGAATTTGGCAAAGCAGACATCCATTACCTAGCCAACCTGTGCCACAACTGCGGCGCGTGTTTGCATGCTTGCCAATACGCACCACCGCATGAATTTGCCGTCAATGTGCCGCGTGCCATGGCAACCGTGCGTGGTCAAACCTATGCTGACTATGCGTGGCCACCAACGCTTGGCAAACTCTACAAACACAATGGTTTGACCTTGTCCTTGGCATTGACCTTTGCTTTGTCGCTTTTTTTGGTGCTCACCCTGCAAGCCAATGGCAGCTTGCTAAACGCCCCTGAAGGCGCCAACTTTTACAGCGTGTTTCCGCATAACTTGCTTGTCAACATGTTCGCCCCTGTGTTTTTGTTTGCCGCATTGGCATTGGCGTTGGGCGTGCGGCATTTTTGGCGAGACATCACACCTGCCACCAGCGGTGCAGCACTCACCTCGACTGCCACAGCAGAGGCCACACACAATGTGTTGCAACTCAGCTATTTAGACGGCGGTCACGGTGAAGGGTGCAACAACGAAGACGACGCCTTCACCCTCTCACGCCGACGCGCACACCACCTTACCTTCTACGGCTTTCTATTGTGTTTTGCTGCCACCAGTGTGGCCACGCTCTACCACTATGCATTCGGTTGGGTGGCGCCCTATGACTTGCCCAGTTTGCCGAAAGTGTTAGGTGTGGTCGGAGGCATCAGTTTGCTGTTGGGTTGCATGGGTTTGTTCAAGCTCAACTCGCAACGCCACCCAGACCATGGTGATGCCGCACAAAAACCGATGGACTTGGGCTTCATTGCTTTGTTGTTCATCATCAGCTTGAGCGGCTTGGCCTTGTGGCTCGCGCGTGGACACAGCGCCATGCCTGTTTTGCTGGCCGTTCATTTGGGCAGCGTGATGGCGCTCTTTGCCACCCTACCCTACGGCAAATTTGCCCACGGTATTTTCAGAACCGCAGCACTGTTGCGTTTCGCTGTTGAAAAGCGTCAGCCTAACCGTTTGGGTTTGGGCGGTGAATGATTTTGATTGGAGATAAACCATGTACAAAAGAAACTTTTTAAACACTTGCGTGGCCTTGGGCGTCATCAGCATGTTGGGCCTACAGGTGCACGCACAAGACTTTCCCCCGAAAAAAACCGTCACCATGGTGGTCGGTTTTGCAGCAGGTGGTGCCGCTGATACCGCTGCGCGCATCATTGCCAAAAAGCTGGGTGAAAACATTGGCGCATCGGTGGTCATTGACAACCGTGCGGGCGCAGGTGGCAACATCGCGCATCAATTTGCAGCCAATGGTCCATCTGACGGCAGCACCATTTTGTTTGGTTCTGTCGGCCCCCTCACCATTGCGCCACACATGATGAAGGTGCCTTACGACCCCGTGAAAGATTTGTCGCCCATCACCATGGGCGTGAACTTTCCCAATGTATTGGTGGTGCATGCCAATACCGGCATCAAAACATTTGCCGAGTACATTGCCTACGCCAAGAAAAACCCCAACAAGCTCGACTATGCATCTACCGGCCCGGGCTCTGCCTCCCACTTGGCAGGTGAATTGTTAGACGACATGGCCAAGATCGACACCGTGCATGTGCCCTACAAAGGCGGTGCACCTGCCATGCAAGATTTGTTGGGTGGCCGCGTGGCTGCTTACTTCTCTACTTACTCCACCTCGCAGGCTTACATTGAAAACGGCAAGCTCATTCCATTGGCCAGCACAGGTTTGCAGCGACTCAAGTCATTGCCCAAAATTCCAACCATTGCCGAGTCAGGCTACCCCGGTTTCAGCGCGACCAACTGGTATGCGTTTGTGGCGTCATCGAAAGTGCCAACAGCAATTTTGGATCGCTGGAACACCGAGCTGGTCAAGGTGTTGAAGTCACCCGATGTCGCAGAACAACTCAACAGCCACGGCCTCACACCACAGCCCGGCACCCGTGACGAATTGGCCAAATACATCGACAAAGAATCAGCCACCTGGGGCCGCGTGATCCGTGAACGCAAAATCACTGGCGAATAAAACTCAATAGGAGACATCGAATGACCCTCATGCAACACATCACCCGTCGCGTAGGCTTCATCAGCATTGGTTTGCTGCTGATTGCTTCGCACATCGCCCACGCAGCCGAAATTCGTGTGATCACCTCGGGCGCCTTTACCGAGGCCTACAAACAGCTGATTCCTATTTACGAGCAAGCCTCGGGCCACAAAGTCATCAGCGCGTATGGCGCATCGATTGGCAATGCGCCTGACTCTATTCCAAGCCGTTTTGCGCGTGGCGAAAAGTTCGACTTGGTCATCTTGTCTGAAGGCGGCTTAGAAGCGTTGATGAAAGAAGGCAAGTTGGTCAAAGGCAGCCGTGTTGATTTGGCCCGTTCTCAAATTGGTGCGGCAGTGCGCAAAGGCACCCCCAAGCCCGACATCAGCACCGTGGCTGCGTTGAAACAAGCTTTGCTCAATGCCAAATCGGTGGCTTACTCAGCCAGTGCCAGTGGCACTTATATTTCCACCGAAATGTTTCCCAAGTTGGGCATTGCCGATCAAATGAAAGACAAAGCCAAACGCATCATGAGCGAGCGCGTGGGTGCTGTGGTGGCACGCGGCGACGCTGAGTTGGGTTTTCAACAAGTGAGCGAGTTGATTTATTTCAAAGAGCTCGACTTTTTAGGCACCATTCCCGACGAAGTGCAGCAAACCATTTTCTTTTCCTCAGCATTGGTAGAAGGTGCTGAACAACAAGAAGCAGCCAAACATTTGGTGCGTTTCTTCACCTCGACTGCAGTGGCCAACATCGTGCGCGCCACAGGTCTCGACCCCGCCACGGCCAAGTAATTTTTCTACTGGTTGACACAGAGATAATGGCGGCATGACCGCCATTTCTTTTGCCTCAACTCACAAAGCGCTCAAGCCTCTCAAGGGTGTGCGCGTTCTCACCCTAGCACTCAATCTGCCTGGCCCCGCTGCTGTCATGCGCTTGCAGGCCATGGGCGCGACTTGCACCAAACTCGAACCGCTGGCACCTGCGTCATTCGGCAAAGGTGCCACCGCTGACCCGATGGGCATTTACAAACGTGCAGCGTATGACGACATGCACAGCGGCGTGAAAGTGTTGCAGGCCGATTTGAAAACCGAACGCGGCCAAAATGCTTTGCACAAAGCACTGGCGCGCACCGATGTGTTGATCACCTCGTTTCGCCCTTCTGCTTTGAACAAACTGGGCTTGGGCTGGAAGTCATTGCACCAGCGCTACCCCGCCCTGTGCATGGTCAGCATCGTCGGTTCACCCGGCGCGCGCGCAGAAGAACCGGGGCACGATTTAACTTATTTGGCAGAAAACGGTTTGGTCAACGGCCTAGATTTACCCGCCACTTTGTATGCCGACATGGGTGGCTCGTTGCTGACCACCGAAGCGGTGTTGCAAGCTTTGTTGTTGCGTCAAAGCAAAAAAGCGCAAGGTGTGTTTCAAGAAATTGCACTCAGCGATGCCGCCGCTTATTTGGCCTTGCCGCGCACATGGGGCTTGACCACGCCTGACGGCGATGTCGGGGGTGCGCACGCTGGCTACCGTGTGTATGCCTGCAAAAACGGCCGCGTGGCGGTGGCCGCACTCGAGCCACACTTTGCAGCACGTTTGGGTGTGGCAGCAGGTCTGAAACCTGAAGCTGCGAAGAACATGCATGCACGCAGCACACACAATGCGATTGCCAAATTTTTATTGGGTCAAACCAAACAGCAGCTGGATCGGTTGGCTGTTTCGCAGGATATTCCGTTGCACAGTTTGCCGCGGTAAAAACAGCGCTTCAATCTTTCAAATGTCTCAGCGGATGCTGCGCTGCAGGCCAAGGACTGTTGAAAAACGGTTGCACCATCTCGGGCGTGACCTCTGTAATGCTGGCAGGGTTCCATTTGGGCTGATGGTCTTTGTCCACCGCCAACGCGCGAATGCCCTCCACTGTTTCGCTGCTCACACCACTGCGGTTCAAGTGTTGGGTGTAGAAACAATGGCGCACCATGTCGCGCTCCATGCGCAGCTCGCTCGCTAAATCCATCTGTCGACCTCTACGCACTTGCTCTAAGCTCACATGCAGCATCAAGGGTGACTGATGGTGCAAAGCCTTCAGTGTCTTTTCAGCCCAGGCTTGGTTGACATGCTGTGCATCAGCGCTGCGTTGCACGAGCGCGTTTTCCATGTCGTTCACCGTTGGCAAAGCAAAAACTTCTTCAATGCTGGCGTTCATCCAAGCGGGTTTGGTTTGCAGCGCCACAGTTGTGCTGCTGTGCGTGGCTTCACGCAACCATTGCAACACCTCTGCGCCATCACGCCATGCGCGTGCGCCCAAGGTGTCCCACAAAGCTGTCAATGTGTCAGCTGCGGTCATCACATCGGCCAAGCCCACATGCAACGAATCACCACCGCGCAACTGTTGGCCGGTCAAGGCCAAGTATTCACCCATCGCACCGTTGCAACGGCTCAAAAAGTAACCACCGCCCA
>JBEGOM010000051.1:0-14634 GCA_041181985.1 Pseudomonadota bacterium | reverse complement strand
TGTTAGACGATGTGCATTTGTTCACCGCCGTGCAACAACAAGCCGCGTTCAATTGGTTTGTCAACGCCACCGCACCCAGCGATGGGCAGCAACGTTGGGTGTTGGCCGCTGGCAGTGTGCCGCCAAGCGATTTGCATTTGCGTGAAGACTTGCGCACGCGCTTGGGTTGGGGGCATATTTTTCAACTGCAAGTGCTCAATGAATCAGAGCGCCGTGCGGTGTTGCGTCAACACGCTGATGCGCGTGGCATTTTTTTGAGCGACGATGTGATGGACTTCATGCTCACCCGTTTCAGCCGTGACTTGAGCAGCCTCATGCAGCTGCTCGACCAACTCGACGGTTACGCTTTGCAAACCCAGCGCGCGGTCACCATTCCTCTTTTGAAATCGATGTTAGAAACCCTGTGATGAAGCTCGCGCTGTTTGATTTAGACCATACCCTGCTACCGATCGACTCTGACCAATCATGGGGTGACTTCACCATCCGTTTGGGTTGGACCGACCCAGTGCACTTCAAGCAAAAAAACGATGGCTTTTATGCCGACTATGTGGCGGGGTGTTTGGATATTCACGCCTATGTCCGCTTTGCCACCCAAGCCTTTCGCGAACGCGGCCCCGAGCTTGCGCATGCTGCACACCAACAGTACATGCAAGAAGTCATCCGTCCGGCCATGCGCAAGGAAGCGCTCGCGCTGGTGGAAAAACACCGACAAGCGGGTGACACCTTGGTCATCGTCACTGCCACCAACGAATTTGTGACACGCCCCATCGCGCAGGCTTTTGGCATTGAGCACTTGATTGCGGTGCAATTGGCGCGCGATGCCAGTGGCTGGTTCACAGGCGACATTGAGGGCACGCCGAGCCTCAAAGAAGGCAAAGTGCAACGTCTGCAACAATGGCTGTCAGCACAAGGCTTGGGTTGGGCCGATGTGGACACCGTGTTTTACAGCGATTCGCGCAACGATATTCCCTTGTTAGAGCGCGTCAACCATCCCGTCGCCACCAACCCTGACGACACTTTGCGCGCCGTGGCCCTTGAAAAAGGCTGGCCGATTTTGGAACTGTTTCCTAAACAATGATCAAACAATTCATCAACAAGCTGATGGGCAAAAAGCCCGCTGGCAACAAACCCTCCCTGGGCAAGCGCGTGGAGGTGCCTGCTAAGGTGCATGGCATCAATGTCGATTGGGTGGACGAGCGCGCGCTCAATGTGGTGCGCACTTTGCAAGACCGTGGCTTTGAAGCCTACATCGTGGGTGGCGCCGTGCGCGATTTGTTGCTCGGCTTGAAACCCAAAGACTTTGACGTTGCCACCAACGCCACGCCTGAGCAAGTCAAAGCAGCGTTTCGTCGCGCCTTCATCATTGGACGACGCTTTCGCATCGTGCATGTGGTGTATGGCCGTGGCCGTGAACACGAAGTGATTGAAGTGTCTACTTTTCGCGCGCATTTAGACAGTGCCGACGCCGAACAAGTCAAGGGCAACGAACGCAGCAGCAAACAAGAACTCGCGGGCATGAAGCATGCTGTCGATGCGAGTGGCCGAGTGTTGCGCGACAACGTGTGGGGCCCGCAAGACGAAGACGCCGCGCGCCGTGACTTCACCATCAACGCGATGTATTACGACCCCGAAACGCAATGCGTGATCGACTACCACGGGGGCATTGCCGACGCCAAGAAAAAAGTGTTGCGCATGATTGGCGACCCCGCCACCCGTTACCGCGAAGACCCCGTGCGCATCATTCGCGCGGTGCGTTTCGCAGCCAAATTGTCGGGCCTGGGCTTTAAGTTGGAGAGCAAAACCGCGGCTCCCTTGAAGCGTACGCTCAAACTGTTGGCCGATGTGCCACAAAGCCGTTTGTTTGACGAAATGCTCAAGCTCTTGCAAACCGGCCATGCCCTGGCGAGCATTGCACAGTTGAAAGAGCAGGGCTTGGCCAAAGGCATTTACCCCTTGCTCGACATCGTGGTGGAACGTGCCGACGACCCCTTTGTGAAAACCGCTTTGCAAGACACCGACCGCCGTGTGGGCGAAGGCAAACCCGTGGCACCTAGCTTTTTGTTGGCCTGTGTGTTGTGGTCGGATGTGCGCGAATCGTGGGCGCAACGCCGTGTCAAACAACCACCGTTTCCCGCTTTGCAAGATGCGATCGACGAAGTGTTTGAATCTCGCATTGGCGATGTGTCGGGCCGCGGCAAACTGGGCACTGACATGCGCGAGATTTGGATGATGCAACCGCGTTTTGAAAAACGCGTGGGCAGCGGCCCTTGGAGTTTGGTCGAACAAGTGCGCTTCAGAGCTGGTTTCGATTTCATGCGCTTGCGTGCCGATGTGGGCGAAGTCGACGAAGTGCTGGCCGACTGGTGGCAAGAATTCAGTTTGGCTGACGATGGTGTGCGCGAAGATTTGTTGCAACAAGTGCGTAGCGAACAACAAAAAGCGCAGCGTGCACCGCGTGTGCACTCGGTCAAGCGTGCCAGCAAATCACCCAGTGCCCCTGGTAACAATGCAGAAACACCAGACCCACGTTTTCGCGATGCAGACAACAACAACCAAGATGATCTGAACGACGACGGCATGCACGGCGATGCCGCACCTGCCAAAAAACGCCGCCGTCGCCGTCGCAAACCCTCCGGTGGATCGGGCAACGCGCCCACCACTGACTGAGTGCCAACCAGAGGTTGCCGTGACGCGCTTGGTGCAAGACCCTCTGCCATCCAACGCAGTGCTCGCCTGCGTTGCCATCGGTGCCAATTTGGGTGATGCAGCGGCCACCGTCAAGCAAGCCATGCAAACCCTGCAGCAGCTGGCTGACACAAGCGTTGTCAAATGTTCTTCGTTGTACCGCACAGCACCTCACGAAGCACAAGGCCCTGACTTCATCAATGCAGCGGTGTTGTTGCGCACACACTTGGCGCCGCTTGCGTTGCTGCATGCGTTGCAAGCGATCGAAAACCAACAAGGGCGCGAAAGGCCCTACAAAAACGCCCCTCGCACATTGGACCTTGACCTCATTTTTTACGGTGATGTGCAACTCCAAACTCCCGAACTGACCCTGCCTCACCCGCGTTGGCACACCCGCGCGTTTGTGTTGCACCCGCTGGCTGACATTTGGCCCGAGCGCGTGAGTGCTGAGTTGCTCAAAGCGGTGTTTGACCAAGACATACAGAAAATCACCGACCCAATCGCGTTGGATTGAAAGCGATTTGCAGCCGTAGCCTTGCCACTTTGGTTTTCATTGGGTGGATTTTTGGGGCGAGTGACCGTTTACACTTTCACAGTCACGAATTTGTAGTCATGGCGTCATCTTGATGTCATTCCATTGTCAAACCACAGGAGTGCCCCATGTTTTTTGGGAAGCTATTGCCCACCGAAGGTAATTTTTTCGTCATGTTCAACCAACATGCCGACCGCATCGTTGAAGCAGCACATGCGTTTTCACAACTGGTGGCCAACTACAACGACCCCATCTTGCGTGACAAATTCAACCAAGAAGTGGACAACGCCGAACGCGCGGCTGACCGTGTGACGCACGATGTGAACAAAGCCATCCACAAAACCTTCATCACGCCGATCGACCGTGAACAAATTCACTCGCTCATCAACACCATGGACGATGTGGCTGACCTGATTCAAGACTCTGCCGAAACCATGGCCTTGTATGACGTGCGTCACATGACAGACGAAATCACGCGCTTGACCGACCTCAGCTTGAAATGCTGCGAGCGCGTGCGCGATGCAGTGAAGATGCTTGACAAAATCAGCGATCACGCCACCGCAGAAGCAGCCTTGAAAACCTGTGAAGAAATTGACAAACTCGAATCAGACGCCGACCGCGTGATGCGCAGCGCCATGAGCAAACTGTTTCGCGAAGAGCCCGATGTGCGTGAGGTGATCAAACTCAAAGCCATTTACGAATTGCTGGAAACCATCACAGACAAGTGCGAAGACGTGGCCAACCTCATCGAGGGCATCGTCCTCGAAAACTCCTGATCACAGGCTGAACATGGAAACCGTACAAACCGCCTTTTGGGTGGTCGCATTGTTGGTGGCCCTGGCTTTGCTGTTCGATTTCATGAACGGCTTTCACGATGCGGCCAACTCCATCGCCACCGTGGTCTCGACCGGCGTCTTGAAGCCTGGTCAAGCTGTTTTGTTTGCTGCCTTTTTCAATTTTGTGGCCATCTTTATTTTCCACTTGAGCGTGGCCGCTACGGTGGGCAAAGGCATTGTGCAGCCCGGCATCGTGGACACCCATGTGGTGTTTGGTGCGCTGGTGGGGGCGGTCACTTGGAACGTCATCACTTGGTACTACGGCATACCCAGCAGTTCATCGCATGCGCTGATCGGCGGCATTTGCGGGGCCGTGATTGCCAAAGCCGGTACCAGTGCACTTATTTCTGCTGGCATTCTCAAAACAGTGACCTTCATTTTGGTGTCGCCCTTGTTGGGCTTCACACTCGGCTCATTGATGATGGTGGCAGTGGCGTGGATTTTCAGAAGCTTTCGCCCATCCCGTGTGGACAAGTGGTTCCGTCGCTTGCAACTGGTCTCAGCGGGTGCTTACAGTTTGGGGCATGGTGGCAATGATGCGCAAAAAACCATCGGCATCATTTGGATGCTGCTGTTGGCCACTGGCTACGCCTCTGCTGAGGACAAGTCACCGCCCTCTTGGACCATCATCAGTTGCTACGCCGCCATTGGTTTGGGCACCATGTTTGGTGGCTGGCGCATTGTGAAGACCATGGGTCAAAAAATCACCAAACTCAAACCCGTGGGTGGTTTTTGTGCCGAAACCGGTGGCGCGCTCACTTTGTTTTTGGCAACCTCTTTGGGCATTCCGGTGTCGACCACCCACACCATCACGGGGGCCATCGTGGGCGTGGGCTCGACGCAGCGCGCCAGTGCGGTGCGTTGGGGGGTGGCCGGCAACATTGTGTGGGCGTGGATCTTGACCATTCCTGCCAGTGCCTTTGTGGCAGGCGTGGCGTATTGGGTCAGTCTGACCATCTTCTGATGGCGCGGCTCGCGTAGCTGCGCTATACTCGTGGGCTTTTCAGCGTGTCGCTGGCCGGGTGGCCTTAAGCGCGTGTCTCAAACGTTGAAAGAACTTTCACCACCCAAGGAATACATCATGGTCGTCATCCGACTCTCACGCGGCGGTTCTAAAGCCCGTCCGTTTTTCAACATTGTTGTGGCTGACAAGCGCGTTCGCCGCGATGGTCGCTTCATCGAGCGCATCGGTTTTTACAACCCATTGGCCCGTGGTGGCGAAGAGGGCTTGCGCATTGCGCAAGACCGTCTGACCCACTGGACCGGTGTGGGCGCTCAGTGCTCACCCACCGTGGTGCGTTTGGTCAAGCAAGCTGCCAAAGCAGCCGCCTGATCTCGCACAGCGGACAGCGATGATGCTCGGACTCGAGCCCGCAGCTTTGCCTGCGGATGCCGTCGAAGTAGGGCGCATCGCCGATGCCTGGGGCATCAAGGGCTGGTTCAAAGTCTTGCCCTACAGCGCTTCTCCGGAAGCGCTTTTTTCTTCTAAGCGCTGGTTTCTACAACCGGCGGAAAAAGGTGCCAAAACTTTCACTGGCACCTTGCTGCTCCCCATCAAAGAAGCCAAAGAACATGCCGACACCGTGGTCGCCTGCGCGCTTGAAGTGCCAGACCGCAATGCCGCCGAGTTGCTCAAAGGTGCGCGCATTTTTGTGCCGCGTTCTAGCTTTCCCACCCCCGAGACAGACGAGTATTACTGGGTTGACCTGATCGGCCTAGAGGTGCACAACCGCGAGGGTGTGAACTTGGGCAAGGTGCGCGAATTGCTGCACACCGGTCCTCAAACCGTGTTAGTACTTGCTTACGAAGAAGCAGGCAAAGACAAAGAGCGCATGATTCCTTTTGTCAGCGCCTACATCGACACGGTGGATGTCGCGGGCGGTCGCATCACGGCGGACTGGCAGCCTGACTATTTGGCCTGAGCACTTGGTCTGACTGGCAGCCTGACCTTCAGCCTGACCATGGATGCCTGCGCACTGCAAGATGCGTTAAGCTGAGATTTTTGCCTTACCCAACACACTGACTTCCCGTGCGTTTTGACATCATCACCCTGTTTCCTGAATTGTTCGAACCGTTTTTGAAAAGCGGTGTGACCCGCCGCGCCTACGAATCAGGACAGGTGGATGTGCGTTTGTGGAACCCGCGCGATTTCGCCGAGGGCAATTACCGCCGTGTGGACGACCGCCCCTTTGGTGGCGGTCCTGGCATGGTGATGATGGCCGAGCCCCTGATGGCGTGTTTGAGCGCCATTCGGCACGACCGCGGCGACACCCGCGCGCAAGCGCCGTTGGTGTTGTTCTCGCCCATCGGCCAAACGCTCAACCATGCAGCGGTGCAAAACTGGTCTGACAGTGGGGGGGCGGTGCTCTTGTGCGGCCGCTACGAGGGTATTGACCAGCGTTTCATCGACCAAGAGGTGGACATCCACATCAGCTTGGGTGACTTCGTGTTGTCGGGCGGTGAGTTGGTGGCCATGGCTTTGCTCGATGCGGTGGCACGCTTGCAACCTGGGGTGTTGAACGACGAAGGCAGCCACCAGCTCGACAGTTTCAACCCTGCGCTAGACGGCTTGCTGGACTGCCCGCACTACACCCGTCCAGAACTTTGGCAGGGTCAGGGCGTGCCCCCCGAGCTGATGTCGGGGCACCACGCCCAGATTGAACGCTGGCGGCGCGATCAACGCTTGCTGTTGACCGCACAGTTGCGCCCCGACCTGATTGTCGCCGCCCGACAAGCGCAGCGGCTGACGGCCTTGGATGAACAGACCCTGGCCAAGCAAAACACGCTATAATGATGAGCTTTCGATCCTCTGGTCGGCCGCCTCGCACTTGTGTGATGTGTTGCTGGGCATGCTTTGCATGCTGAGCGCACATTGGGTGCAACAGGCCTTTTGTGTAGCGCGACCAAGATCTTTAGAGGAAAACATGAACCTGATCCAGACCCTCGAGGCAGAAGAAATTGCCCGCCTCGGCAAAAAAATCCCTGAATTCGCACCTGGTGACACCGTCATCGTGAGCGTGAACGTGGTGGAAGGTACCCGCAAGCGCGTCCAGGCCTACGAAGGCGTGGTCATCGCCAAGCGTAACCGTGGCCTCAACAGCGGCTTCACCGTTCGCAAAATTTCCAGCGGCGAAGGCGTTGAGCGTACTTTCCAAACCTACAGCCCCTTGATCGCTGGCATCGAAGTCAAGCGTCGTGGCGATGTGCGCCGTGCCAAGTTGTACTACTTGCGTGACCGCAGCGGCAAGTCTGCACGCATCAAAGAAAAATTGGTGCTCAAGTCCAGCACCAAGGCAGCAACAGCGGCTTAAGCGTCACTGCTTTGCCCATCAGCCACCCCAGGTGAAAACTTGCGGTGGCTTTTTCTATGTCTCAATTACCCGCGTTTGACCCCAAAACCGTGCCCGTGACACGGGTGGACCACGACCTGCCCGCCGTGCCTTTGCACGCGCTCAGCGAGGCGGCCTTGCGCCAACGGTTTGCCAGCCCACCCGTTTGGGCGCCCGAGTTGGTGCGTGAGCGCAAATTCATGGACCGTCAACCGGCCCAAGCGGCAGTGTTGGTGGGGTTGGTCATGCGGGACGAGCCTATGGTGTTGTTGACGCAACGCACCGCGCACTTGTCGACGCATTCTGGTCAGGTGGCGTTTGCTGGTGGCAAATGCGACCCAGAAGATGCCGATGCCGCGGCCACCGCGCTGAGAGAAGCGCATGAAGAAGTGGGCCTAGAAGCGCAGCATGTGCAGGTGCTCGGCAGCTTGCCAGAGTATGTGACGGGCTCGGCTTTTTTCGTCACGCCGGTGGTGGCGCTGATTGCGCCCGAGCACACCTTAGAGCCCAACCCGCATGAGGTGCAAGAGGTGTTTGAAGTGCCTTTGTCCTATTTGATGAACCCTGCGCATCACCGTTGGCATACCTTTGTGTTTGAAGGCGTGCAACGCCAATGGTTGTCTATGCCTTACCAAGACGGCCATCAAGAGCGTTTCATTTGGGGCGCCACAGCTGGTATGTTGCGTAACTTTTACCGTTTTCTCATCGCTTGAAATGCCTGCGCTGGCGTGGGCCATTGCGCCACATGTCAGGTTTCATCAAGCACAGCGCGGCTATCATTGGGGCATGAGTTTTCTGGCCTTACTCTTCGCTTTTTTCATTGAGCAAGTTCGCCCATTGGCACCCAACAATTGGGTGCATCGCATTCTGCAAACTTGGATTCAATGGGTCAGCCGCACCTTAGATGCGGGTGATGTGCGCTTGGCATGGCTGACTTGGTCGCTGGTGGTGGTGTTGCCTGCAGTGGCCGCCACCGTGGTGCATTGGCTGCTGCTGTGGGTGTTTGGCTGGCCCGTGGCCATGTTGTGGAGCATGGCGATCTTGTATGTGTCCTTGGGCTTTCGTCAGTTCAGTCACCACTTCACCGACATCCGTGATGCGCTTGATGCAGGGGACGAACGCTTGGCGCGAGAACTTTTGGCGCAATGGCAACAAGTGTCAGTGGGCACCTTGCCGCGTTTCGAGTTGATTCGCCATGTCATTGAGCATTCGGTACTGTCCGCACATCGCCATGTGTTTGGTGTGCTGGCGTGGTTCACGGTGTTGGCAGCTTTGGGCTTGGGCCCTGCAGGTGCAGTGGTGTATCGCATGGGCGAGTGGGTGTCGCGTTTGTGGTGGACTTCCAATCAACAAACCAAAAATTGGGTGAGTGATTCGTTGCAAGCGATTGCCAAGCGCGCTTGGCACATGATTGACTGGCTGCCCGCACGCATGACGGCTGTGGCCTTTGCAGTGGTGGGTAATTTTGAAGAGGTCATCGATTGCTGGCGCAACCATGCGCAGCGGTTTCCTGATGACAACGATGGTGTGGTGCTGGCTGCTACAGCCGGTGCGCTGAATGTTCGTTTGGGTGGTGAAGCGCTGAGTTCGCATGCTGCACATGAGCGCGACACTGATGACCATGATGATGCACGCAGCCAAGACAGCGAAAGCACCCCTGGGCGTTTGCCCGAAAGAGGACATTTGCTGAGTGTGGTGGGTTTGGTGTGGCGCAGCGTGGTGATGTGGATGGTGCTGCTGGCGCTTTTGACCTTGGCGCGCTTGCTTGGCTGATCTTGCGCTTGGTTGATCGTCCACTCGGTTGATCATCCCTGAGGCTGATCGACCACTTCGCTGAAAATTTTTTTAGCGACCAACTCAGTAATGCGGCGCTTGCGTCAACTCCGCAAACAACAAACCATACAGCTTGTAGCGTGATGCGCTGATGGCACCGCTTTGCACAGCAGCTTGTACACCGCAACCGGGTTCGTGCAAATGCGTGCAGTTGTAAAACTTGCAATTTGCCACATGCGGTTTCATGTCGGGCATGTAGGCCGCGAGTTGCATCGCATCGATGTGATGCAAACCAAATTCTTGAAAACCGGGTGAATCGATCAGCCCCGTTTTTCTATCGCCATCCACCCAATGCCATGTGGTGGAAGTGGTGGTGTGACGACCTGAGTTGAGGGCATGCGAAATTTCACCCGTGGCTACATTGGCATCTGGAATGAGCTGGTTGATGAGCGTGCTTTTGCCGGTGCCAGACGGTCCTAGCACCAGTGTGGTTTTGTGGTGCAGGCGTTGTGTCAAATCGCTCATCTGCCCTTGTTTCAAAGCAAGTTGCAACACGGTGTAGCCCATGGTGGTGTAAGGAGTCAAGCGCGCCAGTGAGCGCGCAAAGGCGTCGGTCAAATCGCTTTTGTTGAGCGCGATCACGGGTGTGATGTGCTCGGCCTCTGCGGCAATCAGCGCGCGCGTGAGTTGCATTTCTGAAAACTCAGGTTCGGCCGCGATCAAGATGAGCACTTGGTCTAAATTGGCTGCGAACGATTTGGTGCGAATCTCGTCTTGCCGATAAAACAAATTGCGACGCGGCTCCACTTTTTCGATGGTGCCTTCGTCGGTGCTGGCCAGCCATTGCACTTGGTCCCCCACCACCACTTGGTTTTTTTTGCCACGCGGATGGCAAATGCGCCGTTCACCGTCGGGCGTTTCCACCACGCAGTGGCGACCATGACTGGCAACCACCAAACCTTGCAGCACGGTGCCCTTGAGCGGCATGCGCTTGAGTGTCATGCGTTGATCCGCGCCAACCGTTGTGAGGCAGGTGGGTGCGAGTAATAAAACGCGACATACCAAGGGTCAGGCGTGAGGGTAGAAGCATTGTCTTGGTAAAGTTTGAGCAACGCGCTGCTTAACGCAGGTGCTTGTGCGTGGGTCACGGCATACGCGTCGGCTTCAAATTCAAAACGGCGCGAGCGGCGTGCTGACAAAGGCGACACAAAGAAAGTGAACAGCGGCAATACCAACATGAACAACAACAAAGCCAACGCGCTGTTGCCACCAGTGAGGTTGGGAATCACGCCCAAGCCGGTGTAGAACCAAACTTGTTGCGACAACCAACCGAGCAAAGCCAAGCCCGCTAGACTGACTGCAAAACTGGTGAGCATCATTTTCAAAATGTGGCGGTGTTTGAAATGTCCCAGCTCGTGGGCCAACACTGCTTCCATTTCGTCGCCGTTGAGTTGTTGGAGCAGCGTGTCAAAAAACACCACGCGTTTGGCAGAACCAAAACCAGTGAAAAAAGCATTGGAGTGTGCAGATCGACGGCTGCCGTCCATCACAAAAAAACCTTTGGCAGTAAAGCCTGCGCGGTCCATCAAAGCGCTCACGCGTTCTTTGAGGGATGCATCGTCAAGCGGTGTGAATTTGTTGAACAAGGGCATGATGACATTGGGTGCAATCCACATCACAAACAATTGGTAAACCACCAAAGCACACCAAGCGTAAAGCCACCACAGGTTGCCGCCTGCTTCCATCAACCAAAGCACGAGCCACAAAATGGGCAGCCCCAAGAGCAAGCCCACCAACAGCCCTTTGAACAAATCGCTCACCCACAAGGCAAGTGTGGTGTTGTTGAACCCAAACCGTTGCTCAATGCCAAAGGTTTGATAGAGCGACAAAGGCAAACCAATGACGCCACCGATCAAGGCAAAGCTGACCACCAGCACCACTTGCTGCGTCATGCCGGGGCCCAACAGGTCTAGTGTGATTTGGTTGAGCAAATCCAGACCGCCCAACAAAGTCCAACCGAGCAAGGTGAGGGCGTCGAGACCCAAGTCGATCAGGCTGACGCGCGATTTCGCCAAGGTGTAGTCAGCGGCTTTTTGATGGGCTTGCAAACTGATGGTTTGTGCAAACGCATCGGGCACTTGCGCGCGGTGAGCGGCCACATGTTTCACTTGGCGTGTGCTGAGCCAGAGTTTGGTCAACAAGTTGGCGATCAGCACGCCAGCGAATAAAAAAGTCAGGGTCAGCGAGGGGTTTGTCATAGGGCATGAGTTTAGTGGAAGCGCGCCAAAGGGCGAGCGCAGGATGCGCGACAATCCCTGTCATGTCTGATGTTTCTACCCCTTCTGTTGCCGCTGCGCCCACACTGGCGAAATCTGATCTCAACTTGGTTTGGCTGGACTGCGAAATGTCTGGTCTCGACCCCGACCGCGAGCGTTTGCTGGAGATTGCCGTCATCGTGACCAATCCCGATTTGAGTGTGCGTGTGGAAGGGCCCGTGTTGGTCATTCACCAAAGCGATGAATTGCTCAGCAAAATGGATGCGTGGAACAAAGGCACGCACGGCAAGAGCGGCTTGATTGACAAAGTCAAAGCATCGACCTTGACCGAAGAACAAGCGCAAGAGCAGTTGATTGCGTTTCTCAAACCGTATGTGTCCAAAGCGGTGTCGCCCATGTGCGGCAACACGATTGGGCAAGACCGTCGTTTCATCAACAAATACATGCCCAAGTTTGAGGCGTGGTTTCATTACCGCAATTTAGATGTGAGCACATTGAAAGAACTCTCACGCCGCTGGAAGCCTGAGGTTTACAACAGCTTCAAGAAGGCGCAAAAACACACGGCGTTGGCCGATGTGCATGAATCGATTGACGAGTTGATTCACTACCGCACGCATTTCTTGAGTCTTTGAGGGGCAAGCCATCTGTTGACTTGGTGACAGTCAGAGAAACGAGCTGGCAAAGATGCCGCTATATTGACCGCTCACGATGGCTCTTGGAGAGATCATGGTTAGCTTTCAAGTCAACAGTCAACCGGTGACGGTGCATCAAAACGATCAAACACCTTTGATCGATGCTTTGCGCAACGAATTGGGTCTGCGTGCCACCCGCTTGGGCTGTGGCTTGGGGCAATGCGGTGCCTGTCATGTGATGGTGGATGGCCAATCGGTGCCCGCATGCGACACGCCTTTGTGGGCAGTAAAAGACAAACAGGTGATGACGGTCGAGTCTGCCAAAGGCCCGCAGCAAGATGCTGCGCGCAAAGTGTTGCGCCAACTGCAAGAAGCTTTTGTGCAAGAACAGGCCGCCCAATGCGGTTTTTGCACCAGCGGTATTTTGATGAGCGCCACGGTGTTGTTGCAACAACATGCTGAGCCTTCACTGGCGCAAATTCATGCGGCACTGGACCGACATTTGTGTCGATGTGGTGCGCACTTGCGTATCGTACGAGCTATTCAGCGTGCATCTCAGGCTTTGCGTGAAGAGGTGACGGCATGAGCACACAAGTCACGCTCCCTGCCAGTCTGAAAACCAACCCCTTGCTCAGTCAATGGTTGCAATTTTTACCCGATGGTTGTGTGCAGGTGAAAACAGGCAAGGTGGAATTGGGGCAGGGCATTTTGCATGCGCTCAAAGTGTTGGCGGCTGAAGAGTTGTGTGTATCGCTCGCGCAAGTGACGCTGTGCGAAGCGGATACGGCCAGTGGGCCCGATGAAGGCATGACCTCGGGCAGTTTGTCGATTCAAGATTCTGGTGTGGCCATACGACACGCCTGTGCGCATGCGCGTCACTTGTTGTTGCAACACTGTGCGCAGCAACAGGGCTGTTCCGTTGACGAGTTGCATGTGCGCTCAGGCGTCGTACACAGAGGCACACAGCGCATTGCTGCGTATGTCGATTTAGCGCCGTTTATTGATTGGCAACAAGCGGTAGACATAGAACAACCCAAGTTGCCCAGCAGCGCGTGGCAATGGGTGGGGCATGACCTTGAACGCGCCGATGTGCGCGCGTTGGTAGAGGGTGAGCCGATCTTCATTCATGACATGGTGTTGACAGACATGCTGCATGCACGAATGGTGCGTTCAGACGCATTGCATGCCACGCTCGATGAGTCTTCATGGCAAGCCGCGCAAACTTTGGTGCAGCAGTGGCCACCCAGCAGCTCCTTGGTGCGCGATGGTGGTTTGATCGGCGTGTTGGCTGCACACGAGCGCGATGCCAACTTGCATGTGCAACAGCTGTTGCAAACATTGCGTTGGCATGCCAAACCGCTGGGGTTGAACGATTCATCCTTGCCGCAAGATTTGCAAACGCAAACGACTGATGCGCAGGTGTTTCACACTTCGGGTGAACCTACGGCCAGTGCTGGCGCTGGCACTGTCGATGCAACGCAAACTTTCAGAGCTACCTACTTTCGTCCGTTCTTACACCATGCGTCGATTGGCACCAGTTGCGCGATTGCGCAATGGTCATCTGACAGCACACAAAGCACGGCACTCAAGGTGTGGAGTCATTCGCAAGGCATCTTCGCTTTGCGCCGCGATTTGGCATTGAGCTTTGGGCTGAACGACGCGCAAGTGCATATCAAACATGTGCGAGGTGCAGGTTGCTATGGTCACAATGGCGCAGACGATGTAGCCTTTGATGCAGCATGGATCGCCAAGCACGCAAATGGACGACCCGTGCGCCTGGTATGGAGCCGACGCGATGAAATGATCTGGTCACCCATTGCACCTGCCATGACCGTGCGCGTGACGGCCAAAGTAGATGCACAACACCAATTGCTGGACTGGCAGCAAGAGGTGTGGAGCCAAGGCCACAGTTCTCGACCTGGGCGTGCTGCCACGCCTGCCTTGTTGGGCAGTTGGCAAACTGAAAAACCATTTCCTGCTTTAGAACCCATCAATGTGGCTGCTGCAGCCGGTGCAGGTGCCGAGCGCAACAGCGTGCCACCTTATCGCGCCTCACACATTGAAGTGTTGGCCAACCGCGTGTTGGGGTGGCCCATGCGTACATCGGCCCTTCGCGCATTGGGTGCGCATGCCAATGTGTTTGCTGCAGAGAGCATGATGGATGAGTTGGCGCATGCGAGCAACACCGACCCTTTGGCCTATCGTTTGAGCTTGCTCGACGATGCGCGTGCACGCGATGTGTTGCAAGCCGTGGCCGATGCTTCGCAATGGAATGCCTTGCGTCAGCAATGCCAATCGCAAGAGGGGCGAGGTGTGGGGGTGGCCTATGCGCGCTACAAAGGTAAGGGCGCTTACTGTGCGGTGGTCGCGCAAGTGCATGTGACCGATGTGGTGCGCGTTGAACATCTTTGGGTGGTCGCTGATGTGGGTTTGGTGGTGCAGCCCGATGGCGCCAAGTTGCAGTTAGAAGGCGGTGCGATTCAGTCCACCAGCTGGGCGTTGAAAGAGGCCGCACAGTTTGACGACACCTCGATCACCAGCAACGATTGGGAGCACTATCCCATTTTGCGT
>JBEGOM010000050.1:0-14910 GCA_041181985.1 Pseudomonadota bacterium | reverse complement strand
TGTGTTGTTCAGCGCCTTGTGCATCGTGATCAGCGGACCGTTCTGGAGCCGTGGCTGGCCCGAATGGTGGGGCTGGTGGTTGAACATGCCGATCTGGAAGTGAAGCAGGAGAAAACACCATGCAATACCAAAATATTTTCACCACCGTGCAAGCGGTCGGTCCTGTGCACCACGGTGTAGAGCTTGGACATGGCAACAGCCCACGTTCGGGTGAGCCCAAAATTTATCACTTGCTAGGCCGCATTGGCAATGCGCAACTCGGCCCCATTTATTTGGGTGGCTTGGGCCTTGCTTCATTGATGTGCGGCTTGGCTGCCTTTGTGATCATTGGCATGAACATGTTGGCGTCGGTGAATTGGAACCCAATTCAATTTGTGCGACAGCTGTTTTGGTTGGCGCTAGAGCCACCAGCACCTGGTTATGGATTGAGCTTTCCACCGATGAACCAAGGCGGTTGGTGGTTGTTGGCCGGTTTGTTTTTGACCGCATCTCTTTTCTTGTGGTGGGCGCGCATGTACCGACGTGCCAAAGAACTGGGCTTGGGCATGCACATTCCATGGGCATTTGCCGCGGCCATTTGGTTGTATTTGGTACTGGGCTTTTTCCGCCCCATCTTGATGGGTTCGTGGGGTGAGGCTGTGCCGTTTGGCATCTTCCCGCACTTGGATTGGACGGCTGCGTTTTCATTGCGCTATGGCAATTTGTTTTACAACCCGTTCCATGCGTTGTCGATTGTGTTTTTGTATGGCTCAACTTTGTTGTTTGCGATGCACGGTGCCACGATTTTGGCGGTGGGTCGTTACGGTGGTGAGCGCGAGATCGAGCAAATTGTGGACCGTGGTACCGCTTCAGAAAGAGCGGCTTTGTTTTGGCGCTGGACCATGGGTTTCAACGCCACGATGGAATCGATCCACCGTTGGGCTTGGTGGTTTGCGGTGCTGTGCCCCTTGACCGGAGGCATTGGCATCTTGCTCACCGGCACGGTGGTGGACAACTGGTATTTGTGGGCCATCAAACATGGTGTGGCGCCACCTTATCCTGAGGTGTTTCCCGCTGTTGTGGATCCCGCTACTTTGACAGGAGCAAAGCCATGATTCAACGATTCAGCACATGGTTTGTGATTGCCTGTATGGGCACCTTGGTGGGTTGCGAACGCTTCCCGATGGACACGGTGCAACACGGTTACCGTGGCACTGGCATGGTGCAGGTGTACAACCCACGCACCACTGCTTTGAAGGCGGAAGAAAACGAAGTGCCGCCTTCATTGCCAGCAGCAGCTACCGATGGTCCCAAGGCCAGTCAACTGTATAAAAACGTGAAGGTGTTGGGCAATTTGAGTGGGGGTGAATTCACCCGCTTGATGGTATCTATGACCACCTGGGTGGCACCGACTGAAGGCTGCACCTATTGCCACAACCCAGCAAACTTTGCAGAGGACACCAAGTACACCAAGGTGGTGGCGCGTCGCATGATTGAGATGACACGCCACATCAACGCCGATTGGAAAGTGCACGTGGCTGAAACAGGTGTGACCTGTTACACCTGTCACCGTGGCAACCCAGTGCCCAGTTCTGTATGGTTCAAAGAACCTGAACAAAATAAGGGTGCTGATTTCATCGGTGACCGTGCAGGTCAAAACTTGGCTTCTAAAACGGTGGCTTTGACATCGTTGCCAAGCGACCCGTTCACACCTTTCTTGTTGGGTGAACTCGACATTCGCGTCAACGGCACCACTGCGTTGCCGACAGGCAACCGTCACTCCATCAAACAAGCGGAGTGGACCTATGGCTTGATGACACACATGTCAACCTCATTGGGCGTGAACTGTACCTATTGCCACAACACCCAATCGTTCTCAAACTGGAAGGGCAATCCGCCGCAACGTGCGACGGCATGGCATGGCATTCGCATGGCGCGTGATTTGAACACCGCGTACATGGAGCCTTTGACCGATGTGTTCCCTGAACACCGTTTGGGCCCTACCGGTGATGTGCCCAAAGCCAACTGTGCGACTTGCCACCTAGGTGCTTACAAGCCTTTGAATGGTCAGTCGATGTTGAAAGACCATCCACAGTTGGCAGGACCGGGCACTGGCCCCGTGGGTGCCAAGGTGGCGCAAAAGTGATGCGGTAGCACACCATGTTGATGCCCGTGAAAGCGTTGGTGCCACAGCAAATTTTGCTGGCCCAACCGCGCGGGTTTTGTGCAGGGGTGACACGTGCCATCGAGATTGTGGAACGTGCCTTGGAAAAGTTTGGGACACCGGTGTATGTGTTTCATGAAATTGTGCACAACCAGTTTGTAGTGAACGAACTCAAAGACAAAGGCGCTATTTTTGTCAACGTCTTAGAAGACATTCCCGATGCAAGCGTGGCCATCTTCAGCGCGCACGGTGTGTCGCAAGCGGTCAGGCGCACCGCACAAGCCAAGCGTTTGCAAGTGGTAGATGCCACTTGTCCCTTGGTGACCAAAGTGCACAACCAAGCCCAACGCTATGCCAAAAAAGGGTATGCCTTGGTGATGATTGGTCACGCAGGCCATGAAGAGGTCGAAGGCACCATGGGCAGCGTGGACATTGAGGTGCACTTGGTGAGTGATGTGAGCGATGTGGCGGGTTTGTCATTCAGTGCGGCGCAACCTTTGGCGTATGTCACGCAAACCACCTTGAGTTTGGATGACACGCGCGACATCATTGCCGCTTTGACAGACAAGTTTCCGCACATCGAAGGCCCGCATGTGGACGACATTTGCTACGCCACACAAAACCGACAAACAGCCGTGCGCGCTTTAGCTAAGCAAGTGGACTTGGTGTTGGTGGTGGGTGCGAGAAACAGTTCAAACTCTAACCGCTTGCGCGAAGTGGCTGCCAGCGAGAAAAAGCCCGCTTATTTGGTGCAAGACCAATCTGAAATAAAACCGGAGTGGTTACAAGGCGTGACTTCGGTCGGCATCACCTCCGGCGCATCGACACCCGAGGTGTTGGTGCAAGGGGTGGTGCAAGCGTTGTCACAGCATGCAGGCACGCGCGTGCATACATTGCCAGGTGTGCAAGAGGATGTGTTGTTCCGTTTGCCAGCTGAGTTGATGTGATGCGAAAGCAGCGCTGATGGAACCTCAAGCTGCACCGCAAGCTGCTGTCACCGGCGTGGTGGTGGTGTTTCTGGTGGATTTGCTCAAACCACACCGCTCATGGGGTTGGGTGAAATTGGCACAAGGTGCATCGCACTTGCTCAAAATGCCCGGCGTGCTTTTCAGCAAAGTGATGGGCAGTGGTCACGAGGGTGGTTTTGGTTTGCGACCGAGTGCAACACATCAGGGATTGATTGTTGTCCTAGAAAACAGCGAACAAGCCGATGCGTTTTTGAAAAGCGATTGGGTTGAACAATACAAGTCCTATGCACGTGAATGGTGCAGCGCTGTGATGACGGTCACCAGCAGCAAAGGCCAATGGAACCAAGTGGCTTGGTTACCCACAGACCCAGACCTTGCCAACGCAAGCAGTGACCGAGGCTGGGTGGCCACGCTGACGCGAGCGAGCATTCGTCCGGCCAGTGCCATGGCTTTTTGGCGATATGCACCGGCTGCACAAGCTGATTTGTCGACGGCACAAGGTTGTGTGTTGGCGATGGGTTTGGGTGAAGCGCCCTTGGTGCGTCAATGCACTTTTAGCATTTGGAAAAATACCGAATCGATGTTGAGCTACGCGCATTCGGGGGCGCATCAAACCGCCATTCAAGCAGCTTACAAACACGGCTTTTTTTCTGAATCGATGTTTGTCCGCATGCGTGTGTTGCGTACAGCAGGGGTGTGGAACGGTGTCTTCATGGGGCATGCAGACACCACAGGAGTTGCCCATGCGTGACGCCCATGTGGTGGTGGTCGGTGCTGGCATGGGTGGTTTGGTGTCCGCATTGTTGTTGTCGCACCAAGGGGTGCAGGTGACGGTGGTGGAGGGCGCCCAAGCACCCGGCGGAAAAATTCGGCAATTGGATGTCAATGGCTGTGCGATTGACAGCGGGCCTACAGTGTTCACCATGCGTTGGGTGTTTGACGAATTGTTTGATGCGGTGAATGCATCGTTTGACCGCGAATTGAAAATTCAACCGCTCGATGTTTTGGCGCGTCATGCTTGGGCTGACGGCAGCGCACTCGATTTGTTTGCCGATGTGCGAGCCTCTAACGATGCGATCGCACGGTTTGCGGGTTTGGCAGAGGCCAAAAACTTTGAACGCTTTTGTGCCAAAGCACGCAGAGTGTATGACACCTTGCAAGCGCCGTACATACAAAGTCCGTCGCCAAGCGTGGTGCAAATCATGAAAGCTTTGGGGCCCAGAGGCCTTGGGGTGCTGGCCTCCTTGGGTGCGATGTCGAGTTTGTGGGACAGTTTGGGGCGCTATTTCAAAGACCAACGCATGCGTCAACTGTTTGCACGCTATGCCACTTACTGCGGCTCATCGCCGTGGTTGGCACCTGCCACATTGATGTTGATTGCACAGGTGGAGATGGATGGGGTGTGGTCGATTGAAGGTGGCATGCATGCGCTGCCGCGTTGCTTAGAACGCATGGCCAAAGAGCGTGGGGTGACGTTCATGTATGGACAGCCGTGCAAAAGCATCGACACCCGAGGTGGCAAAGTCAGTGGTGTGTCATTGGCTGAGGGTGGCTATTTGCCTGCCGATGCGGTGGTGTTCAATGGCGATGTGTCAGCATTGCATGCGGGGCTTTTGGGGGCTGATGTGGTCAAGCCCACAGCGCAGGCCAACCGCGAGCGTTCGTTGTCAGCCATCACCTGGTCGATGGTGGCCAAGACCAGTGGCATGCCGTTAGAGCGACACAATGTGTTTTTTCAAAACACCTACGCAGATGAGTTTGAGGCCATTTTCAATCGCAAGGCTTTGCCCAACAAACCAACGGTGTATGTGTGCGCACAAGATCGTGGCATCGATGCACAAGTACCCGAAGAGGGCGAGCGTTTGCTTTGTTTGGTGAATGCGCCTGCCGTGGGCGATCAAGATGTTTTAACGCACGAGGCGATCGAGCAATGTCAACACAACAGCTTTCAACTGCTGCAGCAATGTGGCCTGCAACTGCACAGCACACCTTCCCAAATACAGCGCACAACACCGATCGAGTTCAACCGCTTGTTCGCGGGAACGGGCGGAGCGCTGTATGGTCAAGCAACACACGGTTGGATGGCGGCCTTCGCGCGCCCGAACGCCAAGAGTTTGATACCCGGACTTTTTTTGGCGGGGGGCAGCGTGCATCCGGGCCCTGGGGTTCCCATGGCAGCTATGTCGGGTCGACTGGCGGCCGCAGCAGTGATGGCGCACCTCGCTTCGACCAAACGGTCAACCCTGGCGGTTACCTCTGGTGGTATGTCGATGCACTGAGCGATGATGGCCAGTTTGGCTTGACCATCATCGCGTTTGTGGGCAGTGTGTTTTCGCCGTATTACCGATGGGCAAATCAACGCAGCGCTTTGGTGGATCCCAACAACTACTGTTGTTTGAATGTGGCGTTGTACAGCAAGCAACACCACCATTGGGCCATGACCGAGCGCGGCGCAGGTTGGTGTGAACGTGGTGTTGATTATTTTTCGATTGGACCAAGCCAGTTGCAATGGGATGGCCAAGCGCTGCACATCGAGGTCCGCGAAATGACCGTGCCTTGGGCGCAAACCATCGAGGGGCGTGTGAGTTTTTATCCAGATCACTTGTTTAACTTTGGCGTCAACTTAGACCCACAGCACCGGCACATGTGGGGGCCTTTGGCACCAAGTGGGCGTGTGATGGTGCAGATGAAAAACCCCAACTTGTCTTGGCAAGGCCACGCGTATTTGGACAGCAATGAGGGGAGCGAACCGATTGAAAAACCATTTCAAGAATGGGACTGGTCGCGCTCACGTATGGCAAACGGTGATGTGGCCGTCATGTATGACGTGCAGTTGAAAGGTGGTGCTTCGCAGGTGTTGGCCTATCGCTTTGACACCCGTGGTGGGGTTAGCACCTTTGAAGCGCCCGTTGTGCAGCATTTGAAAAAAACCGCTTGGCGCATACCCAGGCGCATGCGCAGCGATGGGCCGGTGGAGGTGACGCAACAGTTAGAAGACACACCGTTTTACCAACGCGCCATGTTGCGCAGCAGTTTGTTGGGCGAAACTGTGGACAGTTTTCATGAAACGCTTAATGTGCCTAGGCTGAGCAGTACTGCGGTGCAAATGATGTTGCCTTGGCGCATGCCACGACGCGCATGAACTGGTCTGGCACGAACTAGTGCATCATGAGCTAGTGAGGCACGCCGTCAGTCAGCGTGATGCCCCGACGCTGGGCTTCAACACGCTCGCTCAAAATCAGCATCCATTCAATTTTTTCTGCAATGCTGCGCGGCTGTGGTGGCGTGATGCCTTTGGGCAAACCCAGTTCTGATCGCTCACACGCATCGATCAAATATTGAATGGCTTCGAGAGGTGCTGCTTTGACGCGGGGCGTTGACAGCCATCCAGCTTGCAATTTGGATTGACCCAACAAAGCGAACTTGCGGGTGGTACTGACAACAGTGCGATGGTCGATCGCGTTGCAACCATCGCGTCGCAATTGCTGACCGATTTCGGCATAGATCAAACGTGCCGCCAAAATCGCTGCGCGACAGTCTTTGGGTAACTCTGCAATGCCGTCTTGCGCTTTTTTATAAAGTTGTTCGGCTTCGTCTAAGACGCGGCCGATCACAATTTGCAATGCAGGTGAAAACACAGGGGCCTTCAACCACTCCGTTGGTTCGATGCCCACTTCGCGCATCCACGCGTGGGGCAAATACAAACGAGATCGGCGTGCATCTTCACCCACATCGCGTGCGATGTTGGTGAGTTGCATGGCCACACCCAACTCACATGCACGTGCCAATGCGCTTGCATGTCGAGGGCCCATGATCCAACACATCATGGCACCCACACTGCCTGCCACACGGGCGCCATATTGGTGCACTTCTTCGATGGTGTGATACGTTTTGCCTTGCGCGTCCCAAGCGAAACCTTCGATCAAAGCCTCTAGCATGGCGCGCGGCAGTTGGTATTGGTGCACCACCATCGCTAAGGCGTTGTCTTCTAAGTAGGCTTGTGGGTGGCCGCTGTAAATCGCATCCAAACGCGCTTTCAATTCGTCGAGTGCTTCGTCGCTCGATTCACCTTCATCGACCAAATCGTCTGCCACGCGACAAAACGCATACAGCGCAATCGACGCGGCGCGCACGCGTTGCGGCAACAATTTAGAAGCCGCAAAGAAACTCTTTGAGCCGCCGCGCATCATGGCGACGCAGGCTTGCAAATCGTAGGCGGTGGACAGTTCAGGTGTTGAACGCATGAGCATGTGGAACCACCGTTTCAAGTGCTTTGGCTGACATCAACACACCAGGGACGCCCGCACCCGGATGCGTGCCAGCGCCAACCATGTAAAGGCCTGTGACATCTTCGCTTCGGTTGTGCGGTCTGAACCATGCGCTTTGCAGCAACAAGGGTTCTAAACCAAAACCTGCACCTTTGAACGACCAAAGCCGCTCTTGAAAATCCAAAGGTGTCATGACACGTGAGGTGACCAAGTTTTTTTGCAAATCGGGCAACACCGATTTTTCCAAAGCCTCTGCAATCGCCAAGCGATAACGCTCGGTGTGCGCCAACCAGTCGGTGCCGCTGTCCAAATGGGGCACCGGTGACAGCGCATAAAAACTGTCGCAACCCGCTGGTGCCAATGAAGGGTCGGTGGCGGTGGGGCGGTGCAAATACAAACTGAAGTCATCGGCCAGTTTGTGGCGCTTGAAAATATCTGCCAACAACTCTTTGTAGCGTGGTCCGAGCACCATCATGTGGTGTGGCACCTGCGGGTATTGCACCGATGTGCCAAAGTACCAAACAAACAAGCCCATCGAATAGCGACCCTTGTCGATTTTGCGATCGGTCCAGTGACTTCTGTGTTGCGGTGCCACCAAGTGTTTGTAAGTCCATGCCGTGTCAGCGTTGCTGACCACGATGTCTGCGGGAATGAATTCACCGTTGCTGAGCTCAACACCTGTGGCGCGGCGTTGGTTGTCGATTCTGATTTGGGTGACTGGTGCATTCAAGCTTATGTTGACACCACGCTCAGCGAGCAAACCCACCAAGCCTTGCACAATGGCACCGGTGCCACCCATGGCCGAGTGCACACCCCATTCGCGTTCGAGTGAATTGATCAGTGCATACGCACAAGTCACTGAAAAGGGATTGCCGCCAATCAACAGCGGGTGAAAACTCATGACGATGCGGAGTTTTTCATGCTTGATGTGTTTGGCCACCAAGCTGTGAATGCTCTTCCAAGCGCCCATGCGGGTGAACGATGGAATGGCTTTGATGAGGTCACCCAACGTGTCAAACGCAATCGAACCCAAACCTTCAAAGCCCAATTTGCGGCACAACTCGGCGTCTTCTAAGAACCGTTCGTAGCCAGCGATATCAGCGGCTGAGAACTTGGCGATTTGCGCGCACATATTGGTGTGATCGGCGCTGTAATCAAACCATGTGCCGTCGCTGAAGCGTATGCGATAAAACGGGTCCATGCGACGCAAGTCAATGTCATCGGAAAACTTGCGGCCACACATTTGCCACAACTCTTCAAGCAAGAAAGGCGCTGTGATGATGGTGGGGCCTGCGTCGAAAGTAAAACCTTGTTGCTTGAAAACGTAAGCACGCCCGCCCGGTGCATCGAGTTTTTCAAGAACTTTGACGTCATAGCCTTTCACGCTCAAGCGAATGGCTGCTGCCAAACCACCGAAGCCACTGCCGATGACCACAGCCACAGGTTTGCGTTTGGCGTTGCCTGGCGCGGCAATCACACCTATCGGGTCTTCGGGGTGGCGGTAGGCGTTCATACAAACTTTTCAGTGGAATGCACGCTGTCGTGCGAGGGCAAAGTTGGCGTGTTGCGTTCTTGTGCGCGAGATAGCGCCCAGCCCCAAATGCGTTGCATGGGCCAAGGGAAGACCATCAACAGGTGTTCCACAATCGCCAGCCCCAACAGACTGGCCAGCAACACCCAACCGGTAGTGACAGCCACCACGCCTTGTTGCGCTTGGAAAATCAACCAACCAAAAGTGACGCAAGCAGCGATGAAGGTCGTGGCAAAGCACACCGTCATCTTGCGGTGTTGAAAATAACTGGCCAGGTATTTCAAATGCGCTGGCAAATAACTGGCGCCGTTTTCAACCACACCAAAAAACAAATTGAGCTTGGCACTCACGCGCATGCACCACAGCAAGGCAAAGGTGCACAAAGCCAAGTGGTTGGGGTGGTTGCTTTGCATGACCCACAGCACAGCAAAATTTGCGACCAAGGCCAACTCGTGATGCATCACCACTTGAAAGGCTTGCGCAAACCGTTGCCAACCTTGAGCACCTTCGTCCAAAGCCACTTTGCGTGGCCCGGTCAACCAACCGGTGAGAAAGGCCAATTCATGCCAACCCCACATCAAAATCACGCAACCAAACGCCAAGTAGGCGTTGCCCACGCTCACCATTTGCATACTGTGGTGAATGCCCACAAAACTCAACACCAACAACACCGACCACGCGCTCATGCTCCATCGAAAACTCCAAGCAGGCAATCGGTCTAACCACAAAATAATGCCCGTGCCAAACCACCAGCACAAGACGGCAAACACAACAGCAAACAGAGGTTCAGTTACCACGAAGGCTCCATGCGGGTTTGCACTGGCAAGTTGTGTTGTTGCACAGGCATGAAATACAACTGGCCAAATGTCCATAAGGCTTGCACACCACAGCTTGCGCGTGTGAACCAACTCAGCACACCGCCTTTGGCTTTGGCTGCATCGTTGCGTTGAGAAATTTCAAACAGGCGATGCAGTTGGCTGCGAAACACTGGGTTGTCGGTGTCCAACGAAATTGGAAACACTTGTTTCGAAATTTCGGTGGTGATGCGAAACACCGTGTAGTCGTATTCGGTCGAGTCCAAACCCATTGCCTCGTGCAACATGGGGCGGCTGTGATCGCGCACATACATGGTGGCGTACACGGCCAACAAGAAAAAGCGGATCCATAACAAATTGCCACCTCTGAGCAAATGCGGGTTGGCACGCATGATCAATGCAAACGATTCGCCATGGCGAAACTCGTCATTGCACCAACGCTCAAACCAACGAAAGATGGGGTGAAAGCGCTTGTCAGGATGACGCTCGAGTTGGCGGTAAATCGTGATGTAACGCGCGTATCCAATTTTTTCAGACAAGTAGGTCGCGTAAAAAATGTATTTGGGCTTGAAGTAGGTGTAGGCCTTGGTGCGTTTCAAATCGCCCAAGTCAATGCCTAAGTTGAAATCTTTCAACGATTGGTTGATGAAGCCTGCGTGGCGTGACTCATCGCGTGCCATGAAGGTCATCAGTTGTTTGATGTCTGGGTTGCTGATGTTTTTGCGAATCTCGTTGTACAAAATGCAGCCAGAAAACTCGGAGGTCAAAGAGCTCACCAAAAAGTCTAAAAACTCTTGGCGCATCTCGGGTGAGAGTTGTGGCATCAGTTGCGCGACTTCTTCGGCAAACTGGGCATCGCGCTGAAAGTGATCGTGGTTGTTGTCACCTTCGTACTCTTGCATCATGGCGTCCCATTCGGCGCGCACAGGGGACACATCGATGCGGTCCATCGCGTCAAAGTCGGTGGTGTAAAAGCGCGGGCTGAGCAAAGTACTTTGCACGGCTTTTTCACTGGCATCGGTGGCGGAGTTGATGACGGCGGTGTTCATGTGGGTTCCTTTGGGGCTCGATCAATTCTTGTGGGTGGCAGATTTGATGTGTTGAAACACAGCAAGATTGCTGGGGCCAAACGAGGCCAAATCAATCTGTTGGCCGGTGGCGTTGTCTTTGAGGGTCATGCGTCCTTGGGGGTGGGCCAGCAATTCAAAGCTGGGACCACTGTCGATGTCACGCCGTTTGCGCTCGCGTGCCATGGCGCGCAAGGTGCCACGCAAAAAACCTTGTTCGCCTTCAAAGCGGGTGATTTCTTGGTTGTCGCGTGCGTCAAGCACCACCACTTCGCCTTGTGGCCCATCTTCAAAACGCAAGGCCATGTGCCATTCAACGGGCGTTTCTGGGTGCGCGATGGGCAGGGCCGATTGCCGTATGGCAAACAAGCCCAGCAATAAAAAGCCGAGCGACAGCACTGCAAATTGAGGCACTGTCATCTTGGGTTTCATGCCATCACTCCTTCAGTAGAGGTAGTGGTGCTGTGTGTGCTGCGCGGCACTTGTCGCATCGCGAGGTGTGGGTTTTCTGCTTGCCAAGCTTGCGCCAATGCGTGCGCCAGTTTCTCGGCATCAGGCAAACAGCGCATGGTGGGTTGGGGTTGCTTGACATGCCATGCACGCGCATGGGGCCACAGATGCAGCCATGCAATGCGATCAGCCGAGTTCAATTGCAACGCAATGTCACCGCTATCTTCGTTGATGCGACCCAAGTCGGCCGCCACAATGCGACGCAAAGGCACATTGAAGGTGAGTGACAACACAATGCCAATGCGCATGACCACACGGCGGTTGGTGAGGGTGTACAACGCTGTTTGCGCGGCATAGTAAGCGCTGATGCTCAATAGCCCCAAAGCCACCACGGCAAGCAACAAGCTGGTGCCGCATTGTTTGACGATGTATGCGGTTGCCTCGCCTTGGTCGAGGTAATGAGCCAGCTGCAGCAACCACATCAGCGAAAAGTAAATGGCAATTTTGCGCACATGAAAAGCATGAATGGCGAGCTGCTTCCAGTCAGGGGCTGCTTGCCAAACAATGTGTTCGCCTTCAGGCAGCAGCTCGGGCAAGCCCGGTGCGGCCTCAAACTCGTGCTCGTGCTGCGGCGTGGTCATACCAAGGGTTCCTGGCGGTTGTGGGTGGCGTAGAGCAAACCGGCGCCATAGTAGGCACTGATTTTTTCTTCTTCTAACATGGTGATGGCGTCTGGTGATTTGGTCAGCGGTACATTCACGAACTGTGAAGACAGCAGGGCATACACATCGATCGCATCGGTATGAATGCGCGCGAAATTCACTGGCATCAACACGGACTTGTCAAAGCCTTGCAAAGTGATTTCGATGTAGCGAAACATCATTTCTGAGCGGTCAACCCAGAGGTCTTTCACATGGCCAGCCACCACACCATCGTCGCCATACACAGGCAAGCCGCGTGGGTCGGTGTCTTGTTTGGCAACGCCATGGTCACCTGCAACGCGCAAGGGCACAATTTTGGGTTCACCCTCGAGCGTGAGCTCTGGCACATCGGCGCGATTGGCCCAAGCGCCAGGGCCAATGCCTGCCAACAAAGGATCGCCTACTGGCTCCAGTGGTGCACCGTTCCAACCATGCATGGGCTTGGCTTGGAAGCTGCCGTCTTGGCGCTTCAAGTCAGGGCTGAGCATTTCATGGCCGTTAGACAATTTGTAGGCTTTGGCCTCAGGCACGGGAGGCCAACCTTCGATGTGCGGACCGTTCTCGCGACCCGAATCCATCGGATAACCTTCGCGATGGTTTTCGCGCAACAAATAATAAATGAGGCCGGCAAAAAAGGACCAAAAGATGTAGAGCACAATTTGTGCAACATCTATGTACTGTGTGATCGCGCCTGTTTCCATGGTGATTTCTCCTTTGCTATGGCTTGACTAAACTCAACTCGGAAACTCTGCCAACCCAAACGATTGACGGGAACCTTGCGAACTTTCTTGGTTGTGTTGACGCACCAGCGGACCCAATGCAATCAACACCACAAACAACATATAAATTTCGATGTGATACACAAAGCTGTAAGCCGTGGCAGCACTGGTGAGGCTTTCACCCAAATCACCGTGCAAGGCCAACTCAGCCACGCCATCGCGAAGCAGACCGCCCACGGCCATGGCCACACCTGCGGCAGTGGCTTGCACAGCGCCCCAAGCGCCGAGCACCAAACCACTTTCAACACCATCGCGAAACGACATGGCGGTGACCAACATGCCCACAGAAAACAAACCGCCAGCAAACCCAATCAAGAAGGTGCCTATGCGAAACAAAGCAGCTGATTCCAGAGGGGCAGAAAAAATCACAAACGCAAAAGCAGGCAAGCCGAGCAACACGCCACTGCTGGCTAAACGGCAGGCATGGATGCCACGCTCTAACCATTTGGCGGATGCAAAAAATGCCAGCAACGCACCACCCGAACTCAAAGCAGTTAAGGCACTGGTGTCACCTACTTCAAGCCCTAACACTTCTGCACCAAAGGGCTCCAGCACAATGTCTTGCATGCTGAAAGCGGCAGTGCCCAAAGCCACGGTCCACAAAAAGCGTCGCATCTTGGGTTGTGCCATCAAACGGCGCCAGTTGTTTTGAAACCCTTGCTTTTCGCGCGCACCGCGGCTTTGGCCACGGGCTTCTTGTTTCCACAACGACATCAGGTTGAGCACCACCACCACCACCGCAGAGCCTTGAATGACCTGCACCAAACGGGTGGGGCTGAAGTCAGCCAACAACCAACCAAACAATGTGCTGCTGATGATCATGCCCAAGAGCAACATGGCATACAGCAATGCCACCACGCGTGGGCGTTTTTCTTCGCTGGCCAAATCGTTGGCCAATGCCATGCCTGCGGTTTGGGTCACTTGCAAACCTGCACCCACCAACACAAAAGCCAACATCACACCTGCACGACCCAACCAAAGTGTGCCTTCAGGTGGGTCAGACAACAGCAACAAAGCAAATGGCATGATGGACAAGCCACCAAACAGCATCAATGTGCCCAACCACAAATAAGGAATGCGACGCAAACCCAAGACCGAAGGGTGCGTGTCGCTTTGGTAACCAATGAAGGCGCGCAACGGTGCAAACAACAACGGAATGGCAAAGGCTGCAGCCACCCATGCCGCTGGCATTTGCAACTCCACAATCATCACGCGGTTCAAGGTGCCCACCAACAAGGCTGTGCACATGCCAATGACTGCTTGGAACAATGACAAACGCAACAACCGACCCAACGGCAATTCAGGCGAAGCAGCATCCGCAAACGGCATGAAACGCAAGCTATACGCCTGCAACCATGCTGGCATGAGAAAGCGACGGGTCAGGGCGCGGCGTGTCATGTGCGTTGCCACTCCCAAGCGTGTGAGGTGTAAAAACCTCGGCTAATACGCGCACTGCGATGCGCTTGCCAGCCTTGCATATTGGCTTGCGATTGCAACGCCATTTGCAAATCAGTTTGTTTGACAGGCTCTAGCGCAGGCGAACGGTCGTTCTTGGGAAACAAACGACCCACGCTGTGCATCACAGCCAACAAAGGTGTGTGCGGTGCAAACGTAAAAATCATAGAGCCGCGTGTGCGCAAGGCCAAACGCGACAAAGCCTCAGCGATGTCATGGGTGTCGTAGTGGATGAGCGAGTCCATCGCCACCACATGGTCAAACTCACCCAAGTCGGGGCTGAGCATGTCGCCGGACAAGAAAGAAATGCTGCCGCCTTGTGTGTTGCTGAATTCATGCACCAATCGGTCTTTGGCCAATTGCACCAAGGTGGGCGACAAATCAATCGCCACCACCTCGGCACCGCGTTGCGCCGCTTGCATGGCCAATGCACCGGTGCCGCAACCTGCATCGAGCAAACGCAAACCGCGCATGTCCTCTGGTAACCAAGACAGCAAGTTGTCACGCATGAGGTTGCGACCCTCGCGCACGGTGCGACGGATGCGACCCACAGGTGCATTCGAGGTCAGCGTTTCCCACGCTTTCGCTGCGGTGCGATCGAAATAAGTTTCGATCTTGGCGCGTCGTTCGATGTAGCTGGCGTGTTCCATCAATCAAATCCAAGCAAATCAAAAATATCGCGGTCTTTCATCGGTACCGCAGGCAAGGGGTCTGAACCCAACCACAGCGCCGC
>JBEGOM010000049.1:0-15771 GCA_041181985.1 Pseudomonadota bacterium | reverse complement strand
GGAAAACGCTCGGCTTTGCCAACGACGGGCACAGAGATGACGGCGGGTGGGGTGAAGGTGTAGCTCATGTTGGGTCTCTTATTTATAGGTTGGATGTTTTTTGTTGGCTCACTAGCTCTGCTATTTTCAGTTCGACTTCGCCACCAACTCAAAGTGCTCCACCACAGGCGGTTGGGCGAAGTAGGGGCCCACAATCGCACGCCATTGTGCGAAGGCAGGCGACTCACGAAAACCCACCGTGTGGTCTTCAAGCGTGGTCCAAAAAATTTGCAAGATGTAACGCTCGGGCGACTCAACGCCTCGGTTGACCTTGAAGCCTTCAAAGCCTTTGGCTTTGGCGATGACGGTGTTCAGTCCCTCTTGAATGGCTTTGTCAAAAGCGGCTTGTTGCCCAGGTTGAATGCGAATGTCGGCGAGTTCCAAAATCATGATGCGCTCTAGGTGTAACTGTGAAAACCGCAAGTCTAACGCCCAAGGTCTCAATGTGTGGGCGGGCTGCGTCGTGTTGGCGATATGCTTGGGGTTATGCGTGATGATTGGCTTTTAGATTGGGCACTGCCCCCCGGCGTGAGAGCCGTGTGCACCACCCGTGCAGGCGGTGTGTCGTTGCCGCCGTTTGATGGCTTCAATTTGGGCGACCATGTCAAAGACGATCCGCTGGATGTGGCCGCCAACCGCGCGCAATTGGCGAAGGAGTTAACCGAGGCGTTAAAGGACCAGTCGGCTGACTATTTAGCCGAGCAATTAGCCGAACCTTCGGTTGTTCGACCCGTTTTTTTGCAGCAAGTGCACGGTGTGAATGTCGTGGCCCTGCATGCCGACACCCCCGACGGCACCGTGGCCGATGCATGTTGGAGCAGCGATGTCGGTGTGGCCTGCACCATCATGGTGGCCGATTGTTTGCCGGTGTTGCTCACCCACCCAGACGGTGGCGTGGTGGCTGCAGCACATGCGGGTTGGCGTGGGTTGGCAGGGGGGGTGATCGAACAAACCGTGTCTGCCATGTGCCAAGCCAAGGGATTGAAAGCGCAACACCTGTCGGTTTGGTTGGGCCCTTGCATTGGCCCCACCGCTTTTGAAGTGGGCGACGAAGTGCGCCAAACATTCATGCAAGCTGATGCGAATATGCAGCGTTACTTCAAGGCCCATCCCACCCACAGTAACAAGTGGCTGGCCGATTTGGCTGGCATGGCCCGTGCGCGTTTGGCAGCTCTGGGCATACACGATGTTCACGGCAACGACAGCACACCCGCTTGGTGCACTGTGGGGCAAAGTTCAAGGTTCTTTTCTTACCGGCGCGATGGCGTCACCGGTCGATTCGCAGCTTGCATCTGGCGCCACAGTTGACTGCGCGGTCGAATTTGTAACATAAATGTCCGCTGAGTTTGCGCCGGACATCGAGTTCGCGTCAGAGTTTTCAGCCGCCTCCCGCTTGAGCCGTGCTCGCTTTCTGGCCGGTGTGCCCATGATGTAGCCCACCACCACCATGGGCAATGCGCCGTACAAAAGAAAGGTGAAAACCGCCCCCAGAACCGTGCCCACAGGACTGGTAGCTTCGGCCACCGCCATCATCAAGGCCACATAAAACCAAGCGATCAGGACCAAATACATCTAGGGGTTTTCTCCAAATTTGATGTGCGTCAGTAAACCGAAGGGTTTTAGCTGACATACTGGTGACAGTGAAACACGCAGAAGCGACTGTATAGGAGACGAGGCATGAGCAAGAATCCCGCTAACGAATGGCAGGGAGCCGCAGAGGTCTTTCAAAAAACCTTTGCCGACGGTTGGACAAAAGCATTGGCCTCCTTCCAAAACATGGGTACCACCGACGCCAGCTTGCCCAAGCTAAGCTTTGCACCCGACAAACTCGAAGCCCTGCAAAAGCAGTACATCGAAGAAGCCACCGCCCTGTGGAACCATAGCCTGCATGCCAACCCCGAGTTGAAAGACCGCCGTTTTTCTGGCGATGCATGGAAGCACAACCCCATGGCCGCTTTTGCCGCCGCGGCGTATTTGCTCAACACACGCACCATGATGTCGCTGTCGGATGCCGCTGACACCGACGCCAAAACCAAAGCGCGTTTGCAATTTGCAGTGGAGCAATGGGCTGCTGCTGCTGCACCTAGCAACTATTTGGCTTTGAACGCCGAGGCACAACAAAAAGCCATTGACACGCATGGCGAGAGCATTTCAAAAGGCATTCAAAACCTGTTGCACGACATGCAACAAGGCCATGTGTCGATGACCGACGAAAGCCTGTTTGAGGTGGGCAAAAATGTGGCCACCACCGAAGGCAAAGTGGTGTTCGAGAACGAGTTCTTCCAACTGCTCGAATACAAACCACTCACTGCCAAAGTGTATGAACGCCCATTCTTGTTGATCCCGCCTTGCATCAACAAGTTCTACATACTTGATTTACAGCCAGAAAACTCCTTCATTCGTTATGCTGCCAGTCAAGGGCATCGCACTTTTGTGGTGAGTTGGCGCAACCCTGATGAATCGTTGCGTGACACCACATGGGACGACTATGTGGAAGATGTGGCCATCCAAGCCATTTCTGTGGTCAAAAACATATCGGGCGCCAAACAAATCAATGCATTGGGTTTTTGCGTAGGCGGCACCATTTTGTCCAACGCCTTGGCGGTGCTCGCTGCGCGGGGCGAAAAACCTGTGGCCAGTGCCACTTTCCTCACCACACTGATCGACTTCAGCGACACCGGTGTGCTCGATGTGTTCATCGACGAAGCGTTTGTCAAGTACCGTGAAATGCAATTCAAAGACGGTGGCTTGATGAAGGGCAAAGACATGGCGTCGACTTTCAGCTTCTTGCGCCCCAATGATTTGGTGTGGAACTATGTGGTGGGCAATTACCTCAAAGGCGAAACGCCACCGCCGTTCGATTTGTTGTATTGGAATAGTGACTCCACCAACTTGCCCGGCCCCATGTACGCCTGGTATTTGCGCAACACTTATTTAGAAAACAACTTTGTCAAACCAGGTAAAGCCAAAGTGTGCGGCGAGAGCATCGACTTGCGCAAAGTAGACATACCCGTCTACATCTACGGCTCGCGTGAAGACCACATCGTGCCGATTGGCGGTTCGTATGCTTCGACACAAGTGTTCCCTGGCAAAAAACGTTTTGTCATGGGTGCTTCAGGCCACATTGCCGGTGTGATCAACCCACCTGCAGCCAAGAAGCGTTCGCACTGGACTGGCAGCGACACCAATTTCCCCAAAGACCCACAAGCTTGGATTGCCAAAGCCAAAGAGCACGCAGGCAGTTGGTGGCCCGATTGGGCAGCTTGGCTCAAAGCGCATGCCGGCAAACAAATTGCCGCACCCAAAGCGTATGGCAAAGGCAAATACAAACCCACAGAAAATGCGCCGGGCTCGTATGTCAAAGCGCGCGCTTCACATTGATTTTTAAAACATTGACTTGAATACAACAGGAGATTTCATGGAAGACATCGTCATCGTTTCAGCAGCACGCACAGCCGTGGGTAAGTTTGGCGGTTCGCTCGCCAAAGTATCTGCCACCGAGTTGGGGTCGATCGTGATTCGCGAAGCCATCGCGCGCGCCAAACTCGATGCTGCGCAAGTGGGCGAAGTGATCATGGGCCAAGTGTTGGCTGCTGGCGCAGGACAAAACCCTGCGCGTCAAGCCTTGATGAAATCGGGTGTACCCAAAGAAGTGCCAGCGTTGACCATCAACGCGGTGTGCGGTTCAGGCTTGAAAGCCGTCATGTTGGCTGCGCAAGCTGTGGCTTATGGTGACAGCGAGATTGTGGTGGCCGGTGGTCAAGAAAACATGAGCGCATCGCCTCATGTGTTGTTGGGTTCACGCGATGGCCAACGCATGGGCAACTGGAACATGGTCGACTCCATGATCGTTGACGGTTTGTGGGATGTGTACAACCAGTACCACATGGGCATCACGGCTGAAAATGTGGCCAAAGCACATGGCATCACACGCGATATGCAAGACGCCTTGGCTTTGGGCAGCCAACAAAAAGCATCGGCCGCGCAAGACGCTGGCAAGTTCAAAGACGAAATCGTGTCGGTGTCTATCCCACAGCGCAAAGGTGACCCACTGATATTCAACACCGATGAATTCATCAACAAAAAAACCAATGCTGAAGCACTCGCCGGTTTGCGTCCAGCGTTTGACAAAGCGGGCTCTGTGACAGCGGGCAATGCATCGGGCATCAATGACGGTGCTGCTGCGGTGGTGGTCATGACAGCAAAGAAAGCTGCAGCGCTTGGTTTGAAACCCTTGGCACGCATTGCTGCGTTTGGTACCAGCGGTCTCGACCCTGCCACCATGGGCATGGGCCCTGTGCCTGCGTCACAAAAAGCTTTGGCACGCGCGGGTTGGAAAGCTTCTGATATTGACTTGTTCGAACTCAACGAAGCCTTTGCAGCACAAGCCTGTGCTGTGAACAAAGCGCTTGACATCGATCCTGCCAAAGTGAATGTCAACGGTGGTGCGATTGCGATTGGACACCCCATCGGTGCATCGGGTTGTCGCATCTTGGTGACCTTGCTGCACGAAATGCAACGCAGCAATGCCAAAAAAGGCTTGGCCGCCTTGTGCATTGGCGGCGGCATGGGCGTATCGTTGGCACTCGAGCGTGCTTGATTCATTGCAAAGCGCGTTTAATTCATTTCAGTAACTTAAAACACTCATACAACAAAGGAGACAAGTGATGAGCAAAAAAGTAGCGTATGTAACAGGGGGTATGGGTGGCATCGGAACCGCCATTTGCCAACGCTTGCACAAAGACGGTTTCACCGTGATTGCAGGTTGCGGCCCCACGCGTGATTTCGACAAATGGTTGAACGAGCAAAAAGCACTCGGCTACACCTTTTACGCATCGGTTGGCAATGTCAGCTCATGGGACTCCACCGTTGAAGCTTTCGCCAAAGCCAAAGCAGAACACGGCCCCATCGATGTGTTGGTGAACAACGCCGGTATCACCCGCGATCGCATGTTCTTGAAAATGACACGCGATGATTGGGACGCAGTGATCGACACCAACCTCAACTCCATGTTCAACGTGACCAAACAAGTGGTGGGCGATATGGTTGAGCGTGGCTTTGGTCGTATTGTGCAAATTTCATCCGTCAACGGTGAAAAAGGTCAAGCCGGTCAAACCAACTACTCGGCTGCCAAAGCCGGTATGCACGGTTTCACCATGGCCTTGGCGCAAGAGTTGGCCAACAAAGGTGTGACGGTCAACACCGTGTCACCTGGTTACATCGGCACCGACATGGTCAAAGCCATTCGCGAAGATGTGCTCGAAAAAATCGTGGCCACCATTCCTGTCAAGCGTTTGGGTACACCCGAAGAAATCGGCTCGATCGTGGCATGGTTGGCAGGCGAAGAGTCTGGTTTCACCACCGGCGCAGACTTCTCTTGCAACGGCGGCTTGCACATGGGCTAAGCCAAAACTTCGGCAGCACCTTTCTGCTGCGCTTGGTTTGACAACCCGCTTCGGCGGGTTTTTTCATGCCTAAGTTCAAGTCCAAATGCCTTTCGTGCATTTGCCTTAGATGTTTTGGTTATTAACAACCAAAAACTCTGTTGTTCCCTTTTCTGAAGAAGGCTTTCAGAATTCAACCATTCTAAATTTCGAATGCATTAGGGAACAACAACATGATTCAACGTCAACACTTTCTGAAAACACTTTTGGCAACTGCGTTACTGACCGTCAGCGGCTTGGCTGCGGCACAAGCTCCCGCACCCGTGAGCTTGCTCAATGTGTCTTACGACCCCACGCGTGAGTTGTATGTCGAGTTCAACGCGGCCTTCGCAAAATACTGGAAAGGCAAAACCGGACAAGATGTCACCATCAAACAATCGCATGGTGGTTCGGGCAAGCAAGCGCGTTCCATCATCGACGGTTTGGATGCCGATGTCGCCACATTGGCTTTGGGTGGCGACACCGACGCGTTGCACGACAACGGCAACCTGATCCCCAAAGACTGGCAAAAACGTTTGCCTCACAACAGTTCGCCTTATAGCTCCACCATCATCTTGGTGGTGCGCGAAGGCAACCCCAAGAAAATCAAAGACTGGGACGACTTGATCAAGCCTGGCATCAGTGTGATCACCCCCAACCCCAAAACATCCGGTGGTGCACGTTGGAATTACTTGGCAGCTTGGGAATTTGCCAAACGCAAATATGGCAGCGAAGCAAAAGCCAAAGAATTTGTGAAAAAGCTTTATGAAAATGTGCCGGTGTTAGACACAGGCGCACGCGGCTCGACCATCACCTTCGCGCAACGCAACCAAGGCGATGTGTTGATCGCTTGGGAAAACGAAGCCTATTTGCTCGACAAAGAATTTGGCACCAAGTTTGATGTGGTCGTTCCCTCGCTGTCGATCTTGGCCGAGCCTGCTGTGACGGTGGTTGATAAATACGCAGACAAAAAAGGCACACGCGCTGTGGCTGAAGCCTACTTGCAGTATTTGTACAGCGACGAAGGGCAAGACATTGCGGGCAAAAACTTTTATCGCCCCACCTCTGCCAAAGCACAAGCCAAATACGCCAAGCAGTTTCCTAAGCTCGACTTGGTCACCATTGACAAAGCATTTGGTGGTTGGACCAAAGCCACTAAAGACCACTTTGCGGACGGTGCCAGCTTCGATCAAATCTATTTAAAGAAATAAGCCATAGATCGAAACGGAATAAACAAACTACAAAAGAGTAGTTTGGTTTTTTGCGAGCGAGAAGCAAAATTTCGATTCACTTTTGAAATCAAAGCCCTTGGCCGTGAGCCTTCGCTTTTCTGATTACAGTTCCACACATTGAGTTTACAAACATCATGAAAAAAATCGTTCCCACCTTGTTCGCCGCTGCCTTGTTGACTGCCAGCACACTCAGCGCATCACAAACATTGCTCAACGCTTCTTACGATGTGGCGCGTGAGTTTTACAAAGACTACAACGCTGCCTTCGTGGCGTACTACAAAAAAACCACCGGCAAAGATGTCAAGATTGACCAAGCCCACGGTGGCTCGAGCGCACAAGCGCGTGCGGTGAATGATGGTTTAGAAGCTGACGTGGTCACCATGAACACCACCACCGACATCGAGTTTTTAGCCAGCAACGGCGTGGTGGCCAAAGACTGGGCCAAGAAGTTTCCCAACAACGCAGCGCCCACCACCTCGACCATGTTGTTCTTGACGCGCAATGGCAATCCCAAAGGCATCAAAGATTGGGACGATTTGGTCAAGCCTGGCATTCAAGTCATCATCGTCAACCCCAAAACCGGTGGCAACGGTCGCATGGCGTATTTGGCTGCTTGGGCTTACGCGCGCAAAAAAGGCATGAACGACGCAGGTGCTGCCGAGTTCGTTGGCAAGCTGTTCAAAAATGTGCCGGTGTTGGCCAAAGGTGGGCGCGATGCCACCACCATCTTCTTGCAACGCAACATTGGCGATGTGCTGGTCACCTTCGAATCAGAAGTGGTGTCGGTCGACCGCGAGTTTGGCGAAGGCAAGGTCGATGCTGTGAATCCTTCGGTCAGCATCATTGCTGAAAACCCAGTGGCTGTGGTCGAGCGCACCGTCAACAAAAAAGGCACCGGCGAATTGGCCAAAGCCTATTTGAATTATTTGTATTCAGACGAAGCCCAAGAGATTGCGGCCAAGCACGCATTGCGCCCACGCTCACCTGCATTGCTCAAGAAATACGCCAGCACCTTCAAGCCCATTCAGTTGGTGCCTGTGAGTGAATATTTTGGTTCATTGAGTGAAGCCCAAAAAGTGCACTTCAACGACGGCGGTCAGTTCGACAAAATTTACACGGTCAAATAAGTTTCTGTATGGCGCTTTTTTCTACAGCGCGTCGGCATCAACCGGCGCGTGTTCTTCCGGGTTTCAACATCACTTTGGGTTACACGGTCATGTATTTGAGCTTGATCGTGCTCATTCCTTTGTCGGCCCTCATTTTCAAAACCTTCACTCTCACTTGGGATCAGTTTTGGGCGGCCGTCACCGGCCCGCGTGTGTTGGCTTCTTATCGCCTCACCTTTGGTGCGTCGCTCATAGCCGCACTCATCAATGTGGTGTTTGGTTTGTTGGTGGCATGGGTGCTGGTGCGTTACAACTTCTTTGGCAAAAAAGTGGTCGATGCCTTGGTCGATTTGCCTTTCGCATTGCCCACCGCTGTGGCCGGTATTTCACTCACCGCTTTGTTGGCCGGCAACGGTTGGTTGGGTCAATACCTTGAGCCCATGGGCATCAAGTTGGCGTTCAATCCCAACGGTGTGGTCATTGCACTCATCTTCATTGGCTTGCCCTTTGTGGTGCGCACCGTGCAGCCGGTTTTAGAAGACGCTGAAAAAGAACTCGAAGAAGCGGCCACTTGCTTAGGCGCCACACGCTGGCAAACTTTCAGCCGCGTGATTTTTCCGTCTATTGCGCCCGCACTGCTCACCGGTTTTGCCATGGCGTTTGCGCGTGCCATTGGCGAATATGGTTCGGTCATTTTCATCGCGGGCAATATGCCCATGGTGTCTGAAATCACACCGCTCATCATCATCGGCAAGTTAGAGCAATACGACTACGCAGGTGCCACCGCGGTGGCGGTGGTCATGTTGGTCATTTCGTTTGTGTTGTTGGTCATCAACGCATTGCAAGCATGGCAACGCCGCCAAACAGGAGCTGCAGCATGAGTGCTTCTGTTCGAACCACCACCACCGAACCTGCATGGGTGCGTTACACACTCATTGGCATTGCATTGACCTTCATGTTTTTGTTCTTGGTCTTGCCTTTGGCTGCGGTGTTCACCGAAGCCTTGCGCAAAGGTGTTGACGCGTATTGGGAGGCCTTGAAAGAGCCCGATGCGTGGTCAGCCATTCGCCTCACCTTCATCACCGCCCTCATTGCGGTGCCGTTGAACTTGGTGTTTGGTGTGGCCGCTGCATGGGCCATTGCCAAATACGAATTCACCGGCAAAGCATTTCTCACCACCTTGGTGGACTTGCCGATTTCGGTATCACCTGTGGTGGCCGGTTTGATTTATGTGTTGATGTTTGGGGCGCAAGGTTGGTTTGGCCCTTGGTTGCAAGCGCATGACATCAAAATCATTTTTGCAGTGCCTGGCATTGTGTTGGCCACGGTGTTTGTCACTTTCCCGTTCATTGCGCGTGAGCTCATTCCGCTCATGCAAGCGCAAGGCAACGACGAAGAACAAGCGGCCATTGTGCTGGGTGCAACAGGCTGGCAAACCTTTTGGTATGTCACGCTACCCAACATCAAATGGGGTTTGATTTACGGCGTGATCTTGTGCAACGCCCGTGCCATGGGTGAGTTCGGCGCGGTGTCGGTGGTGTCGGGCCACATTCGCGGGCAAACCAACACCATGCCCTTGCATGTTGAAATTTTGTACAACGAATACCAATCAGCGGCGGCATTTGCTGTTGCTTCGTTGCTGGCTTTGTTGGCACTGGTGACCTTGGTCATCAAGTCTGTGGTGGAGTGGCGTCATGCACGCGAACTGCAAGCCGCAGCCGATTTGCCACCTGAGAGACCCCATACACCTGCAGCAGATGCTGTGACCGTTTGACACAGCAAGCACCTACAAGAGTAAGACCATGAGCATCGAGATCAGAAACATTCACAAACAGTTTGGCGACTTTCAAGCCTTGGGTGATGTCAGCTTAGACATTCACTCGGGCGAACTCATTGCCCTGTTAGGCCCCAGCGGTTGCGGCAAAACCACTTTGTTGCGCATCATTGCAGGTTTAGAAATCGCAGACAGCGGCACCATTTTGTTCAGTGGTGAAGACACCACCCATGTGCATGTGCGCGAACGCCAAGTGGGTTTTGTGTTTCAGCACTACGCATTATTTCGCCACATGACCGTGTTTGAAAATGTGGCCTTTGGCTTGCGTGTGAAGCCACGCGCTGAACGCCCCAGCGAAGAACACATCAAGAAAAAAGTGCACGACTTGCTCAGCTTGGTGCAACTCGACTGGTTGGCCGACCGTTACCCATCGCAACTCTCTGGCGGTCAACGCCAACGCATTGCTTTGGCGCGCGCGTTAGCGGTCGAGCCCAAAGTGTTATTGCTTGACGAACCCTTTGGTGCACTCGACGCCAAAGTGCGCAAAGAATTGCGCCGCTGGTTGCGCCGTTTGCATGACGACCTCAATGTCACCACCATTTTTGTGACACACGACCAAGAAGAAGCGCTCGAAGTGGCCGACCGTGTGGTGGTCATGAACAAAGGCAATGTCGAACAAGTGGGTTCACCACAAGAAGTGTGGGAACACCCTGCCAGCCCCTTCGTGTATGGCTTTTTGGGCGATGTCAATTTGTTCCATGGCCGCGCGCACGAAGGCGAAATGCACATCGGCTTGGACAAACAAACCGTCAGCTTTGCCAGCCCCGAGCACAGCGGCGCACAAGATGCCAAAGCCTTTGCCTATGTGCGACCGCACGACTTTGATGTGCGCCGTTACACCAGTGGTGACGAAGGTATCGTCGCGCAGTTGTCGCGTGCGATTGTGGTCGGGCCAATAGCGCGCTTAGAGTTAATTGCGGCAGAGGGTGACAGCCCTTCTGACGAACAAATCATCGAGGCGCAAATTCCTGCGTCGCAATACAACGAGCAGCGTTTTGTCGAAGGTGAAACCTTGATCTTGACACCACGCCGCGCGAAGGTGTTCACGGTGTGATGTGTCGTTGACAAAAATTGTCAGAGGCAACTGATAAATTATTCATCGTTGTTTCACATTTGATTTCTAGCATCCGCCCATCGCTCTAAATTTGTAAAACCATCCGTTTGCCTTAAAACATTTCCGCTTGAATAGATGTGCCATGTTTTGCTGAATGTGTTTGCGCATCAAATACCGGATACTTATTCCGGAAATTAGCACCTAAATTCAATATCTGTTGGTGATATTTGTTCTTTAGAATTCATTTTTATGAATAAAAGATCAAATTCATCAAGTAACTTGATGTTGGTGATTCCAGAAAAAAAGTGCGTCCATTCGAAGAGGCCACTTCGTTGCGCCACATTACCCGGCTTCACAAATAACCCGTGGTTGAAGTTGGAATGTTGGGGTGGCTGACATGGATTTGAAAAAAGAGATTGCTAAGCCGGCAGATCCCAAGTCCATTTTTGTGAATGCAAAAAGATCGGACATCTCCAAAATTGAGCTGGTAAAGAAAGACTTGGTGATCTCGCTTAAGTCTGGTCGAAAATTATTATTAAAAGACGCAACGCTTGTCGCTGAAGAGGATCCTGATTTTCGTTTGGTGTTTTCAAACAACGAAGTATTGACGGGCCAAGAACTCTTCGCTGAATTACAAATCACTGGTGAAGCTTCGGAGCCGCTGTGGCTAGAAATCAAACCTGAAGCCTTAGGCGAAGCCAGCAAAGTTGCAAGTGCACAAACTGGTTTGTCTGGGGCGCAAATTGGACTTGCAGCTTTGGGGCTGGCCGCACTGGGTGGCGGAGGCGGTGGTGGCGGTGGGGGAACGAACGGAAATGGTAGCAATACAACGCCATTGACTGCAGCAGAAACAGCATTTCAAAGCATAAGAAGTTTTGCAGATGCCAACGCGTCAGCAACGCCACCTACTCTTGCAACATACACCTTGGCAGGTATTCAAGGTGTATCTTCAGGTAATTTGGCAGCAGTCAATGATGCATTGGCGACGGGTACGGTCACTGGAACCACCATCAACACGACAGCCAAACTGCAATATTTAGTAAATGCTTACCAAGCCGTTTTTGTCCTTGCCGATGGCACTGCCAACAATGCCAGCAATTCACAAAAGCTAAGCATTGTCCAATTGGCGGCCATCGGTGTCGATACCGGTCCCATACAAACGGGAAGTAATAGCGCGAATCGTCTGGCATTGCTCAACAGTGTGCTGGATGCAAAAAATGCAGCAGACATTGACACTGTTGCCAAACTTCAAAACATTGTGAAGATCGTGGGGGCATTGGAAGACCATGCCCTGGGTAATTTGCCGAGCTACAACCTCACGACGGATGATTTCGCAACAATAGGTATCAGTGGTGTCAACACAGGTAATTTGTCAACGCTGCTTGCCAATATCAAACTTTCAAGCATTGACAGCTTAGAGGCTTTGCAGCAAATCGCTTATCAGGCGCTAACGGTCACATTCACGGCCATCCATTCAGACACTGGTTTCAACACGGCAGACTTCATCACGCAAGACAACACGCTGACATTCAGCGGCGCTTCGAATGCAGCAGAAGGTAGCGTCATACAAGTTGTGTTGAATGCCGCGACCCACCCCGTTGTGTTCTACACCACCGTCAGTCATGGTGTATGGCAGGTGGCAGATTCAACAGAGTTGAGCGATGGTGTTTATACCGTGGATGTGCATTTGTTAGATGCCAATCAAAAGGTGATCAGCAGCTCAGCGCAAGGCTCGGTCACCGTTGCCACAAGCGGTAGTACGCCCCTTGTCGGGCCCGATGGCAACAGCTTGCTAGACAAAACAATTGCCCTAACAGCCATTTCGCCTGACAACGGCTTAGATACAACAGATTTCAAAACCAGCGCGACGCAACTGGTACTCAGTGGCACCAGCAATGCACCTGATGGCACGCATGTTTTGATCAACATTGATGATGCATTGCATTACACCGTGGTGAATCATGGTGTTTGGAGTTTTGACAACACCGCGCAAACGCTTTCCAGTGGATCGCACCGTGTGCAAGTATCGCTGACAGATGGTGCAGGTAATGTTGCCGTCAGTTCCAGCATGCAAGAGGTGGTCGTTATAAGTTCCACGCTCAATGTGGTGAGCAAAACCACGGGTGCCATATCTCAAACCGCTAATTTGTCCTTGGTGTTCAGCGACAGTGTGACTGCGGTCGCTGGTAAATACATCTCTCTGGTAGATGAAAGCACCAACACTGTTCTAGAAACGATTGACGTAACCGATGTCAATCGCATCAGCATCAATGGCAAAGAAGTCACGATCAATCCGGTGCATGATTTGGTGATACCCAACACATACCATGCGTTGGTAGACAGTGGTGCGTTTCTATCCTCAAGCGGCATGTCCTCAGTTGGCATTTCCGGTGTGTCCGATTGGATTTTTCACCCCGTTGATCCCGCAACATCGGTGATGATCAGCGGCGCAGGTGTGGATGCCAGCAACGGCATCAATGCCAATGAATTAACACATCTCACGGTTTCCGGTACGGTTGTTAGCCCCAACATGGGGGTGGTCAGCCACTTGACGATTGGAAAAATATCGTTTGTCAGTACCGATGGTTTGTCCTCAGTCGAGGTGCCTGACGCAGGTTTGCCCACCATCGATCCAACAACCCATGTCTGGACATGGGCGCACGAAAGCACGGTCACATCGCAATTGGTGTCTGGTAAAAGTTACAACATTCAGGTGCTGTTGCAAAGTCAGGTTGCAGGAACACCAACCCAATCCGTTGCGCAAGGTGCAAACACATACCTTGATGCCATCTTGCCTGTTCTTCAAAGTGTGCGCATCGACACGACCACCTTAAACATCGGTCAATCGGCTGCCTACACATTGACATTCAGTGAAGATCCAGGCGATTCACTCTCAGCCAATGACTTTTTGGTTACCAACGGCACAATAGATTTTGTATCCACCACAGGTTTGATCAGGCAGGTGGTCTTCACGCCATCACCAAATGTCACACAAGCAGGTGTGACCGCATTGCAATTGAGGCCCTCAAGTTTTACAGACGCTGTTGGCAATGTCGGATCGATCGATGTGGGGGTGACTTGGCCAAGCCTGACGATCGACACACAAGCCCCCACTGTGACAGAGGTCACGATGGGTGGAGTGAATGGACGAACAGGCGCTGACAAGGTGGGCACACTGAACTTGGGTGACAAAATTCGTGTGACATTGACCACCAGCGAAGCAGCCATGGTGAGCGGCGCACCGAGTTTCAAAGTGGATGTCGGTGGTTTGAGCAAAACGCTGACTTATGTCAGGGGCAGTGGCACCACAGCCTTGGTGTTTGAGTATGAGGTGCTTGCCGGCGATTTGGACACCGTTGGTGGTTTGACGGCATTTGCCAATGCACTTGCATTGAATGGCGGTCACCTCAAAGATGCTGCTGGCAACGATGCCATCATCGCGACGCCAGCCATTTTCAGCAACAGCAATACCTTGGTGGTCGATGGCGGCGCATCAGATGCCGCCAAAAGAGCGGCGCAGTTGATACAAACATTTGCTGACAGCAATACGGACCCAACCCAAACCGTCGGTGTGGCACCGACTTTGCAAGATTATTTGGATGCCGGTGTGACGGGAATGAGTGCCGACAAAGTTCCTCTCATCAACAATGTGTTGGCAGGTGCCAATGTTGGCAGCGTCGAAGTAGATACTTTGTACGAACTTCAAGTTCTAGTGAATGCCTATAACGGATTGCTAGATTTAGGTGATGGTGTGGACAACACGCCGACGGCTAACAATCCTGGTTTTGCCCAATATGGCCTGCTCGGTATCACGGGTGTGAGAAATAACACGCATGCGAGCTTGTTGGGTGATGTTATTGATACAAAGAACAAGCCTGATATCGATACTGTTGCGAAATTGCAAGCAATGGCTGATGCCGTATCTGCGGTTCTAGATGCTGCCAAGGGGGTGAGTGGACTCTCAGCGACCCAGCTCAATTTATTGGGTTTGAGCAATGTGACCGACGACAACTTGCCCGCTGTATTTCGCGCCATCAGCAACACGGCTGACAATGGCACTGGGGTTGACACATGGACTGAATTGCAAAATGTGGTGAATGTTGCGGTGATCAATGCCACTCAGTCCTTGGCGATAGTTGTAGATTTTGCCGAGCAAAACACTGCGGGGTTGTCCCCCACCACAGCAGGCTATGTCGGCACGGCGCCCACCTTGACAACTTATCTCAATGCAGGCGTGTCAGGCATCACGGCCAGCCAAGTAGGAGCCATCAACGATGCGCTAGCAACGCAACCGGTCGATGGTGCACATGTGAGCACCACCGCAAAGCTACAGGCGGTGGCAGATGCCTATCTGGCAGTCATTGGGTTGGCGGATGGGTTTGGCAACACACCAAGTCACACATCGGTTTTGGCAAGTCAATACACGCAATTAGGCGTGTCTGGCTTAGACCCCAATGCATCCGCCGCAGCGCACAAAATCACATTGTTGAATGATGTGATTGATCGCAAGGTTTATGCCGACATTGACACGGTGTTTGAAATACAAACACTGCTAGATGGTGTCAGCACACTGCTAGACACAGCAGCAGGTGGCAACGCATTGACACTGGCGCAGTTAAGCGCCTTGGGCTTTGACAATGTCACGGTCAACACGCTACCCGATGTGATTGCCGCCATCCAAGCGACGGCAACCGATGGTTCAGATGTTGATACCTTTGCGAAATTGAGCGCAGTCATCAGCAACCGCTTGGTATCCATTCAAAATGCATTGAATGTGATTTCGCAGTTCGCTCAGGCCAATCTGTTACCTGCACCGCATATTCCAAGTGGCGTGGCACCTGCCTTAGACGATTACGCTGCTGCTGGCGTGCATGGTGTGACTGCCAGCAATTTGGCATTGATCAACGATGCCCTTGCTACAAACGCCGTGAACGAAGCCAGCGTCAACACAACGCTTGAAATACAAGCCTTGGTAGATGCCTACACCTTGGTGGCGCGTGCTGCCAATGGCCTTGAAACCCAAGGCGTGGTCAAGCCATCCGCATTGCAATACTCGCTTTTGGGTTTAACCGGGATTGATCCA
>JBEGOM010000048.1:0-15868 GCA_041181985.1 Pseudomonadota bacterium | reverse complement strand
AAGTTTTTCTTGTACACCTTGCTCGGTTCTTTGCTGATGCTGGTGGCGCTGATTTATTTGTACATCCAATCGAACGGCAGTTTTGATTTGGCCACTTGGCACAAGTTGCCCTTGGCTGCCAATGTGCAAACCTTGTTGTTCTTTGCCTTCTTCGCTGCCTTTGCGGTGAAGGTGCCTATGTGGCCCGTGCACACTTGGTTGCCTGATGTGCACGTTGAAGCACCAACCGGTGGTTCAGCGGTGCTGGCGGCCATCATGTTGAAGTTGGGTGCGTATGGCTTCTTGCGTTTCTCATTGCCCATTGCACCTGACGCTGCGCGTGAATTTGCCTGGTTGATGATTGCTTTGTCTTTGATTGCTGTCATCTATGTCGGCTTGGTCGCCATGGTGCAACAAGACATGAAAAAACTGGTGGCTTACTCATCGGTGGCGCACATGGGTTTTGTGACCTTGGGCTTTTTCATCTTCAACGACCTCGGTGTTTCAGGTGCGTTGGTGCAAATGATCGCGCACGGTTTTGTGTCAGGCGCCATGTTCTTGAGCATTGGCGTGTTGTACGACCGCGTGCATTCGCGTGAAATTGCAAGCTACGGTGGCGTGGTCAACACCATGCCCAAGTTTGCCGCCTTTGCTTTGTTGTTTGGCATGGCCAATTGCGGCTTGCCTGGTACTGCTGGTTTTGTGGGCGAGTGGATGGTCATTTTGGGTGCTGTGAAATACAACTTCTGGATTGGCTTTGCCGCTGCATCTGCATTGATCTTTGGCGCCGCTTACACCTTGTGGATGATCAAGCGCGTCTACCTCGGCCCCGTGATCAACGATGATGTGAAAGCGTTGAGCGACATCAACAACCGCGAATTCTTGATGTTGGCACTGCTGGCGATTGCGGTGCTCTACATGGGCGTGTTCCCCAAGCCCTTCACAGATGTGATGGATACCTCGGTGGCCGATTTGCTCAAGCATGTGGCGTTGTCCAAGTTGCCCCAATAAAAGGGATTGAAAGATGATTGAAAAATTCAATTTGGCGGCACTCGCGCCCGAAATCTTGTTGTTGGTGATGGCCATCGTCATTGCCATCGTCGACTTGTTTGTCAAATCCCCACGACGCACGCTGACCTATGTGTTGTCGTTGCTGACCATGTTTGTGGTGGCCGCTTTGCAGGCCCATGACGCGAGCCAGGGCACCACGGTGTACAGCTTTGGCAACATGGTGGTGTCTGACCCCATGGGCAACTGGCTCAAGTGCTTTTCAACCCTGTCGGTGTTCGTGACCTTGGTGTATGGCCGACCCTATGCGGCTGACCGTGAAATGTTGAAGCATGGCGGTGAATTGTTCACCTTGGGTTTGTTCGCGTTGTCGGGCATGTATGTCATGATTTCTGGCAACAACTTCTTGGTGCTCTATTTGGGCGTGGAGTTGTTGTCGTTGTCCAGTTATGCACTGGTGGCCTTGCGCCGTGACAGTGTTAAAGCAACTGAAGCTGCGATGAAGTACTTCGTGTTGGGTGCTTTGGGCAGTGGCTTCTTGTTGTACGGCATGTCCATGCTCTACGGTGCCACGGGTTCGCTCGAGATCAGCACGGTGTTCAAAGCCGTGGCGTCGGGTCAAATCAAACACCAAGTGTTGGTGTTGGGTTTGGTGTTCATCGCCTGTGGTTTGGGCTTCAAGTTTGGTGTGGTGCCTTTCCACATGTGGGTGCCTGATGTGTACCACGGCGCGCCAACAGTGGTGACCTTGTTGATCGGTGGTGCGCACAAATTGGCGGCGTTCGCCATGACCATGCGTTTGTTGGTGGAAGGTTTGATGCCCTTGGCCATTGACTGGCAACAAATGCTGATGGTGATGTCCATCGCGTCGTTGTTGATTGGTAACTTGACCGGCATAGCACAAACCAATTTGAAACGCATGATTGCGTACTCCACCATCTCGCAAATGGGTTTTGTGCTGATCGGTTTGACCTCGGGTGTGGTGGACGGCAATACCGCTGCGGCTGCAAACGCTTACAGCTCGGCCATGTTTTATGTGGTCACTTATGTGCTGACCACCTTGGGTGTGTTTGGCATCATGTTGGTGTTGGCGCGTGAAGGGTTTGAGAGCGAAGAAATTTCAGACCTCGCCGGCTTGAACCAACGCAGCCCCTTGTATGCCGGCGTGTTGGCGTTGTGCATGTTCTCATTGGCGGGTGTGCCGCCGATGGTGGGCTTCTCTGCCAAGTTGTCGGTGTTGCAAGCCTTGGTGGCGTCAGGCCAGCCAGGTGCGATACCGGTGGCTGTGTTTGCGGTGCTGACCTCGATGTTTGCGGCCTTCTACTACTTGCGTGTGGTCAAGGTCATGTACTTTGATGCACCTTTGACTGCCAGCACCGTGGTGGCAGGTAAAGATGTGCGAATTGTGTTGTTGATCAACAGCGGCATGTTGTTGGTCTTGGGTTTGTTGCCCGGTGGCTTGATGACTTTGTGCGCACGCGCCATCGTGTCGACTTTGGGCACTTGATGCAGGGCGCATCCAACTCATGATGTATTCGAAAAAGCCAGCCTGCGTGCTGGCTTTTTTTATGAACTGTTGTTGAATGTTTTTGCACCTGTTCTGCACCTTTTTTGCACCTATTTCACCCAAGACTGACTCATGACTGAAGCCAAACAAGACGCACATTTGGTAGAGCACACACTGGACCATGTGGAAGTGTTGAAAGGGCATTTCTTGCATGCCTTTCGCGATCAAGTGCGTTTGCCCAATGGCGATACCGCCACCCGTGAGTATGTGATTCACCCCGGTGCGGTCATGATCATTGCTTTGCTTGACGATGGTCGCTTGGTGATGGAGCGGCAATACCGTTACCCTGTGAAGCAAGTGATGATCGAGTTTCCGGCCGGCAAACTCGATGCAGGTGAAGACCGCTTGGCCTGTGCACAGCGCGAGTTGTTGGAAGAGACTGGTTATCGCGCCAAAGAATGGGCGCATGCGGGGGTGTTGCATCCGGTCATCAGTTATTCCACCGAGTTCATTGAAATTTGGTTTGCGCGGGGTTTGAGTTTGGGTGAACGCCGCTTGGACGAGGGTGAGTTTTTAGATGTGTTCACCGCATCGCTCGACGAGTTGTTGACATGGTCGCGCGAAGGTAAATTGACCGATGCGAAAACCTTGACCGGCTTGCTGTGGCTGCAAAACCACCTGAGTGGTGCCTGGCCGCTGCAGTGGCAGTCTGTTGGATAATACGCAGCATGAAAGTTTTAGACCTGCGTTGCACCCATCAGCACAGCTTTGAAGGCTGGTTTGCCTCGGAAGATGACTTCCAGAGTCAGCTGTCTCGCGGATTGGTGGAATGCCCGATTTGCACCGACAAAGGCATCACCAAAATGCTGAGTGCACCACGCTTGAACCTGAACAGTGCACGCGGTGAGCCTGAACAAAAACCATCTGCTTCTGAACCTAGCGCATCAGACACCTCAAAAACCGAGAGCACAAACAACAGTGCGTTGGCGAGCAACCCTGCAGCTGTACCCATTCCCACTGAAGTTGCCAACATGAGCGCTGCGCAATTGCAAGCGGCTTGGATGCAAATGGTCAAGCATGTTGTGGCCAACACCGAAGATGTGGGCGCCCAATTTTCTGAAGAAGCCCGCAAGATGCATTACGGTGAAACCGAGCAACGCAATATTCGCGGTCAAGCCACCCCTGAAGAAACGCAAGAGCTGTTGGAAGAGGGCATACAGGTCATGCCCTTGCCATTGCCTGAGTCGCTCAAAGGTCCTTTGCAATAAGGGCTTCGGCCGCACGCACCGTGGCGTGCAAGGCATCGGGTGCATCGCAGGCAATGACCTGACGCTCTGTAAACCCTCTCAACCAAGTGAACTGGCGTTTGGCTAATTGGCGTGTGGCGACGATGCCGAGTTCGCGCAGTTGTGGCATCAAGCTCTCTTCGCTCACACCTTGTTGCTCAGCAAGATCTAAGATTTCCCACGCTTGTCGATAGCCCACGCAACGCATGCTGGGTAAGCTCAAACTCAAATCACCACGCGCGCGCAAGTTGTGCATTTCTTGCATGAAGCCTTGGGCGAGCATGGCATCAAACCGTTGCGCAATGCGTGCATGCAACCAGGCGCGGTCAGTGGGTTCGAGTGAGAGCACGGGCATGCGCAGCGCGGCTTGCGATGCATCGCGTTGCAGGGCTGATTCTTCAAACCAGGTTGACAAAGCTTTGCCACTGATGCGCCAAATTTCTAAGGCACGCGAAATGCGTTGTGCATCGTTGGGTGACAAGCGCGCGGCGGTGATGGGGTCAACCGCTGCAAGTACGGCATGCAGTGCAGGCCAACCTTGCGCCAAGGCTTGTTGTTCGATGGCTTCGCGCACCGCCGGTTGTGCATGCGGCAAATCGTTCAAACCATCGCGCAAGGCTTTGAGGTAGAGCATGGTGCCGCCCACCACCAGAGGCAATTTGCCATGCGCGCGGATGTCGCGAATCAAGCGTGTGGCATCGCGTTCAAAATCAGCGGCGCTGTAGGCTTGTGTGGGTTCGATGATGTCAATCAAGTGGTGAGGCACTTGCGCAAGTTCGTGTGATTCAGGTTTGGCCGTGCCAATGTCCATGCCGCGATAGACCAAGGCTGAGTCCATGCTGATGATTTCAACGGGCAGTTGGTGTGTGCGCTCCAACTGTTCTGCAATGGCGAGTGCTGCCGCTGTTTTGCCACTGGCGGTGGGGCCCACCAAGGCAATGGCGTCCAGCGATAACTCTTGCGTTGGCATGACCATGTGTTGTGAGATCAGCGTCCGCGCAAGAACAAGGCATCCAGCTCACGCATGGACAGTTGTCGCCAAGTGGGACGACCGTGGTTGCATTGGTCTGAGCGTTCGGTCACTTCCATTTGACGCAGCAAGGCGTTCATTTCTTGAAGCGTGAGTTTGCGGTTGGCGCGCACTGCGCCATGGCAGGCCATGGTGGCCAAGAGTTCGTTGCGTGCGCGTTGAACCACCGTGCTGGCATCGTGCTGACTGAGTTCGGCCAACACGCTGCGCGCGAGTGCCACCGCATCACCTTGCGCCAAGGTGGTGGGCACGGCACGCACGGCCAAGGTTTTGGCGGAGAGTGTGGAAATTTCTAAACCAAGCGCCTGCAAAGCTTCAGCACAGGCTTCCGTCGTGGCAACTTCTTGCGCTGTGGCGGTGAAGGTAGCCGGAATCAACAACGGTTGGCTGCTGAGGCTTTGTGCGTCGATTTGAGTTTTGAGCTGTTCATACACAATGCGCTCGTGCGCCGCATGCATGTCGACCACGATCAAGCCTTGTTGGTTTTCAGCCAAGATGTACACGCCGTGTAACTGTGCAATGGCTTTGCCCAAGGGCCAATCGTCTGCATGGGTTTCGGTGGATGAATCGGTTGATGCTGCAAACTGTACAAGATGCGCTGCATCAACATTGCTGTTTGCTGCGAAGTTGGTGTTGTAGGTCTGCGCGATGTTATCTTGCATCTCGCCTGCGCGTGAGGGCGCACCCTTTTGCCAGAGCGCAGACAAATCGTTCACGGCTTGGCCATGTGCTTGCATGTTTGCTGGCAGGTGCATGCGTGTTTGCTGCCAATTAGGAGATGCGCTGGGAGAAGTGTTGCTTAAGTCAGCTTGTGAAACTTGCAAAGCTTGCCCATCCGCACCCAGAGCATGCGCACGCGGAATAGCCAACGCGTTTTCAACCGCATGACGCACCGCTTGGTGCATCTCACGGCCATCGCGAAAACGCACTTCAATTTTGGTGGGATGCACATTCACATCCACACGGGTGGGGTCGATCTCGACATACAAGGCATACACCGGTTGACGGTGGCCGTGCAACACATCTTCATATGCGCTGCGTGCGGCATGCATGACCACTTTATCGCGCACAAAGCGACCGTTCACATAAGAGAACTGATGGTCAGCGCGCGAACGCGCGGCGTCAGGTATGCCTGCACGCCCTAGCACGGTCACATGACCGGCTTGGTAATGCACAGCCACGGAGTCACGCAAAAAATCGTCACCCAACACATCGGCCAAGCGACGGTCGAGTGCGGCTTGACGTGTCTCGTCAGTGCCGTCATGCGATTGCGCGCGCCATTGCTCAACCAATTTACCTTCGTGCCAAATGGCAAAGCCCACTTCGGGGCGGGTGAGGGCATGGCGACGCACGGCCTCAATGCAGTGTGCCAATTCGGTGTTGTCCGTTTTCAAAAACTTACGACGCGCAGGTGTGCTGTAGAACAGCTCTTTGACTTCAACCGTGGTGCCTTGTGCACGCGCGGTGGGTTGCAGTTCGCCGCTGCGGCCGTCTAGCAACATGGCGGTGTCTTGCGTGGCTGTGCGCGAGAGCACCGAGAGTTCAGACACCGAATGAATCGCGGCCAAAGCTTCTCCCCGAAAGCCCATGGTGCCCACCGATTCGAGTTCACTCAAGCTGTTGATTTTGCTGGTGGCATGGCGCTTCAGCGCGATGGGCAACTCTGCGGCGGGAATGCCCACACCGTTGTCTTCCACGCTGATCAGACGCACACCGCCTGCGAGCAAGCGCACGGTGATGTTTGTGGCACCCGCGTCTAGCGCGTTGTCGACCAACTCGCGCACCACCGAAGCGGGCCTCTCGACCACCTCGCCAGCCGCAATTTGGCTGATGAGTTCGTCGGGCAGTTCGCGAATGGCGCGTGGGGGCTGGGTAGAAGGGTGCACAGCTTGATTTTAGAGGGTCAACGCCCGCTGCTGGGATAATGGGGACATGGAACTCATCACACTTGCCATCGACTTCATCATGCACATCGACCGCTATTTGGAGGTGTTTGTGCAAACCTACGGCCAATGGGTGTATGCCTTGCTGTTTCTGATTATTTTTGTGGAAACTGGCTTGGTGGTGATGCCGTTTTTGCCAGGCGACTCGTTGCTGTTTGTGGTGGGTGCGATGTGCGGCGTGGGCTTGATGGACTACACAGTGGTGGTGCCACTGCTGATGATCGCCGCTGTGGCAGGCAACCAAACCAACTACACCATCGGGCATTACTTTGGGCCCAAGGTGTTTGCATGGGAAGACTCGGCGTTTTTCAACAGAAACGCGTTTGACAAAGCGCACAATTTCTACGAACGCTACGGCGGCGTGACCTTGATCGCTGCGCGCTTCATGCCATTTGTGCGCACCTTTGCACCATTTGTAGCAGGCGTGGCCCAAATGACGCGCCGTAAATTCACTTTGTACGATGTGACCGGTGCATTGCTGTGGGTGGGTGGCATCGTGACGGCGGGTTATTTTTTCGGCAACATCCCTTGGGTGAAAGCCAACTTGGAAAAAATCATTTGGGCTTTGATTTTGGTGCCGGGTGCGTTGGCGATTTATGGTTCTTGGAAAGCTTCAAGACAAGAGGAAAAAGCGTCAGCTTAAACTTGAAATTTGATGCGCCACTGATAGCGCTTCAATAGCTCAGAAGAGCAACGCCTCAACTGCTTCGCGTGCGCGCTAGCGGCGGATTGCGTGAGAAGTAACGCTCAATGCTGCGCATGAGTGCGTCAGACAAATCGTTTTGGTATTGCTCACTCACCAAACGCGCTTCTTCTTCTGGGTTGCTGATGAAGGCAGTCTCGACCAACACACTGGGAATGTCGGGTGCTTTGAGTACTGCAAAACCCGCTTGCTCCACTTGCGGTTTGTGCAGTTTGCCCACCCGTCTGATTTGACCCAACATTTCGTGGCCTAACTTCAAGCTGTCATTGATTTGCGCAGTGGTGCTCATGTCTAACAGCGCGCGTTGAACGGCAGCGTCTTGCACTTTCAAATTCAAACCGCCCACCAAGTCGGCGCGGTTTTCTTGGGTTGCCATCCAGCGGGCTTGCGCGCTCGAAGCTGCGCCTTGACTCAACGCAAACACGCTGGCACCACGCGCTTGCGGTGTCATGAAGGCATCGGCGTGGATGCTGATGAACAAATCGGCTTGCACGCGCCGTGCTTTTTCTACGCGAACTTGTAGCGGCACAAAAAAATCAGCATCGCGTGTGAGGAAGGCGCGCATGGGCAACTGCCCGTGTTTGGTTTTGATGACGGTGTTGTTGATGCGTTCGCGCAAGCGATGTGCGATTTGCAACACCACATCTTTTTCTTTCGTGCCGTTAGGGCCAATCGCACCGGGGTCTTCGCCACCGTGCCCGGGGTCGAGCGCGACGATGATGATGCGATCGGTGGCTGCGGCCTGTGCTTGTGCAGGTGAGGCACCCAAGGTTGATGGGGGCGCAGCGGCGGCTGATGCGGCGGTGGTGATGGGTGGTGCCATCGATGCAACGCCGGAGGCAGGCGTCATTGCACTGCTTGCGTTTGCGTTGTTAGTGGAGGCAGCCGACGCACTGCGCGCAGGTGCATTCAGCCCAGAAGATGTTCGTTGTTGGTTGGCCAACAAATCAGCCAACGGGTCTGACGGTGTGCCCAAACGCGAAGCAGGTGGCGGTGTGGGCGTGGCTGTCATCGACGGTGCGCTGCGTGATGCATTGCCACCGCCTTGCAAGCGTTCATTGATCAATGCTTCCAGCGGATCAGCCGCGCGTGTGGGGTAGAGGTCGAGCACCAAGCGGTGTTGGTAACGCGCATTGCCCGATTGCACCGGTGGCAAATTGAACACCTGTGGTTGCACCATTTGACGCAAGTCGATCACCAAGCGCACGGTTTTATTGGCGTACTGACCTACGCGCACCCCGGTGATGAACGGATCGTCAGAACGCACCTTGCCCACCAACTCGCGCAGGGCGGGGTTGAGTTCGATGCCTTCAATGTCCACCGCCAAACGCGGCGGGTTGGCCACAAACAAAGGCACGGTTTTGAGGGCGGTGTCGCTCTCGATGGTCACGCGTGTGTAGTCCGCAGCGGGCCATACGCGTACCGCCACAATGGTGGCGCCCCAAGAGATGTGTGCTTGCCCCAAGCACAAGGCCAAGGTGCCACCTTGAAGCAGGGTACGACGTTTCATGACAGCAAAGCCTCGCCGCGTGGGGTGTTGGTTTGCACAGTCACCACCCGTTCATCTTTGTCATTCACTTCAATGTGCAACGACACATCAGCTACAGGCATCACGCCTGTGGCTTTGTCTGGCCACTCGCACAACTTCACGCCCTTGCTGGCAAAGATGTCGCGAAAGCCGGCGTCTTCCCATTCGCGTGGGTCGTTGAAGCGGTAAAAATCAAAGTGCCAAAGAGCACCCGCCGTCACCTCATAGGGCTCTACCACTGCATAGGTCGGGCTTTTGATGCGACCGTTCACGCCCAAAGCGCGCAACAAGTGGCGTACCAACGTGGTTTTACCCGCACCCAAATCGCCTTGCAAAGCAATACATGCGTCAAAACATGCACCATCGGGCAACACGCGCGTCAGTGCCTTTGCCAAAGTGTTGGCAAAGTGTTCGGTGGCCTCTTCGTCAGGCCAGAGCAGTGTTTTTACAATGGGTGAATGCTTCAAGGAAGTTGATTGCCGATAGATCAAAAATTGTTGTTGTCGAAAATTCAAACATGGGCCAATGCGCTCGGATTTTCGCAAATTACCGTGGCCCCCGTGGACTTGTCCTCGGCCGAGCCCGGCTTGCAACATTGGCTGGCGCAAAACTTTCATGGTGAGATGGCTTACATGGCCCGCCACGGCCTCACGCGCGCGCGTCCTGCCGAGCTCATACCCGGCACCTTGCGCGTGTTGTCAGCACGCATGAATTATCTGCCCCAGGGTACATCAGAGGGATGGCAAGACCGTGAATGGCAGCGTTTGCAAAACCAACACGAAGCCGTGGTGTCGGTCTATGCCAGAGGGCGCGACTATCACAAGGTGTTGCGCACGCGCTTGGACAAACTGGCGCAACAGATCGATGCCGAATTGAAATCCTTGCAACACCCGCAAGGCGAAGCGTTTCAATACCGTGCCTTCACCGACTCTGCGCCCGTGCTCGAAGCCGAATTGGCTACCCGCAGTGGACAAGGCTGGCGTGGCAAACACAGCTTGGTGCTCAACCGTGACGCAGGCTCGATGTTTTTTTTGGGTGAAATATTTGTCAACATCGATTTGCCGTTGAGTGAACCTGTCAGTTCTCATTGCGGCGAGTGCACCGCGTGCATTGATGTGTGCCCCACCCAAGCCATCGTGGCGCCAGGCTTGGTGGATGCACGCCGTTGTATTTCTTACCTCACCATCGAACACCCAGGCGCGATTGACGAAGCCTTGCGCCCGCTGATAGGCAACCACATTTATGGCTGTGACGATTGCCAATTGATTTGCCCTTGGAACAAATTTGCCCAACCCAGCACCGTGGTCGATTTTGATGCGCGAGAAGGTTGGCAAGGCCTTGATGTGGTGCGCGCACTCACTTGGCAAGAGGCAGACTTTTTGCGTTTGACCGAAGGCAGCCCCGTGCGACGCATAGGACACGCGCAATGGTTGCGTAATGCAGCCGTGGTGGCAGGCAATGCCTTGCGTGAGATGGGTGACGACAAGTCAAACGCAGACTTTGTACTTGCGGTGAAAGAAGCGTTACAACATTTGTTGGTTCACGAAAGCCATTTGGTGCGAGAGCATGCGCAGTGGGCGTTGAATCAGCTGAGCAACGATCAGTCTTAGAATTTATTCAACCTGTTATGGAGCTTAGTCATGAAAACACTGCTTGATCAACTCTCCAACTATGCTGACTACCACCGCAGCGAGCGAAACATCACCACGCACTTGATAGGTGTGCCGATGATCGTGTTGGCGCTCATGGTGCTGCTTTCACGACCTGCTTGGGTGGTCAGTGACTTGGCCTTGTCGCCTGCTGTTTTCATCGTTGTCGTCTTGTTGTTGTACTACCTGCGATTGCACATCGCCATGGGTTTGATCATGTCTGCGCTCTTGGTCTCGGGGCTTTTTCTCAGTGCTTGGGTTGCCACGCTAGACAACGCGATTTGGCTGACTGCTGGCGTTGGTGGGTTTTTATTGGGCTGGGTGATTCAGTTTGTTGGACATTACTTTGAAGGACGCAAACCTGCGTTTTTCGACGATGTCATGGGGCTTGCCATTGGCCCTTTGTTTGTGGTGGCAGAAGCGTTGTTTAAATTGGGCCTGTTTTCTGAACTCGCACAAGAAATTGAAAACCGATCAGGGCCTGTGCGACCTTGAATCATTGGGGGGCTGTCAGCCAGTCCAAGGTTTCCTGCCACAACGCATGCGCTTGCGGTCGGAAATATCCCATGTGTCCAATGGAAGTCATGCCAAGGCTCTGGGGTTCAACCGTGATGGCTTCTAAGCGTGCTTGGCTGTAAGCTGCCATGAACGCATCGCGCGATGACGGTGGTGCCCATGCATCGTCGCTCGCATTGATGGCGCGAATGGGGATGTTCACAGTTGCAAATTCAGCGGCAAGATGCGTTTGTTCAGGGTCGTCAAAAAAATAGCGTGGCCATTGGCACCAGTGACGCCATTGCATAAACACAGCACGCGGCAAGTCTTCCCCCATGCCAAGCAGGCTCCAAGCCAAGTAACCCTTGACTCGCACAATCAGTGGCCCCAATACGCGCCACATGAAGAGTACCCGCAGACTCTCTAGTGGCGACATCCAACCATGCCAACCTGCACCGGTGGCGAATGTGGCAAACCGTTTGACATGCTCTTTGCCGGGAAGCAGCCCAAACGCGTGTCCGCCGTAAGAGTGACCGACCATCCAAATGGGTGCATCCCCTTTTGTTGCAAGGTGGGCCAGCAAAGCCGCTAAATCTTGCCGTGCCCAATCGAGGTAATTCATCTCGAAGCCGCGCAGGCTTGCAGGCTTGGAAAGTCCAACGCCACGGTAGTCCAAGGTCCACACCTCTAAGCCTTGCTGCGCAGCAAATTGTGCAAAGCGTTTGTAAATGCGTTGTGGCACACCTGTAGCACCCGCGACGATCAAGTAGCCTTTGCGTTGACCGCTTGCGATGTATTGCATGGCCTGCAATGCATAGCCATCTGAGGTTTGCAGTTGTTTTGTGATGGGTTCGGTGGGTGCGTTTGCCATGGCAGTTGCGTTGCGCTTTTTTACAAATGGATCTTCAATTGGGCAACGCCGCCTTCACCGCCTGACCCAACTCAATCACCGCCAACGCATAGTAGCTGCTCCAGTTGTACCTCGTGACCACATAAAAATTTTCAGTGCCTGCCACATAGCTGGGTGCGTCTTGTCCGTTGAACAACTCGACCAAAGCCAACTGGCCTTTGTGTTGCAGCGCATCGCCCTCTAGCACCGCGCCTTTGGCGGTGAAAGTGGTCACGCTGAAGGTGGGCAAGATGTCGGGCGCAAGCATAGTAGGTTTGTCCAAACGCGCTTCATCAAACTGCACGGGGTAGTGGGTGGGCATGCCGGTTTGCCAACCGAAGGCTTTGAAGTAGTTGGCCACTGAGCCAATCGCGTCCACTGGGTTGTTGAGCAAATCGATGCGACCGTCACCATCAAAATCAACCGCAAATTTGGCCCAGCTCGAGGGCATGAATTGCGGCCAACCCATGGCGCCTGCAAAGCTGCCCGTGATGGGCGCAGCACCTTCGGGAACCTGGCGCATTTGCACCAAAAAATGACCGAGTTCTGATTTGAAAAACGCTTCGCGTTCAGCCGCGCGTGGATGTTCTTGTGGAAAGTTCAAGCTCAGCGTAGTCAGTGCATCGAGCACGCGGTAGTTGCCCATGTGTTGGCCATACAAAGTTTCCACGCCCAAAATGCCCACCACCATTTCAGCGGGCACACCGTAGGTTTTTTCTGCGCGCTCTAGCGTTGTGCGATGGCGTTGCCAAAACTGCACACCGGCTTGAATGCGCACAGGCTCGACAAAACGTTCGCGGTACGCGCGCCAGTTTTTGGGCACGGTCACGGGGGGTGGCAGGACCAACTTGGGCACACCCACCAACCGTTGCGCGCGGCTGAGTTGATGTTGCACCCAGTCCAATGGCAGTTGATGTTGGGTGGCCAATTCTTGGGCCAGCGTCAACACTTCAGGCGTGCGACCAAACGCCAAGCCTTGCGGTGTTTTGTTAGATTGCTTTTTGTGTTTGGCAGACGCTTTGTGTTTGCCATCGTGGTGCTTGCCTGCGGACGGTTTGCCTGCGTTTGACGAAGCCTTGGGTGAGGGCTTGTTCGCCACATCGGTTTTGGCGACGACAAGAGACGGGCCGCTGAACATCAACGCCAACAGCAGCGATGCAATGGGCGCCCAATTTTTTCTGGCGCTGTCAGAAGGTTGGGTTTGACGCAAGCCAAACAACTTCAAAAAAACGAAAAAGAACGAGGGAGTATGGGGTTTCACGCAGGTGTTTCAGTGGCAAAAAGTCAGACCCGCATGTTAAGCTGAGTTCATGAGTAAAACAGGCTACTACACCCACCCAGTTTGTTCGAAACATGAAATGGGAGAAGGGCACCCTGAGTGCCCAGAACGTTTGGGCGCGATCCAAGACCGCCTGCTGATCAGCGGTCTCGATTTGGGCCTCACACCGATTGAGGCACCCGAAGCGTCTTTGGCAGACATCGAACTGGCACACGACCGCATGTATGTGGCGGCGTTGCGTGGCCTGTCTGACCGTTTGATTGAGGAGCAAGCAGCGGGTGGACCCAACTACGCGCACTTAGATGCCGACACCGCCATCAACGCCCACACTTGGCAAGCTGCGTTGCGTTCTGCCGGTGCCGCACTCGCTGCCACCGATGCCGTGATCGCGGGTGATCTTGAAAATGCTTTTTGTGCGGTGCGCCCACCCGGCCACCACGCTTTGCACAACCAAGCCATGGGATTTTGTTTTTTCAACAATGTTGCGGTGGCCGCTAAATACGCGGTTGAACGGCATGGCCTCCAACGCGTGGCGGTGGTTGACTTCGATGTGCACCACGGCAACGGCACCGAAGACATTTTGGCGGGTGATGACCGTGTGCTGATGGTGAGTTTTTTTCAGCACCCGTTCTATCCGCATTCGGGTACAGAAAATCCTGCTGCCAACATGCTCAACATTCCAGTACCGGCTTACACCAAAGGCATGGATGTGCGTGAGTTGGTTGAAACCTATTGGGTGCCTCGTTTAGAAGAATTCAAGCCTGAAATGATTTTCATCAGTGCAGGGTTTGATGCACACCGCGAAGACGACATGGGACAAATGGGTTTGACTGAGCAAGACTACGCGTGGATCACTGACCGCATTCGCACCATTGCCTTGCGCCATGCCAAAGGGCGCATCGTGTCTTGCTTAGAAGGGGGCTACAGCTTGAGCGCTTTGGGCCGCAGTGTGGAAGCGCACCTTCGCGTGTTGGCTGACCTTTGACGCAGCAAACTTCCACAGCTATGACGAAGACACAGACATCGTCCAAAACGAACACGAAAACACAACACCATGACTGAACTGCAAGAACTGCTGCTCGATTTGCAAAGCCCCTCGGTGTGGATGGAGCTGGGCGGCTTGGCCCTTTGCTTGGGGCTGGCTTGGATGATGAGTTGGGCCATTGGCCGTGGCGCCGCACGCGACTCGATTTTGTTTGGTCGACGGGTGTTAGACGGTTTGTTTTTTCCCGTGCTGTCGCTGGCCTTCACTTATGCACTGAAAACCTCACTTATCAAACTACAGCATGTGCCAGTGCTCAAAATGGCCTTGCCCATTTTGGTGTCGTTGGTGGTGATACGGCTCATCGCGCGCGTGATGACCACTGTCTTGCCCACCTCCAATGGCGCACGTGCGCTCGAGCGTGTGGTGTCGTGGGTGGCGTGGGGCATGGCGGTGCTGTGGATCACTGGCTTGATGGTGCCAGTGGTGGACGAGCTCGAGAGCATTCAATTTTCAGTGGGCAAATCGTCGGTCAGCTTGTTGCATGTGTTCGAAGTGGGCATGACCTCGGTATTGGTGTTGGTGCTGTCGTTGTGGTTGTCGGCCACGATTGAGCGGCGCGTGTTGAACCACGCTGTGTCTGATTTGTCGATGCGCAAAGTGGCATCTAACACCTTGCGCGCTCTGTTACTCATGTTGGGCGCTTTGTTTGCGCTGTCAGCCGTTGGAGTGGACTTGACCGCTTTGTCGGTCATTGGTGGCGCTTTAGGTGTGGGTATTGGTTTTGGTTTGCAAAAACTGGCGGCCAACTACATCAGCGGTTTTGTGATTTTGATCGAACGTTCACTGCGCATTGGCGACTATGTGCGGGTGGAAGGCTTTGAAGGCACGGTCACCGATATCAAAACGCGTTACACCCTGATACGCGCCAACAACGGCAGCGAATCGGTGGTGCCCAACGAGTTGCTCATCACCCAGAGGGTGGAAAACCTGTCGCTCGAAAACAGCCGCATGCTGCTGAACACCCAGTATTGGGTGGGGCTCGAGAGCGATCCGCAACAAGTTGCCCAATTGATGGTCGAGGCCGCTTTGAAGGCCGACCGCGTGCTGGCCGACCCCGAGCCGGTCGCGCTGCTGTCTGAAGTCAGCCCCCAAGGCTTGCGTTGGGCCCTGAATTTCTGGATGGATGCCCCACTGACGGGGCAGGCTTTGGTGCGCTCCGATGTCAACTTGGCCGTGCTGCAGAGCCTGCGCCAAGCCGGTGTGGCGCTGGCCGCGGCCCCGCACGAGGTGGTGATTCGTCAGTAAACCCCGCCTTTTTTCGGTCAAAATCAGCCCAGACAAGCGGGGTTTCTCAAAAAAAAGCACGATCGTGCTTTCCAAAGGCGCCCCAGAACCCTACAATGTGACGCTTACGTAAACGTCAACTTATTTTTTCGGCTTATCAACTTTTTTAAACATCAATGGAGCAATTGCCATGAAGGTTTTGGTCGCAGTCAAACGCGTGGTGGACTACAACGTCAAAGTCCGCGTGAAGTCGGATAACTCGGGCGTGGACATCGCCAATGTGAAAATGAGCATGAACCCCTT
>JBEGOM010000047.1:0-16197 GCA_041181985.1 Pseudomonadota bacterium | reverse complement strand
CAAGAGCATACCGCCAAGCAAGGGCCCTTGCAGCCAGTGGGGTGACACCCAAACCTATAATTTGAGGATGACTACGCCTAAATTCACCGTCGCTGATATTCGCAAATCTTTTTTGGACTTTTTTGAGTCCAAAGGCCACACCGTGGTGGCCTCTAGCCCCTTGGTGCCGGGCAATGACCCCACCTTGATGTTCACCAACTCGGGCATGGTGCAGTTCAAAGATGTGTTTTTGGGCTCTGACAAACGCTCGTATGTGCGCGCTGCTTCGGTGCAAGCTTGTTTGCGCGCCGGTGGCAAACACAACGACTTAGAAAATGTGGGTTACACCGCACGTCACCACACCTTCTTTGAAATGCTGGGCAACTGGAGCTTTGGTGATTATTTCAAACGCGAAAGTTTGAAGTGGGCGTGGGAGTTGTTGACCGAGGTTTACAAACTGCCGCCAGAGCGTTTGTTGGCCACCGTGTACGAAGAGGACGACGAGGCCTACGACATTTGGACGAAAGAAATTGGGCTGCCCGCCGATCGCGTGATCCGCATTGGCGACAACAAAGGCGGCCGCTACAAGTCAGACAACTTTTGGATGATGGCTGACACCGGCCCATGCGGTCCTTGTTCAGAAATTTTTTACGACCACGGCCCACACATTCCTGGCGGCCCTCCCGGCAGCCCCGATGAAGACGGCGACCGCTTCATCGAAATTTGGAACAACGTGTTCATGCAGTTCAACATGGCCGAAGACGGTTCGGTCACGCGCTTGCCTGCACCCTGTGTGGACACCGGCATGGGCTTGGAGCGTTTGGCCGCCATCTTGCAACATGTGCACAGCAACTATGAAATCGATTTGTTCGATGCCCTCATCAAAGCCGCTGCACGCGAAACCGGTTGCCAAGATTTAGACAACAAATCGTTGCGCGTCATTGCGGACCACATTCGTGCCACCGCGTTTTTGGTGAGCGATGGTGTGTTACCCAGCAACGAAGGCCGTGGTTATGTGCAACGCCGCATCGTGCGTCGCGCCATTCGACATGGTTACAAATTGGGTTGCAAAAAACCGTTCTTCCACAAACTCGTGCCCGACTTGGTGCAGTTGATGGGTGCGGCTTATCCCAACTTGGCCAAACAAGCGCAGCGCATCACCGAGGTGTTGAAAGCAGAAGAAGAGCGTTTTTACGAAACGCTCGAAATCGGTATGCAAATTTTGGACGCCGCATTAGACGGTGGCGTGAAAGTCTTGCCAGGTGAAGTGGCTTTCAAACTGCATGACACCTATGGCTTCCCGCTCGACTTGTCAGCCGATGTGTGCCGCGAACGCGGCTTGAGCGTGGACGAAGCCGGTTTTGCGGCGGCCATGGAAAAACAAAAATCGCAAGCCCGTGCCGCTGGTAAATTCAAAATGGACAAAGCGCTCGACTACAGCGGCGCAGGCAACACCTTTGTGGGCTACGAATCGCTGGCAGCCAAAGGCCAAGTGGTGGCGTTGTATGTCGATGGTGTATCGGTTGCCGAACTCAAACACGGCCAAAGCGGTGTGGTGGTGTTAGGCAACACACCTTTTTACGCAGAGAGCGGTGGCCAAGTGGGCGACGAAGGTGTGTTGCGCAGCGGCTCTGCACAGTTTGATGTGGCCGACACCCTCAAAATCAAAGCCGATGTGTTTGGTCACCATGGCACCTTGGTAAAAGGCACATTGGCCGTGGGTGACACGGTGGAGGCCGAAGTGAACATGGCCGTTCGCGCAGCCACTGTGCGCAACCACTCAGCCACACACTTGATGCACAAAGCCTTGCGCGAAGTGTTGGGTGACCATGTGCAACAAAAAGGCAGTTTGGTGAATGCTGAACGCACCCGTTTTGACTTTGCACACAATGCACCCGTGACCGACGAGCAAGTACGTGCGATCGAGGCTAAAGTGAACGCCGAAATTTTGGCCAACGCACAAGCACAAGCGCGTGTGATGGACATCGAGTCCGCACAAAAAACCGGTGCCATGATGTTGTTTGGTGAAAAGTATGGTGACACCGTGCGCGTGCTCGATATCGGTTCAAGCCGCGAGTTGTGCGGGGGCACGCATGTGCAACGCACCGGTGACATTGGTTTGTTCAAAGTGGTGGCTGAAAGCGGCGTGGCCGCGGGTGTGCGCCGCATCGAAGCTGTGACCGGTGACAACGCCTTGGCGTATTTGCAATCGCTTGAAAACACCGTGTCGCAAGCTGCAGGTTCGCTCAAGGCATCGCCCAACGAATTGAACACACGCATTGCGCAAGTGCTGGATCAAGTCAAAGCTTTGGAAAAAGAAGTGTCGGCCCTCAAAGGCAAATTGGCGTCTAGTCAAGGTGATGAGTTGATGACGCAAGCCGTCGATGTGAAAGGCCTCAAAGTGTTGGCCGCCAAGCTCGAAGGGGCTGATGCCAAAACTTTGCGCGACACCATGGACAAGCTCAAAGACAAACTCAAAACCGCCGCCATCGTGTTGGCTGCGGTCGATGGCGACAAAGTGCAAATCGCGGCTGGCGTGACAGCCGACAGCGTAGGCAAAGTCAAAGCCGGTGAGTTGGTCAACTTCGTGGCCCAACAAGTCGGTGGCAAAGGCGGTGGCAAACCCGACATGGCCATGGCCGGCGGCACCGATGCTTCGGGCTTGCCCAAAGCTTTGGCCAGTGTGCAGGCTTGGGTGGCTGAGCGGGTGTGATTTTTGGGGGGGCTCGCACCCCACCAACACAACGCAACACGCATCGCAACCTAACACGCACCACGCAAAGCGCTGAATGTTGCGTGTTGAGTTGTGAGCGCTCAGTCAGCGCTGATGCTCAGATTTTGTTGACTAACAAAGCGTCGCGGCTCACCCGTGATGGGGTCAATGAATGACACACCCTTCGCCAACAATTGCAGCGCTTGCGAATGATCGTCTTCTTCATGCGGACCACGCAGCACCTGCGGGTAAAACTGATCACCCATAATCGGCAAGCCCAACGCATTCATATGCACACGCAATTGATGGCGTTGGCCTGTGACGGGCGTTAACCGATACAACCCCAACGCACCCTCTTGCTTGACCAACGCCACATGCGTTTCGCTGTTGGGTTCACCCGCCACTTCGCACGATTTGAAAAATTGCACATCGGATGCAATACGGCTGATGCGCGTCACTGGCATCGACACATCTGTTCGCACCGGTGCCAGCGCTTCATACACTTTGTGCACCGCACGACTTCTGAACAAAGCGTGATACGCATCACGCTCATTGGGGTTGATTGAAAAAAGCACCAAGCCTGCTGTCTCGCGGTCGATGCGATGCATGGGGCTCAAGGTGTCTATCCCTAAGCGTTGTTTCAAACGCACCAACAAACTGCGTTGCACATATCGACCTGCAGGCGTAACAGGCATGAAATGTGGCTTGTCCACCACCACCATGTGCGCATCTTGAAACAACACCTGTTCGCTCGCAGGCAATGCCGGTTCATCAGGCAGTTCACGGTAGTAATACACTTTGTGACCTGCGGTGTAGGTCGCATCGGCACGCAAAGCAAGTCCTTGCTGATTTAACACCAAGCCATTGGCAAACCGTTGTTGCCACACCGATGGTTCGATGTGCGCAAACCGTGCCACCAAAAACTCGAACACACTGGTCCACGCACCGTCAGGCAGCACCACGCAGCTCGCACTCACTCCATGGCGCGTGGGCGGTGCATCATATTTTGTGGAACACGACATCCCACACACCATGGCCCAACTTGAGACCGCGGTTTTCAAATTTGGTCAACGGACGATAAGCAGGTTTGGGTGCAAAACCACTCGCGTCCGTCGCGGTGTTTTTCAAGCTGGTTTCAGCGCTCAGCACTTCTAAGATTTGATGTGCGTAGGGTTCCCAATCGGTGGCGCAATGCAAATAACCACCGGGCTTTAAGCGCGCTGCCAAACGCGCGATGAGTGGCGGTTGAATCAAGCGCCGTTTGTGGTGACGCTTTTTGTGCCAGGGGTCAGGAAAGAAAATATGCACGCCATCAAGCGAAGCTTCGGGCAGCATGTTGTCTAACACTTCCACCGCATCGTGTTGCAAGATGCGAATGTTGCTGATGTTTTGTTCGCCCATGTGTTTGAGCAAGGCACCTACACCAGGCTCGTGCACCTCACAGCCTAAAAAGTTTTTCTCTGGCATCAGCGCAGCAATTTTGGCGGTGGCATCGCCCATGCCAAACCCAATTTCCAAAATCAATTCGGCGTTCACACGGTCAGCGCCCCACAATGCACGGTCAATGGGTGCGCCACTGTAGGGCATCACATATAAAGGACCCAGCGTGTCAAACGCTTTGGCTTGCCCTGTGGTGGTGCGGCCCGCGCGTTTGACAAAAGTTTTGATGGCTTTGGGGTAGGGCACACCATCGGGCGTGTTGCTCGGTTCAGTTGTGTGGGTGTCGGGGGTCATGGGTGTGTGTGCCGGTGTTTGCAATCAACAAAACGCAATTTTAGGTGAGCGCTTGATTGCAGTATTCATGCTTCATGCTTGTTGCTCAAATGCCGCGCATAGTCAGAGGTCCACTGCTGCAAAGCTTCTTGAACAGTCACATCACGCGCAGTCGGCAAACCCAGCGCAAGCGCTGCGGCATTCAATGTGGCCAATGGGTCTGACACATCAATTGACGCGGCACCATTTTGTTTAGAGAGTTTTTCACCGTTTGCACCCAACACCAAGGGCGTATGCAAGTAGTGCGGTGCGTTCAAGCCCAATGCTTTTTGCAACACGATTTGCCGTGCGGTGTTGTCTGTCAAATCTTCCCCGCGCACCACATGGGTAACGCCTTGTGCTGCGTCATCCACCACCACTGCCAACTGATACGCCCACAGACCGTCAGCGCGTTTCAACACAAAGTCACCCACTTCGTGCAACACATCTTGTGTTCGCTCACCCAAGCGGCGGTCATGCCAGCTTATGGGTTCATGCAATGAAAGATCACGGATGACAGCGGCCACATTCAAACGCCACGCACGCGCTGCTTTGCCATTCAGTCCATCACGGCAAGTACCGGGGTAAACAGCTGAAGAGTGGCGCTCGCGTTGCGCACCACGCAGGGCCTGTGCTTCTGCAATGTCTTTTCTGGAGCAACCGCAGGGGTACACCCATGCTTTGTCAATCAAAGTTTGCAACGCATTCTCGTAAAGCTTTTGCCGTTGTGATTGCAACACCACGGGTGCATCAGCATGTAACCCCAATGCACTGAGTTGTTGCAAGATGACTTGATCAGCACCTGCCACACATCGGGGTGTATCAACATCTTCGATGCGCACCAGCCATTGCCCCTTGTGCGCGCGGGCATCTAACCAACTGGCCAACGCAGCCACCACCGAGCCCGCATGCAAGGGGCCTGTCGGTGAAGGGGCGAAACGGCCAACGTAGTTCAACAACGCAGGTGAAAAAATCAGAGCCGTTGTGTGGATTGGCACACGGTGAGTGCCAGTTCTAAGCCCGACACAAACGCGTCTTCCACGCGGTGGCCAAGGTGCCAGTCACCACAGGTGCCCAAACCGGTGGCGGCATGGTACTGGTGCGACACACCCAAGGGCACGGTGGTTTTGGCATAACGCCAACGGTGCACTTGCGCAAAACTGGGTTCTGCGCGAATGCCTGTGAGTTCAGAAAACGCACGCAACAGTTTGGCTTGTACACGTGGTGCGTCGTCTTCCAAATGTTCCTGCGACCATGCGGCACTGGCCTGCACCGTCCAACGCTCAATTTGACCGCGACCAGGTTTAGAAGACTCACGCGCCAACCACGCCACGCGATGGTGGGTGCTGCGCGCCGCGTTCCATTGCGGCCCGAGGTGCGCCAAGCCAGGTTGACTGGCGTTGGGGAAGGCCAGCATGAGGGTCCAGCAGGGGGCGACTTCTACTTTGCCCAATGCGTCTAATAAATGTGCACCTGCCACGTGTGCACCGGAGTTACGCAATAGTTGCTCGGCTTGCACCGAGGGCATGGCCAACAGCACGCGGTCAAAACCACTGTGCACTTCGGGCATGTCTTGTGATGCGCTGCTGTTGCTCGCATGCACCACCCATTGGCCATTGGGCATGCGTTCTAAGCGAAGCACTTCGGTGTGCAACTGCACGGCCTTGCCCAAAGGTTGTGCCCAATGACGCACCAAAGCGTTCATGCCGGGCTTGGCCACAAAGTGAGCTTCTTTGGTGGTGCGTGATGCTTCAAACACATGGCCCAAGGGGTCGAGCACACGCACAGCGTTGGCGCTCCAAGGGCGACAAATGTCTGGGGTGCCTGCCACACTTTGTAGCGCCAAAGAAAAACGCTGATCGCGCACGGTGAAGTATTGGGCCCCGTGGTCGAAGCTGCCATGCACACTCTCGCGTGTGGACATGCGTCCACCAGCGCCTCGGCTTTTTTCAAACACATGCACGCGGTGTCCTGCTTGGACCAAGGTGCGTGCGGCGGTGATGCCGGCCATGCCGGCTCCGATGATGGCGATGTTCAAAGTCATGCCTTACTCTACACGGTGTTGACTGTGTTTTGACGTCGGGGGTTCACCAATAGGGCCGATCGTGTGGTGGGGCTCTTGAGTTGCTTCAACCACCATTGCAAAGCGCGGCCGCCGTGCTCACCCTCGTTGCCATCGGGAATGCGCCATGCGTAGCCCACCTGTGTGACGCGACGGGGGCGCGCCACCTCACGCACCACCAAATGCCCTGCCTCAATCAATGGCCGCGCAAACGATTCAGGCAAAAAACCCACGCCCATGCCACGCACTTGGGCTTGCACCTTGGCATGCATGGTGGGCACGGTGAAGACATCTTGCCCAGGCAACAAACCGATCGTCATGCCAGCACCGCGTTGCAAAGAATCCGCTACGGCCACCGCGCGGTGTTGGCCAATCAATGCATCGCTCAACGGTTCAGGCGCTTGTGCCAAGGGGTGTTGAGGTGCCACCGCAAACACAAAACGCATGGGCCCCAACACCTGGCTGTGAATGCCTGTGGTCAAACCGCTGTCACCCAAACTGCCTGCCGTCCCCAGCGCCAAATCGGCTTGCCCACTTGTGAGTGCTTCTAAGGTGCCGGTCAGTGTTTCATCGCGCAAGCGCAAACGTGTGGGGGCCTTCAATGCAAAAAACGCATCGCAGAGTTCCATCACCGTCACGCGGTCAACAATGCTGTCCACCGCAACCGTCAACTGACTCTCCCATCCGGTGGCCACGCGTTTCACGCGGTTGGCGATGGCATCGATGTCCACCAACAGCCGTTCACCTTCGCGCAGCAATTCGCGTCCCGCTGCGGTGAGTTTGGCTTGCCGTGAGCGACGGTCAAACAACAACACATCCAACGCGTCTTCGATCTGACGCACGCGGTAGGTGAGGGCGCTGGGCACCAAACCCATGCTGCGGGCGGCGGCGGCAAAACTGCCCGCTTTCTCAATGCCTTGCAGCATGGCCAGTGAGTCTGGGGTCAACACATCACGAGGAGAATTCATCATTCGTTGCTTAATCGTTCAAGTTATTTGAATGATGCCATCAAATCGAATGGATGGAAAAACCCCGGGTGACACCTAAAGTTCAACCCATCGATTCAAGCCATGGAGAACACCACATGCTGACACTTCGCAAATCACAAGATCGCGGCTACGCCGACCACGGTTGGTTGCGTTCGTTTCACAGTTTTTCATTTGCGGGCTATTACGACCCCGAACACATGGGTTGGGGCAATTTGCGCGTCATCAACGAAGACCGCATCGCACCAGGCACAGGTTTTGGCACGCACGGTCACCGCGACATGGAAATCATCAGCTATGTGCTCACCGGTGAGTTGGCGCACAAAGACAGCATGGGCAACATCAAAGGCATTCCCCCCGGCGATGTGCAGCGCATGAGTGCAGGCAGCGGCGTGATGCACAGCGAGTTCAACCACGCGCCAGAGCAAACCACGCACTTTTTCCAAATTTGGATTGAGCCCAATGTGCAAGGCATACCACCGAGCTACGAGCAAAAAACAGTGCCTCCCGCATCCAAGCGTGGCGCCTTGAGTTTGATTGCAGGCCCACAGAACGCTTTGGTCAAGATTCACGCCGACGCCTCGTTGTACGCCGGTTTGTTCGATGGCAATGAACAGGCTTCCTTGTCTATCGCCAGCGGACGCAAAGGCTATGTGCATTTGGTGCGCGGCCAATTGCAAGTCAACGGTGTGACGCTGAACGAAGGCGACGCCGCCTTGCTCGACAACGAATCACTTGTTTCATTGCAACAAGGCAAAGACGCAGAAGTCTTGGTCTTTGACTTGGCCGCTTGATTTTTTCTTTTTTTCACTCAGGAGTTTTTTCATGACCAAAACCGTTGTTGTTTACCACTCAGGCTACGGCCACACCCAACGCGTGGCGCAATTTGTCGCTGAAGGTGCCAAGGCCCAACAAATCGCGATCGATGCCGACGGCAACATCACCGATGCCGATTGGGAAGCGCTAGACGCGGCAGACGCCATCATCTTTGGTTCACCCACATACATGGGCATGGCCTCGTGGCAATTCAAAAAATTTGCCGACGCCACCTCCAAGCGTTGGTTCACCAGCGCATGGAAAGACAAAGTGGCCGGTGGCTTCACCATTTCAGCCAGCCCCAGCGGCGACAAGCTGTCGACCATTCAATACTTCATCACCTTGTCCATGCAACAGGGCATGGTGTGGGTGGGCCAGCCTGCGATGAACGACGGCACCATCAACCGCATCGGTTCTAACTCGGGTGTGATGGCACAAGTCGGCCCCACCAGCCCCGCCGCTGACATTCCACAGGGCGACTTAGACACCGCCAAAGCCTACGGCGAGCGCGTGGCTCAAGTGGCTGCCAAATTGCGCGGTTAAACACACCTCGCGTTTTTCTGAAGGTCTTCATGGGGTTAGCATTGCCCCATGAAGATTTTTCAGCTTTTACCCTGGGCCGATTGGCTCGCACTCGGTTTTTTCTTGTCGGTCTGGATTGGTTATGCACTGTTTGCCAAACATTGGGGACAGGGCCAACAGTCCATCTTGGCGTTGACCAACCAATACCGTCGCTTGTGGATGTTGCAAGCCACCACCCGTGACCCGCGCATGCTCGATGGCATCATCACGCAAACCCTGTCGGCCACGCCTGCATTTTTCTGTTCCACCACCATTTTGATTTTGGGTGGTTTGTTTGCTCTGCTCGGCACCACCGACAAAGCCGCCGAATTGGTGCGCGAAATCCCCTTTGCCGAACAAACCCCCATGTTGGTGTTCGAGTTCAAAATTTTGGTGTTGGTGGTGATTTTTGTGTACGCCTTCTTTCGCTTTTCATGGTCCATGCGGCAATACACCTTCGTGGCCTTGCTGATTGGCTCGATGCCACCTGCCAAAGTGTTCATCGAGGGCCAAGCCAATTCTGAAAGTTACGCCGACCGCGCAGCCACCATGACCGGCTTGGCAGCCGAAACGTTCAACAGTGGCTTGCGTGCTTACTACTTTTCGTTTGCCGCATTGGGTTGGTTTTTCACACCTTGGATGTTTGTATTTTCAACCTTGTTGGTGGCGGGCATCTTGTATTCACGAGAATTTCGCTCCGAGGTGCTCGAATTGCTGCAAGAGTGAGGGGCTAACTCCCTACAATGACAAGCATGTTTGTTCACCTGCGTCTTCACTCTGAATTTTCTGTCGTCGATGGCACCAATCGCATTGAGGACATCGTCAAAGTGTCTGCGGCTGACCACCAGCCCGCGTTGGCCGTCACAGACTTGAACAACCTGTATGGTGCCATCAAGTTTTACAAAGAAGCACGCGGCAAAGGTGTCAAGCCTGTCGTGGGCGCTGAAATATTTTTAGAAAGCCTCACGCAAGATGTTGCGCAAACTTCGCGCATGATTTTGTTGGTGCAAAACCACCAAGGCTATTTGAACCTGTGTGAATTGATCAGCCGCGGCTGGACGCAAAACGTCATCAAAGCTGTGGGCGTTGTCAAACTCGCATGGTTGCAAGAACTCTCTGAAGGGTTGATTGCGCTCTCAGGCGCACAAGCTGGCGCGCTAGGTCAAGCCTTGGTGCAAGGCGACACCACCCGTGCGGGTGAAATTGCGTTGCAACTGGCCGGTATTTTTCCGCACCGTTTTTATGTCGAGTTGCAACGCGCAGGTCGTGCAGATGACGAAGCCCATGTCAACGCTGCGGTGCAATTGGCAGCGCGCTTGAACTTGCCGGTGGTGGCCACACACCCTGTGCAATTCACACAGCCTGACGACTACGAAGCGCACGAAGCGCGCGTGTGTATTTCTGAAGGCGAAATTTTGGGCAACCAACGCCGCGTACGCAAGTTCACACGCGAGCAATATTTCAAATCGTCTGCGCAAATGCAAACTTTGTTTGCAGACATTCCTTCGGCGGTAGAAAACACCGTTGAAATTGCGCGTAGATGCAACCTCACCTTGGTGTTGGGCAAGCCGCAGTTGCCCAACTACCCCACGCCCAATGGCATGGCGATTGACGAGTATTTCCGTTTTGCATCGCACGAAGGTTTGAAAGAGCGGTTGCTGCATCTCTACCCAGATGAAGTCAAGCGCGAACAAGAGCGCGAACGCTACGAAGCGCGCTTGGCGTTCGAGATTGACACCATCTTGAAGATGGGCTTTCCAGGCTACTTCTTGATCGTGGGTGACTTCATCAACTGGGCCAAAAAGAATGGTTGTCCGGTAGGCCCAGGTCGTGGTTCAGGTGCCGGTTCGTTGGTGGCGTACGCGCTGAAAATCACCGACCTAGACCCGCTGCAATACAACTTGCTGTTCGAGCGTTTCTTGAACCCCGAACGCGTGTCCATGCCCGACTTTGACATTGACTTTTGCCAAACCAATCGCGACCGCGTGATTGACTATGTGAAAGACAAATACGGCCGCGATGCCGTGTCGCAAATCGCCACCTTCGGCACCATGGCCGCGCGTGCCGCCATTCGCGATGTGGGCCGCGTGCTCGACATGAGTTACACCTTTTGCGATGGCATCAGCAAACTCATTCCTAACAAGCCTGGCCAACACATCACCATCGCAGGAGCGATCGAAGCTGAGCCCGTTTTGGCCGAGCGTCTCGAGAAAGAAGACGAAGTCAAAACCTTGTTGGCGCTGGCGCAAAAATTAGAAGGCATGACGCGCAACGTTGGCATGCACGCGGGTGGTGTGTTGATTGCCCCTGGCAAGCTCACCGATTTTTGCCCGCTCTACCAACAGCCCGGCAGCGAGTCTGCGGTCAGTCAATACGACAAAGACGATGTGGAAGCCGCAGGCTTGGTGAAATTCGACTTTTTGGGTTTGGCCACCTTGACCATTTTGGAAATCGCGCGTGAGTTCATCATGCAGCGCCACAAGGGCCAAGAAAATTTTGCGTTCGAAGACATTCCGTTGGATGACGCCGCCACCTACAAATTATTTCAAGACGGCAAAACCGAAGCCGTGTTCCAGTTTGAAAGTCGCGGCATGCAAGGCATGTTGCGCGACGCGCGCCCCACACGCTTGGAAGACCTGATTGCGCTCAACGCGTTGTACCGTCCGGGTCCGATGGATTTGATTCCCAGCTTCGTGGCGCGCAAACACGGCCGCGAAGAAATCGAGTACCCACATCCGTTGGTCAAAGACATGTTGTCTGAAACCTACGGCATCATGGTGTACCAAGAGCAGGTGATGCAGACCGCGCAAATTTTGGGCGGCTACTCACTCGGCGGCGCCGACTTGTTGCGCCGTGCCATGGGTAAAAAGAAGCCTGAAGAAATGGCCGAGCAGCGCGAAATTTTCCGCGCGGGCGCTGCGAAAAATAACATCCCGCAAGACAAAGCCGACGAAATTTTTGACTTGATGGAAAAGTTTGCCGGTTATGGTTTCAACAAATCACACGCGGCGGCTTATTCATTGTTGGCCTATCACACCGGTTGGTTGAAAGTGCACTACACCGCAGAATTTTTCTGCGCCAACATGACGGTGGAAATGGACGACACCGACAAGTTGAAAGTGTTGTTTGAAGATGCACAAAAAATGGGTTTGTCATTCGAGCCGCCGGATGTCAATCGCGGCAACTACCGCTTCGAACCTATTTCTGACAAAGTCATTCGCTATGGTTTGGGTGCCATCAAAGGTTCAGGCCAACAAGCCATTGAAGCCATCGTGGCCGCGCGTGAAGCAGGTGGCCTCTTCACCAGCTTGTTCGATTTTTGCCGCCGTGTAGACCGCAGCCGTTTGAACAAACGCACTGTAGAAGCACTCATCAAGGCCGGTGCGTTTGATGGTTTGCAACTCAACCGTGCCTCGTTGTTGGCCAGCGTCGAGCGTGCCTTTGATTTTGCCGCGGCCAGCGAAGCCAATGCCAACCAAGGTGGCTTGTTTGACATCATGGGTGACGACGCGCACGGCTCGAGCACCCAAGAACCCGACTTGGTCGATGTCCTCCCTTGGTGTGTGAAAGAACGGCTCACCCATGAAAAAGTGGCGGTGGGTTTTTATTTGTCAGGCCATTTGTTTGACGAAGTCGAACGCGAAATCCGCCGCTTCGCCAAAACACGCATCGAAGATTTGCTCGATTCACGCGAACCCCAATTGCTCGCGGGCATCGTCAGCGACATGCGCGTCATCAACGGTCAACGCGGCAAATTGGCCATCTTCAAACTCGACGACAAATCAGGCGTCATCGAAGCCACTGCCGACGAAGCCACCATCAACACCTATCGCAACACCTTGAAAGACGATGAACTCGTCATCGTCATGGGCAAGGTGCAGCCCGATCGTTTTTCTGGCGGCCTGCGTTTGAGCATTAACCAGGTGTGGGACTTGGGCCAAGCGCGTTGCCGTTTTGGCAAATACCTCAAAGTCACCGTCAACGGCACCGCGCCAGATATCGCGCGTTTGTTGCGCGACCATCCCGCTCGGGTAGAGCAGTCTGAACAAGGCGAATTGGTGCGAGGTATGGGGATTCGTTTACGATTGCTGCGTGAGGGCGCACATGCTGAGGTTCAACTGGGCGACAACGCCAAGTTTTTCCCAAGCGATGCGGCTTTGGCCAGTTGGATGGCACAAGCGCATCAAGGCCAAGCGCAAATCGTTTACGAGTAACAACCCATGTGGACCATCCCAACGCTCATGACACTGGCACGCATTGCGGCCATCCCCTTGATCGTGGGTGTGTTTTACATGCCCTTGCCCGATGAAACGCGCAACCTCTGGGCCACCGTCATGTTCGTGGTGTTTGCCCTGACCGATTGGCTCGATGGTTATCTGGCCCGCAAGCTCAACCAAAGCTCTGCCTTCGGTGCCTTTCTAGACCCTGTGGCTGACAAATTTTTGGTGTGCGCCAGTTTGTTGGTGCTCGTGCATTTGGGCCGTGCCGATGTGTTGGTGGCGCTCATCATCATCGGCCGTGAAATCGCGATTTCCGCTTTGCGTGAATGGATGGCGCAAATCGGTGCCACCAAAAGCGTGGCAGTGCACGTTTTGGGCAAACTCAAAACCACCATGCAAATGGTGGCCATTCCTTTCTTGCTTTACAACGGCATGTTGTTTGGTGTGATCGACACCGCGCAATGGGGCTTCGTGCTCATTTGGGTGGCGGGTGTGTTGACCGTTTGGTCCATGGTGTATTACTTGCGCAAAGCGTGGCCCGACATCCTCGACCACGCCCAATAACAACATGAGCGAGCAACAACAACTTGCATGGTTGCGTGCCATGCCCATGGTGTTTGTGTTGATCTGGAGCACTGGCTTCATCGTTGCGCGCTATGGCATGCCCAACGCACCACCATTCACTTTTTTGCTCATCCGTTACGCCTTGTCCATCGCGTGCTTTTTACCGTGGATCGTCATCGCCAAAGTGCGTTGGCCTGAATCACAAAAGCAATGGTTGCATTTGGCTGTCACGGGTGTGTTCATGCACGCCGGTTACTTAGGCGGCGTTTGGGCGGCAGTGAAGTCAGGCATGGGAGCAGGGTTGTCGGCACTCATTGTGGGGTTGCAGCCTGTACTCACCGCTATTTGGTTGTCTGCCATGGGTGGGCATGTCACGCGCCGTCAGTGGCAAGGTTTGCTGCTGGGTTTTGTCGGTTTGTCGATGGTGGTGTCGCGCAAACTCGAAGGTGGAATTGAGGTCACACCATGGAGTGTCAGCATGGCACTCATGGCCTTGTGCGCCATCACTACGGGCACGTTGTATCAAAAGCGTTTTGTGCAGCCTTGCGATGTGCGCAGTGCCAACACGGTGCAACTCATGGCAGCGTTTGTCGTCACCTTGCCCATTGCAGCTTTAGAAACCGAAGACGTGCAATGGAACGCTGAAATGATGGGTGCCATGGCTTGGTCTGTGGTGGGCCTCACCTTGGGTGGCAGTTCATTGCTTTACCTGTTGATTCAACGCGGTGCAGCCGCCAGCGTCACCAGCCTCATGTATTTGGTGCCACCCACCACCGCCATCATCGCTTGGGTGTTGTTTGATGAAGCGATCACCTTGGTGACATTGGCAGGCATTGCGGTTACTGCCGCAGGGGTGAGCTTGGTGGTGCGCCCACCTAAAATCGACAGCTAATTTTCAGGAGCAAAAGCATGGGTCAAAAACGCATTGCCGTAGTGGCAGGAGATGGCATTGGCAAAGAAGTCATGCCCGAAGGCATTCGCGTGATGGATGCAGCCGCGCGCAAATTTGGCATCGATTTGAAATTCGATCACTTCGATTTTTCCAGCTGGGATTACTTCGAAAAACACGGCAAGATGCTGCCTGACAACTGGAAAGACCAAATCGGTGGACACGATGCCATCTTCTTTGGCGCAGTGGGTTGGCCCGACAAAATTGCAGACCATGTGTCGTTGTGGGGTTCATTGTTGTTGTTCCGTCGCGAGTTCGACCAATACATCAACTTGCGTCCCGCACGCTTGATGCCCGGCATCATCGCGCCCGTGGTGCGCCGCGACGGCTCACCCCGTCAACCCGGTGAAATCGACATGTACATCGTGCGCGAAAACACCGAAGGCGAATACTCCAGCATTGGCGGTCGCATGTACCCCGGCACCGAGCGCGAAATCGTCATGCAAGAAACAGTGATGTCGCGCATTGGTGTGGATCGTGTGTTGAAGTTTGCGTTTGAGTTGGCGCAATCGCGTCCTAAAAAACACCTCACCAGCGCCACCAAATCGAATGGCATTGCCATCACCATGCCCTACTGGGATGAACGTGTGGTTGAAATGGCCAAGCATTACCCAGGCATCAACGTTGACAAGTTCCACATCGACATCCTCACCGCGCACTTTGTGCAAAGGCCCGATTTCTTTGATGTGGTGGTGGCCAGCAATTTGTTTGGTGACATCTTGAGCGACTTGGGCCCCGCCTGTACTGGCACGATTGGCATTGCCCCTAGCGCCAATTTGAACCCCGATCGCAAGTTCCCCTCACTGTTTGAACCCGTGCATGGTTCGGCCCCTGACATTGCGGGCAAAGGCATTGCCAACCCCATTGGTCAAATATGGTGTGGCGCCATGATGCTCGAGTTTTTAGGCCACAAAGACGCTCATGACGCGGTTTTGGCTGCGATTGAAAAGGTTTTAGAGCCCAAGAGTGGTGCACCCAAAACCCCCGATATCGGTGGAAACGCTAGCACCACAGACCTCGGAAAAGCCATTGCAGAGGCATTGTGATCAAAAAAAACAGTCTAGAATACTGTTCTTCGCTGTAGCGCTAGGCGTTTGTTTGATTGACACTCGCATGGCTGTTGGCTCTAATGTCAACGACAGTGACACTGCTATCGCAGTTGGTTTCTGTGACGGTGCACAAGCACCGTTGCGAGATGAATAAGCTGTAAATTTGGATCAACATCACATCTCATTGAGAGGGGATTTTTGTGAATAAGACTGAACTGATTGAGCACATTGCTAAGCACGCCGACATTTCCAAGGCTGCTGCCACCCGCGCACTTGAATCCACCATTGGCGCCGTGAAAACCACCTTGAAAAAAGGCGGTACCGTTTCTTTGGTCGGCTTTGGAACTTTTGCTGTGGGCAAACGTGCTGCTCGTACAGGTCGCAACCCACGCACAGGCGCTGCCATTAAAATCAAGGCAGCTAAGGTGCCAAAGTTCCGTCCAGGCAAAGGCTTGAAAGACGCCTTGAACTGATCAACCAAAGATGGGGTGCTTAGCTCAGTTGGTAGAGCAGCGCCCTTACACGGCGTAGGTCGGCGGTTCGAGC
>JBEGOM010000046.1:0-16761 GCA_041181985.1 Pseudomonadota bacterium | reverse complement strand
CCCTGTAAGAGCACCCCGCCACAGTTGCGGGGTTTTTAGCTTATAGCCGCCCAAAATTCAGGAGACAGTTTCCATGAGCGACCTCACCATCCACCAACCCAGCGCCGAATTCGTCAAACAAGCCCATGTGTCGGGCATGGCCGCTTACGAAGCCCTGTGCAAAAAAGCCGAGACCGACTACGAAGGTTTCTGGGCCGAACAAGCCCGCGAACTCATCAGCTGGAAAAAGCCCTTCACCAAAGTGCTCGATGAAAGCAATGCGCCTTTCTTCAAATGGTTTGAAGACGGTACGCTCAACGCCTCTTACAACTGCTTAGACCGCAACATCGAAAAAGGTCTGGGCGACAAAACTGCCCTCATTTTTGAAGCCGACGGCGGCGAAGTCACCAAGGTCACTTACAAACAACTGTTGGCCAAAACCTGCCAATACGCCAACGCCCTCAAATCGGTCGGCGTGAAAAAAGGCGACCGCGTGATGATCTACATCTCGATGTCGATCGACGGTGTGGCCGCCATGCAAGCCTGTGCCCGCATTGGCGCCACCCACTCGGTGGTGTTTGGCGGCTTCTCAGCCCAATCGCTGCGCGACCGCATCGAAGACACCGGCGCTGTGTGCGTGATCACCGCTGACCAACAAGTGCGCGGTGGCAAGCAACTGCCTTTGAAAGCCATCGTCGACGAAGCCATCGCGCTCGGCGGCTGCGGTTCTGTGAAAAATGTGTTGGTGGTCAAGCGCACGGGTGCTGACATCACCATGACCGCTGGTCGCGACCAATGGTTGGCCGAACTTGCTGACAAACAAGCCACCACGTGTGAGCCCGAGTGGGTCGGTGCTGAGCACCCCTTGTTCTTGTTGTACACCTCAGGCTCAACCGGCAAACCCAAAGGCGTGCAACACAGCACCGGCGGTTATTTGCTGCACGCAGCCTTGACCACCAAGTGGACTTTCGATTTGAAAGACAACGATGTGTTCTGGTGTACCGCCGACATCGGTTGGGTCACAGGCCACACTTACATCACCTACGGCCCCTTGGCTTTGGGTGGCACTGAAATCGTGTTTGAAGGCGTGCCCACTTACCCCGACGCAGGACGTTTTTGGAAGATGATTCAAGACCACAAAGTCTCCATCTTCTACACCGCCCCCACTGCCATTCGCTCGCTCATCAAGGCCGCAGAAGCCAGCGACGCTGTGCACCCCAAGAGCTACAACCTCAGCAGCTTGCGCTTGTTGGGCTCGGTCGGCGAACCCATCAACCCCGCCGCGTGGGAGTGGTATTACAAACATGTGGGCGGCAGCCGTTGCCCCATCGTCGACACCTTCTGGCAAACCGAAACCGGTGGCCACATGATCACCCCCTTGCCCGGTGTGACCCCCATGGTGCCCGGCTCTTGCACACTGCCCTTCCCTGGCATTCAAGCCGCCATCGTGAGCGAAACCGGCGAAGACATGCCCAACGGTCAAGGCGGCATCTTGGTCGTCAAGCGCCCCTGGCCTTCGATGATTCGCACCATCTGGGGCGACCCCGAGCGCTTCAAGAAAAGCTACTACCCCGACGACTTCAAAGGCAAGTACTACTTGGCTGGCGACGGTGCCATTCGCGATGAAAAAACCGGTTACTTCACCATCACCGGTCGCATCGACGATGTGCTGAACGTCTCGGGTCACCGCATGGGCACGATGGAAATTGAATCGGCCTTGGTCAGCTGCACCGAGCTCGTCGCAGAAGCCGCTGTGGTGGGCCGTCCTGACGACACCACCGGCGAAGCCATCTGCGCCTTCGTGGTGTTGAAGCGCCCTCGCCCCACAGGCGACGAAGCCAAACAAATTGCGAAAATTTTGCGCGACCATGTGGGCAAAGAAATCGGCCCCATCGCCAAGCCCAAAGACATCCGCTTTGGTGACAACTTGCCCAAAACACGCTCGGGCAAAATCATGCGCCGTTTGTTGCGTTCACTCGCGAAAAACGAAGCCATCACGCAAGACACCTCGACACTGGAAAACCCAGCGATCTTGGATCAGCTGACCGACAACCACTGATCAGCCTTGCGCTGAACAACGCGAAAGCGTCTGCAAAGAAGCCCGCTGCATGGCGGGTTTTTTTGTGCCCGATTTCTGGTCGCTTCACAAACCCATCGCAGCAACGCAAATCACTTTGCGCCAATTGCATTGACACCAACCTCACAACTTAGGAATAATCCACCTTCACTCCGATCAGCCGCCATGAATACACAACCACAACTCCCACCCCCCGTCGCCGCGCAGGACAAATCTGCCATTGGCAAAGCACGGGCTTGGGCTGAAAAATCAAACGGCTTTTACCAAGATCACCTGATAGAGGTTTGTTGTGTCATCGCTTTGTTGAGCGTGTTGATCGTCATGCTGACGCCAAATTAATGGGTGTGAAAAACCTGCTGCATGTGAAAAATAACAGCAACACATTCGTTGCCTAAAATCAGCCTTTCGCGTTTTCACGCCACCACCGCTGATCGCTTTGAACTCCACCGACCCCATCTACAACTACGCTGCACGCCAACGCTCGCCCATCAAGCATTGGCGAAGCATTGCCTTGGTGGTGTTGTTGCATTTGCTTTTGTTGTGGGCCATTCAGTCCGGCTTGGCCACCAAGGTGGTGCAAGTGGCCAAGGTCGTGGTGCAAGCCGAATTGATTTCCGAAGTCACTCCGAGCTTGCCGCCGCCGCCCGCGCCCAAACCTCCGCCGCCTGCACCCCCTCCGCCACCCACCGCTCCTGTGGTGACAACGCCTTCGCCTGCTGCCATTCAATTGCCCGCAGCGCCAGCTGTTGCAGCACCCGTGGCGCCACCCGCACCTGCAGCCCTTGCGGTGCGCACATCGGCCGTCATTCAAGCAGGCGCAACTTGCGCCAAGCCCGACTACCCCAGCGCCTCGCGTCGCTTAGAAGAGGAAGGCACGGTCACCTTGAAATTTTTGATTGGTGTGGATGGTCGCGTCATGCAAGCCGAAGTTGAAAAAACTTCAGGCTTTCAACGCCTCGACGAAGCGGCGCGCAACGCGTTGTCGAAGTGCCAATTCAAACCAGGCACGGTCGACGGCAAACCTGAACAAAGCTGGGCCAGCATCAAATACACCTGGCGACTGGAGTGAACGCAAGAGGTTTTAGCTTGCGGCTTGTAGCTTGAAGCTTGTAGCCCTCGACTTAAGGTATGCGTTTGATACCTCAGTCGGTTTTCACGCCTGTTTCTTTCACAATCTTGGCCCACTTGTTGATTTCAAGCTTCAAGTAATCTGCCGCCTCTTTGGGTGAACCACCCACGGCTTCAAACCCCACGCCTGCCAATTTGTTTTGAAACTCTGCAGTGCGCAAAATTTTATTGATCTCTTGGTTCAAGTAGTTCACCACATCTGTGGGTGTTTTGGCCGGTGCAAACACACCCACCCAGGTGTAGTCTTCAAACCCTGCAAAGCCTGACTCAGCCACCGTGGGCACATCGGGCATCGAGGCCACGCGCTTGTTGCTGGTCACCGCCAAACCGCGCACTTTGCCGCCCTTGACCATCTCCACCGCTGCAGGCAAAGCCACGCTCGCCATTTCGACCTGACCACCCATGGTGGCAGCCAACGCAGGGCCTGCGCCTTGAAACGGAATGTGCGTCACATCAACCTTGCCCAACACTTTGAACAAATACTCAGCCGTCAAATGCGGTGTGGTGCCCGCGCCTGCGGTGCCGTAATTCAACTTACCTGACTTGGCTTCGGCCATGATGTCTTGCAAATTTTTTGATTTCAAACCGGGGAAAGACACCAACAAATTGGGGCTCGACGCCACCACCGTGGTCAACACAAAATCTTTTTCAGCATCAAAGCCCGGGTTCTTGCTCAAACTGGCATTCACTGCAAACGAACTGGTGGTCAACAACAAGGTGTAACCATCTGCAGGCGCCTTGGCCACAATGCCACTGCCCACATTGCCACCCGCACCGGCTCGGTTTTCAACCACCACCGGTTGACCGATGGTTTCAGACAAACGCTGACCCAACAACCGCGCAATGATGTCAGCAGGACCACCGGGCGCAAACGCCACCACAAATTTGACAGGCTTGTTCGGATACGCCGTGCTTTGCGCGTGCGCTGTTGGCACCCACAACAACGCTGTCAACGCCAAATGGCTCAACACCACCCACGCCTTGGTTACCTGCGATGAAAACCACAAGCGTTGATTCAAAGCGTTCATCACTGCGTTTTGCAACACCATCACTGCGTCTCCTTCAAAACGTAGTCAGCCATTTCTTCGCGTGTGGTCACCCACACATCGCTGTGCTTCGCCACGATGGCCATGATCTCGTCATACACCCAAGCCCCTGAAGGTCGACCCATCACATGGGTGTGTGCTGTCACATCGAGCATCAAGGGCACCGACTCGCGCTCACGCATGGCGGTGAAGGTGTCGATGAACGCATCCAACATGTGACGCGGCGCATGACCGTAGCGAATGCACGTTGGCAAATCGTTCACATCCATGGTCAATGGAATGGCCACAATGCGTTTTCCGCTGTAGTCGAGCACATAGGGACGGTCGTCGTCATTGCAGTCACCGTGGTGGATGTAACCCGCCTCGGCCAACAAACGTGGCGAAATCAAACTGCCGGTGCCGCGTGGGCTGATCCAACCTTTGGGCTTCACGCCTGAAACGCGCGTCAAGATCTCATCGTTTTTGCGGATGTTCTCGCGTTCACCCGCTTCGTCAAAATAAACCGGAATCACATCCATGCCCCACGAGTGGTTCACAATTTCGTGACCACGCGTGATCAGCGATTTCACAGTGGCAGGGTCGCGCTCGGCAATCACGCCATTGACCATGATGCTGGTTCTCACCCCGCGTTTGTCTGCGTAATCGAGCAGCCGATGGATACCACGCACCATGCCAAAGCGGCCCCACGAATCGGCGTTGGTGTCAAAAAAACCTGGCTTTAAAACATTGCCCATCGGGCCAATGCCAGGGGCTTGTCCATCCGACCATGCTTCGTAAGCGATGTTGAAAATCACGGCCACGCGTTTGCCACCCGGCCAGCGAAACGCGTCGTTGAGCCGTGTGATGCGGGGTGCTTGGGTGTCTGTCATGCTGAAGCTTTCACGTTTGGTTAGGTCACTTGTCGACATGTCACTTATAGATAGGTCACCAATAAATAGATCACTTATCGATGTGACTGTTCAAAATGATTTGCGCCGTTTTTTGGTAATGCCCCGTCAGGGCTTGGCAAGCGGTGGCCACATCACCTGCCATCACCGCATCCACCACGGCTTGGTGTTCATCGTGTTCGTGGCGGCGCTTGTAGGCTGTTTTCACTGCCAGCTGTCGGTAGCGATAGGCTTGGTCATACAGCTGTTCGCAAAAAGCCATCAACCAACGCGAGCCGCAATGGCTGATCAAGGCCATGTGGAATGCACGGTGCAAGCGTTCCCACTCGGGGTTTTCAACATAGCTTTCTTTGTTCAATGAACGCGGCGTTTTGGCTAGGCGGTGCAAGGCCAACACCAGTTGCTCTTCCCACTCGGCGTTGCGCGCTTGCATGGACTGGGTCAGCGCCAAAGTCTCCACCCACACTCTGGTTTTGGCCAACTCGCGCATGGCCTCCTCACTCACCGGTGTGACGATGAAGCCACGCTGGTTTTGGTATTGCACCCAGCCTTCTGCCGCCAAACGGCTCAGCGCTTCGCGCACCGGCGTGGCACCGCTCTCGTAGTGATCGCGCAATGCCTCGATGCCCAGCTTGTGGCCAGGCGCCCAAAACCCGCTCAACACATCGGCGCGCAGGCGCTCGTAGGTGCTGGCTGTCAAGGTGGCGGGCGTGTCGATGGTTGTCGTCATGGTGATAGATATTAATCGATAAAAATCGCTAAGATTAAAAATTATCGATATTATTCAGCAACACATATTCCATAAAAAAGGATATAACAATGCGTTTCATCAGTTTCGAAGAACACGGTCAAACTGCTGTGGGCTGGTTGAAAAATGCCCAAGCCACCGAGTTGGTCGACTTGCGCCATGTGGGCCTGAACCTGCCCACCGATTTGAAAACCCTCATCGCCACAACCGGCGGTCTGCAAGCGGCCAACGACGCCGCGCTCAAAGCACCCAGCGCTGCGATCAAACCTCTGAGCCGCGTGAATCTGCTGCCCCTCATCCCCAACCCCGGCAAGATCGTCTGCATGGGTTTGAACTATGCCGACCATGCCAAAGAAGGTGGCAATGCCCGCCCCGAATTCCCCAGCTTTTTCATGCGCGGTGGCACCTCATTGGTGGCGCACCAAAGCGCCATCATTCGTCCCAAAGTGTCCACACACCTCGACTACGAGGCCGAGCTCGCAGTTATCATTGGCACGCGCGCGCGTCATTTGACCGCTGCCAACGCACTCTCTTGCATCGCCGGTTATGCCTGCTTCAACGATGTGAGCGTGCGCGACTACCAACGCAAAACCGCGCAATGGACCTTGGGTAAAAACTTTGATGGCACCGGCCCCTTCGGTCCTTGCATGGTCACACCCGACGAATTGCCTCCCGGCGCTGCGGGTTTACGCATTCAATCGCGCTTGAACGGCAAAGTCATGCAAGACGCCAACACCCACGATTTTTTGTGGAATGTCGTTGAAGCGCTGTGCATCATCACAGAGTGCATGACGCTTGAGCCAGGCGATGTCATCATCACTGGCACACCCGCTGGCGTGGGTTATGCACGCACACCACCGGTGTGGATGAAGCAAGGCGATGTGTGTGACATTGAAATTGAAGGCATCGGCACCTTGTCCAACCCCATCCTCGACGAGCAATAAACCGTCAGCAACACAACCATTTCATTCAACCTTTTAGGAGCGCACGATGCAACACACCACTGACAGCACTTGCAACCATTGTCAACCGCGTCGCGGCTTCTTAACGGGCTTGCTCGCAGCGACGGCGGCCACCGTTTTGCCTTCGTGCGCTACCACTTCCAAAAACGCCCCCCTACCCGCAGAGGCCAAACGCCCATTGATCGATGTGCACCACCATGTGTGGGCGCCAGCGTTTTTGAAAGAACTCGAAACACGCAAACTCGCTGAGCCTCCTGCACGCAATTGGTCGTTGAACAAAACGCTCGATGACATGGCCAAAGCAGGCGTAACCTACTCCATCACCTCGCCCACTACACCCGCTGCGAGTTTTGGTGATGTGGCCACCATGCGCAGCATGGCGCGTGTGAGCAACGAATACGGCGCGCAACTCGCGCGTGATTACCCCAACCAATTTGGCTTCTTCGCCACCTTGCCAATGCTCGATGTGGAAGGCGCTTTGGCAGAAATCGCCTACAGCGTGGATGTCTTAAAAGCCAACGGCATCGCGATGCTCACCAGCTATGACGGCAAGTGGTTGGGCGACAAAGCTTTCGCGCCCATCATGGACGAAATCAACCGTCGCAAATTGGTGGTCTACACGCATCCGTCTAATCCCAAGTGCTGCAACAACTTGCAAGACGGCGTGCCAGGTTCCACCATCGAATTTGCGACTGACACCACGCGCACCATCACCAGCATTTTGTTCAGCGGCACAGCGCAGCGTTGCCCCAACATCAAATTCATCTTCTCGCATGCGGGCGGCACCATGCCCTTCTTGGTCGAGCGCCTCACCACGCTGCCCAAGTTGAATCAAAACTTCGGCAAGATTTTGCCCAGCGAGCAAGTCATCCCCACCTTGCGCAGTTTTTACTACGACACCGCGCAAGCCTCACATCCCGGCGCGTTGCTGTCGCTGTTGAACTTGGTTGATGTGTCACAAGTCGTGTTCGGTACCGACTTCCCCTACCGCACATCGCTCGACCATGTGAAGGGCTTGATGAACATGGGCTTTAGCATGAGCGACCTCACCGCCATTGAAAGCCGCAATGCGCAGCGTTTGCTCCAACGCGGGTAAATCGAATAACGCGTGTTCACGCAAACACAAGTTTGCGTGAAACCCATGTCAATCTGCTTTCGCGCCTGAGCTTTTCACCACCGCTGCCCACTTGGGCACTTCAGCACGCAAGAAGCTGGCAAACTCATTCGCGTTGTTGGGCGTGCTGGCCATTCCCAGCTGCGCAAAGCGTTCCACCACATCGTTTGATTCCATCGCCCGATTGATGGCTGCATTGAGTTTGCTCACCACATCGGCAGGTGTGCCCGCTGGCACAAAAAAACCAAACCAGGTGTAATCGTCAAACTCTTTGTAACCAAACTCAGTGATAGAAGGCACATCTGGCAACAACGGTGAGCGCGTGGCACTGGTCACCGCCAGCGCTTTGAGCTTGCCCGACTTGATCATCGGCACAGCAGGCGGCATGGAGGTCGAGGCAATTTGTGTGTGCCCCGCTACCACCGCATTGATAGCGGCAGCAGGTTGGTAAGGCACATGCACCACATCAACCTTGGCTGCCGTTTTCAAACGCTCCATCGACAAATGCGTCGTGGTGCCAATGCCAGAAGAGGCATAGTTGAATGGTGATTTGCGTGCCGCCTCGACCAACTCTGGCAAAGTCTTCACAGGCACCGAAGGGTTGACCGTGAAGATGTTAGGTGTCTTGGGCCCCAAGGCCACCGGCACAAAATCTTTCAAGGCATCGTAGCCCGCGTCAGCGTACAGCGAGGGGTTCACTGCAAACGCCACACTGTGCACCAACACCGTATAACCATCAGGGGCTGAACGCTTGACTTGCGTGGTTGCAATATTGCCACCCGCACCGCCTTTGTTTTCAACAATGAAATTGCCACCCGTCAGCTCTGATAACTTTTGCGACAATGAACGCGCCACGATATCTGTCGACGCACCCGGTGCAAAAGCCACCAACAAAGTGACAGGTTTGTTTTTAGGCCAATCCGATTGCGCTGACACCGACACACTCAAACAACCCAACCCGATCGTGGCTGCTAACCATCGCCATACCCGCGCCTTGAAAAAATGTCGCATCGTCGTCTCCTTAGTTGTTCAATGGATTCACCAACCTCAATTGGCAAATGAAAACCGCGTCTCAGCGTTCAAGCTTGCTTGACCAAACAAAAATCAAACTGCACTTCGTTGAACGGTGTTGGCAAACCAAAGCGTTTTGCCACTGCAGCATCGTGGCTGGGCTTGACATCCACAATCAACCCGGGGCGCACACCAAACACCGTGTCGTTGTCGATGTAGTCAGAGCCTGAAGGAAACAACTCCGTCACCAAACCCACATAACCTGGCGCACTCACGATCATGTGAAAGTGCGCGGGTCGCCAAATATTGCGGTTGCTCGCAGCGAGCAACGCGCCCACAGGGCCATCGGTTGGCACGGTGTAAGGGTGAGGCCGAATCGTCAGCAGGTTAAAGCCCCCTTGTGCATCGCAATTGATTTTGCAACGCAAGTTGTGTGGGTCTTGTGCAGAGTCTTGCGCCGGATACAAACCGTTGTCAGCGTTTTGCCAAAAATCAATTTGTGCATTGGCAACGGGTTGGCCATGCACATCTAGCACGCGGCCATGAAACCAAACCCTCTCGCCGGGTTGCCCCTGCGTTAAATCGCTGCCGTTAGGACGCACCTGCGAATCGTGGTTGTGAAATGGCCCCAACACGCTGCTCGGTGTCGCACCATCAGGTTGTGTCACCACATCCACCATCGACGAAATGCCCATGATGTCCGACAGCAAACTGAACTCATTGCGTTCTTCGGTGGTGATATCAGCAGCAGCCGTCAAAAACTTCAAGCCGTGCAACCACTCTTCTTTGGTCAGCTTTGACTCGGCCACAAAAGCGTGCAAGTGCTTGACCAGAAGTCCCATCACCTCGGCCAAGCGAGGATCAGACGCAGTCTTGAAACTGCGAATGGCATCTTGCGTGACCGAGTCATTCCCAAGCGATTTTTCCATCGACGACACCTTCCAAAGGATCCGTGAACAGGTTTGGCCACGCCAACCTTATCGTCGATAATATTACAAGCCTTGGATTTTTATCGATATTTTTTCAAACCCGCCGTTGCGGCTTAGTTTTTCTGGGTCATGTTGCCGGCGAACTGACCGCCGCGCGCAATTTCAATCTCTTTGTATTGCAAATTGCCCTTCACCCGCCCTGTGCTGTGAATCAAGATGTGGTCTTTGCTGACCACGTTTTCATTCAACTCGCCGTGCACATTGATCTCGCGCGCCTCAATGTCGCCTGACACCCTACCGGTTTTGCCAATCTGCAAGTCATTTGCCGTCAATTGACCGGAGACGGTGCCACTGACCGTGACATTGCCAGGGGCTGAGATCGACCCGTTGAAAACCACGCCCTCACCGATGTAGAGAGCGTTGGGTCGTGCTGATGGTTCCGCCATATATTTCCTTGTCGCCCATAGGCGCTGCATGTGTCCCCTGATTATCAGCGCTTTACCTGAGCAGCAACTGACCACCGCATAAAATAGCCGGTTCCACCAAAGGATCTCTCATGGGACGCACCCTATACGACAAAATTTGGGACGAGCATGTCGTCCACACCGAAGAAGACGGCACCGCCATCCTCTACATCGACCGCCACTTGGTGCACGAAGTCACCAGCCCTCAGGCCTTTGAAGGCCTGCGCGAAGCCGGTCGCAAGCTTTGGCGCGTGAGCTCGGTGGTGGCAACCGCCGACCACAACACCCCCACCACAGGTTGGGAGTTGGGTTATGACGGCATCACCGACCCCATCAGCAAAGAACAAATTACCACGCTCGACGCCAACATCAAAGCGTTTGGGTCGGCCGCGTTTTTCCCCTTCATGTCCAAGCGCCAAGGCATCGTGCATGTCATTGGCCCTGAAAACGGCGCTACCTTGCCCGGCATGACCGTTGTGTGCGGCGACAGCCACACCTCCACCCACGGCGCGTTTGGTGCATTGGCACATGGCATCGGCACTTCCGAAGTCGAACATGTCATGGCCACGCAAACCTTGTTGGCCAAAAAAGCCAAAAACATGCTCATCAAAGTCGAGGGCACGCTGGCAAAAGGCGTCACCGCCAAAGATGTGGTGCTGGCCATCATCGGCAAAATCGGCACCGCTGGCGGCACTGGCTACACCATCGAATTTGCAGGCTCTGCCATTCGCTCTTTGAGCATGGAGGGTCGCATGACCGTGTGCAACATGGCCATTGAAGGCGGCGCTCGCGCAGGTCTGGTGGCGGTGGATGACAAAACCATCGAGTATGTGAAAGGCCGCCCTCTGTCACCCACCGGTGTCGAGCTCGACCAAGCCATCGCTTATTGGAAAACTTTGCACTCCGATGCCGACGCCAAATTTGATGCGGTGGTCGAGTTGAAAGCCGAAGACATCTTGCCGCAAGTCACCTGGGGCACCTCACCCGAAATGGTGCTCGACATCAACGCGCATGTGCCCGACCCCGACAAAGAAAAAGACGGCAACAAGCGCGGCGCTATTGAACGCGCGCTGACCTACATGGGCCTAGAACCTGGCAAAGCCATCAACGACATCCATGTCGATAAAGTGTTCATTGGCTCTTGCACCAACAGCCGCATCGAAGACATGCGCGAAGCTGCTGCGGTGGTCAAAAAACTTGGCCAAAAAGTGGCCAAAAACATCAAGCTCGCCATGGTCGTGCCGGGCTCAGGCTTGGTCAAAGAACAAGCCGAACGCGAAGGCCTCCACGAAATCTTCAAAGCCGCGGGTTTTGAATGGCGCGAACCCGGTTGCTCCATGTGCTTGGCCATGAACGCCGACCGCCTAGAGCCAGGTGAGCGTTGCGCCTCCACCAGCAACCGCAACTTCGAAGGTCGACAAGGCAACGGTGGCCGCACCCACTTGGTCAGCCCCGCCATGGCAGCAGCCGCAGCAATTCACGGTCACTTTGTTGACGTGCGCAAGTTTGCTTGAACGGGAGTCATCACATGAAAAAATTCACCCTCCACAAAGGCTTGGTTGCTCCCATGGACCGCGAAAACGTGGACACCGACGCCATCATTCCCAAGCAATTTTTGAAGTCCATCAAAAAAACCGGCTTCGGCCCAAATTTGTTTGACGAGTGGCGCTACCTCGACCACGGTGAGCCCGGCATTCCTGAATCACAACGCAAGCCCAACCCCGACTTTGTGTTGAACCAACCCCGTTACAAAGGTGCTTCGATTTTGTTGGCACGCAAAAACTTTGGTTGCGGATCGTCTCGCGAACATGCACCTTGGGCCATCGACCAATACGGTTTTCGCGCGGTCATTGCACCAAGCTTTGCCGACATCTTTTTCAACAACTGTTTCAAAAACGGTTTGTTGCCCATCGTCTTGCCTGAAAGCACCATCGATGCGTTGTTCAACGAAGTGCATGCCTTCCCCGGTTACGAATTGACCATCGATTTGGAACGCCAAGTGATCGTGCGCGCGCAAGGTGAAGAAATGCCGTTTGAAGTGCAAGCGTTTCGCAAATACTGTTTGCTCAATGGCTTCGATGACATCGGCTTGACCTTGCGTCACGCCGACAAAATCAAAACCTTCGAAGCCGAGCGTTTGGCCACCAAACCTTGGCTCGCACACACCATGTCTTAATTGCCGACAAGGCAGCAATCCATCCACAACGCTGCTTGTCACTTGAAGAATTAAAGAAAGCTACCTCATGAAAATCGCCATCTTGCCCGGTGACGGCATCGGCACAGAAATCGTTGCCGAAGCAGTCAAAGTTTTGAATGTGTTGGGCCTCAAGTTTGAAAGCGAAACCGCCTTGGTCGGTGGTGCAGCATTTGATGCACATGGACACCCCCTGCCCGAGAGCACCTTGAAGCTCGCCAAAGAAGCCGACGCTGTGTTGTTCGGCGCCGTTGGCGATTGGAAATACGACACGCTCGATCGCCCCCTGCGCCCCGAGCAAGCGATTTTGGGTTTGCGCAAAAACCTCGGCCTGTTTGCCAACTTCCGCCCCGCCATTTGCTACGAGCAACTCGTCGGTGCATCGAGCCTCAAGCCCGAACTCATCTCGGGTTTAGACATCTTGATCATCCGTGAACTCACGGGTGATATTTATTTTGGTCAGCCGCGTGGCCGTCGCATCGCCACCGATGGTCACTTCCCAGGTGCTGAAGAAGCGTTTGACACCATGCGCTACAGCAAACCCGAAGTCGAGCGCATCGCGCATGTGGCGTTCCAAGCCGCACGCAAACGCAAAGCCTCTGGCACCGAAGGCCGCGTCACCAGCGTTGACAAAGCCAATGTACTCGAAACTTTCCAGTTCTGGAAAGACATCGTCTCGGAAGTCGGCAAAGAGTATCCAGACATTCAACTCGACCACATGTATGTCGACAACGCTGCCATGCAACTGGTCAAAGAACCCAAGCGCTTTGATGTGGTGGTCACCGGCAACATGTTTGGTGACATCTTGAGCGACGAAGCCTCGATGTTGACCGGCTCCATCGGCATGCTGCCTTCTGCCAGCTTGAACAGCAAAAACCAAGGCCTGTATGAGCCCAGCCACGGTAGCGCGCCAGACATTGCTGGCAAAGGTGTGGCCAACCCGTTGGCCACCATCCTGAGCGCCGCCATGATGCTGCGTTTCAGCTTGAACCAGCCCGAAGCGGCTGAGCGCATCGAAACCGCCGTCAAAAAAGTGCTGGCCCAAGGCCTGCGCACCCCAGACATTTACAGCGCAGGCACCACCAAGGTGGGCACCTCACAAATGGGCGATGCGGTGGTGAAGGCGCTGGGCTGAGCCCACGGGGCCTAAGTGCTTTAGGGCTTTAGGGCTTTAGGCCCCAAGGCTCAAAATACCCAAAGCACCCTCAATCGTACGATTGACAGAACCCTCGATAGCACCCACAATGGTGCCATCCAGTTCACTACGAGTCTCGTATGACCCAACTCACCGCCAACGACATCAAGGTTCGTGGGGTTTCTGCCATTGAAACAGCTCTGGCCGATCAACCCGAAGTCACCATCTCTGTGCGTGGCAAGCAACGCTATGTGGTGATGGAAATGTCACATTACCAATATCTGCGTGAATGCGAACTCGAAGCGGCCTTGGTGCAAAGTCAGTCCGACAGAGCCGAGGGCCGTTTTGTGCAAGAGTCGGCACAAGAGCACATGGTCCGCATAGAGCAGCTGTTACAACAAAGCCTGTCCACCCCAACCGAGCCCTGAGGTCGCAATGCCCTACCAACTGGTCTTCACTGAAGACTACATGCAACGCGCGCTCAAATTTCTCAAAAAACACCCCGACCTCAAACCACAGTACGCCAAAACGCTGGCGTTGCTCGAGGCCAACCCGTTTCACCCTTCGCTGCGCATGCACGCTCTATCGGGCCGACTGCAAAAACTGCATTCGGTTTCTATCAATTTGTCCTATCGCATCACGCTTGAGTTGCTCATTCAAGATCATCAGATCATCCCAGTGCAAGTGGGCTCGCACGATCAGGTGTATTGAACGCCAATGGCATGCCTTGCGCCGCAGCTTGTCGTTGGCACACAAACGGCTTGTAAGCCGCATAGCAGCTTGCTTGGGCTACAATCAACCACTATGTTTCACGCGCATTTGTTCTCAAATAAAACCGCCATCGCCTATGCGTTGGTGGCTGTGCGTGCACGCACTCTCAAAACCACGACCATTAAGGGCTGAAACGGCCTCGTTCGTCGTGCGCCCTTCCCGGCCAGACGAGCTGGGCAAACAGTCTGGTCTAGACACAGTTTGAATTTGAAAGGGTCTTCTCATGAGTAAGTTAGTAGGTTTGGTCGGCTGGCGCGGCATGGTCGGCTCGGTTCTGATGGACCGCATGGTGCAAGAAAAAGATTTCGACTTGATCGAGCCCGTGTTCTTCTCCACCTCCAATGCCGGTGGCAAAGCCCCTGCGCAAGCCAAAAACGAAACCACGCTCAAAGACGCGAACGATATTGAAGCGCTGAAGAAGTGCGACATCATCATCACCTGCCAAGGCGGCGACTACACCAAAGAGGTCTACCCCAAACTGCGTGCCGCGGGCTGGAACGGTCACTGGATCGACGCCGCTTCTTCGCTGCGCATGGCCGATGACGCCGTCATCATTTTGGACCCCGTCAACCGCGATGTGATTGACGCATCGCTCGCCAAAGGCGGCAAAAACTGGATCGGTGGCAACTGCACCGTCAGCCTGATGTTGATGGCCATGGGTGGCCTGTTCAAGCACGACATGATCGAATGGGTCAGCGCCATGACCTACCAGGCAGCCTCTGGTGCAGGCGCACAAAACATGCGTGAACTGCTCTCGCAAATGGGCGCCTTGCACGACGCCGTCAAAGCTGATTTGGCCAACCCCTCGTCGGCCATTTTGGACATCGACCGCAAAGTGTCCGCCACCATGCGAGACGCTTCTTTCCCCACCAAAAACTTCCGCAACACCGCTTTGGCTGGCAGCTTGATCCCTTGGATCGATGTGCCTGTCGAGCACGGTCAAAGCAAAGAAGAGTGGAAGGGTGGCGCGGAGTGCAACAAGATTTTGGGTCGCCCAGCCTTTCGCAGCGCTGGCAGCATTCCCATTGACGGCTTGTGTGTGCGCATTGGCGCCATGCGTTGCCACTCACAAGGCCTCACCATCAAGCTCAAAAAAGATGTGCCGATGGACGAGATCGAAAGCATCTTGGCCAGCGCCAACGATTGGGTCAAAGTCGTGCCTAACCAACGCGAAATTTCTGAGCGCGACCTCACCCCTGCAGCTGTCACCGGCACCTTGACGGTGCCAGTGGGCCGTTTGCACAAACTGGCCATGGGCAACGACTACTTAGGCGCCTTCACCGTGGGTGACCAACTCTTGTGGGGTGCGGCCGAGCCGTTGCGCCGCATGTTGCGGATTTTGCTCGAACGTTGATCAAAAACCGTTAATATCCCTGCTATGACCAGAGCCCACCGCCCCGCTACCTCACTTTTTCAGCGATCCGCGTTGTGGGCCGCACTGTCAGTGTCCATGTTGGGCAGTGCGCAGGCACTCACTTTGGCGCCTCCGGTGGTGCTCTCCAAACAAGGCGAAGCCTTGGTGGCAGAAGCCGACATCACCGAGGCCACCATCGCCGAGCAAATCGACCTCAAAGCCAGTCTTGCAAGCCCTGAGTTGTATCAAGCAGCCAAAGTGCCCTTGCCCAACAGCAATGGCACACCGGTCATGCTTCAAGTTCAGTTGCTGCAAAGAAGCAACGGTCGTCCCTATCTGAAAATCACCAGTCAACAACCGATCAATGGCAATGCCTTAGATGTGTTGATTGATTTGCGCTGGGCAGGTGGTCGCATGTTGCGCGATTTCAATTTGCTCATCGAAGAAGCCGCTCGCAACAAACCCACTGCCACACCACCAGCGGTTGCAGGCAGCAGCAAACGCAGCGCCGATGGCCAACCCATCAATGTGAAGCGCGGTGACACCGCGAGTGAAATCGCGGTTCAAAATAACCTGCCCCAAGGTGTGTCGCTCGACCAAATGTTGTTGGCCATGTTGCGCAGCAACCCCGATGCGTTTGTTGACAACAATGTCAACCGCCTCAAAGCGGGTGCTCTCTTGAGCATGCCCACCGCTGAAGAAGCCAAGCAAATTTCACGCGAAGACGCACGCAAAGAAATTGTGGTGCAAACCCAAAACTTCGAAGCCTATCGCGCTGAGTTGGCCGCACGCGCACCTGGCGGCGCCACACCGAAAGCGTCGCGCGACAGCGAAGGCAAGTTGCAAGCGCAAGTTCAAAACAAGCAAAGCAAAGCCAACCAAGACCAACTCACCTTGACCAAGCCCAACAGCAAAGGCAGTCAAGAAGAAAAAATTGCCAAAGAGCGCGAAGCCATCGAAGC
>JBEGOM010000045.1:0-16903 GCA_041181985.1 Pseudomonadota bacterium | reverse complement strand
TGGGCTTGAAAAACCAGACGATGGCGAGTTGCGGGTGCAACAAGGCTTGCGCGTGACTTATGTGGCGCAAGAGCCGCACTTGAATGGGCAAGACACGATTTTTGAAGCCGTGAGCGCAGGCCTTGCGCGGGTGAAGGCCTTGATCGAACAGTACACCAACGGTGAAGGCGACTTGTCCGCCCTGCAAAACGAGATTGAGGTGTTTGACGGCTGGAACTGGGAACAGCGTGTGGAAGAAACGCTGCACCGATTGCACTTAGACCCCAAGGCACAGGTGCATACCCTCTCGGGCGGTACAGCCAAACGCGTGGCGCTGGCACAAGCCTTGGTGACGGCCCCCGATGTGCTGCTGCTCGACGAGCCGACCAACCACCTCGATTTGGACAGCATTGAGTGGCTCGAGCGTTTGCTGTTGGATTTCAAAGGCAGCGTGATCACGATCACGCACGACCGCGCGTTTTTAGATCGCATCGCCACTCGCATTGTGGAGTTGGACCGCGGGCATTTGCTGTCGTACCCTGGCAACTTTGGTCAATACCAAACGCAAAAAGAAGAGCAGTTGAATCAAGAGTTGGTGATCAATGCCAAGGCCGACAAATTGCTGGCGGCAGAGGAGGTGTGGATTCGCAAAGGGGTGGAGGCGCGTCGCACACGCAGCCAAAGCCGCATTGCGCGACTCGAAGCTTTGCGCTCGCACCGTGCTGCACGGCGCGAGGCTGTGGGCAGCGTGCGCTTGGATTTGGCCAGTGGCGCACAAAGCGGCAAGATCGTGGCAGAGCTGACCGAGGTCAACCAAGCCTTTGGTGACAAAGTGATTGCAAAAAACTTTTCAGCCACTTTTCTACGCGGCGACAAGGTGGGCCTGATTGGGCCCAACGGGGTGGGGAAATCGACCTTGCTGAAAATGATTTTGGGCACACTGGCACCCGACAGCGGCAAAGTGCGCCAAGGTGCCAATTTGCAAGTAGCGTACTTTGACCAATTGCGCAATGCATTGGATTTGGACGCAACGCTGGAAGATTTCATCAGCCCGGGCAGCGAGTGGATTGAGATTGGCAACCAGCGCAAACATGTGAAGAGCTATTTGGATGACTTTTTGTTTTCCCCTGCACGCGCAGCGTCTCCGGTGCGTTCGCTGTCGGGTGGCGAGCGCAACCGGTTGTTGTTGGCGCGGTTGTTTGCGCGTCCCGCAAATGTGTTGGTGTTAGATGAACCGACCAACGACTTGGACATTGACACGCTTGAGTTGCTCGAAGAGTTGCTACAGAAATACGATGGCACGGTGTTCATCGTGAGCCATGACCGCATGTTTTTGGACAATGTGGCAACGAGTACGCTGGTGTTTGAGGGCACGCCCGAGCAACCTGGCCTGTGGCGCGAGTATGAAGGCGGGGTTCAAGATTGGTTGACGCAATCGGAGCGCTCGCGCACCCTGCAAGCCAATGCAGGCACGCTTGCGAAAGCCCAAGCAAACACTGCCAAATCGACCGTCACATCGACACCCACCCCCAGTGCCAGCATTTCCGCGTCACCCGCACCCGACAAAAGCGCCAAGCCGCGCAAGCTCAGCTACAAAGAGCAACGCGAGTTAGAAGGCTTGCCTGATGTGATTGCTAACTTGGAGTCAGAGCAACGGGAAGTTCAAGAGGCCTTGGCTGACCCAGCGCTCTACACCCAAGATGCCGCCAAGGCGACGCAATTGCACCAGCGCGATGCAGAGATAGAAGCCGCGTTGATGCATGCACTCGAGCGCTGGGAAGCGCTGTCAAACTAATGCGGCAACAGCAACATCAGCGCGAGGGTCTCAGCAGTGACTGATGAAGCAGAGTGAAACCAAGACAATGACAGCCAAGATCATTTGGACGAACAGGCATGGGTCAACTTTATTTGGTGCGACATGGGCAAGCTTCTTTGGGCGCGGCAGACTACGACCAGCTCAGCCCGCTGGGTGCGCAACAAAGCCAACGCTTGGGTGAGCATTGGCGTGCGCAAGGCTTGCAATTTGATGCGGTCATTACTGGCACTTTGAAGCGTCATGCGCAAACGCTCGAGGGCATTCAAATGGGTTTGAAGGATGCTAGGCCTGCATTGCTTTGGCCAGGTTTGAATGAATACGACAGCGAAGCGGTGATTCGATCTGTGCACGCGGGCGAGTTGGTGAAGCCCACCACGCCCGAGGGCTACAAACAACACTTTCGCCAATTGCGTACCGGCTTGATGCAATGGATGCAAGGCGATGTCACGCCCGAGGGCATGCCTGCGTTTGCCGATTTTCAAGCGGGTGTGGTGTCGGCATTGACACATGTGCGTGAAAACTGCGAAGGCAATGTGTTGTTGGTATCAAGCGGTGGCCCGATTTCAGTGGCGGTGGCGCATGTACTGGGCTTGGATGCTGCGAACACGATCGAGTTGAATTTGCGCATTCGCAACAGTGCCGTGAGTGAATTTCACTTCAATGCGAAGCGTCACCACTTGCTGTCGTTCAACACTTTGGCACATCTTGAAACACCTGCGCATCAGGCTTGGGTGACTTACGCTTGAGTTGCCAAAGCGGAAAGCGTGTTTCGCTCAAGTGCGAAGTGTGCTAAGCGGCAGCGCCACCATTTCTTTGAGCAGTTTGGCCAATTGTTCGCCTGCGGTTTTCAACAAGGCATGGCCTTTGTCAGCAGTGGCCGCACTGGCGTTGCCAACGGCACCTTGTGGGTTGTAGTCTTGCATGTGCCAACCAAGTTTGGCACTCTTGCCGTTACCCAGCACGGGGTAGTGCGCTGCGCGGGCTTGTGACGCTGACGCAAAGTTTTGCGCCAAGTCCATGCGCACCAATTCAGGTGCGAGCGCGAGCATCATGGAAGTTTCGATGTCACCCGCATGGATGCCGAAGCGGTGTTCGTCTGGCGAGAAAAGTTGCATCACGGATGCGTCGAGTGGCAATTGGTACCAACTGCTGCTGTAAACGAGTAGGCCATGTTGCGCACGCAATTCGCGCGCGGCGACATCCATCAAGCCCACATGACCACCATGTGCGTTGAACAACAATATTTTTTTCACGCCAGCACGCGCGACTGAGGCACCAATGTCACACCATTGTTGAAGCACCGTTTGCGGCGACAGGCTGAGCGTGCCTGCAAAAGCGGTGTGCTCGGTGCTCAAGCCCACGCTTTGTGTAGGCAAAAACCAAACTGGGTCTTGCTCAGACAAGTGCTTGAGCGCGCTTTGTATGACACCTTCGACCAGCAGGGTGTCGACCGACATGGGCAGGTGGGGGCCATGCTGCTCGGTCGCACCTAAGGGCAATACCGCCACGGTACGGGCTGCATCGATTGACAACAGGTCGTTGCTGGTCAAGTCGGCCCATTGGTGTGAGGCAAGGGCGGCGCGAACAGGGGCGTGTTTTTTGTCATCCATGTCGCCATCTTACGGGCTGAGTCGCTAACATCACACCTATGTTTGCTTTTGTTCGCGATTTTTGCGGCGTGGCGCGTTGGCGCTCACGCGGCGTCTTGGCAATGCTTTGCCTGAGCTTGGGCTTGGGTTTTTCTGGCGTGGCTTGGGCACAAGCATGGTTAGCACAACCCCATGTCGTCAGCACGCCGCAGGTGCGTGCAGAGTTGGTGGCGCATGCGCCGCAAGGGGTGCAAGTCGGTCAATCGCTTTGGGTGGGGTTGCGTTTGCAACACACCCGCGAGTGGCACACCTATTGGCTCAATCCGGGTGACTCGGGCCTGCCCACACAAATAACTTGGCAACTACCCGCTGGCGTTCAAGCGGGTGAAGTGATTTGGCCCTTGCCACAAAAATTGCGCGCCGGGCATTTGACCAATTACGGCTTTGAAGGCGACACCTTGTTGGTGGTGCCACTGACGGTGGACAAAAATTTTCAACCCTCGCAAGGCAAGCTAGAGCTGCAAATGCGGGCCAATTGGTTGGTGTGCCGCTTGGAGTGCATTCCGCAAGAAGGCGATTTCAATTTATTGATCGCCGTCAACAGTAGCCATGCGCCCATGAGGGCTGCGTTTGATGCGGTGTTGACGCAGCAACCCAAAACACCGACAAATGCATCCGCCGACATTCGCTTTGATGCCAACACCTTGCTGCTTGAAGTGCGCGGCTTGCCTGCAGCGTTGCAACAGCAGAAGTTGCAAATTTTCCCGACCAGCGCCGATTTGATTGCGTCTGCTGCAGAGTTGCACCCTAAGAGTGCGCAAAGTTGGCAAGGTGATGTGTGGACAGCACGCGTGCCGTTGAGCAATATGCGCAACACCGACCCACGCGAAGTGCGTTGGTTGTTGACGCATGGCCAAGGTGCGCAACGCCAAGGCTATTGGGTGAATGCCAAAGTCAATGGCAAGTGGCCTGCCGCAGATAGTTTGCCTGCTGACGATGCACTGCCCACCATCACAAGCAATGGCGGCAACAGCAACCCATCAAGTGATGGGCTGAATTGGGGTTTTGCATTGGCACTGTTGGGTGCGCTGGTGGGTGGTTTGTTGTTGAACTTGATGCCCTGCGTTTTGCCAGTGTTGGCGATCAAGTTGCTCGGCTTTGCACAACACAGCAGACAACACCGCGCGCACCGTGTGGCGGGTGTGAGCTACACCGTTGGGGTGGTGCTGAGTTTTGTGTTGTTGGGTGGCGTGGTGCTTTTGCTGCGCGCCAGCGGTGAGCAACTGGGGTGGGGGTTTCAGTTGCAGTCACCTTGGGTGGTGAGTGGTTTGGCCGTCTTGTTCACGCTGATCGCGCTGAACTTGTTGGGCTTGTTTGAAATGGGCCAACTCTTGCCATCGCATTGGGTCAGTCACCAAGCCAAACACCCGGTGATGGATGCGTTTTTGTCGGGCGTGTTGGCGGTGGCGGTGGCCTCGCCTTGCACAGCGCCTTTCATGGGGGCGTCTCTTGGGCTGGCCATGACCTTGCCTGCGTGGCAGGCTTTGTTTATTTTTGCCACGATGGGGGTGGGCTTGGCCCTGCCCTATTTGCTCGCAAGTTGGTGGCCGGCTTTGGTGAAACTGCTGCCTCAACCAGGCGCTTGGATGTTGGCGGTGCGGCAGTTGTTTGCGTTCCCCATGTTGGGCACGGTGATTTGGCTGTTGTGGGTGCTGGGTTTGCAACACAGCTTAGATGTCACGATCAGTTTGCTGACCTTGTTGCTGGTGCTGACCGCGCTGGTGTGGGCGCTGCGTTTCAAAGCGCATGTTGCGCGGGTGTTGAGTGCGTGTTTGGCTTTGGCGTTGGTTGTACTCACCACTTCATTGGTGATGGAATTAAACCGAGAACCGATCAACACCGCAACCACTTCAACCGCGTCTGTAGATACCCTCGCTGAACAACCCGTGGATGGTTCTGCCATAGACACCTCGACTTGGCAAGCTTGGTCACCGAATGCGGTGGCGCAATCGTTGGCACAGGGCAAACCGGTGTTTGTTGACTTCACCGCTGCTTGGTGTGTAACTTGCCAGATCAATAAAAAAACCACCTTGTCCAACGCCGAGGTGCTGCAAGATTTCAAAGCGCGGCGCGTGACGCTGCTGCGCGCGGACTGGACGCGGCGCGACCCTGCCATCACCGATGCGCTCACCGCATTGGGGCGCAGCGGTGTGCCGGTGTATGTGTTGCAAGCCCCGGGCCAATCGCCAGTGGTGTTGTCCGAACTTTTGCGCGTGAATGAACTGCGCGATGCGTTGTCGCGTTTGCCATCTAACTGAAAAGCATCATGGATACATCGATTGAACTCTGCTTGAGCGAATGCAAAACCATTGCCGTGGTGGGCTTGTCACCTAAGTCGCACCGCGACAGCTACCGCGTGTCGAAATACATGCAGTCGCAGGGCTATCGCATTGTGCCCGTCAACCCCAATGCCAGCGAGGTGTTGGGCGAACGCGCTTATGCCACCTTGAGCGAAGCTGCACAGCACGAACAAATTGACATGGTCAATTGCTTTCGCAACGCCGAAGACATTCCACCCATTGCACAAGAAGCGATGAACATCGGCGCCAAAGCTTTGTGGCTGCAATTGGGCATCGCGCATGCTGAGGCTTGTGCGCAAGCTGAAAAAGCGGGTTTGACCGTTGTGCAAGACAAGTGTTTGATGGTGGAACACGCACAATGGTTGCGACAACTCAAAAGGCGACAATAACAACATGTTTGCACCTCTACAAAACGACACCTTTTTGCGCGCCTGCCTGCGTCAGGCCACCGATCACACCCCCATTTGGCTCATGCGCCAAGCCGGTCGCTATTTGCCCGAGTACCGTGACACCCGCGCCAAGGCCGGCAGCTTCATGGGCTTGGCCACCAATGTCGACTACGCCACCGAAGTGACCTTGCAGCCACTCGAGCGCTACCCGCTTGATGCCGCCATTTTGTTCAGCGACATCTTGACCGTGCCCGACGCCATGGGCCTTGGTTTGAGCTTTGCCCAAGGCGAAGGCCCTCGCTTTGAGAAACAGGTGCGTGACGAAGCCGCTGTGGCGGCTTTGGCCGTGCCCGACATGGCCAAGCTGCGCTATGTGTTTGATGCGGTCACTTCCATCCGCAAAGCCTTGAACGGCCGTGTGCCACTGATTGGCTTTTCAGGCAGTCCTTGGACCTTGGCCTGCTACATGGTCGAAGGCGGTGGTTCGGACGATTACCGCCATGTCAAAAGCCTGATGTACAGCCGACCCGATTTGATGCATCGCTTGTTGCAAATCAATGCCGATGCGGTGGCGCTTTACTTGAACACGCAAATCGAAGCCGGTGCCCAAGCGGTGATGGTGTTTGACAGCTGGGGCGGTGTGTTGGCCGACGGCATGTTTCAGACCTTCAGCATGGCCTACACCGCAAGGGTGTTGTCGCAACTGAAACGCTCGCACGAAGGCAATGTCATTCCAAGCATTGTGTTCACCAAAGGGGGTGGCTTGTGGTTGCCCGAGATGGCCGAACTCGACTGCGATGTGTTGGGTTTGGATTGGACAGTCAACTTAAGCACCGCGCGCGCCGAAGTGGGTGGCAAGGTGGGTGGCAAGGGCAAAGCGTTGCAAGGCAACCTCGACCCCAATGCCCTGTTTGCGCCGCCAGAAGCGGTGGCACAAGAGGCGCGGCGCGTGTTAGACGCGTTTGGCAAGCCGCACACCGATGCAGCCACCACAGGCCCCACGCACATCTTCAATTTGGGCCACGGCATCAGCCAGTTCACCCCGCCTGAGAGCGTGGCTGTGCTGGTGGACACCGTGCACACGCATTCGCGTGCACTGCGGAAAGGCTGAGGATCTAGAGGACCATTTCGACACCGATGGCGCCGGTCATTTCGCAAAAAAGTGTTACCCACCGCGTTGACTTATACACAAAAAAATGGGGGCGGCGAGAATCGACTTTGCTTTTCTTGAGGGCTTTTGAAAAATATTTTTCTTTGCCTAAGTTGTTGATTTATATAGGATTGTGCCGTTGCTTTTTTTTCGGGCAATCTGAACAAAGCCTTGATTCATGCGCCCTCAGAATGAGGCAAGTGTAGATATCAACAAAGTTATCCACATTTTCCTTGGGTTACTTTTGAACACCTTTCAAATCAACGACTTAAGCGATGTTCTGCAAAAAAGCTTGAGCAAATCACGCCAACTCACCTCTTGACATGTCGCATCGAATTTCCGTGATGGTTCACACCCCTGCCCACAGCGGCATTGGGGGTGCGTTGACCTATGTGAGCGACTCACCCCTAGAGGCCGGCACTCTGGTGCGGGTGCCGCTGGGCGCGCGCGACACCTTGGGTGTGGTGTGGGAAGACGCTGACACCCCACAAGATTTGCCAGAACACACACTCAAACCCATTGCCAGTGTTTTAGGGGGCGTGGCGGCATTGCCCAAAGCCTGGCGGCAGTTGGTCTCGTTTGCGGCCAGCTACTACCAGCGCAGCGCAGGTGAAGTGGCTTTGGCTGCCCTGCCCAACCAACTGCGCGAGTTGTCTGCCGAACAATGGGCGCGACGGCTGAAAAGCAAAAAGGCAAGCAACACGCCACCATCACACACAGCCACACAAGGCGCGCCCCTGCCCCAACTCACCGAAGAGCAAATCGAAACTCTGCGTGCTGTGGCCACACAGCCTGGCCCCTTCTTGCTTTACGGCAACACCGGCAGCGGTAAAACCGAGGTGTATTTACGCGCCGCGCAAGCGCAGTTGGAACAAGACGCCAGTGCACAAGTGTTGGTCATGGTGCCTGAGATCAACCTCACGCCACAACTGGAAGCGCGCTTTAGAGAACGCTTTGCGCCGCAATGGGGTGACGATTGTTTGGTCGCCTTGCACAGCGGCCTCACACCCGCACAGCGTTTGAAAAACTGGTTGTCGGCGCACACTGGCCATGCACGCATTGTGTTGGGCACGCGTATGGCGGTGTTTGCGTCATTGCCGCATTTGAAACTCATCGTGGTCGATGAAGAACATGACCCCAGCTACAAACAACAAGAAGGCGCGCGGTACTCAGCGCGCGACTTGGCGGTGTACCGCGGTCAACTTGAAAACGCCAAAGTGATTTTGGGCTCAGCCACACCGTCGCTCGAGAGTTGGCACCACAGCCGAAGCGCCAGCGCCGAGCAAAGCGCGGGCCGCTACATGCGCTTGCACATGCCCTCGCGCATCGGTCAAGGTGCTTTGCCTTTGGTGCGGCGTGTGGACATGAACCGCCAGCCCTACAAAACTGTTTTTACTGCGCCCTTGCTCGACGCCATGCGTGAGCGTGTGGCGCGTGGCGAACAAACGCTGGTGTTGCTCAACCGCCGCGGCTACGCACCGGTGTTGCATTGCCTGGATTGCGGTTGGAAAAGCGAATGCCCGCATTGCAGCGCCTACCGCGTGTTTCATAAACTCGACCGCACTTTGCGTTGTCACCATTGCGGTTTCACACAAGCCGTGCCACGTGCTTGCCCGGGTTGTGGCAATGTCGACATCAGCCCCTTGGGGCGCGGCACAGAGCAACTGGAAGAACACTTGGCCGAGCTGTTGGCCGATGTGCGTCGCCCCGATGGCAGCCCCCTCACCATTGCCCGCATAGATGCCGACAGCACGCGTTTGAAAGGCGAGCTCGAGCGCCAATTGGCCGAGGTGCATTCAGGCGCAGTCGATGTGCTGGTGGGCACGCAAATGATTGCCAAAGGCCACGACTTCAGACGGGTCACGCTGGTGGCAGCCTTGAACCCAGACGGCGCTTTGTTTTCAAGCGACTTTCGCGCACCCGAACGACTGTTCAGTTTGTTGATGCAAGCCGCAGGTCGCGCCGGGCGCGACGCAACACTCACGCAAAGCAATGCTTGCGAAATGTGGGTGCAAACCTTTCACCCCACACACCCGTTGTTTGAGGCACTCAAAGCACACGACTACCCAGCGTTTGCAGACCAACAACTGCATGAACGCGAACAAGCGTGTTTGCCGCCGTTCAGTTTTCAAGCCTTGGTGCGTGCAGAAGCACGCAGCCAACAAGCGGCACAAGCGTTCTTGAATGCAGCACGCGAGATCGGCAGCGCAAGCGCCGATGTGTTGCAAGTCGATCTCTACCCCGCTGTGCCCATGAGCATTCAGCGTGTGGCCAACATCGAGCGCGCGCAAATGTTGATCGAATGCCAATCACGCAAAGCCTTGCAACGGTTTTTGTCTGATTGGCAAAGTGATTTGCACGGTTTGCGCCCTCAGCACAAACAAGTGATTCGCTGGGCGATCGATGTTGACCCCTTAGCGATTTAACAGGCTGGCAAAACCTTTTGCGCTTGCGAACAAAACAAACCAGCGAATGCGCATTCGCATTGGCTTTGCATTCGTATTCGTATTCGTATTCGAATCAGCTTTGGTACTCAATGATGAAGCAACGCCACAGCACCCGAAAAAGTCAAGAACGCTGCAGCTGTGGTGACCAAAATGATGCGTGCAATGCGACCTGTGTCAGCCCCAAACCGCTCTGACAACAATGCCACATTGCTGGCGCTTGGCAAGGATGCCACCAGCACCACCACCATCAAAGAAAACTTTTCGATGTGAAAACCCAATTGCACCGTGGCTGCCAACACCAACAGCACCAAGAGCGGATGCAACACCAACTTGAACACCGACACCGGCAAATAATCGCGCAACACAATGGGCGCATGGCCACTTTCGTTCACACGAATTTGTGTGCGTGCTAGCACTGCACCAATGGTGAACAGCGCCACGGGTGAAGCCGCATCTGCTAACAAGCCCACGGTTTTTGCGATGGGCCCTGTCAATTCGTAATCGGTGGCAGAAAACACGGCGCCGATGGTGATGGCCCAAGGCATGGGATTGATGAACACGCCCTTCAGTGCGTTTTTTGCGGCACGGCTGGCACCATGTTCATCCGCACCGTCCAAACGCGACAGCGCAACGCACAACGACGAAGTGATCAGCATGTCCACCACAATCGTCACAATGGCTGGCCCAGCAGCAGCAGGCCCTAACAAAGCCACCAACAAAGGCACGCCCATGAAACCGGTGTTCGGAAACGCACTCACCAAGGCACCAAACGCTGCATCGTTCCAACCAATGCGACGGTTCATGCTGACGGCCACCACAAAGCCCACCATCAACAAAGCGCACAGCGCATAGGCTAAGAACAAGGTGCCATCGAGCAACTGCACGATGGGCGTGCTTGAGCCAAAACGAAACAACAAACAGGGCAGCGCAAAGTAAAGTACAAAACCGTTGAGCCCGGGAATGGCGTCTAGCGGTAACCACCGTCGGTACGCCGCCACAAAGCCAGCCAGCACCAACGCAAAAAACGGGAAAGTCACGAGAAGAATATTCAGCACCTGTGTATTTTGCCTTGCTCGCTCACCGGTATCATTGCCGGCTTTGCTAAATTTTTCTCTCTCATTTCTTTTTTAATGTCTGCTGGTCTGAATCTCGCGCAACAAGAAGCCGTCAATTTCTTGCACGGCCCCTGCTTGGTCTTGGCGGGCGCGGGCTCGGGCAAGACGCGTGTGATCACACACAAAATTGGTCGACTGATTCAAAGCGGCCTTGAACCCAAACGCATTGCCGCCATCACCTTCACCAACAAAGCGGCCACCGAAATGCGTGAGCGCGCCAAAGGCTTGATTGGCAAAGCAGCACAAGAAGTGGTGATATGCACCTTCCACGCCTTGGGTGTGCGCATGTTGCGCCAAGACGGTGGCGTGATGGGTTTGAAGCCGCAATTCAGCATCATGGACAGCACCGATGTGACAGGCATCTTGAAAGACGCAGGCGGCACCACCGACGCGGCCACCGCACGCCAATGGCAATGGACCATCAGCCTGTGGAAAAACATGGGTCTCAACGCAGAACAAGCGCTGGCACAAGCCAAAGACGACAACGAACGCACCATCGCCAAAATCATGGCGCGTTATGAAGAGCGTTTGACCGCTTACCAAAGCGTTGACTTCGATGATCTGATTGGTTTGCCCTTGAAGCTGCTGCAGCAACACGACGAGGTGCGTCAAAAATGGCAAGCACAGTTGGGCCATGTGTTGGTGGATGAGTATCAAGACACCAATGCCACGCAATACGAAGTGCTCAAATGTTTGGTCGGTCAAAACGCGCGCTTCACAGCCGTGGGTGACGACGACCAATCGATTTACGGTTGGCGCGGCGCCACGCTCGACAACTTGAAACGTTTGCCCAATGATTTTCCAAACTTGAAAGTCATCAAGCTCGAGCAAAACTACCGTTCGACCAGCGCCATCTTGCGTGCTGCGAACAATGTGATTCAACCCAACCCCAAGTTGTTTCCCAAAACTTTATTCTCTGAACTCGGTGAAGGTGAACCCGTTCGCGTGGTCGATGCAGACAACGAAGAACATGAAGCCGAGCGCGCGGTGGCACGCATTCAATCGCTGCGTGCAGGCACCGAAGTGGCCACCAACGCAGGTGGACAACACCGCGAATACAAAGATTTTGCGGTGTTGTATCGCGCCAACCACCAAGCGCGCATGTTTGAAAAAGCTTTGCGCAAAGCGCAAATTCCGTACAAGGTTTCTGGCGGGCAAAGTTTTTTTGATCGCACCGAAATTCGCGACTTGTGTTCATGGCTGCGCCTGTGGGTGAACAACGACGATGACCCCGCCTTCTTGCGTGCCGTGACCACCCCCAAGCGCGGCATTGGTCACCAAACCTTGCAAAGCTTGGGCGTGTTTGCCAGCCAATACAAACTCAGTTTGTTTGAAGCATTGTTTAGCAACAGTTTGTCGAGCGTGCTCAATGCGCGTGCGGTCGCTGGCTTGCATGAGTTTGGTCGTTATGTGAACGACTTAGAGTTTCGTGCGCGCTTGACCACCGGCGCTGAAGATGCGCGTGCTTTTTTGAACGATTGGCTCAAAGACATCGGCTACGAAAAGCACTTGTACGAGGCTGAAGACAGCGAACAAGCCGCCGCCTCACGCTGGACCAATGTGATGGAGTTTTGCGACTGGATGGCACAACGCTGCGGCGGTCAAATCGACGATGCTGCCGGAGTGACCTTGGTGGGCGAAAAGAAAAATTTGCTCGAAGTGGCGCAAAACATTGCGTTGTTGTCCACCCTCAGCGAAAAAGAAAAAGACCAAAATGTGGTCACCCTGTCCACCCTCCACGCCGCCAAAGGTTTGGAGTGGCCGCATGTGATGTTGGTTGGCGTGACCGAAGGCATGTTGCCTTTCAAAATGGACGACGAGCCCGGCACCGAACACACCAATGACAATTTGGCCATCCGCTTGCAAGAAGAGCGACGGTTGATGTATGTGGGCATCACCCGCGCACAACGCACCTTGGCTGTCAGTTGGACGCGCAAACGCAAAAAGGGCCGCGATATGATTGCTGCCCAACCGAGCCGCTTCATTGCCGAAATGGCCTTGGACAAAGCCACCGTCAAAGAAGACCCGCGCGAAAAACTCAAAGCTTTGCGGGCTGAATTTGCACTGCGTGCGTCTGAGGCCTCTGCCGAGAGTGCTGCGGCTAAAACAATTTCTTAACCCTGCTAAACACAACTCTGCCATGAAACTCTTGCACATCGACGCCAGCATCTTGGGTCAACACTCCACCTCACGCCAACTCACTGCCGAGGTGGTTGCCGAATGGCAAAAAAACCATCCCAACACCAGCGTTGAATACTTGGATGTGGTGGCCAACCCCATTCCCCATTTCACCGTTGACGCGATCGCCATCAAAGGTGCGCCACAAGAAAACCCCACACCGGCACAGCGCGCAGAAAACGAATTGTCAGAAAAACTCGTCAGCCAGTTTTTGGCGAGCGATGTGATCGTGGTGGGTGCACCGTTCTACAACTTCTCGGTGCCCACACAACTCAAAGCATGGATTGACCGCCTGTCGCAACCCGGTCGCACCTTCGGTTACACCGAAGCCGGCCCCAAGGGCTTGACCAGTGGCAAAACCGCCATCGTGGTGTCTACCCGCGGCGGCATTTACTCCACCAGCGAAGCAGGCCAAGCCATGGAGCACCAAGAGAGCTACATGAAAGCCGTGTTTGGATTTTTTGGTGTGACCGATGTGCGTTTTGTGCGCGCCGAAGGTTTGTCCAAAGGCGATGCGGCCAAAGCCGCCGCCCTGGACGCTGCACGCGCTGACATTGCCAAAGTGGCGCGCTGAGGCAATACGTGCCGTTTGAGAGGACGGCAAAAGCAAATTTGGTGCGGCTGGCGGGGATCGAACCCACGACCCTTGGCTTCGGAGGCCAATACTCTATCCACTGAGCTACAGCCGCCCTGCTTTGACAGGCTATTGTAGGGTCCCCCGCTATAATTTCGGCTGTTTTGAATTCATCCTCAAAGGATCTATCCACCATGAGCGCCCATCACGACAACTCGACGCACGAGAAAAAGAAATCAACCCTCGATATTTTCGTTTGGGTCTTGTTTGCGATTGTGTTGCCCTTTTTTGTCATCGTCACCGTGCTTTCCATGGCATGGCCTGCGAACAACACGGTTCCTTATCCTGCCAGCCACCCTGAAGCGACGGCTGAACGCATTCAAAAAGTGGGTGCCATCGAATTGCAAGCCACCAAGCGTGAGTTGCAAACTGGCGAACAAGTCTTCAACGCACAGTGCGGCGCTTGTCACAGCTCTGGCGCTGCAGGCGCACCTAAATTCAAAGATGCAGGCGCATGGGGTGCTCGCATTGCCAAAGGCTACGACGCTTTGTTGACCTCCGCCCTCAAAGGCAAAGGCGCCATGGGCGCGCAAGGTGGCGGTGCTTTCGACGATGTTGAAGTGGGTCGCGCAGTGGTTTACATGGCCAATGCAGCAGGCGCCAAATTTGCAGAGCCTAAAAAATAATATTGCTTTCGCGCAAAGCAAAGGGCCTGTTGCGACAGGCCCTTTTTTTATGCTCATTCAAACCATCAACTGTGCTGTTGTTTTTGCGGACTGATGCAGTAACCGAAGCGTTCAGCCAAAGCTTCCTGCGCTACTTCTAGCGGCACCCACAAACCGTCTTCCACACATCGCGCGGCTTGTGTGATGTCTTGTGTATGCACCAAACCAAAACCCATATCAGTTTCTAAATACACATGGCCTATTTCATCGACAAAACAGCGCTGTACTCGCGCTGTCAGCCTGGTGTGTGTTTGCACACCGCCATCGGGCTGCAAACGCCAGATCCATGGGGTGGCTTCTAATTCAACAAACACCCGCTGCGGGCCGTTTTGAAAAAACCACTGCCCTTGTGCATCACTTGCATAGTTGCGACCTATGAACTCGATCAACTTATCGTGTTGCAAGCGCGAGCCTTTGCTGTGTTTGAAGTCGCCCAAACCTTGCACACGGTCGTCGCGCATGTACCAATCGCCACGCGCGTCTAGACCCAACCAACCGAAGCAGTCGGGCACATTGGGCCACTTGGCCATGGCTTGTTTCACTATGTCGTCCATCGTCACACCGGATTTTGCAACCAATCAACGATGGCTGCTGGCAGGCCTTGCACATGTGAGGGAAAGACACCCTGCGGGAAGCCCACATGACCCCCTTGCTCGGGTTGCCACAAGCGCACCCAACCGCCCACTTCTTGCTGTGTTGGCAAACACCATGCAGGTATGAACGGATCGTTTTTCGCATTCAACACCAAGGCCGGTATGCGGATGTTGGCCAACCCTGGTTTGGCAGAAGCGCGTTGCCAATAGTCATCTGTGTTTTTGAACCCATGCAAGGGGGCTGTGAACACATTGTCGAACGCATACAAATCGTTAGCCCTGTGCAGTGCCTCTGGGTCAAACAATCCTGGGTATTGCGCGAGCTTTTGCATGGCGCGTGGCTTCATGGTTTTCAAAAACATACGGGTGTAGACCCAGCGGTTGAAACCCCTGCCAATGGCATGACCACTGGCCGTCAAATCAATGGGTGAACACACCGATGCCACTGCTTGCACGACAAGCGATGCGGCCTCGCCCATCTCTTGTGCCCATCGCATCAAGGCGTTACCTCCCAATGAGACACCCACTGCATAAACAGGGCCCGCATGGCGTTGTTTGAATTGCGCGAGCATCCAGCCTATCTCTTCATGGTCTCCTGAGTGGTAGGCACGTGGCGCCCAATTCATCTCGCCACTGCAACCTCTGAAATGAGGCAATGCCATCGCCCAACCCAAACGCTTTGCTGTGGCTGCAAATGCTTGGGCATAGTGGCTTTGTGATGAACCTTCTAAACCATGAAACAACACCAGCAACGGTTGCGTGTTGTCTGGTGGTGCGTAGGTGTGAGTTTGCAACCAATCGACATCGATGAAATCTTGATCGGGTGTGTGCCATCGTTCACGCTGCCATTGTGGTGCTGCGCCTTGGTATCGACGCGACAATTTTGCAGCCACGATGGTTTGCAAATTCCCACCCGGCAACCATGCAGGCGCAACATAAGCCCACTGCGCCGTCATGCTTGAATGCAACCCATGTGATTCATTTTGTCCGCCGACAAGCACCCGTTCACTCAATGCAATATTTGCGGTGCATCACCTGTTTCGACCAAACTAGCAGATGTGCCTGGGCTGGCGTGATGCGCCACCATGCGCCAGCCTTGTGCCGTGCGTTGGTACACATTGGTGGCCACGACCAAAGCTTCGTGCTGCCCTTCCACTGTTTGAATGTGGATGCGTTCAATCACATTGTGCATGGCACTGGTCAGTGACTCCACTTTGCAAACAGCCTCAGGACGGGCCTTGATGGTGCCATTGGCAAACATGGCCTCAAACGCCCCTCTGATGGCCGCTGTGCCCACCAAACGCGGTCCGCCTGGGTGAACACACACAACATCGTCTTCGTCGGCCCAGCAGGCCATGAGTTTTTCGATGTCGCCGGTTTGCAATGCGTCATAAAACTGGGCCTCGATCACATCGGCGGTGCCGCCGACGGTGGCAGCTTGAAGTTTGGCTTTTGGCATAGGTTCGATTGTCCATGCTTTGTGCGCCTGCTGTCACGCTTGACAGCCATGAAAAAAGCCCCGGTCTTGCGACAGGGGCTTTGGCACAAACCAAGGTTTGTTTATTTCTTACCGCGGTAGCGACGCAGAGCGGCCAATTCGGCAGCCAAGATTGCGAGTTCTGAGTGGGCACGGGCCAAGTCGACATCTGTTTTGGCATTTTTCAATGCTTCTTCAGCCGCTTGTTTGGCCACATTGGCTTTTTCTTCGTCGAGGTCTTTGCCACGCACCGCTGTGTCTGACAAAACAGTCACGCAGTTGGGTTGCACTTCAAGAATGCCACCGGCCACAAACACAAACTCTTCGCCACCATCAGCCGTGTGGATGCGCACCGAACCGGGTCGGATGCGTGTGATCAGTGGCGTGTGGCGCGGATAAATACCGAGCTCGCCCGCCTCGCCTGGCAAAGCCACAAAAGTGGCTTCGCCGGAGAAGATGGACTCTTCCGCACTGACGACATCTACGTGGATGGTACTCATAGGATCTCTCA
>JBEGOM010000044.1:0-16969 GCA_041181985.1 Pseudomonadota bacterium | reverse complement strand
TTGTACGGTAAGCGACAGGTGTAGCGGCAGTTTGTGAATACCAAAGAATGTGTTTGTGCAAATGCCAGCCGCGCGAAGGGGCAAAGAAAAAGCCCAACTGCGAACAGTTGGGCTTTTAGACTGGTGGAGCAGTTCACACCGTCACGAACCCTCATTCCGTAGTCATGGGAGGCCCGTAGCTCAGCCTGCGGTTCATGAGCGGTTCGTGGCGCTTGGTAGCCACTACCCGGACTTACTCACACTCCTCGTTTTTTCCTCATCGACCCGCCCCCGTCATATGGGTGAGCACACGCATGCCAGCACGACGGCGCGCAAGGTCATCTTTATCAACTTCGTTGACAGTGAGAGTTGGTGGAGGATTTGTAGGTGGCGGTCCTGCCGCGCGCAAACGCAGCAGCGCCACGGCCAATAGATCAACTACTTCTTGCTGGGGAGTTCGAGGGCGAGGCGAGGTCACCGAACGGTTAGACGACAGGGCTTCCATGTCTGGGGATGGAGATTCAGCAATTGCACCTCCGCGCCCACTTTCGTACAGCGAATAGGTTTCGAAGTGTTCGATGTCTTTTGGGAGATACGTTACGGTTCTCCCAATTTTCATAAAACGAGGTCCGCGTCCTTCTGCTCGCCAACGCTGCAATGTTTTGACATTGACACCCCAATGCGCTGATAGCTCGCGCTCACTGAGAACCAGTTTTTCCATAGAAATCCCCTGAAAGCTTCTTGAGAGCCGTCTCTCAAGTTCACTTGCAATCGTAGGAATGCAAGGACATCCGCGTAACTTGTTTGTGCGTAGATGCGAGGATTAATTGGGACCACCGTGCTTGCGCTGCAGGCTTTTCACATGCTCGAGATCTATTTGTCCGCTGATAGCGAGTCGGGCTGTCTCCAGCCGCCCAACGCAGAACTGAACTCGATTTAGAGACATGACTTCTTCCGTCGCTGCCCTCAACTGATCCATTAGCCCTGGCAGCGTGTAAACACCGGACGGCATCTCCGTCTTGAACTCTGCACGGCCAGTGAACACAACTGCAGACTTAATTGCCTCGGGGGGCAAGAAATCAAGCAGCTCTTGAACGGCACGCACGTGGCGCATGTTCTGGAAGATTGGATTCTGAAATTTGAACTTCCACCGGTAGAGCACTTGTGTCCACGTCGCGTGCTTGGCGTTTGCAAAGATCCAGCCCTTGTAATCCTTGGTCTCGATCACGAACACCCCGAAACGGGATACCAAGATGTGATCAATCTGTGTGGTGCCGTCCTTGAACTTCAGCGTGATGTGATTAAGGAGGTGATAGTCAGGGCCAGAAAAGTTTGCTTGCAGCTCTCGGCATACCAGGGCCTCGCCATGATTCTGCGCAGATGAGGCGCGATAGCGGCCAAGCCAATAGCCAACGGCAAAAGCAAAGAAAATAAAGCCAAAGGCAATCAGTGAAGTCTCAAGATAAACAGTTGAACTCATTGTTCGCTCATTTTCCTAAGGTTTCGAGTTTAAACAGGCTGCTCGACACCAATGCCATTCACTTCAAAACAATCACGAAGTGCGATGTACTTTTCACGATATTTTGGATGCCTCACATCCTTAGGGCTAAACCAAAGACTAATGGGGTGAGCCTTAGCGCCATCAGAAATTGACCCCTTTTCTCGAAAAAACAATGGCGATAGCTGTTGCAATATCGCCGCCGCTGACTTTTGATGCTCTTTTTTATTTTGTGTAAAGGCATTAATAGAAAACCGTAATGATCCAAGGACCACATCAACCAAGCTGCAAAAATGTGACTGACCAATAGATGCGATGTGATAGCCAACGATATTGTTGATTTTCAAGGCGCTACTGAATGGAAAATTCCCAGTCAATCCAGTCGATACTTTTTCAGTCAAATGCTGATCTAACTTCTTATCATTAAATCGATCGATCAAAACGACCCCTGGAGACTTGTCTCTTTCTAATAGACAGTCGAAGTGGAAGCACAGAGTATTTATTCCATTGCGTCTTGCCTCATCTGAGTTCGTAGCAATGTCATGAAGCAATAAATTAACCAGTAGCCTTACCTCGTGTTTGATGGCTGCAGCCATATATGCTTTTTTGAGATTTATGAATTCTTGATGAAGCATCTCATCAGGCCCCGGATTGAATTTAAGAACGAAGTCCGGCTTCACACCAAATGCACGCCTAATCGCAACTAGCTCATCAGCAAGTTCTTTCGCCTTAGCCCCTTTAATCGCAACACCTCCATAGACAAAAAAGTCTCCAGAAAGTTTTTGGAAATTGGTTTCATCGCAATAGAGCAAGTACATGGGGGCAGCTTACAGGCAACCTAGGATGCTTTCGGTTTTATCCAACTACTTGAAAGAATGCAAATCATCTGCGTTTTTTCTCTGCTTGGTTTTTTACGAACAAGGGCCCCCAATGTGAACTCCTCAACTACTCATAGGAGTTACACAATGGAAAAGCTAGTACTCAACGAAACCGAACTGGCCAAACGCTGGGGGATCAGCCCCAAGACCTTGCAACGCTGGCGTTGCGAAGGGAAAGGGCCACGATTCCTCAAGCTCTCAAAGCGGGTGATCTACCCGCTAGATGAGATCGAGTCCTACGAACATGGGGCCCTGTACGAATCAACCTGGCAAAAAGCCAGCGATGTGATTCTTCCGGCCAACACGAAGTGGCTGACCCCTCGGCAGCTATCTGCGGCCACAGGAATCCCCATGTACACGCTCACTCACCCACAGGTTCGGAAAACACTTGGTATTCCGCATACCAGAGTAGGAAGTCTCATCCGCTTCAACCCTGAGGAAGTGATGGGGTGGGCGCGTAAATGGTCGGAGGAGGCAATGGCTAATGGCGCGACGTCATCTGAAGACGAAAACCGTCGCACATTGCTGCAGACACTCGCGCAACTACCCGGATAACAAAATAGGAGGTTAGAAACGACTGCGGCCCCTGCTGGGGCCGCTTTCTTGAGCGTGGCACACGCTCTAAGTCGTTGATTTTTCTAGCTTGGGAGCCGAGAGAGTTCGTTATATGGACTGGGTAGGCAGAAATTCTTGCGAATTTCTTTACTACCAACTCCTCGGAACTACTCGGATCTCCTCATTGGAATTTGGTGGCCTGGGGCAGAATCGAACTGCCGACACGCGGATTTTCAATCCGCTGCTCTACCAACTGAGCTACCGGGCCAAGAGCGCTATTGTAGCATTACAAATCTCATGAACCACCTCCACCTCCTCCACCAAATCATGCGTGCCTTTGCGCAGGATGTGGTGCATGGGTTCACGCTTCTCATTCGCAACGGGTTTGCGTTGCTGGGCTTGGCGCTGCTGTGCGTGATCATCACCTTGAATTTGCGGGCAGATTTGCGTGCGGTAGCCGAGGTGCGGTTGCGCGATTGGCTGGAAGAGCGTCAGCTCGAGAGCGATGTGATGTTGACCGATGTGGACGCCGCAGACCGAGCCACCGCGATCGACCCGCATGATTTGAGCCGTGAGCAAGCCAAGGTGGCGACTTGGCTGAGCACCAAATACAAAGTGGCGCCAGAGCCCATCAGCGCGTTGGTGGCAGAAACCTACGCCACTGGGCCGCAGTATCAGATTGACCCAACGCTGATTTTGGCGGTGATGGCGATTGAATCTAACTTCAATCCATTTGCGCAAAGCAATGTGGGCGCGCAGGGCTTGATGCAGGTGATGACCAAGGTGCATGTGGCCAAGTACAAAGACCACGGCGGTGAGATGGCGGCTTTCGATCCCATCACCAATTTGCATGTGGGCATTCAGGTGTTGAAAGACTGCATCAAGTCCAACGGTTCGACCGAGCTTGGCTTGCGTTGTTATGTGGGTGCCAGCGTGCCCGACGCCGACGGTGGCTATGTGCGCAAGGTGTTGGCAGAGCAAAAAAACATCCAACAAGTGGCGCAGGGCTTCAAGGTGCCGTTGTTGTCTCCCTCTACCTTGCAGATGGTCACAGACAAGGTGGAGTCGTGGTTGCCCAACCCATTTGGCCGGGGCAAATCGGAGTCGCCCGATTAATCTGTTGTGGTCGCGTCGCTTTGTTTTTTCAAAGCCAGTGCCATCGCATACACATCGTTGCGCGCTTCACCGGTGATGTCGGCGGCGAGTTTGACCGCTGTTTTCAAGGGCATTTCGCCTAACAGCAATTGCAAAATGCGTGGCGTGTCACCGGTTGCGTTCGCTTTTTCTTCACGCGCGTGAATGACCAACACAAACTCGCCGCGCTTGCGTTGCGCATCGGCTTCTAACCATTCGGTGAATGCGTTGGCAGGCAGGGTGACCACATCTTCAAATTGTTTGGTGAGTTCTCTGCCCAGGGTGATGGGGCGATCGCCCAATGCCGCCAATGCGTTGGCCAAAGCCTCAATGCGATGCGGTGCTTCCAACAAAACCTGCGTGCGCGCTTCGTTGGCTAAGCTTTGAACGGCTTGCGTGCGTTCACCTGCTTTGCTCGACAAAAAGCCCACAAACACAAACCCTGTTGTGTCGGGTGCAGGCGTGCCGCAGGCGCTCAACAAGGCGGTGATGCTGCTCGCACCCGGCAAGGGAACCACGCGCAAACCCGCTTGATGCACTTGCCAGACCAAGCGCGCGCCGGGGTCGCTCACTGCGGGCGTGCCGGCATCGCTCACATAGGCCACACGCTGTCCTGCTTGCAAACGGCGAATCACTTCTTGTGAAGCTTCGGCCTCGTTGTGCTGATGCACGGCCAGCCATTGGTGGTGTTGTTTGTCGATCTTGTATGCGCGCAGCAAACTTTGTGAGTGGCGGGTGTCTTCACAGGCCACGGTATCGCACAAATTCAACACTTGCAGCGCGCGCAGACTGATGTCGGCCAAATTGCCGATGGGTGTTGCAACCACATACAACGCACCGTTCGGATAGTGCTGTGCGCCAGCAGCGGCTTGCGCGGTGCTCAGGGCGGATTCAAAAAGAGTGCTCATGAAGGAAGGCTGATGCCAAAAAATGCGATAAACAAAAGCGAAGACCTTGCACCTAGCAAGCCAACCACCAAGCAAGCCGGTGATGCAGCAGAGGACCGTGCATGGCGATACTTGCAAGACCAAGGCTTGAAAGTATTACAGCGCAATTATCGAACCCCAGGCCGTGGCGGCGGTGAAATTGATTTGATCATGCAAGACGACCACGGCACGGTAGTGTTTGTAGAGGTACGGCACCGTGCGCGGGGTGACCACGGTGGTGCGGCTTCGAGTGTGACGTGGGCCAAGCAACAACGCATTGTGTTTGCCGCCCGGCATTTTTTGTTGCGGCTGCCACGCATGCCGGCTTGCCGGTTTGATGTGGTGTCGATAGATGGAACGCAATTGGCTTGGTATAGGGGGGCTTTTGATGGGGTTTCATGATGCCAAGCAGCGGCTTGCAAAGGTATCATGGCGGCTATGCTAGAACAACGCATCGAACAACATTTCATTGACAGCGCCGACTTGAAATACCAAGCCGCGCAAGTTTTGTCCAAACCCATTGCAGCTGCCATTTCGGCCATATTGGCCAGCGTGACCAGCGGCGGCAAAGTGCTGGCCTGTGGCAATGGTGGCTCTGCAGCTGACGCACAACATTTCGCGGCCGAGTTTGTGGGGCGCTTCGAGCGTGAGCGGCCTGAACTGGGTGCCATTGCGCTCACCACAGACAGCTCTATTTTGACGGCCATTGCCAACGACTACAGCTACGACCAAGTGTTTGCCAAACAAGTGCGCGCGCTGGGGCAATCGGGCGATGTGTTGTTGGCCATCACCACCAGCGGCAATTCTGCCAATGTGTTGTTGGCCATTGAAGCCGCGCACGAGCGCGACATGACGGTGGTGGCGCTGACCGGGCGCGGCGGTGGCAAGATGAATCAAGCTCTGCGTGAAACCGATGTGCATATTTGTGTGCCCCATGAACGCACGGCGCGTATTCAAGAAGTGCATTTGTTGGCCATCCATTGCATTTGTGATGGCGTGGATATTCAATTGTTAGGTGAACAAGGAGGTCAAGAATGATCAAGAAGTCAACTACCCCACTGGTGATGGTGGCCATGTTGTTGAGTGTGCTCTTATCAGCTTGCGCACCAGCCATGTTTGGCGGTGTGATTGGTACTGCCATGGTCGCCAGTGACCGCCGCACTTCTGGTGCGCAGGTTGACGACGAGGCGATTGAAATACGCGGCGCCTCGGCCATGCGTGAAAATTTTGGGTCTATCACGCACATCAACATCACGGGGTACAACAGACAGGTGTTGTTGACGGGTGAAGTGGCCAACGACCAACAGCGTTTGCAAGCAGAACAATTGGTGAGCAAGTTGCCCAATGTGCGCAGCATCGTCAACGAGCTGGCTGTGGGCCCTGCTTCCACTTTGGGCGAGCGTTCCAATGATGCGATCATCACCGCGCGCGTGAAAGCGGCGATGGTCGACAGTGAAGACGTGTTCGCCAATGTTTACAAAGTGGTGACCGAGCGCGGTACCGTTTATTTGATGGGCCGCGTGACACAGCGCGAAGCACAACGCGCGACCGAAGTGGCGCGCAGTGTGGGAGGCGTCAAACGCGTGGTGCGTGTGTTTGAGTATTTGACCGAAGACGAATTGCGCGCCATGCAACCCAAAAAATCGGGTGTTGACTTGAATGCATCTAGCACCCCTGCACCAGCCCCTGTGACCAGCGGCGCGCCGGCAAGTGGTGCTGCACCAGCCGCTAACAGCGGCGTGGTGGTGGGCAAACCGATCAAGTGATGCGCACATGCGCATCAGCGGTATAACGCTGGCGCATCAGCGCTTTAACGCAATCGCCTTAACGGCTTAACACAAGCGCCTCAACGGCTTAACGCAAGCGTTTGATCAGGCTCGATGTGTCCCAGCGGTTGCCGCCCAACTGCTGCACCTCGCCATAAAAACCATCCACCATTTGCGTGACGGGTAACGCAGCGCCGTTACGCTTGGCTTCGTCGAACACCAACCCCAGGTCTTTGCGCATCCAGTCCACCGCAAAACCAAAATCGAATTTGTCAGCCACCATGGTTTTGCCGCGGTTGTCGAGTTGCCAACTTTGCGCGGCACCTTTGCCAATGACATCGAGCACCAGATTCATGTTGAGCCCGGCTTTTTGACCAAAGGCAACGGCTTCGCTCAAGCCTTGCACCAAACCGGCAATGCAAATTTGGTTGACCATCTTGGTGAGTTGACCCGCGCCAGGCTCGCCCATCAAAGTGAAGGCGCGCGAAAAGGCCATGGCCACAGGTTTGACGCGGTCAAACACTGCACTGTCGCCCCCGCACATGACGGTGAGCAAGCCGTTTTGTGCGCCGGCTTGACCACCTGAGACAGGCGCATCTAAAAACGCGATACCGAGGTTTTTCGCAGCTGCGTAAATTTCGCGCGCCACGTCGGCTGAGGCGGTGGTGTGGTCGACCAACACCGCACCGGGTTGCATGCCTGCAAGCGCGCCATCGGCACCGAACACCACCGAGCGCAAGTCGTCATCGTTGCCAACACAGCAAAACACAATGTCGGCCCCTTGCGCAGCTTCGCGTGGGGTGGCCGCGCTTTTGTGCGTGATGTTGGCGGCAGCTGTTTTGGCAAACTCAGTGCACCAAGCTTTGGCCTTGGCTTCGGAACGGTTGTACACCGTGACCGCATGACCGGCGCTGGCCAAATGACCGGCCATGGGGTAGCCCATGACGCCCATGCCAATGAAGGCGACGCGGGTGGAAGAAGCAGGTTCGTATGTTTTGGGGTTGATGCTGGACATGGTGTGCTCAAAGATGCGGGTTGATGACAGAAGCCCGAATCATAAATTGCACGCGATGTGTGCATGTGTCACTCACGCGCCGTTGATGTTGCGCTAAAGAGGTGGTGCACTAAGGAGGTGTTGCACCAAGGAGATGTTGCACTAGTGTGTTGTTCCAGGCATGTGTTGTTGATCAATGCGCTTTTGTGCCACGGCCTCTTGCAGGGCTTGCGCCATGGTTTGCATGCCAAGCGCCGCGCCCGTTTGCAGCACGCTTTGAATTTGTGCCGATTTGCCCTCGCGTACCAAATGCCGCACGGCGGGGGTGGCCACCAAAGTTTCGAACACGGCACAGCGCTTTTGTGAAAGTGGTTCAGCGCTGGCTGCCGGCAGCAACATTTGCGAGACGATGCCCACCAGTGCATCGCTGAGTTGGGTGCGCACCAAGGCTTTTTCGTGTGCGTCAAACACATCGACCATCCGTTCAATGCTTGCTGCGGCGTGGCGGGTGTGCAAACTGGCCAGCACCAAGTGGCCTGTTTCGGCGGCGGTGAGTGCGAGGCGGATGGTGTCTAAATCGCGCAACTCGCCGATCAGCAGCACATCGGGGTCTTGCCTAAGCGCCGCGCGCAAAGCGGTGGCAAAGCTTTGGCTGTGGTTGCCGATTTCGCGTTGGGTGATGTGGCATTGCCTGCTTGGATGAACAAACTCAATCGGGTCTTCCAGCGTGATGATGTGTTGCTGTGTGTGCAGGTTAAGGTGCTGCACCATGGCCGCCAAGGTGGTGGATTTGCCCGAGCCAGTGGGGCCGGTGACCAGCAGCAAACCCACTTGTTGCAACAGCTGTGTCAACACCGCAGGGGCTTGCAAATCAGCCAGCGCAGGAATGTGGGTGGGAATGTGCCGCAGCACCACGCCACTGCCGTGTTGCTGCGAAAACGCGTTAGCTCTGAATCTGCCGAGTGTGGGTATGGCAAACGAAAAATCAACCTCATGCCCTTGTTGAAACTGCGCCCAAGTGGCGGCTTTCATTTTGGGTTGCAGCATCTGGTGCAACAACGCGTTGGTGAGTCGGTGATTGAGGGTCGCTTGCACATCAGACCAACTTGCACACACTGTCGTTGGCATGGGTTCAGCGCATGTCATGGTTTGCAGCATGCCTTGCACACGCATTTTGGGTGGGGCGTTGCTGGCCAGGTGTAAATCGCTGGCGTGATGCGCCAAAGCGATGGCGAGCAGGTCGTGTAAAACCAGACCAGAGGTGTGCATGGGCGCTCCTTGTTAAAGTAACACCCAAGATGACTTCTTTGAGTGACAACCTACACACCGTGCAAACGCGCATCCGTGCGGCGTGCCTTGCGAGTGGGCGCGCTGCGGACAGCGTGCATTTGCTGTCGGTGTCCAAAACCTTTTCAGCAGACGATGTGCGTGCCGTGGCGGCATGTGGGCAGCGTGATTTTGGCGAGAACTACATTCAAGAGGGGGTAGACAAAATCACAGCGCTTGCGGGTCACACTCCTCGCTTGGTGTGGCATTGCATTGGCCCCATTCAGAGCAACAAAACCAAGTTGGTCGCTGAGCATTTCGATTGGGCCCACACAGTAGACCGTTTGAAAATTGCGCAACGGTTGAACGATCAGCGCCCCGCGCATTTGCCGCCGCTGAATGTGTGTTTGCAAGTGAACATTGACGGTGGCGAAACCAAGTCAGGTGTGGCGCCTGACGAAGTGCTGGCGCTGGCGCGCGAGGTGGCGCAAATGCCCCGCTTGGTGTTGCGCGGTTTGATGACCATTCCAGACCCTGTGGATGGTTTTGACGCGCAAGTGGCTGTGCATGCGAAAGCACAGGCCTTGTTTGCGCTTTTGAAAAATGAATTACAAAAAGACCTGCAAGGTGAATTGAAATTGCCACAGTTCGACACTCTGTCGATGGGCATGACGGCCGACTTAGAAGCCGCGATTCATGCGGGTAGCACGATGGTGCGTGTGGGCACGGCTATTTTTGGTGGTCGATCAAAAGTTGTTTGAACCCGATCGACCGAGTACTTTAAAACCGCGGCAAATCTGGATGTTTGATTTGCCCCGCACGCACCAGCATCTTGCCGTATTCAGCACAACGATGTAGCGTGGGAATGACCTTGCCGGGGTTCAGCAAACCTTGGCGGTCAAAGGCGCGCTTGATGCCAAACATTTGTTCGTTTTCTTCGGCGCTGAACTGCACGCACATGCTGTTGACTTTTTCAATGCCCACACCATGTTCGCCCGTGACGGTGCCGCCCATGGCCACGCTGGTTTCCAAAATGTCGGCACCAAACAATTCGCAACGGTGCAGTTGGTCGGGATCATTTGCATCAAACAAAATCAGTGGATGCAAATTGCCGTCGCCTGCATGAAACACATTCAAGCAGCGCAGTTGGTATTTCTTTTCCATCTCGGCAATGGCTTGCAAGATGTCGGCTAAACGCTTGCGAGGAATGGTGCTGTCCATGCACATGTAGTCGGGGCTGATGCGACCTGAGGCGGGGAACGCGTTTTTGCGGCCGCTCCAAAACTTCATGCGTTGCGCTTCGTCACGGCTGACGGTGATGGCGGTGGCGCCACAGCCACGCAACACGTCGCTCATGCGTTCGATTTCTTCGGCCACTTCTTCGGGGGTGCCGTCGCTCTCGCAGAGCAAAATGGCAGCGGCGCTCAAGTCGTAGTCGGCATGCACAAAGTCTTCTACGGCGGCGGTCATGGGGCCATCCATCATTTCCAAACCGGCGGGAATGATGCCTGCGGCAATGACCGCGGCCACGGCTTCGCCGGCTTTGCGCACATCGTCAAAACTGGCCATGATGCAACGCGCGAGTTGAGGCTTGGGCACGAGCTTGACCGTCACTTCGGTGGTGATGGCCAACATGCCTTCGCTGCCCACAATGAGCGGCAACAAATCGAGGCCGGGCACATCGAGTGCATCGCTGCCAAATTCAATTGGTTCACCTTCGATGGTGAAGCCTTTGACCTTCAGCACATTGTGAACGGTGAGGCCGTATTTCAAACAATGCACACCGCCTGAGTTTTCGGCCACATTGCCACCGATGGTGCAAGCAATTTGGCTCGATGGGTCGGGCGCGTAATACAAACCCAAATGCGCCACCGCTTCGCTGATGGCCAAGTTGCGCACGCCGCATTGCACCACCGCTGTACGAGCCACAGGGTCGATGTTCAAAATCTTGTTGAACTTGGCCAACGACAGCGTGACACCCTCTGTGTGCGGCATGGCCCCACCCGACAAGCCGGTGCCAGCACCGCGCGCCACCACGGGCACATGTAAGGCATGACAGGCTTTGAGCACGCCTTGCACTTGCGCGTAGGTTTCAGGCAAGGCCACACACATGGGACGCGCACGGTAGGCGGTGAGGCCATCGCACTCGTAAGGCACGGTGTCTTCGGTGGTGTAGAGCACGGCATGTGCGGGCAAAACTTTCAGCAACGCTTGCACCACTTGCGCTTGTCGCTCGGCGCGCGCGAGGGTGGATTGCTGATCGGTGGAAAGGGGTGCGTTCATGCGAGCCACTTTAATGCAAAACCTCAAACCAGCGTTTGAAGAAACTTTGAGGTTGGCGTGAAAGGAATTGAAGCTGATTCAGCGCCGCGAAGGGGCGGCAAGGCAAGGCCTATGCCGTCAGGCCACCGCGCGTTTGAGCCATTCGGCAAACGCAGCGCATTCCCAGCGGTCCATGGCGCCGGTGCGCCAACACAGGTAGTGCCCGTGTGGGCTGGGCACTTGGCGCTCGAACAAACGCACCAGGGTGCCGTTTTCGAGCCAAGGCGCGCCGAGTTTCAAGCGCACCAAGCCCACGCCCAAGCCTTGTGCCGCAGCGTCGCACATGAGGCCGATGTCGTTGAAGCTCGAACCATCGATGGGTTCGGGCCAATCGAGGTCGTGCGCGGCAAACCAAGTGCGCCAAGGTTCTAAGGGGCTTCGCAACAAGGTGGTGTCTTCTAAATCGTGTGGGCTGTCAAACGGGCCATGCTCGCGCACATACGCAGGTGAGGCCAGTGGTGTGACATCGTCTTTCATGATGCATTCGTGCTCAACATCGGCATAGCGGCCGGTGCCAAAACGGATGGTGAGGTCAGCGTCTTCGGCCACCACATCGAGCAAGGGAATGCTCACTTGCAGGGTGAGGTCAATCTCTGGATACGCTTCGGCAAATTGACGCAAACGCGGCATCAAAATAGAACGCGCAAAAGTGGGCGTGACGGCCAAGCGCAGTTTGCGTTTGCCCGTGGTGTTGCCTTCTTTGTTGGGAAAGCGCTCGAGAATGCTCAAGCCTTCGCGCACATGCGCCAAGTATTCGCTGCCTTCGGTGGTGAGCGAAAAATCTGCGCGACCAAACAGCTTCACACCCAAGAGTTGTTCGAGTTGCTTCACACGGTGGCTAACGGCGCTGGGTGTGACGCAGAGTTCTTCAGCCGCTTGGGTGACCGAGCGCAAACGCGCCAAGGCTTCGAAGGTGAGCAAGCATTGAATGGGTGGAATGCGGCTCGACATGCGCGTCGCTTATTTGAAGATCACGGTTTTGTGGCCGTTCAACAGCACACGGTGTTCGCTGTGCCACTTCACGGCGCGGGCCAACACTTGGCTCTCGGTGTCGCGGCCCATGGCGGTGAGGTCTTCCACGGTTTTGCTGTGGTCCACACGCGCCACATCTTGCTCGATGATGGGGCCTTCGTCTAAATCAGCCGTCACATAGTGCGCGGTGGCACCAATGAGTTTGACGCCGCGGTCATGCGCTTGGTAGTAAGGCTTGGCGCCTTTGAAACTGGGCAAGAAACTGTGGTGAATGTTGATGGCGCGACCGGCCAATTTTTTGCACAAGTCGTCACTCAAAATTTGCATGTAGCGGGCGAGCACCACCAATTCAGCGCCTTCGTTTTGCACAATTTCGTATTGCTTGGCCTCGGCTTGCGCTTTGGTGGCTGCAGTAACCGGAATGTGATGGAACGGCACGTTGTAGCTCGCAGCCAGTTGGTAAAACTCGCGGTGGTTGCTGACGATGGCGCGAATGTCCAAAGGTAGTAAACCGCTTTTCCAACGGAACAACAAATCGTTCAAGCAGTGACCTTCTTTGCTGACCATGATGACGGTACGCATGGGCTGCGTGGTGTCGTGCAAAGTCCATTGCATGTGAAAGGTGTCTGCCAAGCTTTGCAGTTGGGTGCGCAAATCGTCTTGGCTGACGGCGCTGCACGCAAACTGCACACGCATGAAAAACAAACCGGTGTCGTGGTCGTTGTATTGCGCGGCTTCTTCGATGTTGCCTTGACGCTCTAACAAAAAGCCCGACACAGCATGCACGATGCCTGTGCGATCAGGGCAAGACAAATTGAGGATGTAAACAGTCATGGCGCCATTGTAGGTTTGCGCCTGAAGGGGTTGGTTGCCCTTCGAGACATTCGGCGGTGTGGGTTGTAGCGCGGGGCAGCTTGGTGAAGCGGCCACCGCAACGAAGGATCAGTGCACCAGCACAGGGTTTTGTGCCAACTCAGCAAAGCCAGCCAAGGTTTCTTCGACTTCTTCTTGCGAGGGGGCGTTTTCTTGCCAGGCGCGCAAATGGTTTTGCAACAACTCGGCCCATGAGCCTTCGAGGTAAATCTCTTTGCCTGAGCGTTTGTCGACAATCTCAAAACCGTCACGAGCCAAGGCGGGCACATTGGCTCGCACAGGGGCGGGCGAAGCGTCGAGCGCTTTGAGATGCATCACAGAAAAAGATTCAGAGTTGTAAAGCACGTCCATGTGGGTCTTTCGGGCAAAAGCAGATGTTTGCCTGCCTCAAGCATATCGGTTTCAAAGCGAAAAATTCAAGGGCGCGAAATTAAACAGGGCGAAAGAAGGGCTTAGGGAGCGATTTTTTCGACACTGCGCAGCAATTGGTCCACAAAATCGCCGTTGGCATTGGTGATGCGCAACCGCACCGGCAGGTAGCCCAAGGACGGCGCGAGCCACAGCTCAATGCGTTGGTCAAAGTCGCGCCTTGGGGTGCGCAGCAGTTTGATGCTGGGCAAGTCGCCATAGGGCAAGTTGAGTGTTTCTTCGTTGTCCACTTTGAATTGCCACACCTCGGCCTCCCGCTGCGACACCGTTTGAAACGACAGCATGGTGCCTAGCGGATAGCGCGTGGGGTCGCCTGCGAACAGAGCGCTCAGTTGCAGCACCACGCTCAAGCGGTCTTGCGCGCCTTTGAGCAACGGCACCTCCGGTGTGTTGGCGCTGAAACTGATGACGCCTTTCTCTCGCTGAAAGTGCACTGCCAATTCGCTGCGGGTTTTGTCGCCAAAGCGCGTGGGCATGAGCCCTTCGCGGCCCAACTGTCCGCTGCTGGTTTGTGTGCGCGAGCCCAGCAAAAAAGCGCCTACTTCTAGGCGTGCTTCGTAGTGGTCTTGCGTGTTTTTCCACAGCAACTGAGCCGAGGCAGGGTAGTGAAAACCTTTGGCCAAGCCTTGCACGGTGTAGTTGAGCAGTGCTGATGCTGGCGCGTTTGCCGCTGTTGGTTCGGTAAGCCCTTCGCTGTTGGCGCGCTGAAATGGTGGCAAATCCACCGCAGAAGCTGCACGCTCTGGCAATGCCACGGGCGCTGTCAGGTTGGGGTGTGTGGCGTCAAAGTGAATCGGAGCTGGGTGTGTTGCCGCGGTGGGTGGTGCAGGTGTGCTGTGGGGGACCGTGTGTTTTGTGCTGGTGGCTGCTTCTGCTGGCTTTTCTGCTTGCTTTGGAGGTGCGGTCTTTGCGGTCTCGATTTGACGGGTGACAAAGCTGAGCGTTGGGTTGTTTTTCTCAGCATGGGGCGAAAACCAAGCTGGGCTTTCAGACAACAGCAAAGCATGCAAGCACAGCACAGCCAACACCACCCACAGGATAGGCCAGCGGTGGTTGTGATGTGGAGTGTCTGTCAGCGTGGTCATGAAGATCAGCGCATGCGATGACCCAACTCAGCAGAGAGTTGTTGTGCTGCTGCTTTGAGCGCTTTGGCAGCTTTGCCATCCCACGCCGCATCAAAACTCGAGGCGGGGCCGAGCGAAAGCATGCCCAAAGCCAAGTGCCCGTCAGAGTCAAACACCGGCGCGCAAAATCCCACCACACCCGGCAGCAAGGCATTGACCACACGACCCACGCCATGCTGGCGCACCTCGTTGAGCATATGCTTCACCTCGGCTTGGCTGGTGGGCACGCCTTGTTGCTTGAGTTTTTGGGCGCGTGTCAATTCGTCTTTGATCATGGGTGCTGTCAAATCTGTCGGCAAGTAGGCGGCAAAGCAACGGCCTGTGGCCGAGGTGAGCAAAGGCATGACATCGCCCAAACGCAAAATCGTCATGGCGTGCGGTGACTCTTGCCAATGCACGATGGTCGGCCCTTGGTTGCCCCACACGGCCAAGGCCACGGTGTGGCCAATGCGCTCCATCAATGGGGTCATGCGTTCGCGCGCAAGCTTGACGGCGTCAACCCGTGTCAGGGCGGCCAAACCCAATTGCAAAGCGCTGGGACCGAGGTCGTAGCGGGTGCTGCTGGCGTCTTGGTGCACCAGGCCCAAGCGCTGAAAACTGACCAAGTAACGGTGCGCTTTGGCTGCGCTCATGTGGGCGCTGGCGGCCAAATCGCGCAACATCAATGGGCCGTCGGCTTTGGCGAGCACCTCGAGCAGCGTGAACCCGACTTCAACCGATTGAATGCCTGCACGTTCTTTCATGAGAAACTTTCAGTGTGAGTTTGGCGTTGTGTGGAGTTATGATTAGGTAAATCAATTCATCAATGCGTAATTTTGCCCGAGGACAACACCCATGAAATTGGCCACATACAAAGACGGCTCGCGTGACGGACAGCTGGTGGTCGTGTCACGCGATCTGAGCATGGCACATTATGCGACGGGCATCGCTTCACGCATGCAACAGTTGCTCGACGATTGGTCGTTCATCGCCCCACAGTTGCGCGATTTGTATGAAACGCTCAACAACGGCAAAGCCCGCCATGCGTTTCCCTTCGACCCTGCGTTGTGCATGGCACCGCTGCCGCGCGCTTACCAATGGGCCGATGGCTCGGCCTACATCAACCATGTGGAATTGGTGCGCGCCGCGCGCAACTCAGAAGTGCCCCAGAGTTTTTACACCGACCCCTTGATGTACCAAGGCGGCAGCGATGACTTCATTGGTCCGCAAGACGATGTGGTGTGCCCGAGCGAAGAGTTTGGCATCGACTTCGAAGCGGAAATTGCCGTCATCACAGGCGATGTGCCCATGCAGTCCACGCCCGACCAAGCGCTTGAAGGCATTCGTTTGGTGATGATCGCCAACGATGTGTCGTTGCGCAACCTCATTCCCAACGAGTTGGCCAAAGGCTTTGGTTTTTTCCAAAGCAAACCCGCCACCGCGTTCAGCCCAGTGGCTGTGACGCTTGACGAGTTGGGAGACGCATGGGACGAAGGTCGCTTGCATTTGACATTGCAATCAACTTGGAATGGCCGCAAGGTGGGCATGTGTGATGCGGGCCCCGACATGACCTTTCACTTTGGCCAATTGATTGCCCACATTTGCAAAACACGCAACGTGCGTGCAGGCTCCATCGTGGGCAGCGGCACCGTGAGCAATCAAGGCGTTGAAGTGAACGGCAAAAAAGAATGGCCCAAAGGCTACAGCTGTATTGCTGAAAAGCGCGCGATTGAAACCATTTTGGACGGCAAGCCCAGCACCGAATTCATGAAATTTGGCGACACCATCCGCATCGAGATGAAGGGCAAAGATGGGCAAAGCATTTTTGGTGCCATCGACCAAAAAATTGCAACGCCCGCGTTATGAGTTGTAGATGCGCGTGATGTCGGCAAACCCTTTGATCTCCATCGGGTTGCCAAACGGGTCTAAGAAAAACATGGTCCACTGCTCGCCAGGTTGACCGGCAAAACGCAAGTAAGGCTCGATCACGAAAGTGGTGCCAGCGTTTTGCAAGCGCTGGGCCATGGCTTGCCAATCGGGCAAATTCAATACCAGACCAAAGTGCGGCATGGGCACCAACTTGCCATCGACATGGCCGGTGTTGTGCGTTTGCAAAGGCTCGCCCAAGTGCAGCGAAATTTGGTGGTCGAAAAAATCGAAGTCCACCCAGGTGTCGGTGCTGCGCCCTTCGGTGCATCCCAACACATCGCCATAAAAACGACGCGCCTCGTCGAGGTCGGTCACATTGAACGCAAAATGAAACAGGCTACGCAT
>JBEGOM010000043.1:0-18484 GCA_041181985.1 Pseudomonadota bacterium | reverse complement strand
CTTACCCAGAAGATGTATTGGTGGCTTATGCCGCGCATCAATTGCAACGCCCTGTCAAATGGGTGGCTGACCGTGGCGAAGAATTTTTGAGCAGCGCGCATGGCCGCGACATCGAAGCGCGTGCAGCTTTGGCCTTAGATGCCCAAGGCAAAATTTTGGCCCTGCGTGTGCATAGCCAAGCCAATGTAGGGGCTTACCCCACCATGACGGGCATTGCCATTCAAGTCTTGATCGGCCCTTGGGTGCAAACCAGTGTGTATGACATTCCGTTGATCGACTATCACTTCACAGCGGTAATGACCAACACCGCTTCAACCGGTGCTTACCGTGGTGCTGGACGGCCTGAGGCGATTTACAACATTGAGCGTTTGATGGATGAGGCTGCGCGCCAAATGAAGATGGACCGCATTGCGTTGCGCCGTCGTAACTTTGTGAAGCCCGATCAAATGCCTTACAAAAACCCCATGGGTCAAACCTATGACACGGGCCATTTTGAATCGATCATGGACCAAGGGTTGAAGTTGTCGCATTGGGACAGCTTTGAAGAGCGCGCCAAAGCATCGGCACAACGCGGTGTGTGGCGCGGTTTGGGCATTGCGACATTTTTGGAGTGGACCGGTGGCAATGCGCTGGAAGAAAACGTGCATGTGCAAGTGTTGCCCGATGGCGTGATTGAGGTGTTCAGTGCCGTCAACCAAATGGGGCAGGGCATTGCCACCTCGTTGGCGCAATTGGTGGTCGATGTGTTTGGTGTGCCGCTCACGCAGGTGCGCATTGTGATGGGAGACACCGACCGCGCCAATGGTTTTGGCAGCGCGGGTTCACGTTCGTTGTTCACCGGTGGTTCTGCGGTGAGTGTGGGCGCACAAAAAACATGGGACAAGGCGCAGCAGTTGGCGGCGGATGCACTCGAAGCTTCGGCACAAGATTTGCGTTACGAGCAAGGTGTGTTTTTTGTGGCAGGCACCGATGTGAAGATCAGCTTGGCTGAGTTGGCATCGCGCCAAACGGACCAACGCATTGCATTGCAATCGACAACGGCAGCAAGTGGTCCTACTTGGCCCAATGGTTGCCATGTGTGCGAGGTAGAACTCGACCCCAACACGGGCGAAGTGCAGGTGGTGTCTTATGCCTCGATGAACGATGTGGGCCGCGTGGTCAACCCCACCATTGTGCGTGGGCAGTTAGACGGTGGTGCAGTGCAAGGTCTAGGACAAGCCTTGTGTGAACAAGTGGTGTACGACCGCGAAACAGGGCAGTTGTTGACGGGCAGTTTGATGGACTACGCGATACCGCACGCCGATGTGATGCCTGCTTTTTTCGACACGCACATGGACGAAAGCATTCCTTGCAAAAACAATGTGTTGGGCGTGAAAGGTGTGGGCGAGTTGGGCACGATTGGTGCAACACCTGCGCTGGTGAATGCAGTGGCTGATGCGTTGGCACGCAACGGCAAAGCAGCGCTTTCAAATCAGTTGCAAATGCCTTTGACGGCACACCGAGTTTGGCGACTGCTGAACGGCTGAAAACTGTTTTTTTGAAATGATCAATTTATTGATTAAACTTACGGCTTTCGCAAACCATTGCGCTGATTGCAATTTGTAGGAGTGTGCGTGCCCTTTCATCAATGTGCTGAATGCCGACGTTGTTGTAATGTTGACCCAGCTTATCCGCCTCTTGAGATAACGCTAACCGCAAAAGAGCAAAACAGTATTGGCGATTTATGCATCCATGGTGACTGCGAGTACCTCGGTCCGCAGGGTTGCGTGAGTGGTGAAGCTAAACCTTTATCATGCAAACTTTACCCTTTGGCTTACAACCCAAAATCTAAAATCTTCTATTACGATGTTGATTGTCCGCTCATGCCCGAGTACATTGAGCAACTGAAGCAACCAGACAGCGTGGCCTCGCAGCACTTCACGGCCATGCGAACAGAGATTGATTTGCTGGCAAAATCAGACGAATCGTTCCTGAAAAGAAACTACGGCGTAGACAGCGAGTATTTCGAATTAAAAAGACTGCCGAATCAGGCAGCGAAAAAGGAAACCAAGAAATGAATGGCATGCCTGTGAAGCAAATAGAAGAGACATCTGATGTGCACTACGTCGGTTATCAAAGCTGGACCCTTGACAATTTGTGTGTTGACAGCGATCACAACGATATTCACTACAACACCACCCGCTGGGATGCCTTGTGTCCCTATATAGATGTCTCTGAAGAGTTGCTGGCCGCAGCGCCCAAGCCCCTGATCATTTACGCATTGCCCCCCGATGGTCCTTATGGCGTGCCCATTAATGACAAATACGGATTGGTGCATGTTTCAGCCGACGGCTTTTGGACCGAACCCCGTCGCGAAAGAAAATTCAAAGAACTCGACAAACAGTTCAAAAACTTTGTGGTCACCGAAACCGTGGTGCCCGGCAAAGATTTGACGGTCGACGACTTGTTTGAAATGGGCGGCGACCATTTCGAGGCCTACTACATTGACGACCGCGAAATCGAAGGTTTTGTGGACTATGTGCGTGAACTCGATGTGCTGATCATTCAAGTGCACAGCCAAGAGGGCGACCTTGTGTTGACCGATGTGTCCATCTTGATGCCCAAATACGATCAGGTGTACGGCAGCTTTTGTCAGTGGAACCGCGATTTCAAGAGCCGCTCACCTGGCATTTACGCTTGTTTGCTGGCCAGCCGTTGGGCTGCCAAAAACGGTTACGCCTATTACAACTTGGGGCCTGTGGGTGACTACGGCTACAAATCGTTGTTCGTGACGAACTTTGAGCCCATCTACGCGATTTGCTTGACCGATTTGAACCACCCTTTGGCGTTGGACGAAACCTCGCCTGTGCACACCGATTTCACCCCTGACCAAGTGAATCAAATTTACCGCCCCAAAGGGCATGTGCATCAAATGGTGGTGGCTGCCAACGACGATGTGGCCAATATTTGCGGAGCCACAGCGCGTGCGGCCGTTGAAGCGACTGAAGTTTCAGCCTGATCTTGCCGCTTTTAGCTTTGGGCAGGTCAGCCCAAAGCATCCTTGCTAATTTAAATGAGCGTGTGCTTTAAAAAATATGCACATCACCAAAGCTTTCGTCGTAATCGATGAAAAGCTCTTCACCCGCTTTGATGTTGCGCAAGGCGACCAATTCACCTTGATCGTCAAATGCCAAGTTGGGCATTTTGGAGTGGTTCAGGTAAATTGAAATGTTCATGGCGTTGAGCCCCACGCAGGGAACATCGGCGTATTTTTCTTCGTGGTTCACGAAACAAAACATGTCGATTTGTTTGCGAATGCTGGGGTGCAATGTTTTCAAGTCGGCAAACTCAACCCGCACTTCGTCGCGTGGTAACCAACTTCTGAGTGGGTAAATGCCTTTGGCAATGGGGCGAATGGCAAATACGCCCACACCTTCGATGGTGGAAACGCCCAAGCGGCAATACAAATCTTGGGTGAGGTGGTTGAGGACTTCTTCTTTGGTGTGGTTCATTTTTTTTATGCGGTAGATCAGCAATTGGTATGAATTAAATCACATTGTCGGCGAGCGATTGACTGACCACTTGCTGAATGAGTTGTTGCGCCGCGGTGTGCGTAGAGGTCATGGGGCGTTTGCTGGACCAGACCAACATCAACTGGCTGTTGAGTTTGGGGCGTTCAATGCGGTGGGTGGTGAAGTTTTGTGGGTTGGCAAAGTTCTTGAGCGTGTAGGCGGGCAGCACCGCATAGCCCAAACCTTCTTTGACCAATTCCAAAATGGCGTTGAGGCCATCTATTTCGATCGCAATTTGAGGTTTGCAGTTGACGCGCAGCATTTCGGTTTCGATCAGCAAGCGAAAGGCGTTAGGGCGACTGGGCAAAATCAAGGGTAACTCGGCTAACGTGGCCAATGTCATGGTGGGTTTGAGTTTGACGGTGCTGTGTGTGCTTTTTTTGCCGGCAATCAAAATGAGCGCGTCTTCATGCAGCAAGGTCATTTCAAGTTCAGGCGATGGCGGTGGGTTGTAGAGTACCGCCATGTCTAGGCGACCTGCGCGCAAACTTTCCACCATGACCACCGAAAAACCTTCACCCAATGACAACTGCGCTTGCGGCAGGGCTTTGCGAAACGCCAAGGTGAGTGGCACGGTGACCAATTTGGACAAACTGGGTGGCAAACCAATCGATACTTTGCCGGCCAACGCGCCACGCACCGAGCCAAGTTCTTCTTGCGCTAACGCGACTTGGTGCAAGATGCCGCGACCGTGTTCGAGCATGACGGTGCCGGCTTCGGTGAGGCTGACGCCGCGCCCGTTGCGAATGAGCAAGTTTTGGTGCAACTCAACCTCGAGTTGACGCACGTGGCGGCTCAGCAAGGGTTGGGGCATGCCTAGGGCCGAGGCGGCCTTGGTGAAGCTGCCCAATTCGGCCACGCGCACAAACGATTCGATTTGCTTGAGTTCCATGCGTTTATTTTGAATAGCTTATTTGAAGATATGCGCTTATGTTATAGCAGCTAGTGACCAATTGAGGCTATTTTTTTGAACGATTTCAGAGGGGAATCCCTAAAATCGCCAACATGCAAAACGCTTCTACACCTCTCGTGCTTCGCGGCATCTCGTCGATGGCCACCAAGGCTGTGCTGGCTGATTTGACGCAGGCTTATCAAAACCTAACCGGCGTGCAAGTGCAGATAGAGTCGGTCGGCGGTGTGGACGCGGCCAAACGTGTGCAGGCAGGCGAGGCGTTTGACATCGTGTTGTTGGCCTCAGATGCGATTGATCGTTTGATGGCGTCTGGCCATGCTGTGGCGGGTAGCCGCCAAGATTGGGTGCGTTCACCCGTGGCGGTGGCGGTGCAGGCCGGAGCGGTGCATCCTGATATTGGTTCTGAAGTGGCGTTAAAGGCTGCGGTGTTGGCAAGCGCAACCTTGAGTTATTCCACCGGCCCGAGTGGTGTGTATTTGGAAAAACTGTTTGAACGCTGGGGCATTGCACAAGAGGTAAAGCCGCGCATTGTGGTGCCACCACCTGGTACACCGGTGGGTGCGTTGGTGGCCAAAGGCGAGGTGGCTTTGGGTTTTCAGCAATTGAGTGAATTGATTGCTTTGCCGGGCATTGAGGTGTTGGGCACGTTGCCAACTGAGGTGGCTTACATCACCACCTTTTCGTCGGCTGTGCCTGCGGTGATCGCGCAGGACAGTGCACGCGTGCAAGCGGTGCAATCGTTTTTGAAGTTCTTGGCTTCGGCGGATGTGGAAGACATCAAACGCCGCCAAGGCATGGATTGGGTTTGATTTTTTTGATTTAACTTGTTCGAGGGAAACACGCATGTCACTCATCATCGATGTTCACGGTCACTACACCACCGCGCCCAAAGCGCTGGAAGAGTGGCGCAACAAACAAATTGCGGGTATCAAAGACCCCGCCATGATGCCCAAAGTGGCTGATTTGAAAATCAGCGACGACGAATTGCGCGAAACGATTGAAACCAATCAACTCGCCAAAATGAAAGAGCGTGGCTCAGACATCACCATCTTCAGCCCCCGTGCAAGCTTCATGGCGCACCACATTGGCGACTTCAATGTGTCGTCCACTTGGGCTGCGATTTGCAATGAACTTTGCTATCGCGTGTCGCAACTCTTTCCCAACAACTTTGTGCCTGCAGCCATGTTGCCGCAGTCGCCCGGTGTGGACCCCGCCACTTGCATTCCAGAGTTGGTGAAGTGTGTGGAGCAATATGGCAATGTGGGCATCAACTTGAACCCCGACCCATCGGGTGGCCACTGGACATCGCCCCCATTGAGCGACAGATCGTGGTACCCCATTTACGAAAAAATGGTGGAGTACGACATTCCCGCCATGATTCACGTGTCGACCAGTTGCAACGGGTGTTTTCACACCACAGGCGCGCATTATTTGAATGCGGACACCACGGCGTTCATGCAATGCTTGACTTCTGATTTATTCAACGACTTTCCAACTTTGAAGTTTTTGATTCCCCACGGCGGTGGTGCGGTGCCTTACCACTGGGGTCGTTTCCGTGGTTTGGCGCAAGAGTTGAAAAAGCCTTTGCTGACCGAACACTTGATGAACAACATTTATTTCGACACTTGCGTGTATCACCAACCCGGCATTGATTTGCTGACCAAAGTGATTCCAGTGAAGAACATCATGTTTGCGTCAGAAATGATTGGTGCGGTGCGTGGCATTGACCCCGAGACCGGTCACTACTACGACGATACCAAGCGCTATATCGAAGCGACTTTGAACTTGAATGCCGACGAACGCCATCAGGTGTACGAGGGCAATGCACGCCGTGTGTTCTCGCGTTTGGACACCATACTCAAAGCGCAAGGCCGTTGATCATTTTTTGCCACGCCGTTGTGCGTGGCTTGTTATTTTTGGAGGAACACTATGTACGAACTCGGCGTTGTTTACCGCAACATTACACGCGCAGATCGCGCAACCACCGATGCATTGGCCGCTTTGGGCTCTGCCACGGTGCACGAAGCCATGGGTCGCGTGGGTTTGATGAAACCCTATATGCGCCCCATCTATGCTGGCGCGCAAGTGTCTGGCACTGCGGTGACGGTGTTGTTGCACCCTGGTGACAACTGGATGATGCATGTGGCGGCGGAGCAAATTCAACCCGGCGACATCGTGGTGGCTGCTGTGACCGCTGACTGCACCGATGGTTATTTTGGTGACTTGTTGGCCACATCGTTTCAAGCGCGTGGTGCGCGTGGTTTGATCATTGATGCCGGTGTGCGTGATGTGAAAGAGCTCACCAAAATGAATTTTCCTGTGTGGAGCAAAGCTGTCAGCAGCAAGGGCACCATCAAAGCCACCTTGGGCTCGGTGAACATTCCTGTGGTGTGTGCTGGCATGAGCGTGAACCCCGGCGATGTGATCGTGGCCGACGATGACGGTGTGGTGTGCGTGCCCCAAGCCTTGGCTGCCAAAACACTGGCCGCTGCGCAAGCGCGTGAAGCCAACGAAGGTGAAAAGCGCGCCAAGTTGGCCTCGGGTGTGTTGGGCTTGGACATGTACAAAATGCGCGAGCCTTTGGCGGCTGCGGGTTTGAAATACATCGATTGATTTTTTGCAAACACCTCATTCACTTGAAATGCTTTTTGTGATGAACTGGCGTTCTCGTTTGTTGCGTGCGGTCACGGTCGTTGGCCTGTTGGCTTTGACGGCTTGTGCTGACTTTGGGGCGACGCGTTCAAATGCACAGTCTTATGCAAATTCGGTCGCTTCTGTTTCAAACACAGCACCTGCCAGCGCAGAAGTGCGACAGGCCTTGGCCCCTACAGGTGTGTTGCGCGTGGGGGTGTATTTGGGCAGCCCCACTTCGTGGGTGCGTTTGCCGCAAACGGGCGAGTCCGCAGGCATTGCGTTCGAGTTGGGACAGGCGCTGGCCAAGCAACTGGCCGTGCCGGTGCGCGTGGTGGAATATCCGCGCGTGGCTGAGGTGATTGAAGGTTTGAAAACAGGTGAAGTGGACATGACCTTCACCAACGCCAGTGCCGCGCGTGCGCAAGTGGTGGATTTCACACCGGCGTTGATTCAACTGGAGTTGGGTGTGCTGGTACCAGCGAACAGTCGTATCAAAAAATTTGACGATGTGGACCAGAGCGGTGTGCGCGTGGGTGTGAGCCAAGGCAGTTCTTCGCAAGCGGCTTTGGGACAGCGTTTGAAAAACACCCAAGTCACGCCTGTGGCATCGCTGGATGTGGTGCAAAAAATGTTGCGCGATGGACAGCTTGATGCATTCGCCACCAACAAAGGTATTTTGTTTGATTTGGCAGAAAAGCTGAACGGTTTTCAAGTGTTGAACGACCGTTGGGGCTTTGAGAATTTGGCCATCGCAGTGCCCAAAGGTCGCGAGGCGGGCATGCCTTATTTGCAAAACTTTGCACAGCAGATGAAGCAAAGTGGGGCATTGCAACAAATGGCACAGCGCGCAGGTTTGCGCGGCATGGCTGATTGAAGGTTCGTCAGAATACCCAGGAGACAACTATGAAAAAAACAACATCATTCATTGCTGCTTTGACGCGGACCTTCACAGGCCTGTTGTTGGTCTGCACAGTGTTGAGCAGCCAAGCCCAAACCTATCCCACCAAGCCCATCAAAGTGGTGGTGGGTTACGCGCCGGGTGGCGCTGTCGATGTGGTGGCGCGCACCATCGGCCAAAGCATTTCTACCAGCATGGGTCAACCGGTGATTGTGGAAAACAAACCCGGTGCAGGCACCAACATCGCGGTGAAGTCGGTTATCACCGCGGAGCCCGATGGCTACACCTTGATGATGGCGGCCAATGCCTTGGCAGCTAATATGTCCTTGTACCAACCTGCACCGTTTGATGCGGAGCGCGATTTGGTGGCAGTGTCTTTGATTGGTCGCGTGCCAGTGGTGATTGCTGCCAACCCCAATGTGCCTTTTGCCAACATCAAGCAATTGATTGATGCTGCCAAAGGCAAACCCAACACCATTGCATTTGGCTCGCCCGGCAATGGTTCGACACCGCACATGGCGATTGAATTGTTTGCGCGTGCGGCTGGCATTGATTTGCAACATGTGCCATATCGCGGTGGTTCACCTGCCATCACCGATGCGATTGGCGGTCAAATTCCATTGGTGGCTGTTAACGCATTGGAAGTTTTGCCGCATGCCAAGAGTGGCAAGCTCAAAGTGTTGGCGGTGTTGAGCCCCAACCGTAGTGCGATTTTTCCTGATGTGCCCACCATCGCTGAATCAGGCTTTGCAGGTTTTGAAGCTTCGGTGTGGTACGGCTTGGTGGCACCTGCGGCCACGCCTAAACCAATTGTGGTCAAGCTGCACGATGAAGTGCAAAAAGCTTTGCAAACCAAAGAAGTGCGTGAACGCATGACAGCAGTGGGTGGCGAAGTGGTGCCTGGTTCGCAAGAGATGTTCACTAAATTGATTCAGTCAGAGCGCCAACGTTACAGCAAATTGGTGCGTGAGGCGAATATCAAACCCGATTGATTTTTGAGTAGAAAGCAACAACATGGAATTTCAAAAGACACCTGGTTGGCTCGACTGGTACAACGGTCCTGCCAAACCCTCATTCAAATTGCCTGCCGGTGCAGTGGATGCGCACTGCCATGTGTTTGGCCCCGGCGCAGAGTTTCCTTATGCGCCCGAGCGCAAATACACGCCTTGCGATGCATCGAAGCATCAGCTGTATGCCTTGCGTGACCATTTGGGGTTTGCGCGCAATGTGGTGGTGCAAGCCACTTGCCATGGGGCAGACAACCGCGCGATGGTCGATGCCTTGGTCAGCTCAGGCGGCAAAGCGCGCGGCGTGGCGACAGTGAAGCGCAGCGTGACCGATGACGAAATTCAAGCCATGCATGACGCCGGTGTGCGTGGTGTGCGTTTTAATTTTGTGAAACGGTTGGTGGACTTCACACCCAAAGATGAATTGTTGGAAATTGCCAAACGCATTCAAATGTGGGGTTGGCATGTGGTGATTTACTTTGAAGCGGTTGATTTGCCAGAACTGTGGGACTTCTTCACCGCCTTGCCCACCAATGTGGTGGTGGACCACATGGGGCGCCCCAATGTCGACAAGCCAGTGGATGGCCCTGAGTTTGAATTGTTTGTGAAGTTCATGCGCGAGCATCCCAATGTGTGGAGCAAAGTGACTTGCCCCGAGCGTTTGTCGGTGAGCGGGCCACCTGCTTTGAACGGCGAGAAGAATGCCTACAAAGATGTCATTCCTTTTGCAAAACGCATCGTGGAAGAGTTTCCTGACCGCGTGTTGTGGGGCACCGATTGGCCGCACCCCAATTTGAAAGACCACATGCCCGATGACGGTTTGTTGGTTGACTTCATTCCGCACATTGCTACCACGCCAGAATTGCAACGCAAGTTGTTGGTGGACAATCCCATGCGTTTGTATTGGCCTGAGGAGAGATAAATGGCGCTCGATAAACCCTACCTCGATGTGCCCGGCACCATCATTTTCGATGCCGAGCAATCGCGCAAAGGCTACTGGATCAACCAGTTTTGCATGTCATTGATGAAAGCTGAGAACCGTGAAAAGTTCAAAGCCAATGAGCGTGCGTACTTAGACACTTGGCCGATGACCGAAGAGCAAAAACAAGCGGTGTTGGCACGCGACTTGAACTGGTGCATGCGTACCGGTGGCAATATTTATTTCCTCGCCAAAATTGGTGCCACCGATGGCAAGAGCTTTCAGCAAATGGCTGGCTCGATGACCGGCATGACCGAAGAGGAATACCGCAACATGATGATCAACGGAGGCCGTTCAGCCGAAGGCAACCGTTATGTGGGCGAAGATGGTGACGCACAAGCGCACCGCCAACCCCAAGGTGCCGCAGGCAAGAAAGCAAATTAACCATGGCCAAAATCACCGCTTCTGTTTACACCTCGCATGTGCCCGCCATTGGCGCAGCACTTGATTTGGGTAAAACACACGAGCCGTATTGGCAGCCTCTGTTTCAGGGCTACGAATACAGCAAACAATGGATGAAGGACAACAAGCCTGATGTGATCTTCTTGGTCTACAACGACCACGCCACCGCATTCAGCTTGGAGATGATTCCCACTTTCGCGATTGGCACTGCCGCTGAGTTTCAACCTGCCGATGAAGGTTGGGGCCCCAGACCTGTGCCAGTGGTGAAGGGCCATCCTGATTTGGCCTCGCACATTGCGCAGTCGGTCATTCAACAAGACTTTGACCTCACCATCGTTAACAAGATGGATGTGGACCATGGCTTGACCGTGCCCTTGTCGTTGATGTGCGGCGAACTTGACCCAGTCAAAGATGCTTGGCCTTGCCCCGTCATTCCCTTTGCGGTGAATGTGGTGCAGTACCCCGTGCCGAGTGGTCAGCGTTGTTTTAATTTGGGCCAAGCCATTCGCAAAGCGGTGGAGAGCTACGACGAAGATTTGAATGTGCACATTTGGGGTACGGGTGGCATGAGCCATCAACTGCAAGGTGCGCGTGCGGGTTTGATCAACAAAGAATTCGACAACATGTTTTTGGACAAGTTGATCGAAGACCCCGTGGCTGTAGCAGCTATTCCGCACATCGACTATGTGCGCGAAGCGGGCAGCGAGGGCATTGAGTTGGTGATGTGGTTGATCGCACGTGGTGCGATGTCAGATGTCAACAACGGCAAAGTCACTGGCAAGGCGCCCAAGTTGATGAAACGTTTTTACCATGTGCCCGCGTCGAACACCGCGGTGGGCCATGCGATTCTTGAAAACCAATAATTGAGCAAACGGAGAAATAGAACATGTCTAAAACCATCAAAGTAGCGCTCGCAGGTGCGGGTGCATTCGGTATCAAACACTTGGACGGCATCAAAAACATCGATGGCGTGGAAGTGGTGTCCTTGATCAGCCGCGATTTGGAAAAAACCAAAGAAGTGGCCGACAAATACGGCATCAAGCACATCACCACCGACTTGGCAGACAGCTTGGCGTTGCCAGAAGTGGATGCAGTCATTTTGTGCACCCCAACACAAATGCATGCTGCACAAAGCATTGCTTGCTTGAAGGCGGGCAAACATGTGCAAGTGGAAATCCCATTGGCCGACAGCTGGAAAGACGCTGACGAAGTGGTGAAACTTGCCAAAGAAAAAGGTTTGGTGGCGATGTGCGGTCACACCCGCCGTTTCAACCCCAGCCACCAGTATGTGCACAACAAAGTGAAGGCCGGCGAATTCAACATCCAGCAAATGGATGTGCAAACCTATTTCTTCCGTCGCACCAACATGAACGCGTTGGGTCAACCGCGCAGCTGGACCGATCACTTGCTGTGGCACCACGCTGCACACACCGTCGATTTGTTTGCTTACCAAGCCGGTAGCCCGATCGTGAAAGCCAATGCGGTGCAAGGCCCGATTCACCCAACGCTTGGCATCGCGATGGACATGAGCATTCAATTGAAAGCGGCCAATGGTGCAATTTGCACCTTGAGCTTGTCATTCAACAACGATGGCCCTTTGGGCACCTATTTTCGTTACATCGGCGACAGTGCAACCTACATCGCGCGCTACGACGATTTGTTCAACGGCAAAGAAGAGCAAATCGATGTGTCTAAAGTGGCGGTGTCAATGAACGGCATTGAGTTGCAAGACCGCGAGTTTTTCAGCGCCATCAAAGAAGGGCGTGAACCCAACTCCAGCGTGGCGCAAGTGTTGCCTTGCTACAAGGTGTTGCATGAGTTGGAGTTGCAACTCAACGCTTGAGACTGCGTTGCCCTCACAAAAAAGCCCATCACGCGATGGGCTTTTTTCATGCGGCGGTGTTATCAGTGGCTGCGTTGCACCGCATGCTGCGATGCCAAATAACCAAAGGTCAAACCCGGCCCGATGGTGATGCCCGGGGCAGGGTACACGCCACCCATGATGGAGTGCATGTCATTGCCACAGGCGTACAAACCATTGATGGGTTGTTGAAATGTGTCTAGCACGCGGGCATGGGTGTCGCACACCAAACCTGTGGCCGCACCAATGTCGCCGGGGTATAACGCGATGGCATAAAACGGGCCTTCGCGTAACGCACCCAAGCAGGGGTTGGGCCCCGTCCATGTGGCGTCGCCGTTCGCGCGTTGGTAGTCGGTGGTGCCACGCTGAAAGTCTTGGTCCACACCTGCGTCTGCAAACGCATTGAACCGTTCAACCGTGGTTTGCAATTTGTCAGCAGGCACTTGCAGTTGTTGCGCCAAATCGTTCAAGGTATTGCCGCGTTTCAAATAACCATCTGCCAAGAATGCGTCTAGCCCTGTACCGCCGGGGCGAATCATGCCCAAGCCATAGCGTTTCAAAGCAGCTCCATCGCACACCAACCACGAAGGCACGCAAGGTGTTTGTTGGTGGTGTTTTTGCATGGCGATGCCAAACAAGTGGTACGAGGTGGATTCGTTCACATACCGTTGACCTTGGCTGTCGACGGTGATCATGCCGGGTTTGCCGCGGTCCATCACGAAGTGAGGAAATGCAGCGGTGCTGCCGTCTTGGCGTTGACGGATGGACACCGGTGCCCAAAACGCGTGGCTCAATCCACCTTCACCCAAATGGCCACCGGCATCGAGTGCCAACTGTTGTGCACTGCCGGTGTGTCCTGGCCCTGCAGGACACCATTTTTCTTGCGCACCTGGCAAGAGTTCGTTGCGACGCGTGGGGTGGCGATTGAAACCACCGCTGGCCAAGATGACGCCGCCTTTGACATTCAAAGTGCGTTCAATGGTTTGACCGTTGCCCAGTGTTTGAAGCAACACCACGCCATGCACACCGTTTTCATTTTTCAGCAACGCGGTCACTTCGGTTTGCGTGACCAAATGTCCTTTGCGCGCGATGTAGCTGTAAAGCATACGCGCAATCATGGCGTTACCCATGACCCAACGGGTGCTGCGTGGGTACAGCAGCTTGTCTAAAAAATGTCGCACGATGATGCGCACGCTGTAGCTGAACGAAGCCCATGTTTCTTTCAATCGCAGCAAATGAAAGATGTCATCGCGGTCGACCATCATGCCGCCGAGCACGGTGAATTCAGGAATGGGTGGACGCACCAAGGTCATGTTGGGGCCAAGCAATTTGGCGTCGAAGGGTTGTGGCTCAATCGCGCGACCTCTGAGCACCGAGCCCTCGAGCTCTGACAAATAGTCGGGGTGCAATTGGCGCACTTGAAATTGCAAGGCTGTTTCGCGTTCAAACTTTTCCACCGCTTTGGGGCCGTGGTCAATGAAAGTTTGTCGCATAGCGGGGTCAGAGCGATCACCCACCGCGTGGTTCAAGAAGGTGGCCACACGCTCGGGCGTGTCGTCGGGGTTGACCTTAAGGCCACGCGCGGTGCCTGGAATCCAACTGGTCGATGCGGACAGCGCAGTGGTGCCGCCCACATGTTGAGTGCGTTCGACCAACAACACGCGTGCACCTTCAAGGCTTGCGTTGAGTGCAGCTGAAAAGCCAGCGCCACCCGAACCGATCACGACCACATCGAAACTGTCGTGGTTGGTGTACTGCGATAAGTCGGTGTAGATTTTTGAGCGAAGGGGGGAGAGTGTTTGCATGGTCACACCTCAGTTAAAAATTGAACCATCAATTCACGCACTTGGGCAAACATCTCACCACCAATGACGGTGTTGCAACCTTTGGCACGCGCAGCTTCAATCAGCGGTGGCACAGCAGGCACGGTGATGACGCAGCCCACAAACATTTGCGGCGTGATGGCATCTACCAAAATCGGTGTTGGGTCGGTGGCTTTCATGCCCACAGGCGTAGCGTTGATCGCCACATCGCAACCCGTGGGGTCAGCGCTACCGTTGACCACTTTGCCGAGGTTCAAACTGCTCAAGCGCTTAATCAATGATTCACGGCGGTCGGTGCTTTCATCGTGAATGACCAACTCGCGCACACCCGCCAACACCAAGCTGTGTGCAATCGCAGAACCAGCGCCGCCAGCACCCACCAACAAGGCTTTTTTGCCTTTCAAATCACAACCTTTGTTTTGCATGGCGGTGACATAACCCAAACCATCGAACATGTCGCCATGCCAACTGCCGTCCGAGTTGCGACGCATGGTGTTGACCGCGCCCAAAAATTCAGCGCGGGGGGATGCGGTTTTGCAAAGTGCGTAGCAATCGAACTTGTGCGGCACAGTCACGATGATGCCGTCCACATTGCGCGCCAACGACACGCCCTCGAACCAACGCGACAAATCTTGGGTGGGCACTTGCGCAGGCACGCAGATCGCGTCTTTGCCCAACGATTCAAAGGCTTGTGTCACACCAAATGGCGATTTCACTTGGGCAATTGGGTCGCCAACAATGATGTGGACGCGGGTGGCGCCGCTGAAATTCTCGAGCATGGGGCAGGGCAAAAAGTTGAAGAATGGCGACAGTTTATCCAAAAATGGAACAGCGTTCAACTATTGAATTTGATTTTGATTTTGTGATAAAGTCCGGCCCATGAGCGGTGTACTTGAACGAACCTTGGGTCTTTTGGAGTTGCTGTCCGAGCAAGGGCAGGGCGTGGAGCTGGCCGTGTTGGCCGAGCGTTTGAACATGCCCAAAAGTGCCGCGCACCGTTTGTTGGCCGACTTGGTGCGCTACGGTTATGTGCGTCAAACCCGCGAACAAGGTGAATATGTGTTGACCACCAAACTGGTGTCATTGGGTTTGAGTTTTTTAAGCAAAACCGGTGTCATCGATGTGGCGCAACCTTTGTTAGATCGTTTGGCTGAGCAAACCGGTGAGTTGGTGCGTTTGTCGGTGGTCGATGGTGATCGACTGACATGGGTCGCGCGGGCACAAGGTGCACGACAAGGTTTGCGTTACGACCCCGACATGGGAAGCATCGCGCGCTTGAGTTGTTCGTCATCGGGTTGGGCTTGGTTGTCTACTTTGAAAGACGACGATGCGTTGGCGCTCATTTCAAAACAAGGTGTGGGCAGTGCCAAAGAATTTGGCCCCAATGCACCGAGCAGTTTGAAAGCTGTGTTGAAAGCCTTGCAAGAAACACGTAAACAAGGTTTTGCGTTGACCGAAGAAACCTACACCGCTGGGTTGAATGCGATTGCCGCACCGGTGGGCTTGGCCGGTCAGTTGCCCATGGGTACCATCAGCGTGGCCGGTCCTTCAGCGCGATTGACGCGCGAACGCATGTTGGCCATTGCGCCCGATTTGCTCTCGTGTGCCGCGCAACTTGCAGCAGCCAGTGGTGCATCGCCTTTGTTAGCGCGTGGCAACGCCAATGTGCGTTTGCAACCCATTTACGCAGCTTGAAGTGAGCGTGGGTTGATGCAAGAACTCGAGTGCGATCTGTTGGTGTTGGGTTCAGGCGCCGGTGGTTTGTCTGCTGCTGTCACTGCTGCGCATTTGGGTTTGAAAGTCATCGTGGCTGAGAAAGACGCGCAACTCGGTGGTACCACTGCGTGGTCGGGCGGTTGGATGTGGATACCACGCAACCCGCTGGCACTCAAAGCAGGTATTTGGGAAGACATTGAAAAACCCTTGTCGTATTTGCGCCATGAATTGGGTGCGCAATTTGACGAAGCCAAAGCGCGCATGTATTTGCACAACGGCCCACGCATGGTGCAGTTTTTCAAAGACCACACCGCCTTGCAATTCATCGATGGCAATGTGATTCCCGACTTTCACGGCAACACACCTGATGCTGCCTTGGGTGGCCGTTCGGTGTGTGCGGCACCTATGGATGGCCGTCGTTTGGGTGAGCGCATTGCACAACTCAAACCGCCGTTGTATGAAACCACTTTCTTGGGTTTGGGCATTGCCTCAGGCGCAGAGTTGCGCCATTACTTGAATGCCATGCGGTCTTGGGAATCGTTGGTGTATGTCACCAAGCGTGTGGCCACTTATGCCCTCGATTGGCTGCGCTACGGTCGCAGCATGCGCTTGGTGAATGGCCATGCGTTGGCTGGTGCGTTGGTGGCTTCGGCACAAGAAGCGGGTGTGGATTTGCGTGTCAACAGTCCTGCACTGTCGTTGTTGCGCAGCGAAACCCAAGCACGCGTGACAGGTGCTGTGTTGCAAACGCCTGAAGGCAAAGTGCAAGTGCATGCACGATGCGGTGTGGTGTTGGCTTGTGGTGGTTTTCCACATGACAGCCAACGCAAACAACAATTGTTGCCGCACGACCCACAAGGCAACGCACATTTTTCTGCAGCTTCGCGAGGCAACACCGGCGACGGTTTGCGCATGGCTGAAGGTGTGGGCGCAGTGGTCGCCAAAGATTTGAAACAAGCCGCAGCATTGGCACCTGTGTCATTGGTGCCGCGTGCCGATGGCAGTGTGGCGCATTTTCCGCACTTGATTGAGCGCGCCAAGCCAGGTTTGATCGCAGTCACTGCTGCAGGTGAACGGTTTGTGAACGAAGCCGATTCGTACCACGACTTCATGCAAGCGCTGATCAAGGCCACACCAGTGCAGCAAACTGTGCAAGCGTGGTTGGTGTGTGACCACCGCTTCATTCGTCGCTACGGTTTAGGTGCGGTCAAGCCTGCACCGGTGCCTTTGGGGCAGATGTTGCGCAATGGTTATTTGAAGCGTGCCCATTCATTGCAAGCCTTGGCACAAACCTGTGGCATTGACGCTGAACAACTGAAACAAACGGTTGTGCGATACAACGCTCAAGCACAGATGGGTATCGATGAAGATTTCCACAAAGGCGAAACACCTTACAACCGCATACAAGGCGATGCATCACACGATGGCCCCAACCCTTGCATGGCGCTTTTGTTGCAAGCACCGTTTTATGCCGTGCGCGTGGTGGCTGGCAGCTTGGGCACTTTTGCAGGTGTGCGCACCAATGCGTATGCACAAGTGTTGAATGCCAACGCACAACCGATTGCAGGTTTGTATGCCGGCGGCAATGACATGAGCAGCATGATGGGGGGTAACTACCCCAGCGGTGGCATCACCTTAGGACCTGCCATGACCTTTGGCTATATTGCTGCACACCATGCAGCAGCGCAAACAGAAAAAATTGAAACCACTTCAACTGGAGAAACTATGTATTACGAAATCGCCACATTGACGCTGTCATTCGGCACCGCTGGGCAGGCTGCTACGGCTGTGCAAACTTATGCCTCAGCTGCTGGCTGCAAAGGTGAGTTGTTGGGTTGCTGGTTCAGCGACATTGGCGTGCTCAACCAAATGATCGTGTTGCGTGGTTTTTCTTCGTTAGAAGATTTGCAAGCCGAACGCGCGCGCACACAACACAACGCTGACCCCTTCGGCTGCGCTGCCTTCATGCAGAGCATTGAGTACACCAGCTACCAAGGCTTTCCTTGGATGAAACCCATCCGACCCTCTGCAGAGTCGGGCATTCATGGGCCGGTGTATGAAATTCGCACCTATGGCATCAAACCCGGTGGTGTGCAACCCACGATCGACTTGTGGCAACAGGCGGTGCCAGAGCGCGAAAAAATTTCACCTTGTGTGGGCGCGATGGTGGCGCTCGATGGCCCGCTGCGATTCACCAATATTTGGGCCTACCCCTCGGTCGATGCACGCGGCAAAGCGCGCGCCGATTCAGTGGCGCAAGGCATTTGGCCGCCCAAGGGTGGTCCTGCATGGTTGACCACGGCGATGACATCGACCATTGCCATGCCTACGGCTGTCTCGCCTTTGAAGTAAAACTACATGCGCTGTTCAAAGCAATTGACGCAAGCTCTGTGCTGTTTCGCGCAGCAGAGGCAGCACGCGATCAATCGCTTGTTGGGACGATTCAAATTGCATCGGCATGCTCACACTCAAAGCGGCAATGGTGTTGCCCTTGTGATCGCGCAAGGGCACGGCCACACCGCGGTAGGTCAAGTCGAGTTGTTGCTCAGACAAGCTCCAATCTTGTGCCCGAATGTTGGCCATCTCTTGTCGCAAACGTTCGTGGTCGGTGATGGTGTGCGAAGTGAAGGTACGCAATCGACCTTTCTTCAACCAAGCATCTACCGCATCAGCACCTTGCAAGGCCAACAACAACATGCC